>JBIKIF010000003.1:0-174830 GCA_044361745.1 Holosporales bacterium | reverse complement strand
TGTCTTAAGTCAAAGGGTTTTGCCTACCAATGGGTTGGTGAATCCAACAGAAGACAGTCCAAGACAGAAGAGCTTAAAGAACACCTACTTTCTTGCAAAAAAAAACCAGACTTTCACTGGGGGAAAATCACATCGAAGGGGAGAGAAGTTCGGAGGAATGACGTTCACTCCGGAGAGTGTGTCTTAAGTCAAAGGGTTTTGCCTACCAATGGGTTGGTGAATCCAACAGAAGACAGTCCAAGACAGAAGAGCTTAAAGAACACCTACTTTCTTGCAAAAAAAAACCAGACTTTCACTGGGGGAAAAGCACATCGAAGGAGAGAGAAGTTCGGAGGAATGACGTTCACTCCGGAGAGTGTGTCTTAAGTCAAAGGGTTTTGAAGATATCTATTGATCACTTCGCCTAGGTTCTACCGATGGATCATAGATGGAGTTTCGTTTCCAAGGAAAGGCCTGAGACTCCATAAGTCCCAGGAGGGCGGCGGCCATATGTATTTTGATCGCACCTGAGTATGAGACGGGGCAGGCCTTTTTTCAGATCGATCTTGCATCGGGCTGAGGTTGATCTAAAATGCCATTATAGAGAGTGGAATCAGTAGCGGGAATGTTGAAGTGCAGCAGGTGAACACCAGTTCAAAGCGTGATTTTTGGCTTCTTCTGTTCATCCTTGCGGGTTTATTTACTTTTGGACTAGGGCTCAGGCCGCTGGCAACTCCTGATGAAGGACGCTACGTGGAAATCCCCAGGGAGATGGTTGTCTCGGGAGACTGGCTGACCCCACACTTGAATGGCCTCCCTTATTTTGAAAAGCCGCCTTTGGTCTATTGGATTGAGGCCACCACCATTTCGTTGGCCGGAGTTGGGTCTGCGTTTTGGCTGAGACTACCGATTGCCTTGTTTGCCCTTTTGGGATGCCTGATGCTTTACGGATTTTGCCAAAGGCTGGGCCTACGACAGGAAGGCTTTTGGGCGCCCCTTGTTTTGGGAACAAGCATCCTTTACTGCGTTCTTGCTCGCTTGATTATCCTTGATCTTGCCTTCACCGTCTTCATGAGCGCAGGTCTCTTGGCCTTCTTTCTCTCTACAATCGAACAGAAAAAGCGTTTGGTGTATCTTGGCCTTTATGGTGCAGCCCTGGCCCTTGCAACCCTGACGAAGGGTCTGATTGGGGTCTTTTTACCCGGGAGCATCATTCTTCTGTGGATCGCCCTCACACGCCAATGGGGCCTCTTGAAAAACGCCTTCCACCCCCTCTCTCTGGTTGTTTTTTCGGGGATCGCGGTCCCCTGGCATATTGCTGTCGGCCTTAAAAACCCTGAATTCTGGTCGTTTTATTTTATTTATGAACACGTCACCCGCTACCTGACAACCGCCCATAATCGTCACCAGCCAGTCTGGTTTTTCATTCCCGTTCTTCTGGCAGGCTTTTTCCCGTGGGTGGTGTTTCTGCCAGAGAGTCTCCGCCTCACCCGCCAGAAACAGTTGGGCCTCCCCCAAGGCCTCCCTTCTTTTCTTTGGACGTGGGTCGCTTTCATTTTTTGCTTTTTTTCGGTGTCCTCATCGAAACTGATTCCCTATATTCTTCCTGTTTTTCCTCCCCTGGCTCTTTTGGTGGCAAGCGTTCTCCGTCAGAACCCTTTCCCAATCTTATCTTTTAAAATATACGCAGGGCTTGCCGTTCTCTTGGGATTAGGCTTCCTTTTGTACACCCCTCTTGATCATCAAATTTTAAGGGCTGTGTATGATTTTAAGGCACTGGCCCCCCTGATCACAGGCGGCATCGCTTTCTTATGGGGCGGGCTTTGGGTTATTCAGCGTCTTTATCAAACAGAACCTCAGAAAGCCCTTTCTGTTCTGTGTGCATCGATGATTGGGTTTTTGCTCATGCTCATGATGATCGACCCCCATATTCAAACAGCCCCATCGATTCGTCCCCTAATCAGGCAGTTGAAACCCTTTGTTTCTGACAAAACCCCCATTGTTTTATGGGGGTACTACTTCCAAGATGTGCCCGTTTATTTAGAGCGCACCGTTCATCTGGCAGCCCACCGGGGAGAGCTGGATTTTGGAGGGCGTATCACGCCTGACCAAGACCGCCTGCTCACAGACAAAAGTTTTCAGAACCTCTGGACAAGCCAGGCGCGGGTTTTCCTCATCGCACGCTATCGCATGAGCAACCCCAACGGCTTGAGGGATCTTCGACACGCCCTGCCCCTCCATACAGAGGTTTTGCATTGCCCTCCCTATATGATTGCCACCAACCACCCTTTAACTCCTGAGCTTGAACGTCTTTCTCAGAATAGGCCCACCCCCTGCCCTTCCCCTTTGACCTCTGGATCCCATGATTAATTTTTTGATTTTATTACTCACGGCCGCCCTCAATAGTTTGGCCAGCGTCTTGCTGAAGATGGGTCTGCGTCAGATCCCTGAGGGGCCATTGGGGAACTGGGTCTGGCTTTGTGCCCAGAATCTCTTGATTTTTGGAGGCGTTGGATGCTATGTAATGAGTTTAATTTTTTGGTTATGGGCGCTGAGTCGTGTTGAAATCGGCTACGGGGTTTCTGTTCTGAGCTTAGGATACGTCTTCAGCGTCTTTGCAGGAATTCTTTTTTTTAAAGAAACACTTTCGGTGTGGCGTTTCATTGGCGTTATTCTCATTGTTGGAGGAATTTACTGTGTCTCGCGAAGCAACGTCCCATCCTAAACCCAAAACATTTTGGGAGGATCAGGGGGATTTTCTCCCCTTTAGTCGGCCATCGATTTCTGAAGAAGCGATTCAAGAGGTGGTTGATTGCCTGCGTTCTGGATGGATTACAACAGGCCCTCGGGTCGCACAGTTTGAGGCAGATCTCAGCACCTTTGTCGATGCCCCCCATGTTCTCAGTCTGACGTCAGCAACCGCTGGTCTTTACCTGTCTCTTCAGGCCATCGGCCTTCAACCGGGGGATGAGGTCATTACAACCCCTCTGACCTTTGTGGCTACCTTGAACGTGATTGCGTGCTTGGGGGCAAAACCTGTTCTTGTCGACATCGATCCCCACACATACAACATAGATTTGGACCAAATAGAGGCGCGCATCACCCCCAAAACAAAAGCCATCATGCCTGTGCATTTTGCCGGTCTTCCAGTGGATATGGACCGCCTGAACAAGATCGCAGAACACCATGGCCTGCGGGTCATTGAAGATGCGGCGCATGCCATCGGCAGCACTCTGAACGGTCGGCAAATTGGAAGCTTTGGGGATGTCCAGGTGTTCAGTTTTCACGCCACGAAAACCATGACAACGGGGGAAGGGGGCGCCATTGCCACCCGAGATTTTGAACTCGCCAAACGCCTGGCGGTCCTCCGCTTTCATGGAATTGATCGGCCCGCCTGGGACCGGTTTTCTAAAAAAGGGAGCCTGCATTATGATGTCATCACGCCCGCCACGAAATCCAACATCACCGATCTTCAGGCCGCGATTGGGATTCATCAGCTCCGCGCCCTCGACACATTGATTGGGAAGCGGCGGTCTTTGGTCCAACGGTATCAAGACAAATTGGGCAATCGCCCCTATCTGACCCTCCCCCCCTCAGGCGACAAGCGTTTCGGGCATAGCTGGCATATCTTCGCCCCGTGTGTCAATGAATCCGAGATGGGGATGGATCGGGACACCCTGATGAAACGATTGAAGGAGTTGAACATTGGTACCGGTTTGCATTATCTCCCTGCTCACCTCTATTCCTGTTATCAAGATGCTTTTGGGTATCGTCCGGGGGATTTTCCGGCGGCGGAAGAGATCGGACAACGCATCCTAAGTTTGCCTCTGTTTCCCGATATGACATATGGGGATCAAGACCGGGTGATTGACGCCCTTGAAACCCTTTTTTCTGAGGCCAAAAATTCATGACACTCCTCCATGACGCCCCGGATTCACCAGAGCATCCTTTCCTCTCTGTGGTCATTCCTGTATACAACGAGGAAGAGAACCTGGAGATCCTCTATACCAGGCTCACAAAGGTTTTGGATGAGGTGGGACGGCCCTACGAAATCATCTTGGTCAATGATGGCAGTGTGGACAAAACCGCCCCCATCCTCAAATCCTTGTTTGAGAAGCGTCCTCATCAGATTCGGATCGTGACCTTTAATGGGAATTATGGGCAGCATATGGCGATTCTCGCAGGCTTTGAGGTCTCCCGGGGCGCCTTTGCCCTCACGATGGACGCAGATCTTCAAAACCCGCCGGAGGAAATCCCCAAGCTCATTGAATTGATCGACGCGGGCCATGACTATGTGGGAAGTTTCCGCCTGGAGCGCAGGGACAACTGGTTCCGGACACGGGCCTCCCAGATGACGAATTGGATGCGCCAATATGCAACAGGGGTGTCTATGCGGGATCATGGCTGTATGCTGCGGGCCTACAGTCGCCCGATTGTGGACGCCGTTTTGTCGTGCCGCGAGGCCTCCACCCTTGTTCCTGTCTTAGCGTACACATTTTCTGCGAACCCTTCAGAAGTGGGCATCGAACACGTTGCCCGTGCCCAAGGGGAATCGAAATACACCCTCTATAAACTTGTCCGGATGTATTTCGATTTATTCACCGGATTTTCTCTGGTGCCCCTTCAATTGTTTACGTTTCTTGGAATCTCGATCTCTGCGGTCAGCAGTCTCCTGGTCATCTATCTCCTCGTCCGGCGCTTGATTGTGGGCCCGGAGGCTCAAGGGGTTTTCACCCTTTTTGCCATTCTCTTTTTTCTCATCAGCGTTCTCATCACCGGTGTCGGGATCTTAGGGGAGTACGTGGGACGGATTTACCAGTCCGCTCAAGGACGCCCCCGCTATTTGGTTCGGGAGTTTCTGACGAACATCAAGGAAGACTCTTTGCCCGAAACCCCTCCCCCATCGGCCACCCGTCAGCGGCGCCCATCTTCTCAAAGGAAATCTTCCTCATGAATGTTCTCATTTTAGGTGTCGGTGGGTTTATTGGCAGCAGTCTCTTGCCTGCCCTTTTAAAACAAGAAGGCTTTCGGGTCACAGGCCTGGATCTAGGGGAGCAGAAAATCATTCCCTATCTGGCCCATCCCCGATTCCATTTTCGACGAGGCGACATGACCCAGGAAATGGACTGGGTCTCCCGTCAGGTGGCGCAAGCAGATATTGTGTTTCCTCTTGCGGCCATTGCCAACCCTGCCCTCTATGTCAGCGACCCTCTCAAGGTTTTTGCCCTGGATTTTGAAGCCAATCTTCCCATTGTGCGCCTCTGTGTGCAGCACAAAAAGCGCTTGATCTTCCCCTCCACATCGGAAGTCTACGGCATGTGCACGGACCCTGTGTTTGATGAGGAGACCTCTCCTTTGATCCAAGGGCCCATTGGCAAAGAGCGGTGGATTTATTCCACCTCAAAACAGCTTCTCGACCGGGTGATCCATGCCCACGGAAAGCAGGATGGCCTCGACTACACCCTGTTCAGGCCGTTTAATTGGATTGGGGAGACCCTCGACACCATTGATCCTATCACCGGAGGACACGGACGGGTGTTGGTGCAATTTCTGGGGAATATCATCCGCGGAATGGATATCCCGTTAGTTGATGGGGGGACTCAGCGACGCTCCTTCACGGATATCAAAGATGGGGTAGAGGGGTTGATGGCCATGGTTCTGAATCAAAACTACGCAGCCTCTCGCCAGATTTTTAACCTCGGAAACCCTAAGAGCGATATCTCCATTCGCACTTTTGCGGAAGAGATGCTGAGTCGGACTCTGGCCCATCCTCTTTGCCCACCGCAAGCCTCCAAAACCCAAATCATTTCTGTCTCAGGCCAGGACCATTTTGGACCGGCCTATCAAGATGTTCAGCTGCGTGTTCCGGGGATTCAGAAGGCCCGTGACCTTCTGGGATGGGCGCCGAAAGTGCCTCTGGGGGACTCTCTAGACCGGATTATTGATTTTCACCTCACCCGTCTTTTTGCCGGGCGATGATTCAGCCAGCGTTTACGCCATTCCGTCAGCTGGTTTTGTTTGTGTGTATGGGATTTACGAGTGGGATTCCGTTTTTAATGACCCTCTCGACTCTCAGCGCTTGGTTGACGGAAACCGGCTCCTCCCCCAGCGTTGTTGGGTTTTTTGCCCTTGCCACCTGTCCGTATATGTTCAAATTCTTGTTGGGGCCTTTCGTTTCTCAATTTTATGTCCCGTTTTTGACGAAACGCCTCGGCAGTTTGCGGAGTTGTGCACTCCTCAGTCAATGCGGCCTTATTGTGTCACTGATTGGCCTAGGGCTCACGGACCCCACCCGATCCCTCTGGACCACTGCTTTCATGACTTTTTGGGTCTGTACGTGTGCCACCCTTCAAGACCTGTCTCTTGAGACGTACCGGATTGAAACCACCTCTTTGAATGCCCGTGGCGCCAGCGCTTCCGCGGTGTCTTTTGGCTTCCGACTGGGCCTCATGGCCTCTGGTGCAGGGGCGCTCTATCTGGCCTCTTTCCTATCTTGGGCAATCGTCTATGGGGTGACCGCCACATTCATCAGCTTGGGCATGATTGCCGTTTTGCTCAGCCCCCCCTTGACGCCTTGCGCCATACACGCCCCTGCTCTCTCCCCTTGGCGTCTACGGACCTGGATTTCTAGCTTCCAAAGCCTCTGTCAAGGCATGCCCTTTGGGTTAATTGTCCTCTTTATTGCCTTCTATAAATTGGCAGACACCACCATCAGCGTCATGAATATTCCGTTTCTCCTCTCCCTTGGGTACAGTAAAATTGAAATCGCCCAGATTGCTAAATTTTTTGGGATTGGTGCGATGATCGTCGGCGGATTCGTTGGGGGCGGACTGCTCACATGGATTGGGCTGTGGGGCAGCCTTCTGGTGGCGGCTCTTCTTCAAGAAGCCTCTTGCCTTCTGCTGATGCTGCAAGCGTTCAAAGGATACCACCTCCCCCTCCTCACCTTCGTTGTCGGAATTGAAAATTTTGCAACGGGCCTTGGAACAACCGCATTCATTGGGTATATCAGCAGCCTGTGCCGTATGCCTCACACCGCCTCTCACTACGCGCTTTTGATTTCTATTGGATCTTTTTCCCGTTTGCTTTGGTCTGTGAGCGCAGGCATGGTGGCAGACTCTCTGTCTTGGAGCTCTTTCTTCATCCTGACCGGAGGAGCTTCTTTTCCTGTACTCTTTCTCCTCTTCCAGTATCGGTCTGTGTTTCAAAAACTCTGGAGTGGAACCACCGAAACCGTTTTTGAAGCACCTGCCTTAGAGAGTAAAGGCCTTCTGTAAAAAATAACCCCAAGAAAAACCCACTTCCTCTTGATTCACATTCTAGAAACTCTTAGGCTGGGGTCAGGATGCCCGCTTGGTGGAATCGGTAGACACAACAGACTTAAAATCTGTCGGCTTCGGTCATGCCAGTTCGAGTCTGGCAGCGGGCACCAACACTTTCAGAGATTTTTGAAAAATCTTGAAATTGAATTGTCATCAAATTGTCATCAGAAGGGTGATTGCTCAAAAAAGGGCTTGCCAGTCCCCGAAATGGCTTTTGGAACGAATTATCTTTTTCCTGCATTTTTTGCTTCCCAATGTTTGACGTTATTTTAGGTGATACCTCTCCCTATCAGCCATCTGAGTGGCTTCAAAAAGCCAGTCTTTCAAAGATCAGGATTCATGATCTGCGCCACATCCATGCTTCCCATTTGGTCTCGAGTGGACTCAGCCTGACAATTGTAGGAAAACTGCTCGGACACACCCAAGCGTCCACCACCCAACGGTATGCTCATTTGGCGGATGAACCTTTGCGCCAAGCCGCTGCTTTGTTTGGAAGAAAAACTCGGGGAGTGATGGACTCTCAGAGAGCTCTTATGGACGATTGATCTCCACAAAAGCTGGTGCGATAGGGACGGGGTTTTATGTCTTGCCGAAATGGATAATGATGGACACAAGAAACTGGTGTTGATCCATATCACGAACCTGATCACTGTATATGGGGGCCGGGGGTTTCTGAGACGGGTCTGAAACAATAGAGAGTCCCGTGCTGTCATAGCGTGTAAATTTATAAGATGCCCGCAGTGTGTAGGAAGGCATTTGGTAGTCGGCGCCGATGCCGAAGCTTGCACCCGATTGCCAGGATTTTTGATCAAAATAAGTTCCCGAAATAGGTTGAGGTTCCGGGGTGATGAGAACGTAACTTTGACGATGAACCTGAGCCAAGGCAATCCCTACCGTTATGAAGGGAATAAGGCGCGGGGTCACCTGATAGCCCCAACGCAGAGAGAGATCCGTCATCGCTGGGATTTCGGAGAGATTGTGGCCTCGTACAAAAGGTTGTTCCGGGCGGCCGCCTATACTCGTTGCGCCTATTGACCCTCTCAGAAAAGCGCACTCAGGGCCTATCCAAAATTTTTGATAGGGAAAGGTATATCCTATCAGGCCTCCGTAGACAAATCTCACAACCGATAGAGAGCCACCCCAATTAGCGCCCTCCGTTCCCCACGACCAGGGCAACTCTACCTCAGAATGCAACGTAATATCTTTATGGGTGAAAGACTGGTGGGCGCTTCCCACAGAAAAGCCAGCATAAAAGCCTGCTGTGGCGGGCAGACAGGTGAGGGCTCCCAAAAATGCCAACCCTCTCCGAAAAAGTCTCAAGCCCACCATGGTCATCTCTTCCAAAGATTAAATATCTTTTTTATATAAAAAATTTTATTTAAAATCAATGGGTTGGACTTAAAAGAGCTCTGCTTCAGCCCTGCAGTGCGCGCTTTTTCAGAGCTGTTGAGAGCGGAGCCTTGGCCGCTTCTGCCCAGAAGGGCTCGGAGGTGCCGGATTTTGCAACCACGGCCGCGGCGAAAGCGTCATAGTGAGGCTCGTCCAAACATTCCCCCCAAGGCCTCAGAGTGCTTACTCAAACCCTCCTCTATCATCAGTGGCGGCTGCTGCGGAAGCAGGTACAGAAGCCTCCGGTTTTTTGGGAAGAAAAGTTTTGATCAGGGACATCATGGCCTCCTCAAATCCCGGTGAGAATGGGTAGAGGGCCCCAGGAGACTCACTTGTGAGATTTTTTAATTTGAATGCAATGGCTTTCGGATGCCCTGTGCTGATCAGCGCATCACACAACATTTGCGTCTCCTGATGAGTCCATGGGCGATCTCCGAGAGCACGTGCACATGGGCTATGTTCTAGGCAGTTGTCTCCCCCCATAGACCCCTGGATCCATTGTCTGAGAGACGTTTGGGTCCTTTGATCTTGGCGAGACGCATTGAGCTTCTCAAACATTTCAGAGTCTCGGGGGTAGCCAAATACCCCATACTTATATCCCATGATGCGGCTATTGATCGCCTCTTCATTGCCTTGATTGGCTAGAGCCTCATTGTGTTTAAAGGCCATTTCGGGATTTTGAGGGTAGCCATAGAGACCATTGCTATATCCCTTGATGCGTCTATCGATCGCCCATTCATTGCCTTGATCGGCGAGAGCCTCATTGAGTTTAAAGGCCATTTCGGGATTTTGAGGGTAGCCATAGAGACCATTGCTATATCCATCGATGCGTCTATTGATCGCCCTTTCATTGCCTTGATCGGCGAGAGCCTCATTGAGTTCACAGGCCTTTTTGGGATTTTGGGGGTAGCCATAGGCCCCAAACGTATATCCCTTGATGCGTCTATCGATCGCCCCTTCATTGCCTTGATCGGCGAGAGCCTCATTGAGTTTAAAGGCCATTGCGGGATTGTGGGGGTAGCCATAGGACCCAAACGCATATCCACAGATGCGTCTCCCCATCGCCCATGTATTTCCTTGATCGGCGAGAGCCTCATTGAGTGCATAGGTCATTGCAAAGTCTTTGGGATATCCAAAGAGACCGTCTCTATATCCAAAGAAGCGCAAATGGAACCCCTTGATCAATCCCAAAGTACACATAGCGTCGATAGAGTGTTTGTCCTCTGATGGCGAAAGATACCGGAGAAAGCCTTGTCCAAAGGCTTGTTGAGAGTCCACTGGCGTTCGACCCATGGGGCCGATTGCCGTCAGAACGGTTTCATAAGCTTCGGGGGCTTGGCGAAAATGGTTCTGTAAAAAGGCGGCAACCACGCCTGTTATCATCTGATGCAAATCTTTAGAAACGGTTGCTGCTTTTAACATTGTAGGGAGATCAAGAAACCCTAGGGTTTTTTCTTGCAATTCCGGTGCAAGCAGTTTGAATGTGTGAAGCGTAGGACACTTGGGCTTTGTCCGTTCCGAGTGTGCCTCAGGGGCGGCACTGGCGGCGCAAGCTGTTGATCGTGGGTCATCCAAGGTAAACTCTGGGCGCTTCATCGCCAAGATGCTTGTGGAAACTGTCAGCGTACTGGCTGTTGATCGTGGGTCATCCAAGGTAAACTCTGAGCGCTTCATCGCCAAGATGCTTGTGGAAACTGTCAGCGTCATTAAAAAGCTCAACAGCCATGATGAAAACTTGGGGGAAGATACAGATGCCACAACAGAAACTCTATTTTATCAAATTATGACATTTTTATTCTCACATTGCTTTTGTTTTGTCAAGATTTTGGATGATTTATGTCAACATTTCGGGTCTCTTTGAGGTAGCCGGCAATGCTGGGTCTCGTGTAGGGAACTGTAAAAATTGACGAAAAAGCGGTAGGTTTTCCGTGAGTGACAAGAGGAGACCCTACCCCATGCCATACGCCGTGAAAAATGCTGTTTGGAAAAAACTTTTTCGGGTTTTGAGGACGATTCCGGGAATCCACCTGCGGCATAAGCGCCGTGTCCGGCGCTTTATTGACGCTGTTCTTTATGTCTGCCGCAGCGGCTGTCATTCCCCTGGACTTAGGGTCAATAGCCTAAAGGACACGCGCGTTTTAAGAGCTGGTCTCAGGGAGGCGTCTGGGAAAAACTCTTTGAAAACCTCAAGGATGCCTCAGATCACGAGGCACTGATGGTGGACGCGACGATTGTCAGAGCCCACGCTTGTGCCTCAGGGGACAGAAATCAAGAAAATGAAGGCCTTGGCAGAAGCAAAGGGGGCTTTACCACCAAAATTCATGCCCTTGTGGACAGCCTTGGAAACCCTCTAGCCTTCAGGCTTACCGGCGGTCAAAGGCATGAAATCACCCAAGCTGAAGCCCTGTTGGGAGACCATCGGGGCACCTGGGTCATTGCCGACAAGGGGTATAATAGCAACGCCCTGATCCAGCACATTCAAGAGAAGCACGGAACGCCTGTGATTCCACCGCGTCAAAACAGAAAAAATCCAAGGAATTACCATAAACACTGGTACCGCGAACGCCATCTCATTGAGGGCTTCTTGGGTCAAATGAAGCACTTCCGACGCGTCTTCTCAAGGTTCGACAAATCTGCACAAGCCTTCCTCAGCTTCCTTCACATCGTCGGAGCCCTCATCTGGATCAAATAACCTATCTGGAAAATTGACCAGATCCTACACGAGGCTTAGAACAGGAGAAAAAAGAATTGGAAGGGATGGGATAACCTGAGATACCGTCTTGGATGCCAACCGAAAAATTCAGGGCTGAGGGGTCTTTGATGTTTGAACACATCAAAAAAATGTGGGCCATTCTGAGCATGCAGGCCCCAATGGCCTTCATAGACTCAAAGATTGTTTCTAAGGGGAAGCCAGGGCTGAGCCCCCCAAAATCCCCTGACAAATCCAATGAAAGGGACCGCGCTGGAGGGCGCGACCATCCGGAAGCACCGTCACCCACAAGCGTCCCCCATCTAAATCCACAGGGATGTTTTCCCGGCCCGGGAGCCACCTGTTGTGAGACGCCACAAAAGCCACCGCGCATGCGCCAGATCCGCACGCCTGGGTCAAGCCGGCTCCCCGTTCCCAGATTTTCACGCGGAGAGACTCAGGAGTTCGTTGGACGAACGCCACGTTGGTCCGTTCCGGGAAAAAAGGATGGGCCTCCAGACACGGGCCCAAGGTCTGAATCATGGGAACATCCAACACAGGCACGGGAATCACCAGATGGGGATTTCCAATCCCTACAGGAAACCCCACCCCGAGCTGATAATCGGACAGATCAAGAGACGGAGCTAAAAAACTTGGAGTCCCTTGAAAAACCTCAGCCTCTCCTGGCCTCAAGAAAGACCCCTCCACAAGACCTCCCAAGGTCTCCAGCCGAAAAGAGGTCTGCTGAAAATTCCGCCTCTGAGCCATCAGCCCCACGACACACCGCATGCCATTCCCACAAGCCTGGGCCTCAGATCCATCCCGATTCCAGATCGTGATGTTGGCATCCGCCGTCTTAGACGGACTGAGACGCAGCACCTGGTCACACCCCACACCACGATGGCGGTCAGCCATCTGCCGCACACAAGACGGCGTCAGAGAAGCGTCAGGACTCTCTAGAATCAAGACATCATTTCCAAGGCCATGCATTTTGACAAAAGACACGGGGGACGCAGACACTCCATCACCTCACATCTTAAGGAGGGGGAAGACGGAGCCGCTTTGGGGGGACGGTGACCCTATGCCTCCAAATCATCAAGAGGCAGATCAAAGCCTGAACAGCCGCAAAAGCAATCCGACCGGAAACCACAAACAAAACAAAAGCAGCAGCTAAAATGGTTAAACTGGTCCACTGAAGCACCACAACCAAAAGGGTCCCCTGAACCCGCGCAAGAGCCGCCAGAAAAAATCCAAAGAGAATCAAGCCCATGAGGGCAATGAGCACAAGGGGCATCTTTAAGCTGTCCGTTTCATCCCCTCAAGAGAAGGAATCATCGCCATCAGGCCACGAAGCTCTTGACGGGCGGCCACATGGGATAACGTCACCGAATGGCCTGTCTGTTCGAGGTCTAACAAGGTCAAACCAGATAAAAACAACTCGCGAAAGATCACCCGCTCTCCAAAGCCAGAGGCCAACCGAAAGCCAATCCGCTTCGAGAGGGCGGACAAAACCTGATCGATCTGTTCTTTGTTCTTCGTATAAAGATGGCCGAGACGGTTGCGCAACACAATCCAATCAATCGTCTGGCTGTTGCGAACGGCCCGTTGTTTCCGCTGCTCCCAAACCATTTCTGAATACAAACTTGGATGCAGCATGCTATTGGGAGACAGGTCTAAGCGCACCAACAAATCCAGATCCACAAAACTGTCATTGAGGGGGGTGATCAACGTATCGGCACACGCATGGGCCGCACGGGAGATGAAGGTATCACTCCCAGGCGTATCAATCACAATAAAATCTTTTTCCCCAAGCAATCGAAGCCCTTGCTGAAGAGACTCGGTTTCTTCTTTTTGGGCCTGGGCTATGTCAGGCGCCTCGCTCCGGAACAGACGATGATGATCTGGAAGAAGCAAATCTTGATTGTTCTGAATGATATAAGCTTTACGGTTTTCCACGTACCGAGACAGCGTCCCTTGACGTCCGTCGACATCGATACTCCCCACCGTAAACCCATCATACAGAAGCTGAGTCATGAGATGCATGGCAATGGTGGATTTTCCTGTCCCCCCTTTTTCATTCCCTAAAACAATGATGTAGGGCCTGAGGGGCGGCTTTAATTGCAAATCCATAGGATTCCTCTTACGAAAACATTTTTCTTCCTACGTATACTCCCAGCCTAACACAAAATCGAGCTGAAAAAAGTTTTGAAAAATCAAATCCATGCAAGTCCGAATCTGAAAAAAGAAATGGACTGACACGTCGACTCTTAAGGCTAGAAATCAAGCCAAGTTTAAATCATCTGGTCACAGTTTTGATGGCGCAAGAGAAGCCCTTCTAGGGCTGGGGATTACATCCGGCGGTAGGGTGAACGGGTGATCCAATGATAAAGGCCTAGCCATAAACTCCCAAGGTGACGTCAGAAGACATCCTGTTGAGGGTCATGGGAAAGTCAGGGTTAAAAGGTTCGGCGGAGGCGCACCATGAAAGCATCAGAGCGAACAGTTGCCTTGAAGTTTCCAGCTTCCACATTCGTGAAATTCAATGAGCCATAGTTGGAATACATGTATTCCAAACCTACGGTCCAATGGGCGCATTCCTTTTTGGGGCCCTCTTCTTTCGTATTATCTGATTTTTGTCCTCCCCAGAAGGCCTCAAGACCCACACCACCGGAGAATCCGGCGCCCGTTTTAGATTTGCTGACGGGGCCGGAGCCCGATACGTTCTGGACAGAGGTCGCCTTGAAACGTCCCCAAGAGCCGCCGGCCTTGACGTACAGAAGAACCCGGGGCATGAGAAACAGGCCGACCCGCCCATGCAACCCAAAGCTGTTTTGGATCTTGATCTCAAAATCTTGCTGATCGAACGCAGTTTGATACAAAAAATACCTTATTTTGGCGGATTGAATCTGGGCATTGGCTTCAAGGCCCGCGTAAAGCCAGGAATTCCCCATAAAGCCTACGCCTAAAAACAGATTCCCTAGGGCAGAGCGCGCGCCAGGACCCACTTGATAACCATATTTCTGAATCCCAAGGCTGGCATCGCCTTGAGATTCGACCGTGCTTCCTCCGCTGAAGAGCCCCACAGAGCCCCCCACATAAGCGTCCGTCCCTGCCCAAACTGGCGCACTGCTGAGAAGCGCCAAAGGACATAAAACAGTCATTAAGATTTTCATGATTCGTATCTCCTTCAAGGATTGTGAGTTTTCAGCATCGTGAAGAGCTGCGAAAAGGGTTGTGAGATTGGCGAATGATGCTGTGGAGATGGCAGCGGAATGTGGAAGCCAGTAGCTCCATCACCAACAACACTGCTTTGACCCAGAAAATTATTGATCTCCTGCCAAATGTCCGTGGCAGCAGAAAACTGAGCCAGAGGACCCATGACGCCCGGAGTTTCAGTCGCCCCAAGAAGGTTTTGGCTGATCGCTGTTGCTAAATTATTTGGGCTTTGACTCCCCGCCAGCAACCCAATGGCACTCTCAGAATCAAAGGTCCCCATTTTGGCTGTCAGATCTGTTGTATTTCCACGGATTTCCTCTTTCTAAGTATTGACATTAGGCAAAAAAATCGGAAGTGGCGTTGCCCTCCAAAGCGGTTCTCACTCCATTGGCCCCAGCAAGCTTAAGCATCAAGCTCTTGACATCAGTCATAACATCGACTTCTTGACCCCCCACAGCGGCTTTCACTTGATTGGCCGCATCAAGCGCAGTCATTTGAGAAAGATCGAGTATATCGCGCACCTCTCCTGAATCATTCGGGGGAATTTTGTCCAGGGAGTTTACGCCTAACGCTTGCAAAGCCGCCCGAAAAAATGGTACCGAGGGGCTACGATCCTTCTTCCCCAACAGATCGTCAATGGACTTCAAACCGTCTTCAAGATTTTGGTTGGGATCAACTCGGTCTTTTAAAGACTGAATAAATAACACCAAGGGTACATCAGCCGTTGTCCCTACCAGATCTTTCGTAGTATTGACATTAGTCAAAACATCGGCAGCGACGTCGCCCCCCACAGCGGTTTTCACTGCATTGGCCGCCTCAAGCGGGATTTTTTGAGAACGATCGAGCATAGCGCACAACTCTGAAGTCCCCTGGGGAATTTCGTCCAGGGAGTTTACGCCTAACGCTTGCACAGTCGCCTGCAAAGATAACAGCAAGGGTTCGCCAGCCGTTGTCCCCAGCAGACCTTGAATGGCATTCAAACCGTCTTCAAAAGTTTGGTTGGGAGCAATTCTGTCTTGTAAAGCCTTCATTTTCTGGAATGGTGAGCCTGTTTTTGTTGGACCCAAAACATCCCCCATTTCCGTTACAGAAGCTCCGTAAGCCGCCATGTTCGCAACGATATCCCCATATATCTTTGCATCCTCTTTGGCTGCGGGGTGTTTCTCAAAGAAGGCTTTGAGTTTGCGGGGATCTCCTTTCATCAAAAAAGCCTTTTCAACGGAGTAATCCTTTCTCGGCATGGCGCAAACATCTCCCCTAAACAGACCGAGACACCCCAGGGCCAAGATAGGAACTGACCAACGAAACATTTTACCCATAGAAAAATCCCCCTAACTTATTAACTTAAAAAGACAATAAATTATTTTTTATCTTTTTTAAATAATTTATTATGTTTTTTTGATATTTTCCGAGCGCCCTGAGGTGGAGACGTTGAAAACAGAGGCGTCATTGGAGGGGATGGATGGCCAGTTTTATAGCGAGCCTCTTATCATTTGAGGGCACCTCTAGAATTCGCCATAGAGCCCCGTTCTATAGAATATTCCAAGACGTATTTCTGTAATTTTTTCTGAAATCAAAAAATAAAATCATAACAAGCAAAAAATTATATTGTTAAATTAAAAATTAGTTCATTTGATTTTTTTAAAAAATCATTTTTTGTTTTTTCTTCAACTGTTTATTCACCTTTTTGAAACCAAAATTGCAATAAGTTTGATGGTCAAAAAAGGAATCCTGAAGTGATGTGTCGAAGGTCATCCCGTGTGTTTTTATCCTGTTTTTTCTTGAGTATGACCTTGATCGGTTCTCACGGGTGGACGAAGACACTGACGAAGCCACTCCCTGTGTCTGCGATGGATGCATCTGCCGTTTTAACAGAGCAGGAAATTGTAGACACCCTGTTTCCTAAGCCCACTCCGGAACTCGATGACCTCTATCGGCTCACAGGGCTGAAGCATTGGCCCCTTCAATACGTGGTGGGACATGTGGGGTACGACATCCCCCACGCCCCAATTCCTAAGGTTTATGTGGTCGTTTACTCGTCCCTCTCTTGCGATCATTGCGCCGATTTGCACCTGGACGTAATCACGCCCCTTCTGAAAAAATATGGGGATCGGCTGTGTGTTCTTGTGCGGGACCGCCCCCTTGATCTCTATTCTTTACAAGCCGCTATTCTCACCTATTGCCAACCTCAGAAGGCCCATTTCTTACAAACAAAATTATTCCAAACCCAAGAACAATGGATGCCCAGCTTTGAAGAAATGGCAAACCTCACCCAAGAAACCGCCCACGCTAAAGTCAAAAAAATTCTGGAACAAATTGCTTTAGGATGCGGTTATTCGTCTCTTCAATGTCAGCCTTATTTATCCCTCACCACCTTAAAAAAAGTTGCGGCTTTTATCAGCAAAGAAGCAGAATTTAAAAAGGTTCTTTCGGCGCCCCACATGTATATTCATGCGCCGGAGCTTTACGAAGGACATTGGACCTACGCAAAAACCTATGAGATCGATATCTCTGAAATGAAATTTGAGACCTGTGACAAACTCATTGAAACCATCATCAATAATGCAGAAAGCTAAATCATGGCGAGATCATTTTATTTCTTCAAGCCCCCCAAGCGTTTCTTGGGAACGGCATATCTCCTCCCAAAAAGGGAAACTTGGGACCGCCCCCTGAGTCATACAGGCCAGACCGCTACCAGCGACAGCCATTCGGAGCCCTTCTGCCAGGGACATTTTTCGGGACAAACACGCAGCTAAAATGCCGACAAATGCATCCCCCGCACCGGTTGTATCCACCGCCCGAAGGGGGAGCGTCTCCAGGCGCCACACCCGACCGTTTTCAGAGAGCATGGCGGGCTGATCGCCGCAGGTTACGGCCACCCAAAAGCCATAACGTCTGGTCAGCGCACAAGATAATTCCGAAAGAGGAAGGGACGAAAATCCCAGGAGAGACCCCAGGACATAAGCCTCCCCCTCATTCAAAATCAGGCCTGATAAGAGAGGGAGGACCTGTTGGAGCTGCCCCCCCTCTAAGCCAACCGCAGGGGCTAAATTCAGTAAAGATCGGACCCCACGACCATGGGCACGCCTCAGAAGATTCCAATTTTCTGCGGCAGGAACCTCCATTTGAAGGACCAGGACCGTGTCTGGTGTGAGCAAACTGTCTGGCACTTGGTCCGCAGAGACCGTCCCATTCGCCCCAGCCGCCACCAGAATCTTGTTGTCTCCGTCTGCGTTCAGCCAAATGGAAGCGCACCCTGTCGGGGCTTCTCGCTGAAGAACCCCTTCACTGTTCAGGGACTCGCGCGCAAGAGCCGCCCGCAAATCGACCCCAAAACAATCAGAGCCAATGGCGCCGAACAGATCCACCTCTGCACCTGCCCGGGCCGCAGCCACCGCTTGATTCAGGCCTTTTCCGCCTGGCGCAAAAAACAACGTCTCAGCGGGCAAAGTCTCCCCCACGTGGGGATGGCGAGACGCTACAAGGACAACGTCCATGTTGAGAGATCCAAAGACCAAAATACGCCCAGACATCGTTAAACGTCCGCTCCAGCAGGTGCCCCTTCAAGAGTCCCCGGATCGTCAGAAAGAGCCTCATCAGGATCGTCTTCTAGGCGAACGACAGAGACAATTTTTTCATCCTTAGCCACGCGGAACAGAATGACCCCTTGGGTTTTCCGACTCGCCACCCGGACCTGGGTGACTGGGAAACGCATCAACTGCCCCTGATCCGTGAGCAACAAAATCTGATTGTCGTCCCCCACAGGAAAGGCGTCCACAACCCCGCCCGTTCGTTGGTTCACGTCCAGTGTGGCGACGCCCTGCCCGCCACGGGCTGTCTTCCGATAAGCATAGGCGGATGTCCGTTTGCCGTATCCTTTTTGGCTGACGGTGAGGATCAACTGCTCACGGGCCTGCATCTCCTCAAATCGTTCTTGAGAGAGTGTTCCGCCAAAGGCCAGAAGGCTGGTGTCCTCTGAATCAACGCCCTCCTCTTCTGCCGCCTCTAGACTCAGGTCATCTCCTCGGCGAAGGCGTGCCGCCTGCCGGAGATACAGCTCTCTTTCCTCCGGCGTAAAGGGGGCAGCCTCTAGCAGCGTCATGGAGACCACCTCATCCCCTTTTTGCAAGCGCACCCCCCTCACCCCTGTGGACGTGCGACTTGAAAACTGCCGAACGTCTTGAACCTCAAAACGAATGGCCCGACCATAGCGGGTGGTGAGCAAGACGTCTTGATCTTCTCGACAGGTCTGGACCGCAATTAAACGCTCCCCCGCTTCCTCTAACTTCATGGCAATCTTGCCATTCGCCCGAATATTCTGGAAATCACTCAGAGCATTCCGGCGGACGTTTCCGGAGGATGTGACGAAGAGAATATGGAGGTTTTCCCATGCCTCACTATCTTCTGGAACCGGCAGCAAAGTGGCAATCGTCTCCCCAGTTTCCAAGGTAGGAAGCAAGCTGATAATGGGTTTTCCACGATTTTGAGGGGCTCCTAAGGGAAGTTCGTACACCTTGAGTTGGTAAGCTTTTCCACCACTGGAAAAGAACAAGAGAGGCGTGTGGGTGCTTGCCACAAAGACCTGGGAAAGAACGTCTTCTTCCCGGGTGGCCATGGCAGATTTCCCCCGCCCTCCCCGCTTCTGGGAGCGATAAGACGCCAACGGCACCCGTTTGATGTATCCGCGCACGCTGAAGGTCACCACCATCTCTTCCCGCTGGATCAGATCTTCCAGATCCTGGGTGTGGGCCCCATCCTCAATCACCGTACGACGAGGATCGGCAAACTTCGTGTGGACTTCTCGAAGTTCATCCTTGATGAGCTCCAGAAGTTTGGGGCGCTGGGTGAGGAGAACCAGGTAGCCCTGAATTTGCTCAATGAGGGATGCGCATTCATCCGACAGCTTGGTCCGCTCTAACCCGGTGAGACGCTGCAGACGCAGTTCCAAAATGGCCTTCACCTGAAGATCTGACAGCCGGTATCCTTCCGCTGTCAAAGTGCCGCCCTCGTCTTGAAGCAGGTGAATGTAATCAAGAATTTGATCCACAGGCCACAGGCGTTCCGATAGGGCGATGCGGGCCTCAGCCGTGTCCCGAGATTTTCGAATCAGGGCCACCACCTCATCAATATTCGAGACCGCCACCAAAAGACCTAAAACCAAATGGGCCCGCTCCCGAGCTTTCCGCAAAAAGAAGCGGGTCCGCTTAGTCACCACCTCTTCCCGAAACTCAAGGAAGGCCTTCAAAATGTCCATCAGACCCATCTGGAGGGGGCGCCCATGATGGAGCGCCAACATGTTCACCCCAAAGGATGTCTGAAGAGGGGTCATCGCGTACAGACGATTCAGCACCACATCTGGACTGACGTCTTTCTTGAGCTCAATGACCACCCGCACCCCATGGCGATCCGATTCGTCCCGAAGATCCGAAATCCCCTCAATTTCCTTAAGGTTGACCAGCTCCGCAATCCGCTCCACCAAACGGGCCTTGTTCACCTGGTAAGGAACTTCCGTAATGATAATGGCGCTGCGGTCTTTTTTGTTTTCCTCAATGTGAGTTTTGCCCCGCATCATCACGCTTCCGCGGCCTGTCTGATAAGCGTCCAAAATCCCCTTGCGACCCAAAATGGATCCCCCTGTTGGGAAATCTGGGCCGGGGATATACTGCATCACATCCGCAAGCGTACAGTCCGGCTGATCGATGAGGGCAATACAGGCCTCCACCACCTCTCCTAAGTTATGGGTTGGAATGTTGGTCGCCATCCCCACCGCGATCCCGCCAGCACCATTCACCAAGAGATTTGGATAACGGGCGGGCAAAACCGTTGGCATCTCCAGGGTATTGTCATAGTTAGGTTGAAAAAGGACGGTTTCCTTATCGTAGTCATCCAGAAGAAAATGGGCAGACTGCCGGAGCCGAACCTCCGTATAGCGGTTAGACGCCGCCTTGTCCCCGTCCATGGAGCCAAAATTTCCCTGTCCATCGATCAACATCAGGCGCATGGAGAAATCCTGAGCCATCCGGACCAGGGAATCGTAAACCGCCTCTAAAGAATGGGGATGATACTTACCAATGACGTCTCCACACACACGGGCGGATTTCCGGTGAGGTTTGTCTGAGTTAAATCCATTTTCTGCCATGGTATAGAGGATCCGCCGATGAACCGGCTTCAAGCCATCGCGCACGTCTGGAACCGCCCGGCTAACGATCACACTCATGGCATAGTCCAGATAGGACCGCTTCATTTCTGTTTCGATCGTGACTTGGACAATCTCGGACGTCGGAGCCAAGGGGGATGTCATAAACACTCCATCATGTGCAGATTACGGCAAAACTTTCCCCAAGCCCGTTTACAAGACAAAAAGGGAGATACCTCTCCCCTTATACGACAGCCCTTGACTGACAACAAGGCCGTCCTCAACTCATGCCTCAGGAAGAATAGTTTCATTAAAAAAAAACCATTGACTGGAGAGAGACTCCTCAGAGAGCCTCTCTCGGGTCTCCATATTTTTTCTTCACCCTCAGTCTCACCCTCCTTGAATTCCTCGACCGCGTCGATCCTTGGTTAAGGCATTCCTATGTTCATGTTCAAAAAAAGAAAATTTTGATGCCTTTATGTCATGAATGAGGTGAAAATCTCAATTCATTTTCATTTTGGCAAATTTTGGAGCGATGGAAACCGTCCGCCGCGCGCCCGGATCTCTTGAAGAGAGACAGTGTCAGGGGGGAGCTAGAGGTGATCTCTGAAACTTGAGTTCAGAAGAAAAGTTCCCATGGGTTAAGGGGGGTTAACCTCTGATCCGACAGAATGTTCTATCAAACACACCAAATAATGTAAAAAAAGCTTGCAGTTTTCCAAAACCTGGGATATTTAATAACAATGAGAAGGATGGTCGTTGGTGAAGTGGTGGCAGTATCGTTCTCCGCGAGTTCGGGCGCAAGGCCCGATATTGGGCCCTGAGGGGCCCCCAAGGCCGAATCTTTTCGGTCTTACGTCTCCTAAGACGTGAAGCCTCCCTGTAAAACTTGGCCGAACTTTGTGTTCGGCCCTTTTTTTTATAGTGGACTTAGGAATTTAAGAATAATTTAAATCCAAAAAATGAGCCCATAGTTCTCATAATAAAATAAAAGTCTCTGATGGTTCTGATGATATCACAAAATTTTTGCATATCAAACTTTTTTTGATATTTTTTTGATTTTCTTTTTCTACATCAGAGGAGCCGGCGTGTTGCCTCTCCGAAAAATCTCGCAAAGAAGCTGCAAACCCTTTGTTTCAGACCGACAGGGGATTGCCTGCGAAAGAACATGGGCCATCTCACAAGAAGACGTGAGCAAGGTCTCATGAGCCTCCAAATCCGCAAAATGAAAGAGCGGGAGGCCGCTTTGACGCATCCCCAAAACGTCTCCACCCCCCCGCAAGCGATAATCCTGTTCCGCAATGAGGAACCCATCGGTGGTCTGCCTCAGACTCTCAAGACGGCTCCGGGCCGTTCCTGAAAGAGGCGGTTTATAGAGGAGGAAGCAATAACTTTTGTCACGCCCGCGACCGACGCGCCCCCGCAGCTGATGAAGCTGGGCTAGACCAAATTGCTGGGCATCCTCAATCACCATACACGTCGCCTTGGGAACGTCCACACCCACCTCAATCACTGTTGTCGAGACCAAGATCTGAATCTCTCCCTTTCGGAAGCGATCGAGAGTCTCCTGTTTCTCCGCCGGTTTTTGCTTCCCATGGAGCAACGCCACACCGTCCCCAAAAACCTTTTGCAGATGCTCAAAGCGCACCGTAACAGGCGTGAGGGAGGCGGGCTTGCAGGACACCTCCCTCTCTTCTCCCTCCGCAATCAAGGGGCAGACCCAGTAAATTTGAGCCCCCAGCGCCACCTGCCGCTTTAAAAAATCCTCAAGATCCCTGAGGCGACTGGCGGCCAGAACCCTCGTTTCAATCACCCCTCGGCCCGCAGGCTTCTCCCGCAAGGTAGAGACATCCAAATCCCCAAACAGCGCCCGCTCAAGGGTCCTGGGGATGGGCGTCGCACTCATGGATAACAGATGGGGCGCCTGTCCTTTCTGGGTCAACCGCTGCCTCTGAGCGACCCCAAAGCGATGCTGCTCGTCAATGACCACAAGACCGAGGTGCTCAAATGTGACCCCCTCCTCCAGCAACGCATGGGTTCCCACCACCACTTTGATCTCTCCAGAGGCGATCTTCTGGCAGAGCTTTGCTTTCTGAAGCGTGGTCCGCGTCAACAGAGCAACAGGAAAACCCAGACCCTCTAAAAGAGTCTGAAGGCTGTCCGCTTGCTGAGAGGCCAAGAGGGCCGTCGGTGCCAAAAAAGCCCCCTGATATCCACTCTCAAGGGCCTGAGCCAGAGCCAGAATCGCCACAATGGTTTTGCCGCTGCCAACGTCCCCCTGAAGGAGGCGCGCCATGGGGCGGTCTGCCTCAAGATCCCCCTGGATTTCTCCCAAAACCTGTTCTTGAGAGGCGGTCAGGTCAAAGGGAAAACGGTGCCGAATGAGCGCCCGAAGACTGCCGTCCCCTCGCAGAGCTGACCCCTTCTCAACAGAACGCTGCTGCCGTGTCCGCCGGAGAGTCAGCTGATAGGCAAGCAACTCATCGCGCGCCAAACGCATCCGAGCCGGCCCATGGAGCGCCAAATCCTCTGGGCTCTCAGGATTGTGAAGAGCTTTCAGCGCCTCAGAGAATGACGGGGTCTCCTGGGACACCCAGGCCTCCGGAAGCCATTCCGGGCCACTGGGTGGCAGACCCTCAAGAATTCTGCCCACTAAGCTTTGGAGTATCGTTGTTTTCAAGCCCGTGGTCAGAGGATAGATCACCTCCCGCAGTGGAGGCGGGCCCCGTTCAACAGAACACCACCGAAGCGGATGCACCAAACTGAGACAGGCATCAAAAAGGCTCAGCTCCCCGGAAAAAAACCACACACTTCCAGGAATAAAAAGCGCTTTGAGTTGCTTCAAGTTGCCCTTAAAAAAAACAACTTGAAGGGCGAAAGGGCTGCCACTCTGTCCTGGTTCCTCCCCATAGAGAACAAGCCTTTTGGGGCTGAGGCGATAGTCTGTGATGCGAAGACGCACCGTCACCCGTTCCGGACTCCGCGCGCCCGTTAAAGCGGACAGAGGATAGGTCCGAACCCCCACAGGACAATGGAACAGCAAATCCCGAACCGTCTGAATTTTCAGGCGGCCCAAGCACCAAAACATGTGGTCTGTGATCCTGGGGAAGGTTGTGAGCGACCGATTGAAGTAGACGAGAAGGGGGCTGGATCGGGGGCCCGTTGCCTCCGATGACTGGATGCCAAGCCCTCCCGTCACCCTGTCTAGACCCTATCAGAAAAACGCTTGGACCCATTGGACTTGGAGAAGGCATTTTTTTTCTGATGATGGGTGCAAAACCCACAGAGAATGGCCAACCGCTTCCGAATATCTTTCCGGTGCACAACCATATCCACCATGCCGTGACTCAACTGAAACTCGGCACTTTGAAACCCAGGAGGCAGAGGAGAGCGCAAGGTTTCCTGAATCACCCGCGCGCCTGTAAAGCCAATAATCGCCCCAGGTTCTGCCAGCGCAACATCCCCAACGGAGGCGAAGGAGGCAGAGACCCCTCCTGTCGTGGGATGGCTGAGAACCGTGAGATAGGGAATCCGGGCCTCCCTCAGACGGGAGACCGCGATCATGGACCGAGGCATTTGCATCAAAGATAAGATGCCTTCCTGCATCCGCGCCCCGCCAGAGGAGGGGATCACAATCAAAGGCGCACGGGTTTCAAGGGCCACGTCCGCCGCACGCACCAGCCCTTCCCCCACAGCCATTCCCATGGATCCCCCAATGAATCCAAAATTAAAAAGAGCCACCACCACCGGGTGTCCTTTCAAAGATCCTTGGGCGAGGATGATTGCCTCTTCCTCCCCCGTTTTGGCTTTGGCGTCCTTAAGGCGGTCATTATATTTTTTCGTATCCCGAAAATGCAGGGGATCACTAGGCACTTGACCCAGGGGGATTCGGCTATACACCCCCCCGTCAAAGAGCGAGGCTAAGCGCTCTTTCGGCGGCAAAGGTAAATGATGATCACATTGCTTGCAGACATACAAATCATCATGGAGCTCCCGCGTAAAGAGCATCTGCTCACAGGCGGGGCACTTCTGCCATAAATTGTCTGGAACCTCTTTCCGCACCAGACTTTGAATACGAGGTTTGACGAAATCTGTTAGCCAACTCATGGGACATTCCCCCCTTAAACCATCGCCATGCCGCCATTGACATGCAGCGTTTGACCCGTGATATAGGCCGCTTCCTCGCTGGCCAAGAAGGCAACGCTGGCCGCAATATCCCCAGGACATCCAATCCGTCCCATGGGCACATTCGTGATAATCTTAGACTTTTGATCGTCTGACAAGACATTGGTCATTTTTGTTTCGATAAAACCGGGGGCCACCGCGTTCACAGTGATCCCACGACTGGCTACCTCAAGGGCCAAAGATTTCCCAAATCCCCCCAGGGCCGCTTTTGTCGCCGCATAGTTGGTCTGGCCAGGATTACCGGTGGTTCCCACAACGGAAGAAATATTAATGATCCGCCCCCAACGGCGCTTCATCATTCCCCTCACCCCCTCCCGGCACAGCTTGAATACAGCCGTGAGGTTCACCTGGAGCACCCGGTCCCAGTCCTCATCCTTCATCCGCAGGATCAGGCCGTCCCGCGTAAGACCCGCGTTGTTCACCAGAATATCAATTCCGTCCAAGGCACGCTCCGCCTCCGCCATCAGGAGACCTGGACCGTCAACCGTATCCAGATGGGCGGGCAAAACCACAAGACGCTCCCCCCCTAGCTCAGCCGCTAAAGCTTCCAGAGCTTCTTTGCGTGTTCCGGACAGCCCAACGGTTGCCCCTTGCCCATGAAGAACACGGGCAATCTCTGCACCAATTCCACCAGAAGCACCGGTAATCAGGGCTTTACGTCCAGTCAGACGAAACATAGGTGGCCTCCTTTTTTCTCATAACGTTTGAAGATTTCAACGGGAACAGACAGGCCAGAGGCAGGACATTCACCGCACCCACGAACAACTTCCTCTGTCCGAGAGCCTGAAATGAGTTTACCAAATGTGCCGCCCCAAAAACAATGGCTTCCCGTGAACGTCACAACATTTTTTACCGGTGGGTTTAAAAGACACACTGAGAGATACCGGATCAAGGTTGGCACCCAAGCAAAGCTTGGGCGCACCTAGACCGACATGACATAAAAATTCATACTCAAATGATGGGAGGCTATCTCTAGAGATGTGACTTCAGGACAAGAAGGGATCAGAGGCAGCTGGGTGCAGAGGATCCCTTGTTGTGGAAAATGATTGCAAGCAATGGGGATCCCACTGCTGTGAAACAATTGAACCCTAAGCCGCCATAAAGAATTGGAGCACTTAAACTCTCTAAAACAAATGCTTTTGCTAGAGTTCCACGTTCCAAATCTCTGCAAAGGGCAAAGGCCAAGCATCCTAAAAGGGCTGAACGGGTTCCATTCCAGAACTGACAGGCTGAAAAATTTTTCTCATCATGGAAGCGATTGTTCCATAGTTCGTATCCACTGCGAATAGTAGAGCAGGTCCCAACAAGTCCCTGAGCCAACACAGCAGACGCCCCTAAATACGCCGGGAAGGGGGATGCATAATCGAATGCTTTCCAAGCCAAAGAAACAATTTCGCTCCTATAAAACACTTTTTCTGCAAGCTCGAGATTTTTGTAAGATATATAGGAGAATATTTTTGAAATTTCAATCTCTTTGAGACTTTCACACAAACCCTTGGCATTTCCGAGAGATCCACTGAACAAGCTGAGGGCTACAAACAATAATCGTATTGATTTCATGGTCTACCTTTAAAATATAAGAAAATAAAAAAAATTATAAATTATTTTTATTTGTTTTTACATTAAAAAAATAAAATTAAATATTGTTTTCTTTAATATAAATTCTGACGTCTGACTCAAGAAGAGGCAGAGGGGTGTGGGAGGCCATAACAGTGATCCCGCCCCGTGCCCCATGGGCTAAAAGAACGTCTGCAAGCTGATATTGTCCCTGAAGATCAAGGCCACTGAGGGGTTCATCCAGAAGCCAGAGAGGTCGGGCTAGGTTGAGGGCACTGGCCAGATGGAGGCGCATGCGTTGTCCTTGGGAGACCTCAGAGAGCTGTCTTTGGGTGAGAAGAGCCTCCAGCTTCCAGGTTTTGAGCCATGATGATTGCTTTTTCAAGCGTTGGGCGTCCCCTAAAAAGGGGGTTGGGCCTGCGTAGGACACTTGAGATCTATGAAAGGGGCTGAGAAGATCGACAGCCTGGGTGCCCCAAGAAAAAACCCCCGATTGGGCAGGCAAAAGGCCCGCAAGCATCCGGAGAAGACTGGATTTTCCTGCTCCGTTGTCCCCCTGAAGATGGATCAAATGTCCGGGCTGGAAAGACAGGGAGAAGGGGGACAGAAGGTCGTGCCCCCCTCGTGCTAGGCGGATCTCCTGCCCTGAAAAGGGTGTAGAAAACAGGGCAGGTTCAGGCAGACGCACGAGGAGGCATACACAAAGGCCGGGTTTTTTGGGTTTCGATAAAGAGAAGAACCTCTGCCACTAAAGGGCTTTGCTGAAGAGCGGGAGGCAAAGTCTTGATTCTCTCTGCCAAAGACGCATCTGTTTTTAAGAAGAGGGCCTGATAGGCGTCCCTTAAAGCGACAATGTGTTCGCTAGGCAGGCCCCGCCGTTTGAGACCTACGAGATTGAGACCATCTAACTGAGCGTAAC
This sequence comes from Holosporales bacterium, assembly GCA_044361745.1. GTDB lineage: Bacteria > Pseudomonadota > Alphaproteobacteria > Holosporales > CAZGKG01 > JBIKIF01. Next base: position 147,438 of record JBIKIF010000003.1, on the reverse strand, counting down.
GACCCGGTGTCACAACGCCAAATGGGATGACGTTATCGGTGACACCTGCCGTTCCCCCAATCATGGCATGGGCGCCGACACGGACAAATTGATGGATCGCCGATAGCCCGCCGATCACGGTGTAATCGCCCACATGAACGTGCCCCCCCAAGGTAGCATTATTGGCCATAATCACGTGGTGGCCGACCACGCAATCATGGGCCACGTGGGCGCTCGCCATCAACAGGCAGTGATCACCAATGGTTGTTGTCATGCGGTCAGCCTGGGTGCCGGGTTGAACAGTGACGTATTCTCTTAAAATGGTTCCCTCCCCAATCACTACGGTTGAGGGTTCTCCGGCGTATTTCAGGTCCTGAGGGGCGTGGCCCAGAGAAGCAAACGGGTAAACGGTGACCCCCGCTTGCAAGGTCGTATAGCCTGTGACCACAACGTGGGACAAAAGGCGCACCCCGTCTCCCAGCTGGACATGGGGTCCAACCAAGCAAAAAGGCCCAATTTCTACACCAGATCCCAGCTGTGCTTGAGAATCGACGATGGCTGTTGGATGAATCGTTGTCGCAGAAGAAGGCGTCACAAGGGGTTTCCCTTTACTTTGTTTCACCGATCAGAGTCATGATCTTGGGTGGGTCCAAGGATTTTAATCCCATTAATCTGGGAATCCAAGAAAAGAAATCTAACAAATCTAACAGCATCTCAGGGGAGAGCAAACCTCGTATACTGCATTCTGTCATATCTTAAGTTTCAATAATGTGATCACGTGTCCACTCTACCGTCGGCCATCAGGATCGTGGCATGGAGATCGGTTGGTCGTTGCTTTCGATCTTTAGAAAAAGACTCTAGAGGGCTCACTCAACATCGTTTCGACCTAAAAGGGCGCACGCAAAGGGGCGGGCCTCAAAGGGCTGAAGATCTTCGAGAGCTTCTCCCACACCAATCCAGGGAATGGGCTTTCCTAATGTGGCGGCGACATCAAACAGGATGCCCCCTTTGGCAGTGCCGTCCAGCTTAGTGACAATGACACCCGTTAAGGGGGCGGCTTCTCCAAACACTTTCGCCTGCGACAGGGCGTTCTGGCCTGTGGTTGCATCCAAAACCAGGAGACAACTCTGGGGAACCGAAGGGTCTTCCCGTCCCAACACCCGAATCATTTTTGAAAGTTCTGCCATCAGGGGGGCCTTGTTCTGAAGGCGCCCGGCTGTATCAATGATCAACAGGTCCAGGGCCTGGGCTTTCGCATCTTTCAAGGCGTCAAAAGCCAGGGCCGCACTGTCCGCCCCAGGGGATCCTTGGTAGAGATGGGCCCCTGACCGGTCTGCCCAGACCTGAAGCTGGGCGGTAGCTGCTGCCCGGAACGTGTCTCCTGCCACCAAGCCTACCCGCTTTCCCTGACCCGCCCAATGGGCCGCCAACTTTCCAGCAGTGGTAGTTTTCCCGCTGCCATTCACGCCCAGCAAAACCATGACCCACGGGCGGGCGCTCCCCTCTGGAACCAGCGGAACCTCATACGCCTTCAGACGATCCGTCAAGACGTCTGAGAGAAAATCCAGGGGAGATTCCTCAGAATGAAACCGTTTTTGGGACAGGATGCGGGTCAGCTCAAGAGCCAAGGGAACACCCAAGTCTGCCTGGATCAAAAGATCTTCCAGGGTCTCCACATCCTCTGGTGTGAGTTTCTCCTTGGTTAAAAGGTCCACCAGGGGGGACCCAAAGCGGGCCGTGGATTTCCGGAGGCCCTCCTTCAGACGTTTGAACAAACTCATGAAACTCCTCCACTGAAGACACCACGAACCCCCTCCTTCACCCCTGCGATGGGGACCTGGATTACCTGCCCCACCGCCTCTTGGGGACAGGGCGAATCGAAGAAGACAGGGACAAAAGTCTCTGTATGACCGAAGCGCGGATTTTCCAGAAGAACAGGCTGGGTTGTCCCCACCAGGCCCCGAAACATTTCCTCTTTCAGGCGATCTCCCAGAGCCCGCAAAACCGCGGCCCTCTCTTTAATCACCGGTCCAGGCACCTGAGGCATCCGGGCGGCCGGCGTCCCAGGACGGGGGGAGAAGGGAAACACGTGGAGAAATGGAATGCGGTAGTCTTCAAGAAACGAACGGGTCTGCTCAAAAAAAGCGTCCGTTTCTGTGGGGAAGCCGGCAATCACGTCCGCCCCTAAGACCGCATCTGGTCTGAGAGCCCGCAGACGGTCACAAAAAGAGATCAAATGATGGCGCAGGTGGCGCCTTCGCATACGCCGTAGAATCAGATCGTCCGCCGCCTGAAGGCTGATGTGAAAATGGGGGAGGATACGGGGATCTTGGATGACTTCAAAAAAATCATCATCTAATTCCGCCGGATCCAGAGACGATAGCCTGAGCCGTGTGAGAGACGGCACGTGATTCAACAGACGCCGCAGCATTCGCCCCAAAGTCGGCTTCCCCGGCAGATCCTCCCCATAGGCGGTCAAATCCACCCCTGTCAAAACCACCTCTCGAGTCCCCCCTTCCAAAAGGGCGGATGTGACCCGGACCAGCTCCCCCATGGGGACGCTCCGGTTCGGTCCACGACCTTGAGGGATAATGCAAAAGGTGCACGCATGATCACATCCGTTTTGGATTTGGACGAAGGCGCGAATCTGGCCCTGAAAGGCGGATACCAAATGGGGCGCCACCTCCCGAACCGTTTGAATATCACTGATCACCACACGGTTAGACATTTGGGGGACCCAAAACCGAGGGTCCAGTTTTTCTTGATTGCCCAAAAGTCGGTCAATCTCTGGCATGTCCACAAACCCGTCTGGCGCCACCTGAACCCCACAGCCGGTCACCACAATCAAGCTGTCGGGGTTCTCCCGACGGGCCCGTCGGATGGCTTGCTTGGCTTGCCTGTTGGCCTCCGCCGTCACGGCGCAGGTATTGACAACAATGGCGTTGTTCAGGCCCGCCGCCTTCGCGTGCGCCAGCATCACGTCCGATTCCGCATGGTTCAGACGGCACCCAAATGTAATCACCTGAGGCCCTGGCTCTGCCGGGACAGGGGTCAGACGTTCAGTCACGGACCGGCCCTCCCAGCACATCATGCACCTTGACCGCCAGTTCATTCAGATTGAAGGGCTTGGGCAGGAAGTAAACTTGCTCCTCCGGGAAACTGAGCTTGACGTGAACATCTTCCTCTGGATACCCAGAGACAAACAAAACCTTCAAGCTGGGGTTCAACCCATACGCCGCATTTACAAGAGTCGGCCCGTCCATGCCCGGCATCATGACATCCGTAATCAGCAAATGAATATTGGGGGTTTTCTGCAAAATTTCAAACCCCCGCAATCCATCCTTCGCTTCAAAAACCTCATATCCCTTGCTTTTGAGAGCCCGGGATGCAAACAAGCGAACCGGATCCTCATCCTCCACAATCAGGATCCGGGCAGACTCCCAAAAATCGAGCAGATGGCCACGGCTCTCCACAGGCTCTGCCGGCACGATATCTTCCGCCCGCTTTTTGCGCTCCACATAGCGGGGCATGTAAATCGAAAAAACCGTTCCCTGGTCCACCGTGCTTTCCACATGAATCCCCCCACCCAGGCCTTCTAAGATTTGATAAACCGTGGCAAGCCCTAAGCCCGTTCCACGACCCGGCGCCTTTGTCGAGAAGAATGGGGTAAAAATTTTGTCTATGTTTTCTTGTGAAATCCCGGACCCACTGTCTGAGACCTCCACCACATTATAAGTTTTGGGAGGAAGGGTGTGACGCAACAGGGGAAGCGGTTCTTTCAGCTGCACACTGCGGATCCGAAACACAAGGGTTCCCCCGTTCGGCATGGCATCCCGCGCATTGATCGCCAAGTTCATCACCACCTGTTCAAACTGCCCTTGATCCGCATAAATCATGCGCACACTGCGATCATGCTTAATTTCCAGCTCAACCTTAGGGCCAATCAGACGGCGCAAAAGAAACGACATCTCGTTGAGACATTCCCGCAAATCTAAAGGCTTCGGATCCGGAGCACTCTGCTTGGAAAATAGCAAAAGCTGACGCACCAAGTTGGCAGCTCGATTGGCGTTTTGCTTAATGTGCATGATATCGGTAAAGGAGTTGTCTTGCGGGCTATGGCGCTGAAGCAGCAAATCACAAAACCCCAACATCGCCGTCAACAAATTATTGAAATCGTGACTAATGCCCCCTGCAAGTTGACCCAATGCCTGAAGTTTCTGGGATTCAAGAGTTTGGCTTTCCCGCTTTTGAATTTCTGTGACGTCATAGAACACCGCCATAAAACACCCCATGGGATCCCATCCCAAAGATGTAATGTAGGTTGCATACATGCGCATGGTTGACGTGGGATCTTTGCTGGCCAATTCCACAGTTAAAAAATGATTTTGGTCTCGTTCCCGCCGAACCTGCTGTAAAAATCGGTCAAGTTTGGGAGCTTCGCTTCCAGGCAACCAATCTTTCAAGCGACGCCCGAGAATCTTCCGCTCCCGAATCACCTTTTCAAACCGCCGATTGGTCAGGCGCACCATCCCACGGTGATCCAAAAACACCGCTGGCAGAGGAATATTTTCAAGCAGAGCTCCCAGATGGAGCATCTCCTCAGGTGGTAGCATCTCAGGAACAATAAACAGGCCTAAATCCTGGGTTTTGGTGTGAAAGGCGTAAACGTCACTGAGGGTGCCTTGCTGCTTATAACCTGCAGCATTCTTGAAGGCTAACAATTGGGGTTTTTGGCCGGGAGATAGCTCCGTTTTATGCCCCACAAAATGATCCACAGACTGTTTTAAAACATTCTTCGCGTCATACCCAAGCCACTCTAGAAAACTCTTGTTGGCATAACGAATGCGGCCCTGAGGAGATGTCACCAAAATAGGAGAAGGCGCTGCTTCCAGGAGATCCTTAAACAAGGGGGACTCTAAAGACTCATTTAACGGGGTCAAATCCACATCCAAAAACCAGAAAACCCTTCGGCCTTCTTGGGGCTTGACATGAATCATGACTCCAAAAATTCCCTCCTTGAGGTGAATCTCAAGCCACTCACGACCTTCTTGCCCGTGCTCAGTGTAAGCCCGCAGTCTCTCAAAGATGCGGATCGATTCAGGGGTTTGCAGCAAAGGGTCAAACGCCCCGAAAGAGACCGATCGCCCAGGCTCCAAACACAGAAAGGAACGAGCCGCAGGGTTGATGCTAGCGGTCATATAATTTTCGTCCCAAACGATAATGCCATGAGGCGCGGCTTCAAAGGTGTTCCGAAGAACAAAAATATCCACAGGCCTCAGGAGCAAACGAAGAGCCCACAAAAAACAAGCAACCAAACAAGGCCCCACAAACCAAAACGTAAAAGAGAATTTAAAAAAGAGGACGATCAAAAACGTCCCAATACCCATGAGACACACAGGGTAAAAGAGGGAGAGCGACAACCGTTTCAGAGATGCTAGAATTCGGCTCATGACTAAACGCATTCCCATTCCTCAACTTCAGATCGATGTTTGCCTCGATTTGAATAAACACAATCGAATAAGTAACATACCCTATCTACGCATTGAAGAGCCATTGCAGATTTGGGATCCTTGCTTCTATAATTCAGCCAGAGATGACGCTCATGGACGGAGGCCCCCCTTGATCCTTTACAACACACTCAAACGGCGCAAAGAGCCTTTTGTCCCTCAAGACCCTCACCATGTCACTTTTTATGCCTGCGGCCCAACAGTTTATGACAGCGCCCATTTGGGGAATCTCCGCTCAAACCTCGTCTTTGACACACTCTATCGCGTTCTCAAAGCCCATTATCCCAAGGTCACGTATGTCCGCAATATTACCGATATTGATGACAAGATTATCGATGCAGCCCGAAAGGGAGGAGAGACTATTGGAAGCCTCACCAAACGGACAACGGAAAAATTCCATGCAGACATGACGGCTCTCGGGATTTTACCGCCGACCCTTGAACCTCGTGCGACAGACCACATCCCCCAAATGATTGAACTCATTACCGCTCTCATTGACAGAGGGCATGCCTATGTCTCAGAAGGCCATGTGCTTTTTTCTGTTCTGTCTTTCCCGCTCTATGGTCAATTATCCGGCCTCTCTTTGGAGGAGCAAAAGTCCGGCATTCGGGTGGACATTGCAGAGTACAAAACCCATCCTGCAGATTTTATTCTTTGGAAACCTTCCCCTCACGAACCTGATTTCCCAGGCTGGGAAAGTCCTTGGGGCTATGGGAGACCCGGGTGGCATATTGAATGCTCCGCCATGAGCAAAACCTATCTGGGAAACCCCTTTGATATTCATGGCGGCGGCCAAGACCTGATCTTCCCGCACCATGAAAACGAAATCGCCCAGAGTTGCTGCGCGACAGGCTCAGATACCTTAGCCCATTTTTGGGTTCACAACGGCATCTTGACCGTTGATGGGGAGAAAATGTCCAAAACCCTCGGAAATTTTATTACGGCGGAGACAGTCCTTCGCTCTTGGCCGGGGGAAGTGGTGCGGTGGATTTTTTTAAGCTCTCATTACCGCAGTGCATTCGATTGGACAGAGGAAGGGCTTCTAAGGGCCAAAGCCTGCTTAGATCGCCTTTATGGAGCCCTCCGGGGACAAACAGACGCGGACCCCTCTCAGACTCCGTCTCTCGATACCCCGTTTATGGAAGCCCTCAGAGATGACTTGAACACGCCCCTGGCCATTTCTTGTTTACATCAAATCGCAAAATCCATTTATCAAACGGATGATCCGTCTCTCAAGACAGCTCTCAGAAACCAATTACGGACTTCTGGCCAATTTTTGGGGGTTCTGACCCACACGCCGGAAGCTTGGTTTCAAGAGGATCTCACGCCGCTCTCCTCTGCCCAAAGCTTAAAGGCTGAGGAGATCGAAGGACTGATTCAAGAACGGTCAGATGCCCGGGCCCAGAAAAACTTTCAGCGCTCAGATGACATCAGAGATCTGCTCTTCAAAGAAGGCATTCTTTTGGAGGATACGCCCCATCAAACCCTTTGGCGAAAACTTTAAGCTTGCGTCGACAGGCAGAAAAAAAAGCCGATATCCAAAAATAAATCGCCCTTTTGGCAAAAAATAAAGACTTACCGTCTATAAAAAGGGAGTTCTTTTTGACTGAGGTGCTTCAAGCCGATGCTTTTAACAACCTGCTCCCAAGACACTTTCATCAATTCTCAGAATCCTGCGGCCTTTCTCTCCAGCGCCTCCCCTCTGCCCCTGAAAGAAGAGTCTGAGCCCCCTCTCCGCTCCTTCACGGACGTTGTACTCTCCCTAGTGGAGACCGATGAGAGCATCCCGGCCCCCATTCCTCTTAAAAATCCAGACTTTTTTAAGCCTGCCCAAGACAGAGAAGAGAACGATCGTTCCTTGGAAGAGCTCCTCTCTGAAGACTATGCCTGCCCTTCCCCCATCATGGATCCCACACTGACGTGGCGCCCCCTAGGGGACGAATCGGCCACAGAGATGGCCTCCTCTGCTCCCCCCCGGGATCCCTTTGAATTCCCCATCTTCCGCCCAAACCTCCCCCCCTCTTTCGAGGCACTCTCCCTAGAAGACGTCCGACCGAACACCCACCCGATAGGGAGTCTTACCGCGCCCGACGATCCCTCGAAGGTCGAGGGTCTGCTTCCTGAAGAGCAGGCTCAGGACATTTCTTTCGATCCTGAATTTTTACCTTCCAACATTCCCACCCACATGCTGGAAAGAACGCCACAGGCTCCTCTGGGGTCCATGGATTTTGCCAAGCAAGACAAGAGTCTCCTGGACATCCTGAAGTCTGAAGAACCCCACACACAAGACAGTCCAGCGCAAGACCTTCCAGGAGATCCAGACTCTCAGGCTTTCCTGTTCACAGACCCCAAGTCCCCTCCCTTTTTGAAGGCAGATTCCCAGGAAGACCGGGCGCCTCAGAAAACCCAGGACGCCTTGCCTGAAACACCCAGAAGCTTCACGGAGACGGACCCGCCTCTCCCAAATTTACAGCAAACCCCAGCCAAGACCGTTTCTGTGTCTCAAACGGTAGACCCTGTGCGGATCGCTTTCCAGCAGATTGTGAACAGAGACGGATCTCCCCAACAGATCCGCATTCAACTGCAGCCTCAACATTTGGGGGCTGTTGAGATCTCCTTTCAGTTCAAAGGCCAAGATATTTTTATTTCCTTCAAGGGAGAGCCAGAAGCCCTTGCGATTCTCAAGGAACAGGCCCACACCCTAACCCAACCCCTCCTGGACAATGGGTTTTCCTTAAGCGACGGCAGTCTAGATTTTGGGGCGTTTTCTGAGGGAGGACAGGCAAACGGCTCCCCTTTCGGGGCAGAAGGGGGCGTTTTGATGACGTCTGACCCCAGCCCGTCTGACCCTTCCCTGTCTTCCCAGAAGGACGCCCTCCCCTCTCAGCACATCAACATCCTCTTGAATGACACCCTGTCCACCTCCTCTAAAGGCCTGATACTATGACCCTTTCATCTGTTTCCCCTATTTTCGCCAAGCTTCATGCCCTTGATGAAGAAGAACGGGCAGCCTCTCAGGCACGGGCAGACCAGGCCAAGGAAATCCATGGGACCAGTAGCTTTTTAATGCACCTGCTCCAGAATGTGTCCAGCAACCCCATGGAGGCCCCCGACCCGGCCCAAGCAACACGCCTTCTTCAAGGACTTGGAGAGTCTATTTCCCGAGTGGATCAAGACAAAAAAATGGTTGACCTGCTGGAAGACATCAAACAAAGCCTCCAGCTCAATGGCTTTTTACAGGCCTCCAAAAGCCTAGGCAACGGAGAACGGGCCACCTTTCTGAGGGACACCTTCCAGATCAGTGCACATGCGCCGGACGGGGTCTCTTATGAGATTCCGGAAGGAAGCCTGCCAGCGGAAGTGAGAATCGATATCTTTAACAGCAAAGGGCAAAAAGTACACACCACACCCGGAGAAACCACCCCAGGAAAACACGCCCTTGACACTCTTGTCGCTTCTCTAAAACCCGGAATCTACCGTATTCAGGCCATTGGCGTTGACGCCAAAGAAGAGCTTGTGGAGATCCAAACCCTTGTGACGTCCCCTGTCAAAAGCTTAGAAAACCGAGGCGAGGAGATCTGGGCCTCTTTTGAAAACGAGACGCCCGCCACCTCCCTCAGAAAACTCAGGGAGATTTACAGCCAAACCGAAAGCATTTCAAATCTTGCCAACCTTCAGGACTTTATCCCCACCTCGAAAGACAGCTAAACCTCTTTTTGATTTTTACCAAGGAGACCTCCTATGACTATGTCTGTCATTGCCCACAATCAGCCTCACCTTAACATTGTGACAAACGCTGGAATCACCTCTGCTTCGGGGATCGGCACCTATAGGCAGGGCCAATCTTTCTGCGCAAGTTTGCTGGCAAATCAAAGAAGCATCGGCTATATGGGGGGGACCGTCGCCTACGTGACGAACAGCCAATACGGCACCCAAGTGCGCGGCGTCCAGATGAATAATTTCGATAAAGAGCACCGTGGAGGGTTTGAAAACACCAACCGTTCTCTTGATCTTTCCTCCGATGGTAGGGGATTTATGGTGGTGGATACTTCTGGGTCCACTGATCCTTTTACCAATAAAGAATACGGATTTAAAACCACCGGCCATTTCGAGTTGGATAAAGACGGCTATGTTCATGATGAAGCGGGCAATTATCTTCTAGGCGTGAAAGTCTCAGAAGACGGTGTGGTTCCTCAATTTAGCCTTCTCAAGCAACTTGATCGCATTCAGATTCCCATGTCTCCTTCCGTCATCAAAGCCACAACTGAAGTCTGTATCGAAGGATCCCTCCCCGTAGACAACGTCCCTCTCGGCGCCATCAAACAAAATGCGGTGGACGTTTATGATTCTCTGGGTGTGGTCCATCAACTGAATTTTGAATGGAGCAAGTTGGATGCCCCCTTGATGTGGCGCTTCACAGCGGAAGATTCAGAAGGGGCTGTGGTCGCTCAAGACTCCCTAGGAGGTAAGCCCTGGAAACCAACAGAAACAGAGGATGGGGGCATTATTGTCCGCTTCAGCGACACCGGTGTTTATAAGGGCTTTGTTCTGACTGACAACGCGGACTATAATGCTTGGGACGCAGCCCGCGAAAAAGTTCTAGGAGGAATTGAAATTCTTGAAGCAGCCCGCCGAATCTTTGCCGGAAACCCCAGTGTCAGTTTGACAACCCTCAAAAATGCTCTGGACACTATCAAAGACAAGATGGAAGACAATCAAAAAGCAGGCGCAACAGAAGTGATGACTGCAATGACGGATACAGGAATCACGACAGCCATCAGTCAGGGAGAGGCCAAATTAGACGAACTCCGAACGGCAGAAAAAGAAGCTCTTATCGTCCTCGAGACTCAGTTCAATCCGGACGCTCCTCTGCCCACAGTGCATGTGAGCGAATGGAGGAATAACACCGGCCTTCTCGACGGAGCCCAGGAAAGCGATATAATTCTCAGCCTCAGCAACATGAAAAATATCGGCAATGAGTTTCAGATCGAAACGCCCCGGCAAAACGGCAGTGGATCGACTGAATTCCAAAGCCTCAGCATCTCTCCGGACGGCTTTTTAAAGCTGGACTTCACGAACCAGAACTCCCAGCCGGTTTGGCTGATTCCCTTCATTGAATACGCCAACAACAATGGCATGCTTCAAGACAGCCGCAACGTTTTACGCCCAACACCCGCTTGTGGAACCTTTAAATTGGCGGCTCCGACCCATTCCAACCTGGGAAGCTTGAGAAGTAAAATGGTGGTATCTTCAAATGTCGAGCCTCAAGAGACCTTGCTCAAAGCCCATGTCACCAGCCAAGCGGCGCAAACCAACGCCACCTTGTATCAAATGAGCATGAAACTAGACAGCCATCTTCTGAATGTCTTCGCTCAGATCTAACACTGTCGTCATCACGCGTCGGCCCCGCCCTGAAAGGCCGCTTTCAGGGTCGACGGGTTGATCCATCAAATATTTAAATTCCATCTGGCTTGGGGCATGACCACACGCCACACCAGCCTTAAAATTCGCCTCTTCGTGACAGGATACATCTCCATCACAGGATGGTGTGGGAATGTCAGGTGGTATGACCCAGTTCAACCCATAGATGACCTCCCTTTGATGTCATGTCGGGCTCACAGAGTCCCAAGTTTTACCTTGGGAACGAGGTTCATCCGCGATCTACCGGATCAAGGTTTGCACCCAAGCAAAACTTGGGCTCACCGAGGCTGGCATGACAACCATTTAATGAACGGGTTGGTAAGATTTTCCATAGAAAATTTTCGATAGAAAATATAGACTTTTCATAAGGGAGACGTTATTTTGAGAGAGACATCTATGATGAGAGGACTCTTCGTGCATACTTTACTTTGTTCTTCTGCAAATGCTGCCTCTGGAAGCCCAGCCCCTGCTGACTTTCTCTCCTTCATCCCTCTTCTGGCCGTTCTTGGAATTATGTATTTTTTCTTTGTGCGTACCCAGCAAAAAAAAGACAAGCAGCACAAAGAATTGATTGACGGCCTCCACAGGGGGGACAGGGTTCTGATGACGGGCGGTCTCTTTGGGACCATCAGCAAAGTGGGCACAGACCCTGAGATGATGTTGGAAATCGCAGACGGCGTCCGTGTCAAAGTTCTGAAATCGATGGTGGCAACCGTTGTGGCGAAATCTTCTGGCGGAAAGACAGAACCGGCTTCGATCTCTGAAGACAGTGCTGAGACCCCCGATGAGACCTCAGCGCCCTCCAAAGGAAAGACCGCCGCCCACAAAAAGGCTGCGACCCGCTCCTCCACAACCCGGAAAAACTAATGCTCTCCCTCAATCGATGGAAAATTTTTGTTATTCTGGCGATCAGCTTGAGTGGCCTTCTTCTTTCTTTGCCTGCGCTCTTGGGGCCCTCTATCCCATTCCCAAGCTGGTTTCCTCAACGAGACATTGTGTTAGGTCTTGACCTCCGAGGAGGGGCTCATCTTTTGCTGGAAGTAGACCAAAAAAAACTCATTGCCGATCGATATGGGTTGCTCTTGGATCAGGTGCGAAAAGTTTTACGGACCAACCGAATCGGCTATCTGTCTCTGATGGCTACAGATAAAGGCATTCGTTTTAACCTGCGGAACCTTAAGGATTTTGACCAATCTTTGGAAGGGCTCCGAACCATTGATCCCCTTCTTCAAATCTCGCTGACTGGGGAGACGGTGCGCCTGGCTTTTGATCCTCAGGGGCTTCGATCCATTCTAGCGGATGCGGTTGAACGTTCGATTCCCACGATCCGCAGACGTGTTGATGAAACAGGAACTAAAGAGCCTTTAATTCAATCCCAAGGGGAAGGACGGATTGTTTTGCAGATCCCAGGTCTGGATGATCCTGCCCACATTAAAGATCTTTTAGGGAAGACAGCCCAACTGCGTTTTCAAATGGTGGAGAAAATGCTCCCCTCAGAAGAGGCCCGCTCCTTTTCTCCTGACCCGGAGCATGAAGTTTTGCCCTCCAGCAAAACGGAAGGGGATTTCTTTTATGTGGTCAATAGGGAAGTTGTCCTCTCTGGTGACTCTCTGGTGGATTCCCGAGCCAATTATGACGCAGATGGAAAGCCAGCGGCAGGGTTTGTGTTTGACCGGCTGGGCGCTCAGAAATTTGCTGATCTTACCAGAGACAATGGGGGCAGGCAGTTTGCGATCGTTCTGGACGGGGAGGTCATCTGTGCGCCCCGCATTGGTGACCCTATTACAGGTGGCTGTGGTGTGATTACAGGATCTTTTACAGTTCAGCAAGCTCAGGATCTCTGTTTGCTCATGCGCTCAGGCGCACTCCCGGCCCCTCTCGTGGTTTTGGAGGAGCGGACCGTTGGCCCAGGCCTAGGGTCTGATTCCATCACCCAAGGGACCAACGCAACCATCATTGCCATTGTGTGTGTGGCCATGCTTTTGATCCTGTTTTACTCCTATTTTTCAGTGTTTGCGAATGTCGCCATGCTGTTTAACGTCGTGCTCTTGATCACTGGGCTGATTTATCTAGGGGCCTCTCTGACGCTCCCAGGGATCGCAGGGATTGCCCTCACCATGGGGATGGCGGTGGATGCGAATGTTCTGATCAACGAACGGATCAAGGAGGAACTGCGCCTTGGGCGAAAACTGATTCCTGCGATCGATCTGGGCTATCAGCGGGCGATGAGCACCATTATTGACTCAAACCTGACCACCCTCATTGGGGCGATTTTACTCTGTTATTTTGGGACGGGTCCTATTCGGGGATTTGGGGTGACTCTGACGTTGGGCATTGTGATTTCCATGTTCACAGCAGTCTCCCTCTCCCGGGTTTTTGTTTATTTATGGCTCAAAATGAAACATCCTAAGACAGCGTGGCTTTAAGAATGGCACTCCTCAATATTCCCCACCCAACCCGCATTCCGTTTATTCAATGGCGTTGGTTATCCTATGTTCTGTCCGGCGTTTTTATCGCCTTTTCCCTGTTGTTTTTTGCATTCAAAGGCCTCAATTACGGCATTGATTTTAAGGGAGGGGTGAGCGTTGAAATTCGCCTACAGAGCTCTCCTGACCTAAGCGATCTTCGCGTGCGGCTGGGGACAGCTCTTGCCCGGGATGTCTCCATCCAATCTTTTGGGAGCCCTCAAGATTTACTCATTCGCATTGAAAAAAAGGATGATCTGGAAGGGGACGGGGCCGCCGTTCTCAAGATCGTGAAGGAAGTTCTCCCTGCGGATGTGGAGTACCGTCAGATTGAAACCATTGGACCTAAGATGGGACGAGAATTGGTTCGCAACGGGATTGTGGCTGTCCTGGCTTCTTTGATCGCTATGCTGGGATATATCTGGTTTCGGTTTGAGTGGCGTTTTGGGATTGCGGCTTTCTTCGCCCTGCTGAACGACTGTCTCTGGGTGTTTGGGTTGTTTTCCATATTCCGCCTTGAGTTTAATGAAACAGCCATTGTCGCATTTTTGATCACTGCGTCTTATTCGATCAACGATACCGTTGTGATTTTTGACCGTATTCGAGAGAACAAACAAAAATATCAAAAACTTCCTTTGGGGGAAATGATCAATCTGAGCATCAATGAAACCCTCTCCCGGACCATCTTAACATCCGCAACAACTTTGTTAGCCTTGGCGATTTTGTATTTATTTGGAGGACCCACTATTGCATCCTTTAGTCTTCCCATTTTTTTTGGTATTGCGGTTGGAACCTACTCCTCTATTTGTATCGCCTCCCCTCTTCTTATGGTGTTTCACAAAGGAACTGTCACGCGTCAGGTGAACCAAAATCGTCCCCAATAGTTGACTCAGTCGATGCAAGCATCGCAGTGAACAATGCATTACAACTGCCCTAGAGCCGGCTTGTCCGGCCCCTTGAGGGGAAGAGGGTAGAGGCAAACATAAAAATAAATGACAAATGGGTGGGCTGGATGATCTTAGGCATTGGAACGGATCTGGTGGATAGTCGGCGGATTGGAAAAATCCACCAGCGTTTTGGGCAGATGTTTGTCGTCAAACTTCTGAACGCAGAGGAGCGTTGCACCCTTCCTCCGTCTGACTCACAGATGTATCTCTCTGCTCTTTCTAAACGATTCGCCGCGAAAGAAGCCTGCGCCAAGGCCCTTGGAACAGGGTTTGGCGCGTCCTTAGCGTTTCATGATGTGACCGTCACCCACGGCCGAGGCGCAGCCCCCACCCTGGCGGTCGCGTTCCCTGTCCTTCAAAACCTGAGGCACCGCTTGGGGACAAAAAGCCATCAAATTCAGCTGGACCTCAGTCTTTCAGATGAGTATCCTTACATTCAAGCATTTGTCGTTCTGTCTTCTATTTCTTCAAACGAAAGCCTTGCTCTATGACCCCATCTCAATACTCTGTGCAAAAGATTAAAGACAACATTCGCTCTCTTGGAAGCGCTCTTTTTTTGGCTCTTGCGGTCCGTATTTTTGCGTTTGAGCCCTTTAATATTCCATCGGGCTCCATGATTCCTTCTTTTTTGGTGGGGGATTATCTGTTCGTATCTCGTTACATCTATGGTTACTCTCGCTATTCCATTCCTTTTGGCTATGCCATCCCCTTTTTTGAGGGAAGGATTCTTCAAAATCGAGGCCCCACTCAAGGGGAAGTGGTGGTTTTCCGAATTCCCTCTGACCTGAAGACGGATTATATCAAACGGGTGATCGGCCTCCCCGGAGACCGTGTTCAGCTGAAAGACGGCATTGTTTTTGTCAATGACGAACCGGCCACCGTCAAAAAAATAGGCCCTTACGTGTCTCGGGCAGAGGAAAACGGAGGCATGGTTCATGCAACTTTGTACGAAGAAACACTCCCCAATGGGGTCAAACATCCCATCATCAAGCATGACCCTTTTGGCGCAAATGATCTGGACAACACCCCTGAATTTACGGTCCCGGAAGGCCATTATTTTGTGATGGGGGACAATCGGGATCGCTCGAAGGATAGCCGTGTGATGCATGCGGTGGGCTTTATCCCAAATGATGTTCTGATCGGACGTGCGGAAGTCATCTTCTTCTCAACAGACGGCAGAGGTCCCTGGAATAAACCTTGGAAGTGGCCGACGGCCATTCGCTGGGGAACATTCCCGCGACTGGTGAAATGACACAGCTTCTGTCTCTTCAGAACCGCTTGAAATACCACTTCAAAAGCGCTTCTCTTTTAGAGGAGGCTCTGACCCATCCTAGCCTCTCCAAAGGCCCGCACGTCTCTCCTTTTCAGCGGCTGGAGTTCCTGGGGGACCGGGTTTTAGGGCTCTCCATCGCGCAGTGGCTTTATACCCTTTACCCTTCGGAAGCGGAGGGGCCTCTGGCGATTCGCCACAGTTCTCTTGTCGGCCGAGGCAGCTTGCGGCAGATTGGAGGAACCCTTCAATTGGCGGACGCCTTGTCCTCAGACACGTCCGGACCCCTGTGTGGGAAAATTCTGGTGGATACATGCGAAGCCCTCATTGGGGCTATTTTCCTGGACGGGGGATGGAGCAAAGCGGACGCCTGTATCCGGAGACTCTGGGCGCCTCTGGTCTCCGCTCAAGCCTCCCCTCCTGTCAGCCCCAAATCCCGCCTTCAGGAATGGGCCCAAGGGCACGGGCACCCCATCCCTGTTTACCGCTTGGTTCAAAAAACGGGCCCGGCCCACGCCCCCTCCTTTCGGGTGGAGGTCTCAGCCGGCTCCTTCCCCCCTTTTGAGGCGGAAGGGTCCTCTAAACAAAAGGCAGAATTGGCGGCCGCCCAAGGTCTTCTCACCCATCTTAATGAACATGAGCCCCTCCCATGACCCAAGATCTTTCCTCTTCTCCCCATCTGCCCCTGAAAACATTCCAAAATTTGATGGCTTATTTGTGTCACGAATTAATCTCCCCCCTCAGCGCCATTGTGACAGGCATTGATCTCCTGGGCTCGGATGGCGACATGATGGAGGACCTTTTGCCGGTTCTCCAAACCGCATCCAACCGCATTCGGACTCGGGTTGAATACTACCGGTCCGCCTTTGGACCAGGGGGGGTAAGCCTCTCCATGGCCCAAACGCAAAAACACATTACCCAGATGTGGCCCCCAAGCAGTGGCCCAGAACCCGCTGTCTTCCTTGAGACTGTGGAGACCACACTTCCGCCTCAAATCGGACAACAGATTCTTCTGCTGGCCCTCTGGGGCAGCCTTCAAGGGGGAACCTGCGGGATTTCGTATACCAAAGAGACCCTCGCTCTGTGCCTGAACGGCCACCCTTTTGAAGGGGAAAGTCTGGAAAAGATGCTGGCACAGAAAGCTTCAGAGGGAGACTCTCACACCCCCCCTCAAGCTCTTTTAACCCTCCTGGGATGCTCCGCATCTCTATAGCAAAAATCTTTTAATTTAAGGGTTTTTTCCTATAGGATTTAACTACTCCCCTAGAATTCCCCCTCACCTTTAGGGTCAGGGGCCTTTCTCTTTTCATGGGAGACTGCGGACCAGATCGTCACAAGACACACAGTTGCAAGACCGATGATCCAAATCGCGTACCACATAAGCGCTCTCCTCTCTTAATAAGCCTTATCCGCATTGTCCTTCAACCACTGAGAATCAACCCGCCCCCGCATCACCCGGTAAACCCAAGTGGTGTAGGTGATAATGATCGGTACAAAAATGAGGGCTGCAATCAGCATAAAGAAGAGGCTCATTTCACTGCTGGAAGCATCCCATACGGTCAGACTGTGACCTGGGTGGGTTGAAGACGGGATAATGATGGGGAAATGGCTGAGGCCCACAAACCCAATCACCAGAGCCAGCAAAAACCCATGGAAGCCAAAGGCCCAGCCATAAAGTCCCCGGCGGATAAAGCTGGCGATCAAAAGACTGACACCCACAAACAGAGACCAGAGAAACAAAGCAGACCCTGAAAGGGGCAGCGCATCTGTCAAAACTTGGGACACATGGGGCGCATAAAGGGCCACCTCTTTCAAAAGGGGATTGCTGGGCCCATCGGTCACTTGAAGCACCAAGGTTTTCGGGATCATTGTCTTCCAGAGGCTCAGAAACACACAAAAAACAATATTCGTTCCCCACAATCCTGGAAGGATGATCCCCCGCACCCTTGATTGGACAACGTCCGATGTCTTCATCAGAAGGTAAAGTCCCCCATGACATCCGCACAAGAAAACCCACAAAATGGCAGAAGACACAATCACGGGATGGGTTAAGGAGGGAGAGGTTATTTCCAGGCGAAGCTCAGAGTTGAAATGAAAGGGAAGTCCACAGAGAAGCGCCCCAAGAACGATGCCAAAGCTAGAGGCAGGGAGCAAGCCCGCCACAAAAAGACATCCGTCCCAAAACCCCCGCCAGACAGGACTGGGCATTTTACTCCGGTACTTAAAGCCTACCGGCCTGAGCATAATCGCAAACAGCACCCCAATCAGAGGAAGATACAAACCCGTAAACAAAACTGCATAGACTGTGGGCCAGGCCGCAAAAATAGCACCAGCACTGAGGATCAGCCACACTTGATTGCCTTCCCAGACAGGGGCAATCGTGTTGATCAGAATCCGGCGCTCTGAATCTTTCTGGGCGACGAAGGGCAGCAAGAGACCCACCCCTAAATCGAATCCATCAGTGAGGGCGAATCCCCAAAAAAGAACCCCCAACAAAACAAACCAGATCACACGAAGCGCTTGGTAATCTAGGAGGGCAAGAATTTGATCCATCAGGAAACCTCTGGCTCTGGCGTTTCTGGAATATCATGAGGCTCAAAAGCTGCCTCCGGCCCGAGACGGGCGTATTTAATCATCAGAAAAAGATCCACACAGGCCAGGATCGAGTAGAAGACAATGAATCCAATCAAAGTCATCCATACGGACGAAGACGGTAAATTGGAGGCGGCCCCATACGTGGGGAGAATTTCGTCAATCACCCAAGGCTGGCGCCCATGTTCCGCCACAATCCATCCGGACCAACTGGCAATCCATGGAAGAGGAAGCGCCAGAAGAGACAGCCGTAAGAACCACTGAGGAAGAGGCTGACTTCGAAGAGTTTTCCACAACGCCAGCCCAAAGAAAGCTAAGAAGAACATGCCGCAAGCCACCATAATGCGGAAGGCAAAAAACAGGACTGATACGTTGGGAATGGTATCTAAGGCGGCCTGTTCAATTTGTGCAGGGGTTGCGCGATGGGGGTTCGGCGTATGTCGTTTGAGCAGCAACCCATAACCCAGGTCTTTTTGGTGCTTGGTGAAGAGGGCCAAGGCCTCTAAATCATTTTTGTCTGCACGGTAGCGATCCAAAGCACCGTAGGCGATCATCCCCGTTTTAATGCGTTCTCTCCCCCGCTCCACCAGTTCTTTGATCCCAGGCACAGGGGTCGTGAGAGACCGGGTGGCAATAAGACCCAAAGCGTAAGGGATCTCTATGGCGTATTTGTTGTGCCGACTCTTCAGGTCTGGAAGCCCAATGAGTGTAAAACTGGCAGGAGCCTTTTGGGTTTCCCATTCCGCCTCAATAGCAGCCAGCTTCATTTCTTGGTTAAGTCCTGTGGTATACCCACTTTCATCCCCCAAAATCAACACACAGATAGTAGATAAAAATCCAAAAACAACTCCAACCCGTATAGAGTTCATGGCAAATTCTTGGTTCCGCTTGCGAAGCAAGTAATAGGCACTAATGGCGATGACAAACAAAGAGCCTGTCACATAGCCTGCGCTCACCGTGTGGACAAATTTGCACTGAGCCACCGGATTGAAGAACACCTCCCACAAGGACGTCAGCTCCATCCGCATCGTCGCTGGATTAAAGGCAGACCCCACAGGATTCTGCATCCACCCATTGGCGATCAAAATCCAAAGGGCTGATAGATTGGTGGCCAGCGCCAGCATCCAAGTGACCAACAAGTGCACTTTGGGGCGCAAACGATTCCATCCAAAAAAGAACAAGCCCACAAAGGTTCCTTCTAAAAAGAAGGCCATCATTCCCTCAATCGCCAAGGGCACACCGAAAATATCCCCCACATAATGGGCGTAATAAGCCCAGTTTGTTCCGAATTGAAACTCGAGGGTAATGCCTGTGGCTACCCCCATGGCAAAATTGATCGCAAAAAGTAAGCCCCAGAATTGGGTCATCCGCTTCCAGATCTCACGACCTGTAATAACATAGACGGTTTCCATCATCGCGAGAATCAACACAAGGCCCATGGTGAGGGGCACAAAAATGAAATGATACATCGCTGTAATTGCAAATTGGAGTCGTGATAAATCAACGCTCATAAGAGCCTCCATGAGGGACGGATCCCAAAATCTGTTCTTGCATCGCTGTTTCGGTCACCTTCATTCGGTGGGTTTTAAAATAAAAACCAATGGCTAAAAGCATCACAATTTTTAAAAAGAGGGCTCTCCGAAGAGAGCGTCCTAACATGCGAGTCATTTTAGACATAGAATCACCTCTAAGACTTCATTACACTGGAGATATATTAACAAAATCTTTACAAAATTCGACACTATGGGAACAAACCTGTGACCCTCAGAAACAACAGTCAAAAAATTTTAGAAGGATCATTCTTTGCCCTCAGTGCGGCCCTCCTGGTCATGGTAGTGATCGGTGGACTGACCCGGCTCACGGGATCTGGTCTATCGATTGTCGAATGGGACCCCATCATGGGCCTTCTCCCCCCCTTGACTCTTTCCGAATGGGAAGAAGCCTTCTCCAAATATAAGTTATTCCCTGAATTTATAAAAATAAATTCTTTATTTACCCTGGAAGACTTCAAATCCATTTTTTGGCTGGAATATATACACCGTTTCTGGGGAAGACTTTTGGGACTTTTTTTGCTGCCCCCCACCCTTTTCGGCTGGAAATTCCCCAAGCTTCGCCCCCTCCTGGTCAGTTTGTGGGGGCTCGGGGGACTGCAAGGCGCCCTGGGGTGGTGGATGGTCAAAAGCGGCCTCAACCAAGTTCCCTGGGTGAACCCCTTTCGATTGACCACCCATTTGTTGATGGCCTTGCTTCTCTTCTCCTTAAGCCTTTGGGGCGCCTGGCGGTCTTCATCCCTGGAGGCGCCTGTCAACCGGCCCTCCCCTCCCCTCTATTTTGTGGGAACGGGGAGCCTGATTGTTCTGACGATCCTCTGGGGCGGGTTGGTCGCTGGAAACCATGCGGGCCTTCTGTTCCCAACATTTCCCTTGATGGAAGGATCTTTCATTCCTGAGGGGGTTTGGATTTTGACCCCCTGGTGGAAAAATCTTTTTTGGAATCCTACGGGAATTCAATGGACCCATCGTCTGCTGGCAGGCGCAACCTTTCTAAGCCTTCTGTACGGGGCTTTTCGCTCCCCCGCCCTCAGGGGTCCTTTAAGTATTGGGGTGCTGCAGATCACCTTAGGGGCGCTGACGGTTTTACAAGGGGTTCCCCTCATCCCGGCAGTTCTCCATCAAGGAACAGCATTTTGCCTTTGGGGCGCTTGGTTGTGGGCCTTCCTAAAGTATGATTCAATACCCCCATGTCCAGTGTCCGAGCGGGACTTGTCATGTTCGGAGAGAGGTTCGTGACCTTCTGTTTTAGTAGACTCTAAAAGGCGATAGATTGTATGAAATTGACCGTTGATTGGCTCCGGGATCACTTGGAAACTGAGGCATCTCTGATGGACCTCGTCGCCCGTTTGCCTGCCCTTGGTTTTCCGGTGGAGCGTGTGGTGGACCCTGCGCAAACCTTAGGCCATTTGAAAGTGGCCGAAATCCAAGAGGCCTCTCCCCACCCAGACGCAGATCGTTTGCGGGTCTGTCGGGTGTGGACAGGAACGGAGATTTTCCAGGTCGTCTGTGGGGCCCCCAATGCCCGCTCAGGACTCAAGGTCATTCTCTCCCGTCCTGGAGATCTGATTCCGTCCACAGGAGCCAAGCTTCAAAAAGGCACCATCCGCGGCGTTGAAAGCCAAGGAATGCTCTGTTCTTATGAAGAACTCGGCTTAACTTCAACAGATTTCCCCGAAAACCCCGAGGGAATTATTGAGCTGGCAACAGATACGCCGGTGGGCCTCAGCGCTTGTCAGGCCCTCGGCCTGACCGATCCCATGCTGGAAATCGAAGTGACGGCCAATCGCGGGGACATGCTGGGGATCCGAGGCATCGCCAGAGAACTGGCAGCCGCTGGCCTCGGACGACTCAAGGTGTCGGACAAACCCCAGAAGATTGAAGAGTATCCCAGCTTTTCTTGGGCCTTGATGGAGGGGCTGACGGATGGCCCCAGCCCCCTGTGGCTTCAGAAGCGCCTGAAGTCCATCGGACAGGCTTCCTTAGGGATTCTGGTAGACGTGACTAACTACATTTTGTTTG
This sequence comes from Holosporales bacterium, assembly GCA_044361745.1. Classification (GTDB taxonomy): domain Bacteria; phylum Pseudomonadota; class Alphaproteobacteria; order Holosporales; family CAZGKG01; genus JBIKIF01. The sequence goes on along the minus strand of JBIKIF010000003.1, from coordinate 125,685 downwards.
ATTTGGGAAAGCCCCTGCATGCGTTTGATGCGGACAAGCTCTCAGGGGAGATCCGCCTGGGCACTGCGTTCGGGGGGGAATCCTTTGAAGGCCTCGACGGAAAATCCTACACCCTTCCCCCAGGGGCAGATGTGGTGATGGACGACCTGGGGATTGTAGGGATTGCCGGAATTCTGGGGGGATCACGGACCGCTGTCACCCCTTCCACCACTCGGGTTCTCTTGGAATCTGCCGTCTTTGCACCAGAGGCCATTGCACAGACAGGGCAAGCCCTTGGCCTTTATACAGAGGCCAGAGCCCGTTTTGAGCGTGGCGTTGACCCTTTCCTGGTGACTCCAGGCCTGGCCCGGGGCATTGCATTGCTGACAGAATATGCAGGGGGACGACTGAAAACCGAGGGGAGTCTTGAGAAACGCACCCGCACCCCTCAGAGCTTTTCCTTCCCCTACCAGAAGATTCAAAGCTTAGGGGGGGTGACCATCCCGGACGACACCGTGGATGCTTACCTGAAAGACCTTGGGTTCCAGCCCGTCAGAGAAGGCTCTGGCATCTGTCAGGTCACAGTCCCCTCCTGGAGGTTTGATGTCAGCGGTCCCCCGGATGTGATTGAGGACTGTCTTCGCCTGCACGGCTACGAACACATCCCCTCCGTTCCCCTGCGGTTTGAGCCGGAAAGATCTGCCACGACGCCTCTCCAAAAGCGCCCCCAGGAGGCACGTGTGCGCCTGGTGGCGGAAGGGCTTCAGGAGGTGATCACCTGGTCCTTTGTCTCTCCAGAAAAAGCCCCTCTGTTCGGAGGCGGTGCCCCTGCCCTTGTGCTTGAGAATCCGATCAGCCGGGATCTGAGTGTGATGCGCCCGTCTCTGCTGCCGAACCTGTTGGACCTCGTGCGCCAACACCAAAATCGGGACCTCTCCTTCCCAGGATTTTTTGAAGTGGGACCGCAGTATAACGGTTCCCAAGGACAGGACCAGGAAACCGTGGCCTGTGGTATTTTGTCCTGTGCACCTACCGTGTCTTGGCGCCCTGCCCTGCCCCCCGATGCGCTGATGGTGAAACGCTTTCTTTATGGCGTCATTGAGGCGCTGGGCCTTGACCCTCAACGGGTTCCCCTCACGAACGGAGACGCCCCCCACTGGTACCACCCGGGTCGCAGCGGGACCGTACGTCTTGGGCCCAAAACGATTCTCGCCTACGGCGGAGAAGTCCACCCGAAGATTTTAGAAGCCTTTGGGATTCAAGACCGGGCCTTTGTCTTTGAAGTGTTTTTGGACCGCTTTCCTGCCCGGAAACCCTCTTTCCCGAAAGCCCCCATTCCTCTTTCGTCCTTTCAATCGACCCCTCTGGATTTGGCCTTTCTCATGGACAAAGAGACCTCGGCGGGGACGCTTCTGAAGGTCATCGAAAAAACCGCTGGGCCCGATCTGCAAGCCCTGCAGGTGTTTGATGTTTTTGAAGATCCCCACAAAATAGGGGTGGGCAAAAAATCCGTAGGCGTTCGTCTGACCCTTCAGTCTCTGAAGCGCACCCTGACGGAGGGGGATATTCAGACCCTCATCACAGAGATCACAAAAGCAGCCCGTACCTTGGTCGGCGCACAGTTACGAGATGGAGGCACCCTATGAGCATCGCGTCTGAAGACACCATCCCTATGAACCGGATTCGTAATTTTGCGATTATCGCCCATATTGATCATGGGAAATCTACCTTGGCAGACCGCCTGATCGAAGGATGCAACGCCATTGAAGTCCGGGAACGCAAGGACCAAATGCTGGACAATATGGACCTTGAGCGGGAACGGGGAATCACCATTAAGGCCCAAACCGTCCGCTTGCTCTATCAGGCAGACAATGGGGAAATCTATCAACTGAACCTGATGGATACCCCTGGTCACGTTGACTTCGCTTATGAAGTCAGCCGGTCTCTGGCGGCCTGTGAAGGGTCCCTGTTGGTGGTGGACGCCAGCCAAGGGGTGGAGGCACAAACCCTTGCGAACGTCTATCAAGCGATTGACAATAACCATGACATGATTGTGGTCCTCAATAAAATTGACCTACCCGCAGCAGAGCCCGAGCGGGTGTGCCGCCAAATTGAGGACGTTATCGGCCTGGACACCTCAGAAGCCCTTCCGGTTTCTGCCAAAACGGGCCTGGGGATCCGAAGCGTTCTGGAGGCTATCGTCCATCGTCTCCCACCCCCTACAGGATCTTCAGCCGAGCCTCTTCAAGCTTTGTTGGTAGATAGTTGGTACGATCCTTATCTGGGGGTCATCGTTCTTGTTCGCGTGATGAATGGTCAGATCAAGCGCGGCCAGACCATCAAGATGATGGCCACCAACGCCACCTACCAGGTGGAAGACGTGGGGGTTTTTACACCGAAAAAGCTTAAAAAAGACATTCTAAATGCTGGCGAAGTCGGCTATGTCATTACCAACGTACGCCATGTAGCCGACTGCCAGGTGGGGGACACGCTCACGGACGAAAGGCGTCCCAGTTCTATAGCTCTCTCTGGATTTAAACCGAGTGTCCCTGTCGTATTTTGCGGCCTGTTCCCTACGGATGCGGGAGAATTCGAACATTTGCGGGAAAGCCTGGCAAAGCTGCGCCTGAACGACGCCAGCTTTCAATTTGAGCCAGAATCCTCAACCGCCCTGGGGTTTGGGTTTCGGTGCGGCTTTCTTGGGCTGCTTCACCTGGAAATTATCCAGGAGCGGCTAGAGAGGGAATTCAACCTCGACCTCATTACCACCGCCCCCAGTGTGATTTACCGGGTCTTCTTGACGAACGGCACATTGCTAGAGCTTCATAATCCCGCGGATATGCCGGATGTGGTGAAAATCGCCCGGATTGAGGAGCCTTGGATCAAGGCCACCATTTTTGTGCCAGACGAACATTTAGGCGCCATTCTCACCCTCTGCACCAATCGCCGGGGCGTTCAGTTAGATCTCACCTATGTGGGAAGCCGGGCCATGGCGGTTTACCGCCTTCCCCTCAACGAGATCGTCTTTGACTTTTACGATCGCCTGAAATCCATCAGCCGTGGATACGCCAGCTTTGACTACCAGGTGGACGGCTATGAGGAAGGCCAATTGGTGAAGCTTTCAATCCTGGTCAATGGCGACCCGGTGGACGCCTTGGCCTGTATTGTCCACCGAGGAAATGCGGAAGCTCGAGGCCGGGTGGTGTGCGAGCGCCTGAAAGATCTCATCCCCCGTCAACTTTTCAAAATCGCCATACAGGGAGCTATCGGAGGCAAAGTGGTAGCTCGTGAGACCATTTCCGCTCTTCGGAAGGACGTGACCGCCAAATGTTACGGGGGAGACATCAGCCGCAAACGGAAACTTCTGGATAAGCAAAAAGAAGGAAAGAAGCGGATGCGCCAGGTCGGGAACGTGGAAATTCCCCAAGCCGCCTTCTTGGCGGCCCTTAAAATGGGGGATACGTAAGCGTCCCCTCACGGGACGTCAACGGTCCCGCTGTTGTCTCAAGAGGACATTTTTGGTTGGAATTTCGAACGCCCCCTGCATCAGAGCCTTCAAGAGAATTCAGGGGTTGCTTCAAGGGTTTTGCAGAGGAAGAGAATCTTCTTCTGAGACTCTGGAGTGTTAGGTCCATAGTCCGCCCACCGCTCCAGATACCTCTTGACTTCTTTCCGTTCGTTGCCCGGCATATCCCGAATCATGTCTTTCCAAGGATATCCTGAAAATCCTGGACCCATGGCGCGCTTAAAAAGCTCCCACTCGAGAGCCTTGACGTAGAATTCAGCCTTTACAAGAAGCTCTGAAGGCTTAAAAATCGACGCCCATCGAACACATAGCGGCTGATAATTCTGAGATCCCCTATGAGAGTGTCCTGAGAAACATCCAAAAAAATTTTATCTTCCAGGGCCTTTTGAGAGGCCAGAGCCTGGCGCTTCAGAATGGTATTGTTTTGAGAGGAAAGGGTCGCCCCATAGGCTTTTTGCAAATTATCTAAAAAAGGCATTTTTAGGACTCTTTTGATCACAGCCCACTCACATGCATTCCGATTGTTAATCGCCATTTTTAAATTCTCTCTGTACACCTCTGGGACATATGAGTCCAATGATTCTTGGTGATTGCTGAGTTCAGACAAGCCTCTTTGAGCCTTCTCTAGTCTCTCTAACAGCCGATCGTGGGACAGTGGAATGGGCTGTTTGATTGCGCGATCCCGCTCTTTCAAAGGAATTATTTCATGATCCTCTAAATCGCGAGTAGCGCTTTGAACAGCTTCAGAAAAACGAATCGAACCTTTCTCGGAGGGATTTCTTTTTCTCAATGGATCGCCCAAAGACCCCACATTCCAACGATCAATGTTTTTCTGGATCTCATCTTCCGCTTCTTTTGAAAACAGATCAACGAGCTCCAAATCTGCGATGGGCCGCTTGACCCACCCGCAGCTTTGCCCAGAGAAATTCATTTTTTCTTGAAGCGGTTGATCTAAAATAAAGTGAATACTCCCCTCACTCCAAAGCTTTTTAAGGGCCTCAAGCCCTTCAGAACTTAACTGGATTGACAAATTGTCTGAGAGATCAAGCACCTTCAGATGGGGCATTGCCTCAACCATCCTCCAGAAAAATCTTGAGAATTTTCGAAGGCCTATATTCGCAAGACCTAAAAACCGAAGATTGGGGAGGCGCAAAATCTCCTTGAGAAACCGCTCCTGAAAGTGAATCGGAACCCGCATGCCGCAGGATCGAAACACTGTTAAATAGGGCTGAAAAGAAAGATCTCGGATCTCTTGACTGTGAAAGACTTGAGGCTGGAAACGTTTGACATACCTTGAAGATTCTTCCTCTGGATCCTCTGATTGCCTTTCTCCCATGTAATACTGATAGATTTCGTCAGATGCGAAAAGATTCGCGGCCCCAAGACCAAAGACCATGAACAATAGAATTTTAGTCAAAAAAATCCTCCCTATTTTTATGATTCTTAGGGGGAGCACAATCTGAAAAACCTTTTTGTCTTTTTTAGGTTTTTTTAACAAAAAAAAGACTTTAATGAAAAAAATAACTAGAAAACCAGACGATGAACCGTTCTATTTTTTCTTCTCAGATTGCTTTCCCTTGCTTTGCGCTCCCATGCCCTTCTTTATGGGGAGGCGTCAATGACATATCGTGTAATCCAAGCCACAGAATAATGTCTTTGTCTGAAAATTTGCAATCTTCTTGCTGGCCTCCCAAACAGCACTCAAGCCTCCCTCATGACGAACAGAACACCTTGAGGGAGACCTCAACACCGCCTCAAGAACAGTTCAATTTATGGGGAAAAACGCTGAACGACCCAAAGACGGCTGACAGAACACCATCTTCAGAGGACCCATCAACACAAGAACCACCGAACCAAGTCACGTTCCGTGAATTTGACTATCCCCATCAATGGTCCTGTCTTAAAACACTCCAGCCATTCCGTTTAGCAAAAAATCCCTCGCTTGAAGGGGGCACTGTCCACTCACCTCCCTCAGCTCTGAAAAAGCGACTGAACACCCAAGGAAGCCTGAATGTCAAATCAGTTGACAAACAAATGTTTAGATTTCTTCATTCAACATTTGACGTGACATTCATTGATACAGGAGATTCAGGATGCGTTTTAAACTTTTAATCATCGCGGTGTGTGCGTCTTGGGGATGTTTTGCAGAGACACCCGCACCTAAGATTTCCATAACCCCCCTCCATACAAGTGACAAATTTATTGTCGAAGATAGGGTTTTTGAATACCCAAATGGAGAGAAGTGGACAGACCGCCTTTTGCGTCGCCAAGATTCACCCAAACTTGTGGAGAGTGTTTTAAGCCTTGAATCCCCGAATTTACTGCGCATGCCTTATGCTCATTTTGTCATAAGTGCGCTTTATCTTGTGCCCAATCCTCAAAAGATCTTGGTGATCGGCCTAGGAGGAGGCAACCTTTCCAAAACATTTGCCAACCTGTTTCCTGAGGCTAAAATTGATACGGTCGACATTGAGAAAGAGATCGCAGACATTGCTCAGAATTTTTTCTTTTTCAAAGTATCTTCTAAGCTCAAAATTCATGTGAAAGATGGGTATAGTTTTGTAATGAATTTGCCTGAAATAAATACTTACGATCTGATCGTCATGGACGCTATGGAGCGGGGGTGCTCCCCTGAATCCTTCCGGACAGAACCCTTTGTTCGCAAACTTAAGGCTCATTTGAATCCTGGAGGCGTCATCGCTGTCAATACACTCACACAATGCTCATTTCGGTCTGTTGAACAGGGCTTGTACGAAAAAGTCTTTGGCGATCTTTATATTGTACAAGAACCTGAGAGTGGTAATCCAAATATCAGCAATATCATTCTCTTAGGCATGAAGGGAGCCTTCCCCTCTTGGGCGTCCATCCAAGACAGGGCGGAGGCCTATCTTGCTGACTTCCAAAAAAGAGGGATTGAGACAGATGCGCTTCTGAGCAAAATGTCTCTCAAGATAAACAAGACAAGGCGCACTGAAGGGTGAAGTGCAACACGGTGATCATTTAAATTTTGATTAAAAGCCTCGAGAGGGACTCTCCAATGGAGGCTTTGAATATTCAAAGTTTTTTTCATGGTCATAGCCTCCTATTTCCTAGAAAAAGCCTGCCAAAAATGGAAAAAGGAGAGCAAAAGAAGTCAAAATAAATTGAGTGCACAGAACCTAGGGAAAACAGAAGAAATTTCTCAAGGAATGCCTTGCATTTTGAGAGGGGGAACGTTAAGAGTAAAATGTCCTCTTTCTTTGAGGGAGGGATGGACTTCTCGCTTGGGAAATGTTAGGAGTGTAGCTCAATTGGTAGAGCACCGGTCTCCAAAACCGGTGGTTAGGGGTTCGAGTCCCCTCGCTCCTGCCAGTGAGCAGAATTAATAAGTCGGTTAAATTTTTGTTTGCTCAGGAAACTTTTTGATTTATGTCATCTGAAAAACCCCGCGCCTCTCCGATGCTCTTTATCCATCAGGTTCGACAGGAGATGGGCCGTGTGACTTGGCCCAGTCGCAAAGAAGTTGTGATGACAGGGGTCTTAGTTTTTATTATGGTTTTTGTGTTTGCCCTCTTCTTTTTAGGGGTGGACTTTATCTTGTCGTCAATTATTCAGTGGATTTTAGGATGGAAAACACTTTAGGCAGAGCGCGGTGGTACGTGGTGAGCGTCTATTCCGGCTTTGAAGATAAAGTCGTTGAGGCCATCCGGGATCAAGCCGCAAAAAAAGGGCTCTCAGAGTACTTCGAAGATATCCTCGTTGCTAAGGAAGACGTCCTTGAAATGAAGCGGGGCGTCAAAGTCGCGGTCGAAAAAAACTTTTTCCCCGGCTATATCCTCGTTAAGATGATTTTAACGGATGATACATGGCATTTGGTTCGCCAGACAGCGCGCGTTTCTGGATTCGTGGGCGGGAAGAGTCGTCCTCTGCCGATGTCCCAGGCAGAGGTAGACCGTATTTTAGGTCAGGTAAAAGATTCTCTCGAAAAGCCTCAGAATTTGATTTACTTTGAGGTGGGGGAACAGGTCCGTGTCAGCGAGGGCCCTTTTGCAACCTTTTCCGGGTTGGTGGAGGACGTGGATATGGAAAAGAGCCGCCTGAAGGTCTCGGTTTCAATTTTTGGGCGAGCCACACCGGTTGATTTGGAGTTCACCCAAGTCGAAAAGATTGTATAAGAAAGAGAATTGAGGAAACGTAGCAGATGGCCAAGAAGATTGTAGGATATGTGAAGCTCCAAGTGCCAGCTGGAAAGGCGAATCCGTCGCCTCCCATTGGGCCAGCTTTGGGTCAGCGTGGTTTGAACATTATGGAATTTTGCAAGGCTTTCAATGCCCAAACTCAGGGACTTGAAGTCGGAATGCCTATTCCTGTGGTCATTACAGCCTATGGAGACAGAACATTTACTTTTATTACAAAGACACCCCCTGTGTCTTATTTTCTCAAAAAAGCGGCCAGTGTCGGGAAAGGGTCCACCCTGCCGGGTCGTGGCGCGACAGTTGGAAGTGTCACGGCAGCTCAGATTCGCGAGATTGCTGAGCAAAAAATGAAAGATATGAACGCTTTCGATGTGGACGCTGCGTGTCGTATGATTCGTGGGTCCGCTGTATCTATGGGACTTGAGGTGGTGGAGTAAAAACGATGGCCAAAAATGGAAAACGCTTAACAAAGGCTTATGAGGGACTTTCCTCAGACGTCACCTACGACCTCAAAAAAGGGGTGGAGCTGATTAAGGAGCGTGCCAACGCAAAATTCAACGAGACGATTGAGGTTTCTGTGAACCTCAGCATCGATCCAAAAAAATCCGATCAGCATTTAAGAGGAGTTGTTCAGCTTCCTGGAGGGACTGGGAAAGTCTTGCGTGTGGGTGTTTTTGCACGGGACGCGAAAGCAAAAGAGGCCCTTGATGCCGGTGCTGATGTGGTGGGAGCCGATGACTTGCTTGAAAAAGTGATGGCGGGTCAGATTGATTTTGATCGCTGCATTGCAACCCCTGATATGATGGGCCTGGTGGGTCGTCTGGGGCGTGTGCTGGGTCCCAAGGGTTTGATGCCCAACCCGAAACTGGGAACGGTGACCATGGATGTGGCATCTGCTGTGACTGCTGCCAAAGGTGGTCAGGTGGAATACCGTACAGACAAAGGCGCCATTGTGCATGTCGGCGTTGGAAAAGCCAGCTTTGAGGTGGACGTTTTGGTTGACAACGTCAAGGCCCTGTTAAGCGGTCTTTTGAAAGCCAAGCCAACTGGCGTGAAAGGTACCTATGTGAAGCGCATTCATTTGTCCTCCACCATGGGTCCGTCTGTTTCTCTAGATGTCTCAGGAACCCTTTCAACAGTTGCGTGATTTCTCTTCAAAGAATCATGAAAAAAGGGCTTCTTGAGAGGCCCTTTTTTTATGCAGATTCCTGTCAAAAAACCTCTCTTCAATCTAGACTGTATAGGATTTTTTTGAGAGGATTTGGCGGATCTTTTTTAAAAATTCGAAGAATCTCCTGATGAGCATAGCCTTCTATTTCCTAGAAAAAGCGCGCCGACCATGGTAAAACTAGACCCAAAGAGCTCAAAATAAGTTTCGGAAACAGACCCTAACCTCGAACCCAGAAAAACAAAAGGAGCGCCAAGCATGACTCCCCTCCCCACTGTTGTCGCAAACTTTAAAATGAATGGAACCCGGGCGTTTTTCAGTGACTGGATGTGGACTTTTTTGGGAGAGCTCACTGCGGGACTTGAGACCAAAACCCTGGAACGGAAAATTTTACTCGCTCCTCCCGCCACCTATCTTGGACTTTTTGGGGACGTCTCCTTAGGAATCCTGGAAAATGCCCTGGATGGAATGCTTGCCATTGCCGGGCAAGACTGTGGCGCTGAACGGGAGGGTGCATTCACAGGAACCATCAGTGCGCGCATGCTTGCAGATGTGGGGGCGCAAGCAGTCATTCTTGGGCACAGCGAGTGCCGTCAGGCAGGAGACACCAATGGGTCTGTTTCCCAAAAAATCAGATGTGCTTTGGAGGCAAATCTCACTCCCATTCTATGCGTTGGTGAATCTGCCCCTGTGCGGGACGCCGGAGAGACGAATGCCTTTGTCTGTGACCAGCTTTTGGATTGCCTTCCTGAAGACCTCCGAAAAACTCCGGGATCTCTCGACAAGCTCATGATCGCGTATGAACCTCTTTGGGCCATTGGGACAGGACACACGCCCAGCCTTGACAACATCGCTCAGGTGCACGAGGCCTTAGCAGACACTCTTCAGAAAGCGTGTGGGATCGCCCCAAGCATCCTTTATGGGGGCTCAGTCACCTTGAACAATGGAGACAGTATTCTCAGCCTCCCCCATGTGGGGGGCGTCCTTGTTGGAAAAGCCTGCCTTGACCCCAAGATATTCAGTGCCTTGTGTCTAGGCGACGGTCTATGCACCCCTTAAAGCAAGCCGATTTCTTCTTAAAAGATACGCTGGGAGTGTTTCAAAAATTCTGCCAGCTTCATCCGGTTACTGGGCCAGCATACCCCCCCCTCTTTTTTTGCGATACAGCTTTTTTTCTTCCGTTTTTTTGGGAAAAATTTTGTCAGTCTTGGGAAACGCCTGCCCTCAAACCCATCTTAGCAACACCCTTTCCTGATTTGATGACAGAGACCACGGGTCTTCCTCCTTTTCAACAGGTGACCGCGATGGTCTCACGCCCCCCTTTTGTCGCTGCCTTTCCAGTCATCGTTGTGTGTCTTCTGTGCGCCCCTACAGAGGACCTGGATAGTGTTCTCAAACAATGGGCCAATTGTTTGTCTGTGGGAGGAAGTCTCTTGTTCTGTGTGTTTGGGGAAATGACCGGCATGGAATGTTTGTACGATTCTGAAAATTCCCCGGCCTCCCCATTTCTTGCCCGAAAATATCTTCTCAGTTCAGAAGAGTTCCATGTCCATACGTCTGAAACTTGGATGCACATTCAACACCCCAAACGTTCGTTTGTGATGAGTATGATGCAACACCTTCTGCGGAATGGAGGAACACCCAAGGTTCCTTCCTTTGCCAGTGTTCAGCCCCGATTAGAAGGATTGAAACACCTCACATTTCAGATACTCTGTGGAAAGATCCAGCGGACTGATTCAAGAGATGGCTTATGACGTCACGTCTCCCCAATCGAGGATACCCTCTTTTCGCGGCAATTTTGCTGGCCCTTATTCTAGATAAAGGGGCAAGACTTGCAAGCGTTGAGTTTGTGCACCCGGCAGAGGTCCCGCGGGGGTATATCATCGAAGGGACAACCACCAGTCAAAGGCCCTCCTCTCTCCCCCAGGAAGAGAATCTTCCAGAAATTGGCCCTTTGCTGGCCAAAGCAGATGCCAAACGTGGGCAGCAGATCGCCAAAAAATGTATCCAATGTCACACCTTTGACGCGGGAGGTCCGCAAAGGATTGGCCCCAATCTTCATGGAATTGTGAACCAGAAAGCAGGCCAGAAGACAGGGTTTCCCTATTCAAAAGACTTGCTCTGTAAAGATATCACCTGGACACCTGAGACTCTCAATCTCTTGCTTCACAAGCCGCGCGCCCTGATCCCTGGAACACGCATGTCGTTTGCGGGACTCAGCAAAGCGGAAGACCGGGCAGATGTGATCGCTTACCTCCAAAGCCTCTCAACCCCCTAGGTAAAACTCCATCGGATCAAAGGCAAAAACACTATGGACTCACAAGCGTGAATAGGAACGGAGAGCACCGTCCCTCCCCGCCCGTTTCCTTTCAAGACCTTTATGAGCTGCAAGGTCTTGAGTCTTTAGAGGGTCGTTTTCAAGAATTCTTGAGGCCCACACACCCAGAGCTTTTTCTTGCGTTACGAGATGGCCGGAAAGCGCCAGAAGCGCTCTCTGCCCTTGGGGAAAGCACTCTTCTTTTGAATCTGGCACCTGCGGTGGAGGCCTTTATCTCTTCACTTTTCGGTGTCGAAGAACAGTGCATGGCGCTGCGCCATCAAGCATCTGCCACGCGACCCAAGGCCAAGCGCCCCCTCTACAGCCCCACAGTTGAACATCTCAGAAGCGTGAACGGCTCTCAACCCCGCACAGGATTTGGCTGCCAAACTCCCGTCAAGGAGAGCACGTGGGCAGCCCATGAATCCGCAGAGTGCTTGATTTGTCACGAACGCGCCAAGGATTCCTGTGCCCAGGGGTTGAGGACAAAAGACGGGGCCGCATTTCGGATCAACACGCGGGATGTCCCCCTCAAAGGATGCCCCCTGAAGCAAAAGATCTCAGAAATGCATGCGTTACGGGCCCAGGGGCGTGTGATCGCAGCGCTGGCGATGATTATCGTAGACAACCCTCTCCTACCCTTAGTGGGGCAACGGATCTGCGTCGATTGTGAGGCTTCCTGCATTTTCCAAAACCATGAGCCCATCCACACCCCCTCCGTAGAGACAGAAATTTTGATGCGGGTCTTGGAGATGCCTTGGGGAGTGGAGATTTACAGCCTCCTCACCCGCTGGAATCCTTTGAATCTGAGAACCCCCTTGCCGAAGTCCCCTTCCGGGCGCACCGTTTTGGTCACCGGCCTGGGCCCCGCCGGATTGGCGCTCTCCCATTATTTACTCCAGGAAGGGCACGCTGTTTGGGGTGTTGATGGCATGAAGATTGAACCCCTGCCAGACCCTCTAAACAAAACATGCATCTATAGCAAGGACGATCTTTGGGGGCCCCTTGAGGAACGGATCCCCGGAGGGATGGGAGGGGTGGCTGAATACGGGATCACATCCCGTTGGGACAAAAATTTTCTCACACTGGTCCGCCTGGTCCTTGAACGTCGTCCGCGCTTTTGGGCTCATGGGGGCATCCGTCTCGGCAGTACCTTCACCCCTCAGGATGCCTTTGACTGGGGAGTCGATCATATCGCTTTAGCCTTGGGAGCCGGCCGACCCCACGTTCCTCCGTTTGCGGAAACCCTGCCCCTCGGTCTGCGCATGGCCTCTGATTTTTTGATGGCCCTCAACCTAGGGAGTCCGTTCCAAAAAGACAGTCCCGTCGCTCTGCAAATACGCTTGCCAGTGGTGGTGATTGGGGGGGGGCTCACAGGGATTGATGCGGCCACAGAAGCCCTAGCCTATTACCCGCAAATGGTGGCGCGATTTGCAGACCTCCACAAAAGACATCCCTTCCCCCTGGACGCTTCAGATCAGCAAACAGCTATAGAGTTTCTGGCCCATGCCCAAGCCTTACAAGGATGTTCTCCGGAAGAAACCCTGACACGTCTCCAGACCTGGGGGGGTGTGACCGTTTTGTACCGCGGGGATCTGGCATCCTCTCCTGCGTTTCGGGTGTCTCCAGAAGAAGTGGCATGGGCCAGCGCCCAAGGCATTCACTTCCAGGACCAGGGCGTGGTTCAGAAGATTGAGGTGGACTCCCAAGGAGTCTGCGGCGTTCGCCTGGAGGACGGCCCCTCTCTTCCCGCCCGAACCGTTTTGATCGCAACAGGCACCTTCCCCAACACTGTTTTATTTGAAGAATCTCCCGAGGGCCTGAAGGACCCTCGAATCAGCCTCTGGGGAGATTTGGATCCGGCGTACCATGGCAGCGTGGTCCAAGCCATTGCCAGCGCCAAGGATGGCTATCCAAAAATAAGCCAAGAGCTGATGAGGCAACGCCCGCAAAGCACCCCCGAAGACGTTCGGTCTTCTGTCTGTTCCCAGGTACGTATCACAAGGGCCGGAGTCTGCTCCATCCCCAACGGCCTGGTAGAGTTCTCCTTTGATGCACCCCTTGCCAGTCAACGGTTTCGCCCTGGGAAATTTTTCAAACTCCAAATGATGGGCGTCCCGTCAGAAGGGGTCGCGCTGAATGTCAGCCGTCAGGAAGGGAACCGCCTGTTTTTTACCCTCAGAGAGCGGGGCGCTTCAACCCGCGCATTGATCCATGCCCCTGAAGATGCACCCCTTCTGCTGATGGGGCCCTTGGGAGAAGATCTTCCGGAAGATCCCTCAAGCCCTCCAAGATCCCCCCTTCAGGCCCCTATGCAGTGCATGATGCACCAAATTTGCGGCCAATGTTTAGAGCGACTGATCGATCCACATACCGGAGCTATTCAACTGGTCTACGGGTGTCAAAAGCCCCACGCGCCCCACGGATGGCTGGATACAGACTGCGCACAGGCACGCCTTCGTCAAAACCACCTCCTGGAGCAAGCATTATGGGCCCACCCTTTGAAACCCTCAGCCCGATCCCATGTATAGCGAGCCTCCCATAATTTGAGTATGAATTTTTATGTCCTCCCGGCCTTGAGATAATGCCCAAGTTTTACTTGGATGCGCGCCTTGAGCAGGTAACCATTCCCAGGCCGACTATGATCTGCACATAGATCCGGGATCGACGCTGGCCATGACGGCCGACGGGGTGGCGTTGAGCATCAAACCATGCGCTTGAACGCACTTGAGTGGCCGCATTGATCTGATGAAAGGCAAAAAAAAGCCCCCTGAAGAGGGAGCTTTTTTCTAGACGTTAGAGATCTTATAGATCAAGTATTTTAAGGCGCAAGGAGCGAAGTGTAGTCAACCTACATCAGCGACCGAGCAACCCATAATCAAATGATAAAGGCTTATGATTTAGTTGTGAATTTGAGCGGGGTGATTCTCACTCCGAACGCAGTTCCTGGTTTTGAATCGGCAGCAGCTTTTGCAACGGAAGATTTTGTCTTTCTGTCAGTCTCAACTTGGTCTTTAGCGCCTAACTTTTCAGCTAAAACCCCGTCAGAAGCTACTTGAGCGGATTTGTCAGAAGGTGTAGCGACAACGGATTTGTCAGAAGGTTTAGCGACAGCAGAAGCTTGCGCAACGGAAGCTTTTGTCTTTCTGTCAGTCTCAACTTGGTCTTTAGCGCCTAACTTTTCAGCTAAAACCGCGTCAGAAGCTACTTGAGCGGATTTGTCAGAAGGTGTAGCGACAGCAGAAGCTTGCGCAACGGAAGCTTTTGCTTTTTTATCAGTCTCAATTTGATCTTGATTGCCGATATTTTGAGCAAAATCTAAGTCAGAAGCTTTTTGAGCGGATTTGTCAGAAGGTGTAGCGACAGCGGGAGTTTTGACAACTTCAGGTTTTTTAGAAACTGAAGCGGCAGGTTTTTCAGCGGCAGAAGCTAAAAGAGCGCGCTTCCTTGATTCATATTCTTCTTTTGCTGCAAGAGAAGCTTTTATAGTTGCTTCAGCTTGTAACATTTGATTTTGCAGGTCTTGAATGCGCGCTTTTCTGGCAGCTTTCTCTTTAGATTTTGCTTCAGCAGCAGCTTGATCTTGGGCGAGTTTTTCTGCTTGAGCAGCAGCAAAATCGCTGGCAGATTTCTTTTTTGCTTCTTCCGCAGCCAGCGCTTCTTCTTGTAGCGCCTTAAATTTCCTAGCCAACTCTTCTGCATACTCACTGGAATCAAGGTCAGAGTTATCGATTTCAGCTGGAACAACGGCTTCTTCAGCTTCATCTTCTTGTTCAACTGCTGCAGAAGCAGAATTCGCTAATTGGGCATCTTGTGCTACGACCACTGCAGAAGCTGCTGGCAGAGCAACAGCCGCATTATCTTTTGTGGCCTCAACAGGAGCTGCTGCTTTTACAATTGAAGAAGAAACTGGGTCTAAAGCAGACTCCTTACTACCCTCCATCGCGTGGGCGGAAAATGCCATAACGCCGCTTAAAAGCAGAGTGATTAAAAACGATTTCTGTGTCATAAAATTCTCCTTTGACAAAAAATAAACAATATTTGTTTCACAAAGAAGTATCATTTTTTTCCTTTTTGTCAAACAAAAAATGCGACGAAAAATGTCAAAAAAATCTTTTTCATTAATTTTGCCAAACATAGATAAAAAATATTATTTTTTGATTGGTTTTTTTGAGAAAAATGCACGGATTTTTTAAATGATTAGGCTATTTTTGATGAATGAATATCTGTGTTGCACGTAAAAATCTTAGGTTCGGATGGAATCTCGTCAAGAGGTCTCTCCACCTTCTTTTGATCCAGTCTTTTGTTCAGGACCCTAAAAACAAGGCAAACGGCTGACATTTCCCATCTTTTATGTCAAATTTGTTTTTTAAAAATGGCAATTTAGACAAAAATTGATGTCTTTTGAAGGTGGTGCATTGTCTTTTTAACATTAATTTTGCCTTTTCTGTCATATCAGTCTAGGTGAGTCCAAGCTTTGCTTGGAGGCGCACCTTGATCCGGAATCCATTTCAAGCCTCTCTACGTTCCGTGTCTATTTTCTGAAAATGGATCCTGGATGGCGCACTTCAAAAGCGCGCAAGCGCTTAGAAAGCCAAGCCCCAGGAGGGCCCTCAATATGTCAGCTGTTTTCTGCACAGGGGCGTTATGCGCCTCAAATCAAGGTTGTTCTGTGGATCCGGGAATCACAGGAAGAACACCCATCGTGACCAGAGAATAAGGCTTGCCACGGACCACGAGGGGGCTTTCGATAGCTTTCCCCTCTGTAAATGGCGCCAAAATTGCGGATACATTGGCTTTCATATCCTGCATCAGCTTGACCGCAGCGACCACCTGCTCTGAGGAGCTCAGAACATCGCTCAAAAGAACAACATTTTGCCCCTGGATCAGATTTTTCTGATCTTCTGTGAGATACAAACTTTGAAAATCGTTTTTGCCGTACCCAGACCTATAAACAATTTTATTGAAAGAGGGCCTGTTTTCTGGTTGATCCCTTACGATAATCCAGGGAACCCGCCGCTCTTTAGCCAGAAGAATACCAAGGGGAACAGTCTTGAACCCTAAACACACCAGAACGTCACAAAAAATTTGGTTGAGTTCTTGGGTGAGGGGCACAACAGCAGCGCTCAAAGTGAGGGGATCATCTTGAAAATTGATGTCCACTCTGCGCTCTGATTTCAAGAGATTTGGCTGATACAAAGGATAATGAAGGGTTTTTTGGGGGGTAAATGCCACGCCATAAAATCGACCGCCTTCAATCAATCCCGGAATAGGGGGCGTTTCGTTGTCCTCGGGAGGAGGTTTTTGACAGCTTGTCCCGACCCCTGCGACGGCTAAAATGATCCCCATCCAAAGGCGTGCCTTGACCGGAGACAGCCTGAAAATTCGTTGATTTCGTCGAAGGAGTGCGGCAAGCCGAATATGCATGGGGAAGAGCACTTTTTTTTGATGGGTTCTCAAGATATACCTAAGGGGATTGAGACAGACGCTAACGGAAAGATCCTTAGAATTCCTTTTCCCATAGGAGACAATAATATGTACGCTTGCTGGATTTTTGTTTTCATTGGATTCTTCTTGAATGAGGCAATCTGTGCCGCACCTGAGAGTGCCCCTCAGGAAAAGCCAAAAATTTTGCCCGAAAAGAAGATCGTGGTTTTCAATCCCCGCTGCGCTTTTTTACAGGGCTCGCCTAATGGAGCCATCCATATGCACATCGAGGCGGAAGAGGGGGACGTGCTTTTAGAGGCCTCCCTCCCCTCCTCTTTTGCCGAAAAGGTAGAGCTTCATACCCATGAGGAGGTGGATGGCACTCTCAAAATGAGAAAAGTCTCGCGCCTTGAAGTTCCCAAAGAAGGCTTGGATTTGCGTCCGGGGGGGGACCATATTATGCTCATAGGGGTTGGGGGTTCTTTCAAAAAGGGTGTCACCCTCCCCTTGCGCCTCTATTTTGAGAAAGCCGGCTGGATCGAAGTGTCCGTCCCCGTACAAGCCCCCCATTGGCGCCGAGACTCTCGCGGGAAAATCTGCCACGCGTGCTCCGATTAGAGGAAGGATCCATTTCTGTGCGCGCCTTTGTTGCTCAGCTCAAAGACCGATTGGTTTTATCCTCCGTTGTTGGCCGCCACGTCCGCCTGACCCGCAAGGGGTCTGATTATTGGGGGCCTTGCCCGTTTCATAAAGAAAACAGCCCGTCTTTTGTGGTCCATGACGACAAAGGGCGCTACCATTGCTTTGGGTGTGGGGTTGACGGAGACGCCATCACATTTATTGAAAACCTACGGAATGTTTCTTTTGTAGAGGCGGTGGAAGAGCTTGCCTCTACGGTGGGAATGACCCTTCCAGAACGATCAGAGCGCTTTTTAGGGAAGACAGAGCCACAAAGCCCTCTCTATGATGTCTTGAAACGGGCCACAGTTTGGTTTCAGAAAAACCTGACAAGCCCCATCGGATCCCCTGCACGCGACTACCTAGAGATGCGGGGGATTCGTCCAGAGGAGAGTCCCGATTTTTATCTGGGATGGGCTCCGTCTTCCAGAACTTCCCTCTGGCGGAAAGTCTCAAAAACTGACTTCCCTCTCTGTGTGGAAGCGGGGCTCATTTACCCAGAGGCGGCAGGCAAGCCCCCGCGAGACCGCTTTTGGGAGCGCCTGATCTTTCCCATTCACAATGACAAAGGGCAGGTCATTGCGTTTGGAGGGCGCACCATTGGGTCTGCGGTTCCCAAATACGTCAACTCGCCCGAGACCCCTGTTTTTGATAAAGGGGAACAGCTTTATGGTCTTTGGCAATCCAAAAAAAACCTGGGCCTTCGACAGGCGCCCGTCGTTTTGGTGGAGGGCTACCTCGATGTCATCGCCCTTCAAAAAGCCGGCCTTGCCCGCGCCCTGGCCCCCTTAGGGACTGCTCTTGGAGAAGCCCAATTGTTGAAAGCCTGGCGCCTCAGCCCCCAGCCTATTCTGTGTTTTGATGGAGACAGCGCAGGTGC
This sequence comes from Holosporales bacterium, assembly GCA_044361745.1. Lineage (GTDB taxonomy): Bacteria > Pseudomonadota > Alphaproteobacteria > Holosporales > CAZGKG01 > JBIKIF01. The sequence goes on along the minus strand of JBIKIF010000003.1, from coordinate 107,535 downwards.
GGAGGCCACTTTACGCACGGTTTTGAAAGCCCTTCCCCTTCTGAAAGCGGGAGTTTCTCTGGATATTTGCCATCTCCCTCAGGGGGAAGACCCCCAAAGCCTTCTGCAGACAGGACAAGGGGAGAGCCTGAAAGAAGCGTTCACAAAAACAACCCCCCTGGTTGATTACCTTTGGAACCATTTGATCCAAGCCGCCCCCAAGACACCAGAAGCCCGTGCCCAATTACGCAAACGCTTTCAAGAGCTGTGTCAGCAGATCAGAGATGAGGATGTCCGAAAGCTTTATCTCCAAGTTTTTGAAGACCGGTTTCGGGAATTCGTGCGACCACAAAACTGGCGGACAGGACACGGAAAAGAACGGGGGCTCCGCCCGCCCCCAAAGGCAGAGCATCTGCGTCCCCCACCGGTGAGATCTTCTCTCTCGACCCAGCTTCTCCAGCTGCGCATTTTGCTTTTGACCGTTCTGAACCATCCTTTTTTAGGGGTGGAATTCGCGGAAGAACTGGCCCTTCTTCCTATGCCAGATGGGCCTTTGAATGATATTCGATGTCTTTTTCTAGAGGTTCTTTCAAGAGAGTTTGACGGACCTCTTGATCTTTCTGGAAAAAAGATTACTTTAGACTCCACTCTCCATCCGTCTATTGGTGAATTACTTTTGACTTCAGATGTTTCACAGCACGCTCTGTTTTCTGGAAAAGATGCCAGTGAAGGTGATGCCCGAATGGGATTTAAAGATGTTTTCGAATGCTATCAAAAAGAAACGTCCCTCGCCCCAGAGCTAGTCCAAGCACAAGCCATTTTTGCACAGAACATGCATGAGGATACATGGAAACGACTTCAGAAATTAAAAGAAATTTATAATCGATTTGGATAAAATAGAGAGAGGCTTAGTTTTTTTCAGAGTTCTTGGAAAATTTAGCCGCCATATACGATCGTTCTTTGAGAAGGTAAGGGTTAGATATGTCTGAAGTTTTTGAGAAAAAAGAAGATCCTATGGACGAGTCTGAAGACGTTGCCCTGATTGACCGAAAGGGGTTTCTTGAAGGCCTCATTGCCCGCGGTAAAGAGCGGGGTTTTATCACATATGACGAACTGAACCGTTGCCTGCCCCCCGACAACGTCTCCTCTGAACAAATTGAAAGCGTTATGACATCCCTTGCGGATTTGGGGATCACAGTCGTTGAAAACGATGACGAGGTCACCACGGGTGCAGAGGATTTATTCCTCGTCAAAAGCGAAGAAGGCGAACCTGCTCCTGAGAAGGTGGCGTCCCGCACTGATGATCCTGTTCGTTTGTACTTGAGAGAAATGGGGACGATCAACCTCCTCTCCCGGGAAGAAGAGATTGTCATCGCGAAACGAATTGAGGCGGGTCGGGAGCTGATGATTGAGGCGGTCTGCGAAAGCCCGTTGACCATTACAGCGATTCTTGGATGGCGCGAACAATTGGACGCAGGTACGTTGGCTCTGAGGGAATTGGTCGATCTTGAAGCCATGTATGCGGACGACCAGGAGAACGAAGCTGCCCGTCTCGCAAGCCTTGACGTGGAGGAAGAGGAGGAGGACCCCAAAACGGAGGAAGGATTTTCCGAAGGGGCCACCTCTGAGTCCTCAGAATCCGAAGAAGACCAGCCAGGGCCATCCTTGAGTGTGCTGGAAGAAACGCTGCGTCCCATGCTGCTGGAAAAATTAGATGAGATTGCCCTAGCCCACAATACACTCCACAAACGGCCCGCCAGTGAGCGGTCCGCAAAGACCAAAGAGCTTTCCCCTTATGAAGATGCCAAGCAAACCTTGGTTAACCTCATCAAAATCTTTAAATTAAACAACAAGCGAATTGAGGAATTGGTCGGACAGCTGTACGCCCTCAACCGTCAGCTCATGCAACTGGACGGCCGATTCATGCGGATTGCAGAAACTTCAGGGATTAAGCGGGAAGATTTCCTAAAGCGCTATCTGACCCATGAAACAGAGAAGAATTGGCTCTCAAACCTCCCCGTGACCCAAAAAGGATGGCGAACCCTTGTGGACGACCACAAAGAGGCGGTGAGTGAAATTCTTGAGGAAATTGCAAGCCTGCAAGAAAGCGTTGTCCTTCCGATTTCTTCCTTTCGCCAGATTGTCGCAACCGTTCAGCGGGGGGAACGGGAGTCCGCTCGGGCTAAAAAAGAAATGGTGGAAGCGAACCTCCGTTTGGTCATCTCTATTGCCAAAAAATATACCAACCGAGGCCTTCAATTCTTGGACCTTATCCAAGAAGGGAACATCGGCTTGATGAAAGCGGTTGATAAATTTGAATATCAGAGAGGGTATAAATTTTCCACTTACGCGACGTGGTGGATTCGCCAAGCCATTACCCGGTCCATTGCTGATCAGGCACGGACGATCCGTATCCCTGTGCATATGATAGAAACTATTAATAAGCTGGTACGGATGTCTCGTCAGTATCTTCACGAGAAAGGCCGGGAGCCAACGCCCGAGGAGCTGGCAGAAAAACTTGAACTCTCCGTTGAGAAGGTCAAGAAGGTTTTGAAAATCGCTAAAGAGCCCATCAGTCTTGAGACCCCCGTCGGAGACGAGGAAGATAGCTGCCTTGGAGATTTTATTGAAGACAAAAGCATTTTGTCCCCTATTGATTCCGCTATCCAAAGCAATCTTCGGGAGACAACGACGCGCGTTCTTTCAACTCTGACAGCCCGAGAAGAGCGGGTTTTGCGCATGCGCTTTGGGATTGGGACCAACGAACACACCCTCGAAGAAGTGGGCCAGCAATTTAAAGTGACGCGAGAACGTATTCGGCAAATTGAAGCCAAAGCCCTTCGCAAGCTTCAGCACCCCAGTCGTTCTCGTCGTTTGCGTAGCTTTTTAGATACTTGATCCAGAGAAAGATTTGACCGTGACAAGAGCCATACCGCAGACATTACGGACCCCGAGAAAACGCCTGTGTCTCACCACCCTCTTAGTGATCTTGGGGGTCACGCCCTTCTATGGCCTCTGGGCAGACCCTGTCCAAAGTGAGCCCCGCACAAATGAGAAGACAGTTGGAGACTTCATTGCGAGCATGGGTCGGGAGGCGATTGGCACTCTGATCAACAATGGGCTCACACGATCGGAACGCTTTGAGAGTTTCAAAAGAATCCTTTTAAAGAATTTTGCGATGGACACCATTGGGCCCTCCCTCGTGAACTGGTCAAGGTGGACAGAGGAACAGCGTACTGAATACATGCGACTGCTCCCCGACCATCTGGTCAACATCTTTCTCAGCAAATTTGAAAAGGAAAAGGGGAAAATTCTCACGGACGACACGTTTAAAGTCAACCGTGTTTTCAAGAGAAACTCCACAAACCCCGACTCCTCCTATTCAGTGAACACAACAATCACTCTGATGGACTCTCCACAGACTATTGTTGACTGGAAAGTTTCTGAAACAAAGGATGGACTTAAAATCTTAGATGTGCGTTTTGAAGGTCTTTCTATGGTCAAGACCAAAACAGAAGAATTCAAAGGTAAAGATGTGCAGGCACTGTTTGAAATGCTCAAAAACGTAAGCACCCATCAAGAGTGAAAATACGCCTTTAAAAGCAATCCGGCCAAGCCCATTTTGTTTGGGGACTCGGTTTATCCGACCATGGCCACAAAGGTGACAGGGGGCTGGCTATCACAAGACAGAGGAGGCTCGAGAAAAGGCCGAGAGCCTTGGGATTATCCTGCATTATCTGCCGCCCTACAGCCCGAATTTGAATCCGATTGAGCGCGTTTGGAAGGTCATGAACGAACAGGCCCGACATAATGTCCATTTCAAATTTAAAGACGAATTCATTCAGGCGATCCCAGGGTTTTTCCAGGACACCTGGAAGCGCCTTGCCTCTTCCCTCATCGACAGAATCAATGACAACTTCCAGACAATCGGGGAGATTAAACTAGATTAACCTGGGGGAATTGGGTATAGTGTTCCATTTTTCTTCTAATTATCTTATTTGAATTTTGAAGGGAGAGTGTTCGCCCCAGAGATTTAAAGTTAAAGGGTTTTGGCTGAGCCTAAGCCTGGAGCATACGACGCAAAAGCTCTATGTCATCGCACAAGCTTGTATCTGAACTCATCAATTCTTCAATTTTCCGCACACCGTGGAGAATCGTTGTGTGGTCTCGCCCCCCAAACTGCCGCCCAATTTCTGGCAACGATTTAGAGGTCAGCTGTTTAGACAGGTACATTGCCACCTGCCGCGGAAGGGCTATTTCTTTGGTTCTCTTGGCGGAATGAAGCTCAGCCAAACGGATGCGGTAGTATTCCGCCACACGCCTTTGAATATCTTCAATGGTCAGAGTTCGCTCATAAGAGCGCAACAAATCCCGCAAAACCTCCTGAGCCATTTCAAGGGTCAGCTGGCGACCCACCAAGGTCGCATGGGCGACGACCCGTGTGAGAGCGCCTTCAAGCTCTCGCACGTTGGATGTAATTTTATGGGCCAAAAATTCAAGTATTTTTGAGGGAATCGTAAAAGAGACGTATTGCTCTGCCTTTGTTTGGAGAATTCCTAAACGAAGCTCATAGGTTGTCGGATGGATGTCCGCCACCAGCCCCCACCCCAGGCGAGAACGCATCCGCTCCTCCATTCCCTCCAGGTCTGAGGGGGACTTATCAGCAGAAATAACTACCTGCCGGTTTTGATCTACCAGCGCATTAAAGGTGTGAAAAAATTCCTCCTGGGTGGACTCTTTCCCCGAAATGAACTGAACATCGTCAATCATCAAGACATCTACAGACCGAAAGCGCTCCTTAAATGCGACCGTATCGCGAAAACGCAGCGCCTTGATGAATTGATACATAAATTTTTCCGCAGACAAGTACATGACTTTACGCCGCGGATGGGTGTCTTGAATATGATGGGCAATCGCATGCATCAAATGGGTTTTCCCAAGCCCCACCCCACCATACAAAAAGAGGGGGTTAAAAGGAACGCTTTCTGATTCCGCAACACGCCTTGCAGCCGCATGGGCCAATTCATTGGGCTTTCCCACCACAAAATGCTCAAACTTTAACCGAGGATCCAAGGGGGAGCCAATGAGAAGACGTTCATCCCCCTCATCGGAACCCAAAGAATCCACAGATATTTTTTTATCTGCAGAAACAGGAGACGGGGCAGGAACAGAATTCGGAGAAAAGACGAGATCCGAGACCTCAATAGATAAAGTCAAAAAATCTGGATCATGGGCACTCAAAATTTTTCTGATGGGGTCCCCGTAATAAGTCTGCACCCAGTCCTTCATAAAAACTGTCGGCGCCATCAAGACAACTGTTCCGGAATCCCACGCTTTGAGTTGCAAGGGCGCAATCCAATTTTGGAAAACAGAGGAACCTAACTGATAACGCAAAACTCCCTGCACTTCCGCCCAAAGAGAATCATTTAAGAGGGATTGAGAGGCCACGATAGAGGATCCCGTTCAATGAGAGTTGTCACGCCGACCCCCGAGCCGGCATCCATTTTGAGTCTTCTAATGAACCCCAGATATCCGGGCACTTCCTGAATTCGCTTCCAAGCGGCGCTTAAATTTTTCCGTTACTCCGGGGGTGCAGCATAAAGATGCGACCTATGGATTGAACGGCACAATAGATGGGCGCCCCTTATCAAAGCCAGCCAAAACTCTCAATGACTCCCCAAAACAAAAACTTGAGAGGGGTTTAAAAACTTTATCTCAGCCCCTCTAAAGACCCAGATTCCCAGATCATTGGAAGGACAGAAAGCGCCTACGCTGCAACGCCAGAACACCCCTTAAGCTTCAAAGCCAAACGGGCAATTTTCCGAGACGCAACGTTTCTGTGAAAAAGCCCCTTGCTCACACCGCGCATAAGCTCAGACTGGGCATCACGAAAAGCGACTTCTGCACTATCTTGAGTTCCTTTTTGAAAAGCAGTCTCAGCCTTTTTGACAAATGTACGAATACGACTCATACGTGCGCTGTTCATTAAACGACGCTTTTCATCTCTGCGAAACTTTTTTTCAGCTGATGCGTGATTGGCCATTCAAACCATTTCCTCTGCAAGTTTTCATCTTTCCTAAGAAAGGTATACGCGATCTAAGCCCCCGTCGTCAATCAGAGCCTGACTAAAAATCATTTTTTTTGAAACAAAGCTCCTCCATTGTTTCGCAAAAATGCCTTCCAGAAACAATACCCCATGGGATGACCCCATCCTGTCAATGTCTCATGTCTCTTAGGCCCTTCCGTTCTCTCGATGAAAGTCTGACCAACCAGGACCCCTTGCAAACCAATTGACCTTTGAACGCGCTTGGACAAGGATAATCTCATCTAGACTGGCTTATGGACCCATCTTCAAGACAGTTTTAAGGCTTTATTTAGTTTGATCTTGACATCGAACTCAGATAAAGATTGTAAGGGATTCAAGGGGAAGAGAGCGTTGGAATGCACAGTCCACTCCATCAATTTTTAGTTTATCCGCTGATTTCATGGCAATTCGCGGGCTTTGATCTCTCCTTTACGAATGCCTCTCTGTTTATGATGATTGCGGCTCTCCTGCCCGCGTCTTTTCTCTTTGTACACCACTCAGGAATGATTCCAGGGCGTCTCCAGGCTATTCTTGAAATGGGGTACAAATTTATCTCAGGCCTTCTTGAGGAAACCAATGGAGAGCGGGGGCTTCCTTATTTCCCCTTTATTGTTTCTCTCTTCATGTTCGTTCTCCTCGGAAATTTCATTGGAATGCTGCCCTATGCATTCACCTTTACAAGTCAGCTGATTGTCACTTTTGGCCTCGCCACATTTGTTTTTCTTGTGATCACCGGAATTGGAATTTACAAACATGGGCTACGCTTTTTCTCCATTTTCTGGCCCCAAGGAGTTCCATGGTTCATGGCGCCTCTCCTCATTCCTGTGGAGGTTTTGTCTTATCTCTCCCGCCCTATTAGTTTAGCTGTTCGGTTGTTTGCCAACATGATGGCAGGCCATACTATGCTGAAAGTTTTTGGTGGATTTACAGCCGCTTTGGGCGTTTGGGGAGTGGGTCCACTGGTCGTGAACATTGCTCTCACGGGCTTCGAAATTCTTGTCTCTTTTTTGCAAGCATACGTCTTTACGATTTTAACTTGTATTTATTTGCATGATGCGCTTTATTTGCACCATGCAGATCATTAAAAATACGATGTGTCATTGGTTTTGAGAGAACATTACCTGAGGGAGTATCACCAAATGGATGTAGAAGCAGCTCGCATGATTGGGGCCGGATTCGCTGTCATTGCGCTTTTTGGAGTCGGCCTTGGCATTGGGAATATTTTTTCAAGTTTGATTAATGCTGTTGCCCGGAATCCGGAAGCAAAAGATCAAGTCTTCCCCATTGGGATTTTAGGATTCGCACTGACTGAAGCGGTTGCTCTTTTTGCCCTTCTGATCGCCTTCCTGATTTTGTTTAAATAAGATATTGATTTGAGGGTAAGGTATTTTTTGCATCTCTCCCCAAGAGTCTGATACACTAGAGGGCCTTTCCTCATGCCGCAACTTGATCCATCAACTTATGTCTCTCAGCTTTTCTGGCTGTTCTTAAGTATCACTGTTTTGTGGGCGATCCTGACTTTTGGGGTTTTGCCCCCCCTCAAACACCTTTTCGAGCGCAGACAGCGCATGCTTGATGAGATGATCAAGGAGACACAAGACCTGCGGCGAGAGGCGGAATTCATTGTTTTGGGCGCTCAAGAAAAGCTCCGCTTGGCACGCATTTCCTGTGAAGAAGCGGTGAAGCTGTGTACGCAGGAAAACAACGAACGCATTCGCCAGGCCAAGGAAGCCCATGCTCTTGAAGCCAAGAGCTATCTATCAGACGCTTCTCAACGCATGGAGGTTCTGAAGCAGGATACTCTAGAGGATTTGTCTGCGAAAATTCCTGAGATCGCAACCGCCCTGATGACTCAGCTCACACGACGCTACCTTCCCAAAGAAGAGGGGCAACACTGATGCTTTTTGATGCAGCTTTTTGGGTCGCCTTTGCCTTCTGCCTTTTTGTCGTTTTTGCTTTTAAGCCGGGCCTGCGCGCTTTGTTGGATGGGCTTGACCGGTACAGACTGACCATCCGCTCACAGATTGAGAACACACAAACCGGTTTACAAGAAGCCCATCTCGCCCTGAAAAAAGCACTGGACGCGGAAGCCCGTATCACGCAGCAAATTGAGGAAATCAAGACCCACACAGAAATTCAGCTGAATCTCCACCAGGAAGAAACGGACAGACAACTAGAAGATTTAAAAATCAAAGCGTCTGAATCCCTTGGAAAACGTTTGATTTTGTTGGAAAATACCTTCCAGAAAACAGTTCATCAACGCCTTCTTTCTGAAACCATTTCTTATGTGCGGAGAACCCTGTCTGCCTCCCCCCTTGGACAATCCACTTCCTTTACAGATGACCTTTCTTCAGGCTCTTAGCTCTGTGTCGGAATCATTTTATTGGCTAGCAAAGGCTGGAATGAGTGAACGAGAAGAGGCCTAGCGCCCCTGAGTCCATCCGCCTGCTCCTGTCTGAATCCAAAAACGCATCTCTAACCCATTTTCACCAAGGATTTTTTGGTAGGTCTGCGCCTTCAAGCATGCCTCAGACTCCGTTCCATCAAAGAAATAGTAACACCTCTGATAGGGGGCTGAAGGAACCTGAAACACGGAATCCAGAAGGACCAGGGCGCTGGCACTGTCCGGACGGTCTTCCCCTGTGGTGAGCCAAATCGGTTGGTCATTGGGAGTGGAATCCTTGGCCCACCCATGGGGGAGAAAAGAGGACTGGGCATAGGTCCAAAGAAAATGAGACAAGGCTGCCACACGCTCTTCTGTTTCCGCCCGTACCACCGTAACCATTCCTTCGCTGTAAAGCTTTTCCAAAATCCGAGGCAGCACTTTCTCCACAGGGGTGACCTGCAATTGATAAAAGGCCACGATCGGCTTGAAAGGCCTGCTAAGAGAAGAAATGTCCCCGGTCATAGACACTCACCCTGGATACCGAGAACAGAGAGACCTAATGTCCTGCTGAATGGATTTTAGGTCAGCATCTTGAACCTCCCGGCTCAGGAGCGTACCAATCCACCGACCGATCTGCCGAAAGTCTTCTTCCTTCAATCCCCGTGTTGTCATGGCCGGCGTCCCGAGGCGGATACCAGAGGTTTCCTTAGGGGGACGGGGATCAAATGGAACGCTGTTTTTATTGCATACAAGCCCCACATCCTCAAGCCGCCGCTCCGCCGCCGCTCCTGTCAGGTCCTTTTGCTGAAGATCCACAAGGACCAGGTGGTTATCAGTTCCACCTGTGACCAAAGAAAATCCAGATTCCAGGAGAGACTCTGCCAAAGCCCGGGCATTGCGCACAATTCGCAGGCTGTAATCTTTGAACGTAGGACGGGACGCCTCCAAAAAAGACACCCCCTTGGCCGCAATCACATGCATGAGAGGCCCCCCTTGAACACCTGGGAAAATAGCACTGTTCAGTTTCTGTCCAAGCGCTTCGGTCTGGGCGAGGATGAGCCCCCCCCGAGGACCCCGCAGGGTTTTGTGGGTCGTGCTTGTCACCACATGGGCGTGGGGGAGTGGAGACGGATGAACACCCCCGGCAACGAGGCCCGCAATATGGGCCATATCCACCAGAAAGAATGCTCCAACCCCATCTGCAATGGCTCTAAATCCTTCAAAATCAATGAAGCGTGGATAGGCAGACGCCCCTGCAATAATCAATTTTGGTTGATGGGTGTGGGCCAGCTGGGCGACCTGGTCCAGGTCAATGAATCCCGTGTCCTGGTCCACACCATAATGGACCACATGAAACCACTTTCCTGAGAGATTCACGGGAGACCCGTGAGTCAGGTGCCCACCCGCATTCAAAGACAGAGAGAGGATCGTATCCCCCGGCTTGAGCAACGCCAAAAAAACCGCTTGATTCGCTTGGCTTCCGGAATGAGGCTGAACATTGGCATACTCACAGCCAAAAAGCGCTTTGGCCCGATCCCGTGCGAGGGTTTCAATCTGATCCACCACATGGCACCCGCCGTAATAACGGTTCCCGGGATATCCTTCTGCATATTTGTTCGTGAGGATCGTCCCCATGGCTTCCTGGACCGCAGGGGAGACAACATTTTCAGAAGCGATCAGCTCAATCACTTCTGTTTGACGCGCGTGCTCACACGCAACAAGACGGGCCATTTCAGGGTCTTCATGAAGAAGATTCGGGATCATAGTGATTCCTTTCATTCAAAGCATGGAATACTTTTAAAAAGGCACAGGCACTCCTTTAATTCAAGACCAAATTCATAAGATTGTGAGACCTCACACAGAGAGCGGAACTTTGCCCTGGGTATAAAGGTTGATCCGGGATTATCGATATCGGCCCGAGTCCTTCACCCAAAAGTCAATCTTTGAAATCAGTCCACGTCCTGCATAACAGGAAAATTTAGACTCAAATTATTTGAAACGATCTCAAGAAGCATCTGAGCGGACAAATTTCACAAAAAGGGTTGATTTTATTTCAATTTCTGCCAGCCTCCTTTGGGGAAACAGAAGCCTAGATTGTCAAAAAATTGACATTTTTAAGCAAGCATAGGGCAGCTTTCAGCCAATGAAAAGGCTTTCTCCAGATTTTAATGGGAGCTTGTATAAAATTTTTGACAAATATTTTCAAAAAAAAACTTCATTTTAAAGTTTTTGTATTACACAAGAGAGGTACACTTTGATGTGGTGTCTGCAAGGAGGCTTCAGTGAACATCTGGTTTGATCATTCCCTGACACGCACCCTCAGTGCTTACGCGCCTGTTTTTATTTTTATTGTCATGGGGGTGGGGATCGGATGCGCTCTTCTTGTATTAGCGTGGCTTCGAGGTGTCAGAAAGCCGGATGCAGATAAATTGTCTACCTATGAGTGTGGATTCGACCCAATCGGAGATATTTCTGCAAAATTTGACGTGCGTTTTTATGTCGTTTCTGTTTTGTTTATCCTTTTTGATGTTGAGGTGATTTTCTTGTTCCCATGGGCGGCTTCTTTTAACGACATGAGCTTCTTGGGATACGGGTCTATGATGGTTTTTCTCGCCATTTTAATTGTAGGCTTTCTTTATGAGTGGCAAAAAGGAGCGCTTGAATGGGAGTAAAATACTCAGGAGGATCGCAAAACACAGATCTTGAAACCCTGAACCTGGATCAGAAAACTCCAGATACCTTGCTGACTTCCCTTAACCAAGGCCTCACCCAAGGGGGATTTCTTCTCACCCAAGTGGATAAGGTCGTGGCTTGGGCTCAAGCCGGGTCTCTCTGGCCGATGACCTTTGGACTGGCCTGTTGTGCAGTTGAGATGATGCACACGGCAGCCAGCCGCTATGATCTGGACCGATTTGGGGTGGTCTTCCGTCCCAGTCCTCGGCAATCAGACCTGATGATTGTCGCTGGCACCTTGACCAATAAAATGGCTCCAGCCCTCCGCCGCGTCTATGATCAGATGGCAGAGCCCCGTTGGGTTTTGTCTATGGGGTCCTGCGCCAACGGAGGAGGATACTACCATTACTCCTATTCGGTCGTCCGGGGATGTGACCGGATTGTCCCGGTGGATATCTACGTCCCAGGATGTCCCCCCACAGCAGAAGCCCTTCTTTATGGAATTTTAGAACTGCAACGCAAGATTAAACGCGACCGCGTTTTTCGGATGTCCTGATGCTGCCCACACGAGACACTCAAAAAAACCTTCTTGAACGCCATTTAGGTCCAGCTATTCTTGACTGGGAAGAGGGATCCCGTGAATGGTCACTCACCGTAAGTCGTCAGGGAATTTATGAAATCCTGAGCTTTCTAAAGAGCAACGTGTCCTTTCGCTTCAATCAACTGATTGATGTTTGTGGTGTGGATTATTTAGGGAAGCGACCCTTGCGATTTGACGTCGTCTACCATCTCTTAAGCCTCCCTCACAACCAACGGATCCGCCTTAAAGTTCCTTTAAACGAAGGGGAGTCCGTTGAATCCGCCACTCCGCTATTTGCCTCCGCCAACTGGTGGGAAAGGGAAGCCTACGACATGTTTGGCATTGTTTTTGAGAACCATCCAGATTTAAGGCGTATTCTAACAGACTATGGTTTTGAGGGATTCCCTTTGCGCAAAGATTTCCCTTTATCCGGACATGTGGAAGTGCGCTACGATGCGGAAGAACGAAAAGTGGTGTATGAACCGGTCAATCTTCCCCAAGCTTTTCGCTCTTTCGAGTCGCACAACCCTTGGAAAGGAATGGTCAAGCCTGAGCCTTCTCAGTTAGGAGATGCCTGATGGATCCCGATATCCAAGCCCCTCCCAGCGAAAAATTTGAACTGAATTTTGGCCCCCAGCACCCGGCAGCCCACGGTGTGCTGCGCCTTATTCTTGAGCTGGACAGTGAGGTCGTTGAACGCTCTGATCCCCATATTGGCCTTCTCCATCGCGGCACAGAAAAATTGATTGAATACAAAACCTATCTCCAAGCGGTCCCTTATTTTGATCGCCTGGATTACGTCTCACCCATGAGCCAAGAGCATGCTTTTGCCCTGGCGGTTGAAAAGCTTCTGGGGATTAAGCCACCGCCGCGCGCCCAATACATTCGGGTCTTGTTTGCAGAAATTTCCCGTATTCTGAATCACTTATTGAACGTGCCTGCCCTCGCCATCGATGTGGGCGCCATGACCCCTTTTCTTTGGGCTTTCGAGGAACGTGAGAAACTCATGGGATTTTACGAGCAAGCCTCAGGAGCCCGCCTACACGCCAATTATTTTCGACCTGGAGGGGTTCACCAAGATCTTCCCCAAGGGCTGCTCAAGGAGATTGGGCATTTTTGCAATGGCTTCCCTCAGGTCATCGACGATCTGGAAGGTCTGCTCACGGACAACCGTATTTTCAAACAACGGACTGTGGACATTGGCATCGTCGGCCCAGAAAAAGCCATTGAATTAGGGTTTTCAGGCCCTGTTTTGCGGGCATCTGGTGTGGCTTGGGACCTCAGACGGACCCAGCCCTACGATGCATACAGTCAGATCAATTTTCAAATTCCTGTGGGGAAACGGGGGGATTGTTATGACCGCTATCTCGTCCGTGTTGCGGAAATGCGACAGAGTGTTCTGATCATCCAACAGTGCCTTAAAAATATTCCCAAAGGACCGGTGATGGTGGCAGACCACAAAATTTCCCCCCCCAGCCGGGAAGACATGAAAACCTCAATGGAAGCCATGATTCATCATTTTAAGCTGTTTTCAGAGGGATACTCGGTCCCTGCTGGAGAAACCTATACAGCCGTTGAAGCCCCGAAAGGGGAGTTTGGGGTTTACCTGATTGCGGATGGCAGCCCTAAACCCTATCGCTGTAAAATTCGCGCCCCAGGGTTCGCCTTCATGGCCGCTCTCGATACCCTGTCTCGAGGCCACATGCTTGCCGATATTCCCAGCATTTTGGGATCCCTTGACATTGTCTTTGGAGAGGTCGACCGATGAACGGATCCATACCCAAGTCCGCAGACCCCTTCGTGTTCTCAGGAGACACTGAGAAGGCCATTCAAGTGATCTTGAACCGCTATCCCAAAGACCGCTCCCAAAGTGCTCTTTTGCCCGTTCTTGACCTAGCCCAGCGCCAAAATGGCGGTTGGTTGTCTCAAGAAGCCTTGCAGGCAGTGGCGGAAAGACTCGCTCTCCCCCCCATGCGTGTCCTCGAAGTCGCTAGTTTTTATTCCATGTTTTACCTGAAACCTGTGGGGACCTATGTCATTCAGGTATGCCGGACCACTTCCTGCTGGCTGCGTGGCAGTGATGATCTGAGGAACGTCTGCAAAAATACCTTAGATCTTGAACCAGGGGAGAGCAGCGGCGATGGGCTGTTTACATTTCTAGAAGTTGAATGTTTAGGGGGCTGTGCAAATGCTCCCCTTGTCCAAATCAACGATACCACTTACGAGGATGTAGACGCCCAAAGCTTTGAGACAATCATCGCCGCTCTCCAGAAAAAACAGATGCCGCCAGGGGGGTCCTGTCAGGGACGCATCGCCTCTAAATCTTGCACAGCCCCTTCCCTTCCAACACCGGAGGACGTGTGATGGCCCTCGCAAAAAAAGACCACATTTTTACGAATCTCTTTGGAGAGCTAGAGACCTCATTGCCTGCGGCTCAAAAGCGAGGAGACTGGAAGGATATCAAAAAATTAGTGGCCCTGGGGTCAGAGAAAATTATTGAGGAAATCATGGCCTCAGGACTCCGAGGGCGCGGGGGGGCGGGGTTTTTGACCGCAAAAAAATGGTCCTTTATCCCAAAACCTGATGGGATCCGCCCCCATTATCTTGTGGTGAATGCGGACGAAAGCGAACCTGGGGCTTGCAAAGACAGGGAAATCCTGCGCCATGAACCTCAGAAATTGATTGAGGGCTGTCTTCTGGCGGCGGTCGCTATAGGGGCCCACCAAGGGTATATTTACATCCGAGGCGAATATATCTCTGAAGCCCGTGCCCTGGAAGCCGCCATTGCCCAGGCCTACGCCGCCGGACTCTTAGGGAAGAATGCGGCGAAATCCGGGTGGGATTTTGAGCTGTCAGTCCATAGAGGGGCCGGCGCCTATATTTGTGGGGAGGAAACGGCCCTTTTAGAAAGCCTGGAAGGGAAAAAAGGGATGCCCCGCCTCAAGCCCCCCTTCCCTGCCCTCGTGGGTCTCTACGGGTGCCCAACGGTCGTCAACAATGTAGAAACCATTGCCGTCATCCCCACGATTCTCCGCAGGGGTTCCAGCTGGTTTGCAGGCATCGGACGACCGAACAATACGGGCACCAAAATCTATTCCATTTCTGGCCACGTGACAGCTCCGTGTAATGTGGAAGAAGCTATGAGCATCTCCCTGAAAGAGCTGATTGAACGACATGCGGGCGGCGTTCGGGGGGGCTGGGATAATCTCCTGGCCGTCATTCCTGGGGGATCCTCAGTCCCTTTGATCCCGAAGGATGTGTGCGAAAGTGTCTTGATGGATTACGACAGCCTGCAAGAAGCGGGCACCTATTTTGGAACAGGCTCAGTCATTGTGATGGACCGCAGTACGGACATCTTAGAAGCCATTATTCGCCTGGCTCATTTTTACATGCACGAAAGTTGTGGTCAGTGTACCCCCTGTCGAGAGGGAACCGGATGGATGTGGCGCATGCTCCTGCGGATCCAGAAAGGAGAAGGAAGCTCCCGGGACATCGATCTCCTGGAAGAAGTCTCCCATCAAATTGAAGGACACACCATCTGTGCCTTGGGGGACGCGTCTGCTCTTCCCATCCAGGGGCTCATTCGCCATTTCAGGCCCGAGCTGGAGCAACGCTTGCGGACCCCTTATTTAGACAACACCCGAAGCCGGGGGATCCTATGACCGAACCGAATCCTTTGATCACCCTGACCATTGATGGGAAAACCGTGACGGTCCCTGAAGGCACCACTATTCTGAATGCGACCCGCTCTTTAAACATTGAAGTGCCGGTTTTTTGCTACCATGAACGCTTGTCCGTTGCGGGGAATTGCCGCATGTGCTTGGTTCAGCTAGATTCAAGCCCGAAACCGATCGCCAGTTGCGCCATGCCTGTGGCGGAGGGGATGTGCGTCAAAACCACCACCGAAATGGTGACCAGTTCCCGCGCAGGTGCCCTTGAGTTTTTGCTGCTCAACCATCCCCTTGATTGCCCCGTCTGCGATCAGGGGGGGGAATGCGATCTTCAAGACATCACTATGGCTTATGGCCGTGACCACAGCCGGTTTTCTTTTTACAAACGATCCGTTCCCGAGAAAGACCTTGGGCCGCTGATCCAGACCGCCATGACCCGGTGCATTCATTGCACCCGGTGTGTTCGATTTGCCACAGAGGTCGCCGGCGTTCCCGAAATGGGAGCCCTTCATCGTGGGGAACACACAGAGATCACCAGCTATCTCGTCGGCACTCTGACCTCCGAGCTGTCCGGAAACATGATCGATCTCTGCCCCGTCGGCGCCCTAACCTCAAAACCCTACGCCTACAAGGGACGCCCTTGGGAGATGACCTATACGGACAGCATCGACGTACTGGATGGCCAAGGATGCGCCATCCGGATTGACACCCGAGGGCCGGAAATTATGCGCATTCTGCCCCGGATTAATGACCGGGTGAATGAAGAGTGGATCTCAGACAAAGCCCGATTTTCCTATGATGGGCTGACCGTTCAACGCCTCGACCGGCCCTACATCCGAAACCAGAAAGGGCTTTTGAAGGAGGCCTCTTGGGCGGAGGCTTTGAACGCAATTAAGCAGCGCCTCTCAGACATCAAAGGCTCTGAGATTGCAGGGATCTCTGGTGACCTGGTGGATCTTGAAAGCCTTCTCCTGTTTAAAACCCTCCTCAATCATCTGAAAAGCCCCCACAGAGATGGCAGAAGTGACGGCGCGAAAGGACCTGCCGGACCCCGCTGTAGCTATCTCTTCAACACCACCATCCAGGGGATCGATGAGGCAGATTTTTTTCTATTCATTGGCACCAACCCGCGGGTGGAAGCCCCGGTCCTGAACGCCCGCATTCGACGGAATGTGATGACCCACAAAAGCCCTGTGGTGCTGTGTGGTGCCCCTTGTGATCTCACCTATCCCGTGGATGTTCAGGCAGACAGCCCTAGCCTTCTCACAGATATTTTGAGCGGCACCCACCCTCTCTGCGCCCAGCTCAAACAGGCAAAGCGGCCTGTTCTCATTCTCGGACAAGGAGCGCTGAGACGGCAAGACAGCCTGAGCCTTCTCAAGACCGTCCGGGCGATTGCAGAAACCTATGCTTTCATTCAGCCAGACTGGTGTGGCTTCAATGTTCTGTCTCTTTCCGCCTCTCGGGTTGGTGCCCTTGAGTTGGGGCTTTTGCCTGGATCCAAGGGGAGAGACACCCACGGGATTCTGGAGGGATGCACAAAAGGAAAGATTCGCTGTCTGTTCTTGCTGGGCGCGGATGATCTCCCCCTTGAAAGAACAGAGGGAACCTTCATTGTGTACCAAGGACATCATGGTGACCGGGGTGCAATGATCGCGGACGTGATTCTTCCCAGCGCCGCTTATACGGAGAAAGACGGCCTCTATCTTAATTTTGAAGGTCGCCTTCAAGAGGCGCGGAAAGCCACGAACCCTCCTGGAGAGGCCAAGGCAGATTGGGAGATCTTAAGCACCCTCATGCAGACTCTTGGGTTTTCGGATGGGCCTCTGACCCAAGAACAGGTGCGCGAGAGGTTGGGCGAGGAGATCCCGTCTCTCCCCCCCATCGGCCAGAGGACCCCTGCCCCTTGGGAGCCTTTCCTCGCGGAGATTCCGGAGACACCCATGCTCCCAAACTGTTTGCCCTTTGATCCTGCCTTGTCTTATTTTCACATGACCGATGTGATCAGTCGCCACTCTCAAATCATGGCTCAATGCGTCACCATGGTCCAAAAGACGACGGCTACCGTGCCCTCAGGAGAGATCTCATGAGCTTCGATACGTTTGATGGGATGGCCCTTCTCTCCAAATACGGATTTCAGACCCTTCTCCTCATCGGTCAAACCCTTTTGATCATCGTCCCTCTCCTGATCGCGGTGGCTTATCTCACCTTCTTTGAGCGCAAAGTCATTGCCTATATGCAGTTGCGTCAAGGCCCCAACGTGGTGGGTCCCTTTGGATTGCTTCAACCCTTTGCGGATGCCCTGAAGCTGATGCACAAAGAAACCATTATTCCGTCTGCGGCCCATCCCATTCTGTTTATGATCGCCCCCCTCATCACCTTCTCCCTCAGCGTTGCTGCGTGGGCTGTCATCCCTTGGGGCGAAGGGTTAGTTCTGGGAGACATTCATGTGGGCGTCCTGTATATTTTTGCCCTGTCTTCCCTGTCGGTGTATGGGGTGATCCTGGCAGGTTGGGCCAGTCAGTCCCGATACGCTTTTCTCGGCGGCATCAGATCAGCAGCCCAAATGATTTCCTACGAACTGGCCATGGGGCTTGCCATCATCCCCGTTATTTTAAGTTCTGGATCTTTGAATCTCACGGCGATTGTCAAGGCCCAAGAGACCATTTGGTTTATTGTCCCCCATTTCCCGATTGCCATCATTTTCTTCATCTCAGCCCTGGCAGAAACCAACCGGGCCCCCTTTGACCTGCCGGAAGCAGAGGCAGAACTTGTGGCGGGCTACAACGTCGAATACTCCTCCCTCAGTTTTTCCCTCTTTTTTCTGGGGGAGTACGCCAGCATGATTCTGATGAGCACCCTCATGAGTCTCTTTTTCTTGGGGGGCTGGCTGCCGCCCAGCTCTGCGGCCCCCTTCACGTGGATTCCTGGATTCGTGTGGATGGCCCTTAAAATCTCTTTTTGTTTGTTTATTTTTCTTTGGGTGCGTGCCACCCTCCCCCGTTACCGGTATGACCAGCTGATGCGTCTGGGATGGAAAGTCTTTCTGCCCATCACCCTCGGCTGGGTCATCTTGACCTCAACGGTTCTCATCTTGTGGAGGTCTTACTGATGGCTCCTAAAAACACCACACCTCTCAAAATTCGCCTATGGGTTAACACCCTCAGTCTGGCTCTGCGTTCGTCTCTTCTGAAGGACATCGTGAGCGGACTGATGCTTACCTTGCGTTATTTCTTCAAGCGCAAAGTAACCCTGGCTTATCCTTATGAAAAAAGTCCCACCAGCCCCAGGTTTCGGGGAGAACACGCGCTCCGCCGGTATCCCAGTGGGGAAGAGAGGTGTATCGCTTGTAAACTCTGTGAAGCCGTTTGCCCTGCCCAAGCCATTACGATTGAAGCGGAAGAGCGCCCTGATGGAAGCCGACGGACCACCCGCTATGATATCGACATGGTGAAATGCATCTATTGTGGGCTCTGTCAGGAGGCCTGCCCCGTTGATGCCATCGTTGAGGGCCCGAATACAGAATTTGCAACCCTCACCCGGGCGGAACTGATTTACACGAAAGAAAAACTGCTCGACAACGGAGATCGCTGGGAGCGTGTTCTCAGTCAAAGACTCAAAGCAGACACAGCCAACGGAAAGGAGACTCATCGATGAGGACGTCCTTGCGACGGGAGGCTTTATGTTAGAACCTCTCTTTTTCTACCTTTTTGCGACACTCACTGTTTTTTTTGCAGCCCTTGTCGTCGGCTTTCAGAACACGATGTACGGTGTGTTTTCCCTCATCATGACCTTCTTATCTGCGGCAGGGTTATTTTTGATGGCAGGCGCCGAATTCCTTGCGATGGTTCTCGTGGTAGTCTATGTAGGGGCTGTCGCGGTCTTCTTCCTTTTTGTGGTGATGATGCTGGGGAAAGATCTCGTGCGTATCAAGAAGCGAAATCTCCTCTATATCTTCTTCGGGAGCGGGCTCTGTCTTGCTTTGGCAACCATGCTCTACCTTTTGTTGGGGGAATCAAAAAGGCTCAACGAGTGGTTTCGGAGTGCCTGGATGCTGCCGAATGAAAGTAATACCCACGCCCTTGGAAAAATTCTCTACACTACCTATAGCGTCCCGCTGCTGATGACAGGGCTGATTTTGTTTGTGGCCCTCATCGGTGCTGTCTCTCTGATGCTCCGTAAAAGAGAGGACGTTCGGAGACAGTCCATGAGTGCGCAAAGTCGCCGGTCTTCCCATATTTCCCTTGTCTCTGTGCCGATTGGAAAGGAAAATCCCTGATGGATCTCATGCTGTCTCACTATACCTACGTCGCAACCGCCCTTTTTCTGATTGGTTCGATCGGGATCTTCTTAAATTATCGCAACATCATCCTTCTTTTGATGTCGATTGAACTCATTTTGCTGGCGGCGAATTTGAATTTTGTGGCGTTTAGTCACGCCCTCGATGAACCGAGTGGCCAAGTTTTTGCTTTATTCGTCTTGGCTGTTGCTGCAGCAGAGGCGGCGATTGGCCTTTCCATTTTAGTGATTTATTTTCGCAACAAAAATACCCTTGATGTGGATGCGGCCCATCTCATGAAAGGATAGACCATGTATCTTCCCTCATTTCTTGCGTTGTTCTCCCCGCTTCTTGGGTTTTTGTGTGTCGGATTGTTTATGGGGCGCATCTCCTCTCATTGGGCACAAGGCATCACCTGTGTGCTCATGGGGGTTGCCAATGTTGCCACTCTTTTGATTATTGAAAGTGTTTGTTTCAATGGGGAAACATGGTCTTTGTCTCTCCTGCCTTTTATCACTCTTGGCAACACATCCATTACCTGGGGGATCCATTTGGATTCGCTGAGCGCTATAATGATAGGCGTTGTGAATTTCATTTCCTTGATGGTGCATGTGTATTCGATTGGCTATATGCATGGCGATAAAAGTATTCCCCGCTTTATGGCCTATTTAAGCTTCTTTACATTTTGCATGCTTCTCTTACTCACAGCGCCCAATCTTGTTCAACTGTTTGTCGGTTGGGAAGGGGTGGGTGTGGCTTCCTATCTTCTCATCGGTTATTACTATGAGAGAGAGAGCGCCAACCAAGCCTCCATGAAAGCCTTTCTGGTGAATCGAGTGGGGGACGTTGGAATGATCATCGCCCTTTTTATGACCTTTCTTCTCTTTGGATCTCTTGATTTTCCTGTTATTTTTGAGGGCATTCCCCAAGCATTAGGACACACGACGCCCCTTCCCTTCTTTGGCGAGGTGGGAACAATTTCCCTTATTTGCAGCCTCTTTTTCATTGGGGCGATGGGCAAATCAGCCCAGCTTGGCCTCCATGTGTGGCTTCCCGACGCTATGGAGGGCCCCACCCCTGTCTCCGCCCTGATTCATGCAGCCACGATGGTCACGGCGGGCGTGTTTTTGCTGGTCAGGCTTTCTCCCCTTCTGATCCATGCGCCGGATGTTCAGAATGTGATTCTTTTGATCGGAGCTGTCACGTCATTCTTTGCGGCAACTGTTGCCTGTACGCAGACCGATATTAAACGAGTCATCGCGTATTCCACATGCAGCCAACTAGGATTTATGTTTATGGCGGTTGGAGTTTCCGCTTTTGGGCCGGCCATGTTCCACCTCGCAACTCATGCCTTTTTTAAAGCCCTGCTCTTTTTGGGGGCGGGATCTGTGATTCATGCGATGTCAGGTGGACAAGAGCTTGATGAGATGGGGGGGCTCTACCGTCTGATTCCTCTAACCTATGGGATCATGTGGATCGGCAGCCTGGCCCTTGCGGGCATTCCTTTTTTTGCAGGCTATTATTCCAAAGAAGCCATTCTAGAGGCCGTCTCCCAGTCCCATGCTTTGAGCAGCCCCATCGCTATGGCCCTTGCCTTGCTCAGCGTTTTCTTGACAGCGTTCTACAGTTGGCGTCTTCTCTGTCTTGCGTTTCATGGAGAGTCTCGGGCCAATTCCACCGTCTATGGGCGGGTGCACGAATCCCCCCCTGTGATGCTTTTTCCACTGTTCATCCTGGCGTTTGGGGCCATTTTTGCAGGTTATGTGGGAGCACCTTTTTTCATCGGGTCCACACCTATTTGGGGAGACGCCATTGCCCAAGCTCCTTCCCACCCAGGAGCCGCTCACGAGAATGGACTCATGGCCTATTTACCCATCATTCTTGCCGTGACAGGGGCTGCTCTAGGGACTCTCCTCTATCAAGGTTTCAAAAGCCTTCCTGAACGGATGTCTCAAAAATACCCGGCTTTTTACCATTTCTTTTTACGAAAATGGTATTTCGATGAGCTGTACCAAAAATTCTTGGTGACCCCTCTTTGGACGTTCTCTGGTTTTCTTTGGCAAAAGGGGGATGTGCATGGAATTGATGCTTTTGGACCTGGGAGTGCAACCCGCGTCGTCAATAAGCTCTCTTGCTGGGTTTCGAAGGCACAAACTGGCTATCTTTATCACTACGCATTTGCAATGCTTCTAGGAATTTTCAGTGGCATTGTTTTGCTTATGACCCATTTTTATTTTTGAGGATGTCATGTTTCAAAATGTCCCTTGGCTTTCTCTCTTAATTCTCCTGCCTCTTTTGGGCGCTCTGGTCCTTTTGTCTATGAGAGGAAGCGTTCGACAGGTCTCTTTTAATGCACGCCGGGTTGCCTTATGGACGACAGGTGTCACCTTTCTTGTGAGTCTCTATATTCTGTCGAATTTCGATGGCGCTGACGTTGGGTACCAATTCGTTGAACAGGTGCGCTGGCTATCCTGGATTCGGGTCACTTATGCCTTGGGGGTAGACGGCATTTCTCTGCCCTTTATTCTTTTGACAACCTTTTTGACGATCAGTGCGATTCTCATTAGCTGGGAATCTATCCAAGAAAATGTCAGGGAATACATGGCCTGCTTTCTTTTTCTTGAGTCCATGATTATCGGAATGTTTTGTGCAACTGATGTTTTGCTTTTCTACATTTTTTTTGAAGCCATTCTGATTCCAATGTTTCTGATTATTGGCATCTGGGGAGGCGAACGTCGGGTCTACTCCACTTTTAAATTTTTCTTTTACACCCTGACAGGGTCTGTATTTCTGCTCGTTGCCATTCTCTATATGTATGGAGAAACAGGCACTTTTGAAATGCTCCAGCTGTTTGCCTATCATTTCTCCCCGGAGACCCAACATATTTTGTGGCTTGCATTTTTTGCTTCTTTTGCAGTCAAGCTACCTCTTTGGCCTTTTCATACGTGGCTTCCAGATGCCCATGTCGAAGCCCCGACAGCAGGTTCAGTCATGCTGGCAGGCGTTCTTTTAAAAGCTGGAGGCTATGGATTCATCCGTCTATCGATCCCTTTGTTTCCAGATGCCTCTGTTTTTTTTGCACCCCTCATGCTGACGCTGAGTGTGATTGCGATTATCTATGCCTCCTGTGTCGCCCTTGTCCAAAAAGATATCAAAAAGCTGATCGCTTATTCATCCGTCGCCCATATGGGATTTGTGACCCTCGGACTGTTTTCCTTCACCATTGACGGGGTGACGGGGGCCATGTTTCAAATGATCAGCCATGGCCTGATCAGCGGCGGTCTCTTCCTTTGTATTGGAATGATTTATGAGCGCGTGCACACCAGGGATATGGCGCTTCTTGGGGGTCTTGTGCAACGAATGCCCCAATATGCGTTTTGTGTGATGATTTTGATTTTAGGGTCCATTGGATTGCCAGGGACCTCTGGATTTATTGGTGAGTTTATGTCTCTGATAGGTATTTTCCAAGTGAACCCCGTCTGTGGACTTTTAGCCAGCACGGGGATTGTTCTTGGGGCAACCTATGGGCTTTGGTTTTACAGAAAGGCCATTCTAGGACAACCGTCGACCCTCAGTCCAACAGCACTCTATGATCTCAAACCAAGAGAAATTCTCATTCTCGCACCCATAATTGGGCTTGTCATTTTTGGGGGAATCTATCCAAAACCTTTTCTTAATATGATCACCCCTAGTGTGAAAGAATGCGTTTCCATCGGTCAAAGCAAACAAAATAAACCTCTCTCCAGAGTCATCTCTTTAAAAGGAACCACTGACCATGGTCTTTGACGAATTGTCTTTCTTGTTCCCAGAAATTTTTCTGATCCTCAGCACTTTCTTTATTGTGATTTGGGGGCTTTTAAAAAACTCTCTCAAAGAAAAAGGGGCCCAGACCCTTGTCAAAATGAGTCTTCTAATTCTGATATGTACCCTTGTCCTGGTACTTCTGGATGGACGGTCTGCTGTTTTTTGCTCTGGAACTCTTCGGACGAATGTCGCGATCCGATTTTTTAAAAGTCTCCTGTTGCTCTCAACGATAGGCGTTCTTTCCACATCTCTGATTTCCTGGCCCATTAAAAGACAAGCTCTTATCGAATACCCGATTCTCATTTTTATGTCTGTTTTTGGTGGGATGATTGCAATTTCTGCGAATGATTTTTTGATTTTGTTTTTAGGCCTTGAACTGGGGGCTCTTCCTCTTTACGTTTTGGTCGTCTTTTACCAACAATCTCAGCTCTCAGCAGAAGCCGGTCTGAAATATTTTACCCTGGGCGCTCTGGCCAGCGGACTGTTCCTTTTTGGCATCAGCCTCATTTACGGGGCCTCAGGAACCATCCACCTCCAAACACTGCAAAGCACTCTCAGTGCTTCGGGAGCCATCTGGGGAGCCGGAGGCGGCACCTTATCTCTGAACCTCATGGTCGGCGCAGTGTTCGTCATTTCTGGGCTGTGCTTCAAGTTGTCTCTTGTGCCGTTTCACATGTGGGCCCCCGATGTCTACCAGGGAACCTCTACACCGATTGCCCTTTTTCTTGCCACGTGCGTTAAAATTATTGGGATCAGTATTTTTGTACGTTTGTTCTGGGGACCCTTCCAAAGTCTGAAGCCTGTTCTAGAACCGCTCCTGATGACATTTATCATTTTGTCTATGGTGGTTGGGGCCTTAGGGGGTCTTTTCCAACAAAATTTGAAGCGTCTCCTTGCCTATAGCGGAATGAACCATATGGGATTTATTCTCGCAGGCGTTGTGATTGGAGGCAGCTCTGGACTTCAGGCTCTCATGATCTACTTGATTCTTTATATCCCTATGGTCCTTTTGGCTTTTATTCTCATCATGGTTTTTAAAAACGGAGAAGAATGGGGCGGCTTCCAAATCTCTGAGCTGCGAGGCCTCGCAACAGCCTCCCCCTTATTTGCCGGCGCCATGGCCCTTCTGATGTTTTCCTTGGCAGGGATTCCCCCTCTAGCAGGATTTTTTGGAAAATTTGCCATTCTCACCTCCATGCTGGAGCAAAAAAATGTTGGTCTAGCTATTGTAGCCGTTTTAAGCACCCTTGTGAGTGGTTTTTATTATTTACGAATCATCAAGGTCATGTATTTTGAAACACAAAAAAACTGTGAACCCATTGACCTGTTTAAAGGCCTCTCTGCGACCAACAGAAATCTGATTCTCTGTTTATGTCTCCTTCTGATTGGTGCGGGCATTGGTCTTCCGTTCCTAACGCCTCTCCTGGAAAATCTCTCCTTTTAAGCTTTCAGACAGGATCACCGGACAGGCAAAAAATAGTTTATTAAATTTCTATTTAAATCTATCTAAAATAGATATAAGATTCTCCCTGAAAACAAAAAAAATCAACGAATACAGGGAGGTATGGGACAGTGAGTAAGTGTCATTTTTGGTTGGCGCTACCAGCCCTTTTGCTCTTAGGGTGCCAAACAACCCAAAAACCTTCTAAGACCGTCTCTTATGTTTCCTCCAATTCCCCTTGGAAGAAAACCCTTGAAGCAGTCACAGCCCATGTGAACGAAGGCAACTTACAAGACGCGTCTAAAACGGTGAACCTCGCCCTTCAGAATTTTCCGAATCAGGCCTGCCTCCATCTTCTGAATGGTCTTGTGTATGAGAAAATGGGGGCGAATGGGGGAGACCAAAGGGATCTCGCAGGAATCGCCTACCAAAATGCAATTCATTTAGACAAAAGCCATTGGTACGCTTTTTATCTTTTGGGACGCCTACGACGACAAGACGGTTTTTATCCTGAAGCCCAAAACCTGTTCTCAAAGGCTTTAATGCTCAAGCCCAACACCCCAGAGGTGCTTTATGAGCTCGCGATGAGCTCTTACTACGCCCAGGATTTAAAGGCGGCCCGCATTGCCATCGAAGAAACCCTGATCCATGGCCCCAAGCCTCCCAAGAGCCTGACTTTACGGGCTGCTGCCTTAATTTTTGCAGCGAATGGAATGCAAAAGCGCTCTCAAGAGTGCTTCGCTGCTTTGCAAGAACGTGTCGGAAAGGACCCAGATCTGATGGCCTTGAAAGAGCGGATCGATCACTGGAACAGTCTTTACAACACCCCCCCTTCTCCCAAGACCAAACTCTACACGCCCGTTGCCGGGGAGGTCCTCCCGCCCCAGGTCCCGGCCCCTGATCCCAACGCCTTGAATCAACAAATTGTGGCTCTCAACACAAGCACACAAGCAGCCCAATCGGTGGCTTATCAGATCTCTCAAATGAACCGCCCAAAACAAATCACGGAGGAAAGAGTATTAACCCAAGAAGAGTTTCACGAGGCTAAGAAACAAGATGCGTCTGCCATTATATTTAACTGTTACATGCTGACAATTAAAGACAAAGTCTCAACCAACAAAGGGATCAATATTCTTGGAACCCTGAGTAAGGGCCTGTCTTTGACTCTCCAACCTCAATCAGCAGATTACACACTGACGAACACGATCACGAATGGTACTTCTAGTACAGGCATGAAGAAAACTTTTGATCAAGCACTCACTTGGTCTTCAGTTACCTATAACATGAACATGCTCAACGTTGCAGATGATTATGTGGAAATTATGGCGCGCCCGACCCTGAGTGCTTTTTTGAACGAACCCGCTTTTTTCTCATCTGGCATCCTGATCACTGCAGGGATCGCAGGAAACACAGGCGGAAGTGTCATCACGATTCCCACAGGGGTTATTATGAAAATCACCCCTCTTAAAATAGATGAGGAAGATGAAGATCAATACATCACGTTTGAAGTGGAGCTGGAAAGCAGTGTGCCACCCTCTGTTGCAGATGGGGGCTTAACGGCACAAGTGCTTAAATTTTCCAAGACAAAAATGCACACCACCCTCAGACTCAAGTTTAATGAAACTGGACAGATTGGTGGCCTCTACGAATCCATAAGAAGCACTCAAAAGCAAGGAATACCTCTTTTGTCTGATATTCCCTTGTTAAAACTCGTGACCTCTAACGCAACCCAAGACAACATAAAATCCTCTGTCTTGTTTCTCATTACCCCGCGGAGAAGCCAATCCAATGAGGAGCGCGTCAGAAAATCATTCGTCAATCTCCGGAGCAGAGCAGAACTCAAAAAAAAGCTCCCCTCTCTTGAAGACTGGATCAATAAAACATCTCCTCTCTATACAACCGAGCCCTCTCTTCGGATCATTCTTGAGCACTTAACCCCTAGTAATGCGGAAGAATTCTTCAGACGCGGGGATGTCCTTCCCGTGAATCCTGATTCCGAAGAGCAATCTTCCTTTCAAAAGGAAGTGGCGTCTCTCAGTTATTTCTTAGAGTAACGGCAGATCGATTGCAAAAAAAAACTAAGGGATAACCCGCGTCTGTCTCAACGCCTCCCCAAAAACGATGGCGGAGGCGATGGCCACGTTGAGGGAGCGGGTTTGGGGTTGTATCGGGATCCTTACCTTCAGATCCACTTCTCCTAATACAGCCTCTGGAAGGCCTGAGCTCTCAGGACCCGCCAGTAAAATATCACCTGGTCTGTAGATCACATCTGAATAGACTGCGTCCGCTCCTGTCGTCAAAGCAACCAGACGGCCTTGGCGCATCCGCATGGATTCAACCACCTGCCCAAAAGCAGCCCAAGACTCGTGAACCTCAAGGGCTGCTTGATCCAGGTAATCCATTCCAGCCCTCCGAAAATGCTTGTCGTTGAGAACAAATCCCAAAGGGCCGATCAAATGGAGAGTCGCCCCAAAACACGCACTCATACGAGCCAGTGTGCCCACATTCTGAGGAATCTCCGGCTGGAAAAGGGCAAGACTCGGTTTATCTTGAGACACAAAAACTCACACAACGCTCAAACAATTGACCCTTGGAGAAACAGCTATTTTTTAGCGGGTTCAAAACATTTGGTTGGCTCAACACGCCCTTCCATCACTTTCCCAAGACCATCTGATTCCCCTTGAGGTGCGACAATAAATGTCGGTGTTCCCATAATGTTGAACACTTTACCCAAGCGAACGCTTT
Source organism: Holosporales bacterium (assembly GCA_044361745.1). Lineage (GTDB taxonomy): Bacteria > Pseudomonadota > Alphaproteobacteria > Holosporales > CAZGKG01 > JBIKIF01. The sequence goes on along the minus strand of JBIKIF010000003.1, from coordinate 79,892 downwards.
CTTTCAAGGCGTCCTGGATTTGTGGACCCTTCAGGTCTGCTTGAAATTTCTTGAGGTCAAGACCAGCGGTCCCGGCCACTTGATCAAGCTCCTCCTTGCTCAGAGTCTTCTTTTTCTTTTCAAACGTTTGCCTGAAGGCTTTATAAAACTCAAAATACTTCCCTTGCGCATTGGCGGCTAACAGGGCGAGAACCGCATCATGGGATCCCTTGCCAAACAAAGGATAGTTATGAATCACCAGCTGAGCCTTAGGAGCCTGAGACATATATTTCTCAAATTCATCCATGTTTTCATGGCAATGCCCGCAATAGGGATCTGCGAACATCAAAGCCACTTGACTGCCCTGAGAAGCCCCTAAAAAGGGATGCAATTTATTCTTAAACAGAGTATCCTGGTGGGTTCTGAGGGCCGCCTCTTGAGAACTTTGCTTGGCCGCATTCTCCGTCGCGATCAAAAAAGCCACCTGAAAAGCCTCTTGCAAATTTTTGATGGATTTTGAGACCACTTCCTCTGCAATTTTCCGGGCCTCCACGGCCGTCACTGACTTCTGGGGCGGGACAGACGTCTCGGCCAAGAGAGCACCCGAAATTCCACCGTAAATCAAAAAACTTAAAGAAATTTTTTTAAGCACCGGAAGACTTCCCCCATTCATCGATAACTCTGAATCTAACCCTATAGAGATACTCCTAAAAAAAGATTTAAAAAACAATCAATTAAGACGATGGGGCCACCGAACTGACAAAGGGGGGACTTGATATTCCCAGTCCAGAGACCAGCGCTGCCGCTTCAGCCCCTCCCAAAGCGTTCCATGTCAAGCCACCCTTGGACTCAGAAGAGGCACCTCCGCCTTCTGAATCAGAAGCTGATGATGTTTAAACCATCTCCTCAGGTCTGACCCAGGCCTCAAAGGAGGCTTCTGTCACCAGGCCAGAAGCCAAGGCGGCTTGTTTCAGGGTGAGGCCCTCCTGATTTGCCGTCTTGGCGATGGCGGCGGCGGCATCGTACCCGATGTGGGGGGCAAGGGCGGTGACCAGCATCAGAGAATTCTCCAAATGATGGGTGATGTTCTCTTGATTCGGTTGAATTCCTTCAAGACAGTAGCGGGTAAAGCTGTGCATGCCGTCTGAAAGCAGAGAGATACTCTCCAGAACATTGCTGGCGATCAGAGGCTTAAACACATTCAGCTGCAGATGGCCACTTGCGCCAGCGATGGTGGTGGCCGTATGCATGCCTATCACTTGGGCCGCCACCATGGTCAGGGCTTCTGCCTGAGTGGGATTCACTTTCCCCGGCATGATGGAAGACCCAGGCTCATTTTCTGGAAGAATCAACTCTCCAAGGCCGCACCGGGGGCCAGAAGCCAGGAGGCGAATGTCATTTGCGATCTTCATGAGACTCGCGGCCAAGGTATTTAAAGCTCCCGACAAAAATACCAACGTATCATGGCTGGCCAGCGCCTCAAATGTATTGGGGGCGGAGGTAAAGGGAAGACCGGTGAGCCTTGAGATTTCCTCTGCAAAGGCTTTCGCAAATCCAGGGGAGGCATTGAGCCCTGTGCCCACCGCCGTGCCCCCCTGAGCAAGGGCATACAAATCTGGGAGGCTCCCCCGAATCCACTTGATGTTCTGGCTCACCTGAAACCCAAAGGCCCCAAACTCCTGGCCCAAGGTCAATGGCGTTGCGTCCTGCAAATGGGTCCGCCCCACCTTAATGATGGGCTGAAAGGCCTCCGCCTTGTCCATCAGGGCTTTCTCCAACAGATGAAGGGCCGGGAATAACTGTTCCTGAAGCGCCCTCACCACGGCGATATGCATCACGGTGGGAAAACTATCGTTGGAGGATTGGCTTTGATTCACATGGTCATTGGGGTGGACCGGGGTTTTAGATCCCAGCACACCGCCCAACAATTCAATTGCCCGATTGCTGATCACCTCGTTCACGTTCATGTGGGTCTGGGTGCCGGATCCGGTCTGGTAAATCTTGAGGGGAAAATGGTCGTCCAATTGTCCGGCTGCCACTTCTTCCGCCGCCTGCACAACGGCGTCCGCAATGTCTGGAGACAAACCTCCCAATCGTTTGTTTACAAGGGCTGCCGCTTTCTTCTGAAGACCGAACGCGTGGATCAGCCCCATCGGCATCCGCCGCTCCCCAATATTAAAGTGGAGGAGAGACCGCTGGGTTTGCGCCCCCCAGTAGCGGTCCACAGGGACCTCAATGGGGCCGAAAGAATCCCGCTCGATTCGAACATTCATTTGACTGACACTCCCCTCTTCTGACACCTTTCTTTATGGATACTCAACCTTCGATCAGAAAGAAACCCCATGACTGAAGTCCCCACGAAACACCCCTCCCCCCAGGCCCTTTTTGTGATCCCTGCCCGCTTGGCGGCCAGCCGACTGCCCCGCAAACCTTTGGCGGACATCGGTGGCAAACCCATGATCGTTCACGTTTGGGAGCGGGCCTGCCAAGGGGCCACAGGGCCCGTTATTGTTGCGGCCGGTGATCCAGAGATTGTGGAGGTCATCACAGCAGCGGGTGGCATTGGGGTTCTAACAGATCCAGATCTCCCCTCCGGCTCAGACCGGGTCTATGCTGCCGCCCTGGCGTTCGACCCGAAAGAGCAGTTCCAAATTATTGTGAACGTGCAAGGGGATATGCCCCTCGTCGATCCTGATCTGATTGCCCAGGTGGTCCGCCCCCTCTCTGACCCCCGGCTTCAAGTAGCCACCCTTGCCACCCCTTTGAAACAAGGAGAGCGAGACCGCCCAAGTGTGGTCAAAATCGCTCTCACGGAGGAGCCCGGAACCTCCTGGGCCTGGGCCCATTATTTTAGCCGTAGCCCCATTCCTTACGGAGACCCCGCCGGCTGGGCCCACATGGGTCTGTATGCTTACCGACGCTCCGCCTTAAAGCAGTTTGTCTCCCTCCCCCGTTCTCCCTTGGAGAAAGCCGAGTCTCTGGAACAACTGCGGGCTCTCGAAGCCGGGTTAAAAATCGGCGTTCAATTGGTGGACAACCACGCCCCCCAAGAGGTAAACACCCCGGAGGATCTAGAGATGGTGCGCAGGCTTGTCACCAATGTTTGAGCTCAGAATAAAGCTTGAGGTCATAAGATATTTTTTGTTTAAGGGGCAGCTGGACAAGATCGTCACCAGCAGCCTCTCTTTTTTCTAAATTCGGGCGCGCAGCGGACGGTTTCCAGCGCAAATATATAGGGCACTCCCAGCCGGGTGAGGATGCGCTCTTGTATTTCTGGGGTGAGGACGTTATGAATGAACATCTGTTTAGAAGTCTTCGACCTCTGTCGGAGTGTAGCTCAGCCCGGTAGAGCACCGCCTTCGGGAGGCGGGGGCCGGAGGTTCGAATCCTCTCACTCCGACCAGCAAAAACCCTAGAAAACCCAGTCTTTTTTTCCAAAAAATGAAAAAATGGTTTGTCTATAGTTTGTCTATGGTTTGAGGAACATGAATCCAAAAAGAAGTCAGATGCCCCACAAAAGGCAGAAAAAAAGCTAAGCTTAAAATATCATACAAGCGATATCGCTTCTTCCGGTGTGAACAAGGCTCCCTAATATACCATTATGTCAATCTCTAAAGACCATTATGTCAATCTCTAAAGAATTTCGGAAACCCTTAAAATACTTCATATTCCCTAAAGTCTCTATAAGATCTGACTTTGAGCGTCATCACCTTCAAATTCAGAGATACCCTCCGCCTCTAAAAGATTTTTTTTAAGTAAAACACCCCAACGATACCCTCCAAGGCGCCCAGACGCTGAAATCACACGATGGCAAGGCAAAATATAAGCGATCGGATTGGCTTTGAGTGCTTGGCCAATAGAGCGCATAGCCCGGGGGGACCCAATAGTTTCCGCCAGTTCCTGATACGTCACAACGCTCCCCTTCGGAATCTGAGTAAGGATTTTCCAGACGGACAATTGAAAAGGAGTGCCTGAGAGGATAAGGGGGGGAACTTCTTCCTTCAAAGCCCTGTTCATAAAACTTTCTGTCACATCCGGTCGATAATGGGTCAGAGATGTATTCAGGTGACGTTGAGCCTGGAAATAGAAATTATCTTCTGACAAGCTTCCTTGAAAAAGAAAACCACAGAGACGATCTTCCAGAACCGCGATCAGGGCAGGCCCAAAAGGAGAAGAGTGCACCCCATAAATAAGCTTTTCGTCAGAGCGACTCTCAAAATCGGCTGGGGACACTGTGACGATATCATGAAGGACAGAAGACAAAACGTTCATGGGCTTCTTCAAAAATTAAAAATCAATTTGAGCGTACAATCACCATATGTCTTTATCAAAAATTTTTCACGCTTTTTCTTGAAATCAGAAATTTTACAGGATCGTAAGCTCTTTTGATCCCCCTATCCTCAACTTCCTGACGTTAATTTCAGACCTATCAGAGAGAAAATAAGAGAAGATAAGAAAAAAATTCGCAAAGGTGTCGCGGGATCCCCCATGAATAGAATGCCAATGGTCGCCACCCCAACACCTCCGATGCCGGTCCACACAGCATAGGCTGTCCCAATAGGAATTGTTTTCGCCGCCATCTGAAGAAAGCAAAAACTACAAACGAGACATGTATAAAAAAAGACCGACCATGGAATGTTTTTATGGTCATCCATAAGCTTAATTGAGCTGGCAAAACCCACCTCAAAAAAACTTGCCAGCAACAGGTAAACCCAAGCCATCTAAATCTCCACCACTGTATCGTACACTTTAAAACCCCATGATATGCGCGGAGAAGTCCCTGTGAAAGAGAAGGTAGAAACCTATCTCCACTTTAGTATTCTCCTATTCTGGAGCCGCCTCCACCGTGTGTCAACCTGAAGAAGATAGATTTTTAATCTAAAATTGATAAGAAAAAGGCGTGAGGGCAAAATGGCTGGGGGACATGGATTCGAACCATGGCTGCCCGGTCCAGAGCCGAGAGTTCTACCGCTAAACTATCCCCCAAAGGTGCACGATGAAATCTCTGCACGAGCGTATTTAAGCACATTTTTCCAGAGAATCTCAAGTCTCTTTTGTCACGTGACATGAAGATTTTGCGGAGGCCTGTTTTTGAGAGGCTGGGGGGATCTTTCCAGCACTCTTTTTTCGTCTTAAGCTCCTGAAAACCTGCTCATTTAAGGGAATACTTGATTTTTCTGTTAAGATTCTGTTAAGTTTATCCATTGTTGATAGAGGTTTGGGACAAAAATGTTCATACAAACATCAGAAACACCCAACCCCTTGACCCTCAAATTTTTGGTCGGCGAGGAGGTGATGGCGGAGGGAACGAGGTTTATGACCTCTGCTCAGGATGCCGTTGATTGTCCTTTAGCGGAGCATCTTTTTTCTCTTGAGGGCGTTGCTTCTGTTTTTCTGGGCGCAGATTTCGTGAGTGTTACGAAAAGTGAGGCAGCCTTATGGTCTGTTTTACGCCCGTTTGTTCTTGCGACTCTGATGGATCATTTCCTATCAGGTCAGCCTTTATTTTCCCAACCTGAAGAAGGTGTCTCTCAAAACCCTTCCTCAGAACCCCCAGAAGACGAAGATGAGGTGACAAGAGAAATTCGCTCTCTCATCGATACACGCGTTCGCCCAGCGGTGGCGCGCGATGGGGGGGACATTCTTTTTGATCACCGGGACGGCGGAATTGTTTATGTCCGCTTGCAGGGCGCATGCTCTGGCTGCCCAAGCTCGACCGCAACGTTGCGTTCGGGCATTGAAAACATGCTGCGCTATTACGTTCCAGAAGTTGAGGAAGTGCGGGCGCTTTAGGGTGTTTCGTAAGCGCTGGGCATATTTGTTGCAACAACGGAGTTTATTTTGCATGAAACGAAAGGGATCCAACGGAGGTTTAGGGTACGTTTTTTTGGGACTTCTTTTTCTCTCAACAGGTGTTCTTTATCACACAATTCGAGGAGGAGGATCTTCGATTCTTGAAGCCTCCCAAGAGACCTCCTCCGCAGAGCCTTCTCCCGTTGCATCATCCGTCCAAAAAATTCCTGACCATGTGTTTGTGCGTGAAACAAAAAATGGGGACGAACTGTCACAAGCGATTGTTCCTCATTCTGTGGATTCCGCCCGGAAACACTACAAAGAATGCCACCTTTATCCGGGCGCCTCAGAACCTTTTTCTGTTCCACAACTGTTTTGTGCGAAGCTGCCCAATATGCGGGAAATGAAGAAACCCGCTGAAAAGAGACAGTTGTTTATTCAAATGATCCTTCCCCTTTTGTTGAAAAGAAATGATCAAATTTTGACCCAAAGAACCCGTCTTTTGGGCATTGCCTATCGCAAGCGCCAAGGGCTTCCCCTGACAGCCCATGATATGGCGTTTATTGCAGACCTGTCTCAAGAGTACAGCGTTCCAACCCGCTCTCTTGAAGCTCTTCTGAAACGCGTGGATATTGTCCCCCCCTCTCTTGCTTTAGCACAAGCCATTCTAGAGACGGGATGTGGCACCTCCGTCGCAGCCCTTAGGAAATGTTCTATTTTTGGGCATATGGCAACGTCGACTCAAGTCGCCTCCTTCCCCAATCTCTGGGCAAGTATTCATACGTACACCCGGAATCTTTGTCGCAATAGAGCCTATCGAGGGTTCCAAGATAGCCGGGCGGCCATGCGCTCTTCTGGAAAAAACCCCTGCGGGTATAGCCTTGCAAATGGCTTGGTCAAATATTCTGAGCGGGGCAAACACTACATCAAAGATTTGCAAAAAATTATTTTGATGTACGATTTAAAGCGTTTTGATCGCGCCTATCTTCAAACGCGCTAAAGAGTTCGGTGCAGACACACAGGAAAACTGCGCCACATTTTTCAGAGTCTTTACGTCAAAATATGGCCCCGCCCCCTGTAAAGCGGCGTCAACACTGGCCTTGGGTGCGTCCAAGCTCTTCTTGGATGCGACCCTTAAGCCCGTATCTATAGACCCCAGATTAACCTTCGCTTCCAAGGGAAAGCCTTGGATTCCGTTAGTCTGGGATGACATCGAAGGGAGGTCACCTATTGATTGAATAGAGCCATATCCATTGAAGTGATAGGGTTCTTTCAAGCAAACGTTGCCCCCTCCTTTTGAAGGTATTTTCAGGGCTTTTTGAAGCGTTTTGGGGCGTCGACTGAAATTCGAAAGATCATTTGCATATTTTTGGCTGAAATGTGGCTTGTATTCAAAAGGGCCCCTTGATTGACAGAGAACCTTTCGTTAGGATAGTTTAACTTTATCGTCCTGTCCCCTTCGTCTAGAGGCCTAGGACACCGCCCTCTCATGGCGGCAACAGGGGTTCGAATCCCCTAGGGGATGCCAATTTTCTGTGGACTGATTGGAATTTTTCAAGCGCCACAACCGCGAAACGTTAGAAAGTACAGATCGAATGCAGGTTTTCACGAAAGAAATCATGTGGGGCGGGCGGAAGCTCACTCTTGAAACTGGGCGTATTGCCCGCCAGGCCAGCGGTTCTGTCCTTGTGACCTACGGAGAAACAGCCGTTTTGTGCGCGGTCGTGGGGCTTCCAGAGGCTAAAGCTGAGCAAGATTTTTTTCCTCTTTCCGTGTTCTATCAAGAGAAGACCTATGCAGCCGGGAAAATTCCTGGTGGATTTCTCCGTCGCGAAGGCAAACCATCGGATAAAGAAACTCTGGTCTCTCGTTTGATTGATCGCCCCATTCGCCCCCTTTTTCCAGAAGGGTTTATGAATGAAGTCCAAATCGTCTGCACCGTTTTGAGTTTTGATGGAGACAATGATCCAGATATCCCCGCAATGGTGGGTGCAAGCGCCGCTCTCGCCCTGTCCTCTATTCCTTTTTTAGGACCTATTGGCGGTGCGCGCGTTGGATATATTAATGGTCAGTTAATCCTCAACCCTCTCATGTCCCAAATGCCCAACAGTGAGATTGACCTCATTGTTGCGGGCACCCGTGAGGGTGTCTTAATGGTGGAGTCTGAGATTGGAGAGTTGGCAGAGGATGTCGTCTTAGATGCCGTCGTCTTTGGGCACAAGGCTTGCCAAGAAGTGGTTCAGATGATCCAGGAACTTGTGCAAGACGCAGGCAAACCAAAATGGACCTTTGAGCCGAACCCTCAAGAGGCGGAGCTGTCTCAGAAGATCGCGGGCCTTGCAAAAGATCGCCTTGAGAGTTTGTACAGAGAATCTAACAAAACAAAACGTACGGATGATCTTCGTTCGCTAAAAAAGGAAATTGTGGCAGAGTGTACAGCTGCTGGGTTTGAGAAAAATATTTCAGAACGGCTTTTCAAAGGATTGTGTGAGACCGTTGTTCGGACCCGCGTTCTTTCTGAAGGAACACGGATCGATGGCAGAGATGTCCGTACCGTGCGCCCGATTCGCACGGAGGTTGGTCTCCTCCCCCGCGTCCACGGTAGCGCCCTATTTACCCGTGGAAACACCCAAGCCCTCGTAGTTGTTACCCTAGGAACTTCAGAAGATGCCCAGCTGATCGATGCGCTTGAAAGCGAGTACAAAGAGTCGTTTATGCTGCACTACAATTTCCCGGCTTATTCTGTCGGGGAAACTGGGCGAATGATGGGGCCAGGCCGGAGAGAAATTGGGCACGGAAAACTTGCATGGCGCGCGATTCACCCTTTGTTGCCGTCTCAGGCCAAGTTCCCCTATGTCCTTCGAGTCGTCTCAGAAATTACAGAATCTGATGGATCCTCCTCCATGGCCACAGTCTGCGGAACCTCTCTGGCCTTGATGGATGCAGGGGTTCCCTTGGCGCGGCCTGTGGCCGGTATTGCCATGGGGCTCATTAAAGAAGGAAAAGATTTTGCTGTCCTCTCAGACATTTTGGGAGACGAGGACAGCCTTGGCGATATGGATTTCAAAGTCGCCGGGACCGAAAAGGGGATTACGGCCCTTCAGATGGACCTTAAAATCACCAGCATCACACCGGAAATTATGAAGTTGGCCCTTGCCCAAGCCCGGGACGGTCGTCTCCACATTTTGGGTGAGATGGCCAAATCTCTCACAGGCTTCAGGGCGGACTTAAACGATAATGCTCCCCGCATTGAGACTTTGAAAATTAACAAAGATAAAATTCGTGAAGTCATTGGTCCAGGGGGGAAAGTCATCCGGGAGCTTTGCGAAACAACCGGTGCTAAAATTGATATTGAAGATGATGGAACCATTCGGGTTTTCTCATCAGATTTCAAGGGACTGCAAAATGCTGTTGCCGCGATTCGGGCGATCGCTTTTGAGCCTCAAGTGGGGGAAACCTATCAAGGAACGGTTGTGAAACTGATGGAGTTTGGCGCTTTCGTCAACTTTATGGGCCAAGACGGCCTCGTGCACATCAGTGAACTTGCCCCCCAGCGGGTTGAGAAAGTGTCTGATGTGGTGACTGTCGGGGACTCTGTCCGCGTCAAGGTGATTGGGTTTGATGCGCGCGGGAAGATCAAGCTCAGCATGAAGCAAAACGCTGCTGACGCAGGCTAACGTTGAGACGTTGCAAGGATTTAAGGGGCCCAACTCTCAAGAGCCCCTTTTTCTTCTTAGCCCTAAGGTCCCCCTATAGTCTTTCCGTCTTCGCTTCTTTTTTAAGTGTCTGTCTGAGTGGGTGCTCTCCTAGCGTCTCTGTGAACAACGCCTGTGGTCCTCAGACATGTGATCTCTCCAGAGGTCCAGATATCTGCCCTGTCCCTTCCATTAGAAACGTCCCCCTCCCTCAAGACCCTGTCCTCCAGAAATTGGGAAGAGAAATGGCGGACCTGGCCCGAGAGCACCACGCACTCAAAAAACGCTTAGCCCCTGATGGACCCCCTTGTCCGTCTTCATGGCTGCCGACAGGAGAGGACATTCTTTATGCCGCCTCTTGGCTTCAAGAGGTCAATCGATTAACAGACACTCTTTTTACAAAGACAGACCTTGAAAACGCACTCGCCAAGCATTTGAAAAAAAAGACTCCCTTCTCGGGAGCCGACTCTGTTGAGAAACAGGAGACACGGGCCCAAACAACAGATCCGAGATGTCTGCCACCCAACGGGCCAACTCACCTTGAACAGGCACGCATTCTCCTGGATGTCTTAGGGATTGATCGCTAAGCCTTTGTTATGAAACCCTATTGGAGGCTCTGATCTCCCGGTTCTTTCAGTGCCAGAATGAGAAGAAGGAACAAAAGAGAGGTCTCTGCCAGAGCAGCAGGGTGAGGGCTTGGGGGACAATCTCTTTCGAGAGTATAGAGGAAAGGATCAAAGCGTTGTCAACCAACCTAAGCGTCCGAGAAAGCCACCTCCCCATGATCAAAGGTTTTTCTATGCGTCAAATCCAGTGACGTTGACGGTCCCTAGGGAAGCATAGTAAATAGAGAAGATATCGTTAACGACAAGAGAGCTTATGGAACAGTCAGCTTACATCCGTGGTGTCATTTGGGTCATTTTTGTCGCCGTCATCAGTGCCATGAATGACGCCCTTGTCAAAGCGGTTGGCACCCGTCTGAGCGCTGTTGAGGTGGCATTTTTTCGATTTTTCTTCAGCATGGTCACCCTGATCCCCTTCCTTTGGGCTCAAGGGCGAGGCTCCTTTGTGACCAAACATTGGAAAATCCATGGGGCCCGCTCCATTTTACTTCTCCTCGCTATTGCGCCGTGGTGTTACGGCGTGATCCGCCTTCCCCTCACCCTGGTCACGACCCTCAGTTTCACCACACCCTTCTTTGTCCTTGTGTTTGCATCTCTCTTCCTGAAAGAACGAGTGGGTATTCACCGGGCTTGTGCCACCCTTTGCGGCTTTATTGGGATTATTGTCAGCGCTCAACCAACAGCCAGTGGCTTTAATTTAACCGTCCTCGCCTTGCTTTTGTCCGCCTGTATGTTTGCAAGCCTGGATATTCTGAACAAGAAACTTATGATCAAAAGCGAAGGCATTCTTCAAATGTTGTTCTTTTCAGCTCTTGGAACAACGGTTTTAAGTGCCCCCTTTGCGCTGGTAGACTTTCAAATACCGACCCCCACTGAGCTGTTTTTTCTCTTTCTGTTGGGGGCTGGCGCGAACCTGATTTTGATTTGTTTGCTGAAAGCGTTTTCCGGAACAGAGCTGTCCGCTTTGCAACCTTTCAGATATATCGAATTGTTCATATCTGGATTGTTTGGCTGGGTTTTTTTTCAAGAAATCCCCACCGCAGCCACCCTTTGGGGGGCTGCGTTCATCGTGCCTGCGACATTTTATATTGTGTGCTACGAAACCTGGAGAATGCGTCAAAACGCGGCCTTAGGTGCTTAAATCCAACGGGACATCAAAAATTCGGCTCTCGGAACAAGTTTATTTTGAGATTTTTTGAAGCCCCCGTCCGATGTTTTGTGCGGGGGCGCTTGAGTCCTCTTAAGAACGAGAGACAGTTGATTCCCCGTAATTTGGCTGCACCTTAAAAAAGCGTAGAGCGATGATTGTGGCCAAAACACTGACAGCGCTCACTGTAATGGGCCTGAGCCAGGAGTTTTTAAATTGCCATTGTTTGAGAGGCGTTTCTGAAGCAGCCGCTTGAGTTTCGCCCAAGGCCACCTGCTCTGAAGAACCTGCGACAAGAGTGTGCAAACTGTCTGCTTGTACCAATGAACTGAGAGCGCTCACTGTAATGGGCATGATCCAGGGTTTCAATCGCCATTTTTTGAGAGGCTTTTCTGAAGCAGCCGCTTGAGTGTCCCCTAGGACCACCTGCGCTGAAGACACTGTCACAAATTTCTGCAAACTGCCTTCTTCTACCAATGAACTGAGATCGACGACTGGTGCTGAGGGCTCTACAGGCGTTTCTGACGCAGCTCCTTGAGATGATCTTGGTGTGGACGAAAAACTGATTTCCCGAGAAAGCGGTGCTACTGAAGCGGACACCTGCAGAGTGCCTAGGAGCCTGCGCAAAGAGGCTCTTGCGTCATTCAACAATTCTCCCTCATTGGCCTTAAAAAAAGCTTCTATGCTGTTCAAACCTCTAGGTTCAGAAGACTTCAGAAGCGCGAAGATGGTGTCCCCCAAGGCCCCTTCCCCCTTTGGGTTTGGCAGCGCATTCAGAGAATGCAGGAAGACAAAAAGGGGATCTTTTTTTTGGGCAGAAGGAAGGTCTTTCAGTTCTTTCAGTTCATCGGGTGTCTTTGCCAAATATGATTGCGCTTGAAGCGTGACTGTGTAAGAAATCATCTGATCGGCAGATTTTGTTTTTTTTTCAATCGCAGGCCATGCGGTCAAAATCTTCTTGCTTGCAAGCTCGGACAGGGGCCAATCTTTCACTGCTTGTTTGAGAGCGTTGATTAAGAGGGTGTGCAAAGAAACATGTTTGTCTCCGCGTTGAAATTTGATGGATTTAAGGGGTTGGAGTTCATTCCCAAGGGGAGACTGGGCATAGGAAGCGCAGACCCTTGAAACAAAACTCTTCTCGCTGGAACGGGTGGAGCAGACAGACATATTATCTAAGTCTAGAGAGCCGTCAACGCTATAAGAGCGCTTCATTCCATGGGCCGTCATTCCTGAAAGAGCATGAACCCCTAAGGCGACGATGGAGCACATTAAAAATCTTGTCATAAAAATCCTTTTGGCAAAAAAAACAGTGCCTTAAAGTCTTTTTTTTATGATTTAATGTCAACATAAAATAATATTTATCTTTATGTTCTTTGATAAATTTTATAAATTTTATCTTTTATAGATTTTTAAATGCCGAATACAGGCTTTTATTTTAAAAATTCCTGAAATTTTTGCGCCTGATGATGGCTCATGTCTTACAAAAATCTCGGTTTTTTTGACATAATGAACAATCTCTCTCCCACCCCTACAACAGAGGCCTACTACAGTTGATTGAAGAGCAAAGGTCCAAAAGAGAGTCTTCCCTTCGGATTATTGGGCGTATTCTTCAGCCCCAGTTTTCAAATTCAGACCCTAGCTTCATCCCTAGCGCCAGTCTCGAGACCTCACCCTCAAGAAAATGCAAAACTGTTTTTTTATTCCTGTCGGGTTTTTGGAGCGGAGGGATGCATCTAGGTTTTTAAAGGCCAAAATTAGAGCGCAAACAATACACGAGACGCCCGACCCACCAAAGATTCGTGAGCACAAGAAATTGAATCACCAAAAGAGTGGGGGACAAATCAAAAAATTGTCCACTAAAGGCAATATAAGGAATAAAGAGGAGCAAACAGAAAAAGGCGGTTGCGTAGGCTCCGAGAAAATCGATCAGAGAGGGATCTTCCCAGTTATTTTTGTAACGCTGTGTCCATGCAAATACACCCACACAAATCCCTGTAAAACTGAGGGAATTCCAGCTAAGAAGAGCCCATTCTGCCTCCCAAATACCTTCCCCTAAACGGAGAGCCAGCGCCAACGGAAGAGAAACTAACGCAGCAGCCATATCATAGAGAACAGGAAGTGTGCAGAAAGTCCGCACACACTTAAGCTTTGCCCAGAGAGTCACGAGCCCTCCTCTCAAAAACGATTTTGTCTCGTCTTGATCCCTCATAAATCCACACTGTTTGAATTGCACCTAGAGATACAGTGAACAGCAATCGTCCAACTGTCTATTCAGAATGCCTTGTCAGAAAACTTTTTCTCAAGTAAACCTGCGATTACTCAGGATAATTTTTTTTCGAGCTTTTGTAAATTGGGGATTTTATGACACCCTTTCTCACACACTTAACCATTTTTGGACTTGCAGTTTTTGTTGGGTTTTCCGTTGTCTGGCGGGTCACCCCTGCCCTTCATTCTCCATTGATGGCCGTCACAAACGCAGTTTCAAGCGTCATCGTGGTGGGGGCCCTTTTGGGCGTTTCTGCCGTAGATGCCTTGTCTGAAGCTTTTGGTCTGACCGCTTTGCTTTTATGTACGGTCAATATCGTGGGAGGTTTCTGGATCACCCACCGCATGCTGGGACTCTTTACACAGAATCGGAGAAAAGCATGAACCCCGCCATTTTATCGTTTTTAATGCTGTTAGCCAGCTTTGGATTTATTCTAACGCTTCAAGGATTATCATCCGTCAAAAGTGCGCGACGGGGAAACATCATCGGCATTTGTTCCATGGCCCTCAGTATCGGTGTCGTGCTCATGGCTTTATCCCCCCATGTGTTCCCTAAAATTTTAGCCGCAACAAGCCTTGGGGCATTGATGGGAGGACTCATCGCCTCCCGCACCCCCATGATGGCTCTTCCCCAATTAATGGCTGCGTTCCATAGCCTGGTCGGCTTGGCGGCTGTATTCGTTGCGGGGGGGGCTTTTCGCAGCCCAGAAGCCTTTGGAATCCCCCCAGTCCACAGCCTAGGAACCTGTGCAGAGATTGGCCTTGGCGCGACCATCGGTGCCATCACATTTTCTGGCTCTCTCTTGGCCTACGCCAAATTACAAGGCGCCTCTTTTCTCAAATTCCTCACCACGATTCAACGTCTCAGCCCTTGGCTGCGGAACCTCTGCACCCTTTTGTGGCTCGGTTCATTCATCTGGTTTTTGACAGACTCTTCCGATATCGGTCTTTGGACTCTTGTGAGCCTGGGGAGTCTTTTGGGTGTTTTTCTGGTGCTCCCTATTGGGGGGGCGGACATGCCCGTGGTCGTCTCGATGCTCAATTCCTATTCTGGCTGGGCAGCCGCTGGCATTGGATTTACCCTCGACAACTCTCTCCTGATTATCGTGGGCGCTTTGGTTGGATCATCCGGGGCTGTGCTCAGTTATGTCATGTGTGTCGGAATGAACAGGCCCTTCTGGAAGGTCATTTTTGGAGGGACTTCTGTGGCCGCAACAGACACCTCCTCTGAAATTCGCCCCTTCAAGCAAGGGAATCCAGAAGATGCAGCCTTTCTTTTGCAGGCCGCACAAAAAATCATTGTCGTTCCTGGGTACGGAATGGCGGTTGCCCAAGCCCAGCACGCTCTGAAAGAAATGGTCGATCTTCTTGAAAGCGCAGGCGCCCATGTCCAATTTGCCGTTCATCCTGTGGCGGGCCGTATGCCAGGTCACATGAATGTTCTTTTGGCTGAGGCAGGCGTTTCTTATGAGGCCGTCCATGAATTGGAAGAGATCAACGGCGATTTTTCCCAAACAGATGTTGTGTTTGTCATTGGAGCAAATGACATTACCAATACGTCTGCAAAGACAGACCCACAGAGCCCTCTCTATGGGATGCCAATCCTCGATGTTGCCAAAGCGAAAACCATCTTATTCGTGAAACGTTCCATGGGGGCAGGATACGCCGGCGTTGACAATCCGTTATTTTACCAAGACAATACATTTATGTTGTTGGGGGATGCCAAAAAAGTGTGTGATGAAATCGTGCGCTCTTTGAGGGCCTCCTAATTCGATGAAAGGATCTCTATAAATGATTAAAATTTTTGGCACATTGTCTCTCGCTCTCCTGGTTTGTGGGATATTAGGCGGATGCTGCAACAAACAGTGCGGTGGCTGCTCTGAAGGTCGCTGCGCTGTCACTCTGCCCGCCCCTGTGGATCTAGAGACACCCTCAGAAGCCAAACCGTCTGGACAATAACCCCCGGCGCAAAGCTTCTATGCCCCCCTTTCAACAGAAAAACATCCTTGTCTCCCCTTCCCTTTTGGCAGCGGATCTTGGGCGTCTTTCCGAAGAAGTCAGAGCTCTCGAGAGCGGGGGGGCGGATCGCCTGCACTTTGATGTGATGGACGGCCATTTTGTTCCCAACCTCACCTTTGGCCCTGGGACTCTGGCCGCCATTCGACCCCACACCCAGCTACCGATCGATGTTCATTTGATGGTCACTTGTCCGGAGGCCCTCCTCCAAGGATTTTGTGAGGCAGGAACCGATAGCCTGACTCTCCATGTAGAGACCTCCCCTCCCCTCCGCCTTTTTGAGACCATTCAAGGGCTCGGTATAGAGGCTGGCATTGCGCTGAATCCTGGGACAAACCCAGAGCTTATTCGGCCGTATTTAGATAGAATCCAACACATTCTTGTCATGACAGTCCACCCTGGCTTTGGAGGGCAAGTGTTTCAACAGGAGGCATCCCTTAAAATCCCTCAACTGATTTCCCTAAGAGCCACGCGCCCCATTGCCATCCATGTCGACGGGGGTATCACAGCACGTCATGGGAATTTGCTGCGAGACCTCGGAGCGGATGTTCTGATCGCTGGGACTTCTATCCTTAAAACGCCTTGCTACAAAACAGCCATCGACTCTATCAAAAGTTGATGGTCTTCTATACGATGACAGATCGACAGATCAAATTCTCCGACCCTCATCTCTCGATGCCTGTCATGCTTCAGCCCCCCAAAAAAACGCCTCTCCATCAGAGGATTTTTTGGCCCCCGGTTGGAGGGCGCACTCAAGCGTGCAGTGCAACACGCTGATCATTTAAATTTTGATTCAAAGCCTGGAGAGAGGATGTCCCATGGAAGCATTTTATGGGCTTCAGATTGTGATTGAGGATGATCTCATCGAGCTCTTCCTGAGTCCTTCATGAAGATCTGTTTTTCTGGTCAGGTCTCCTCGTATCCAGCTATTTGAATTTTCCACGCCCTCTTTTTGCCAGGAAGCGGAGGGGTTGCAAAAATATGTTTGAACCCCAAAAGTTTTTCGCCGTACCGTCTGTTTTGCAAACTCTAAACTGCTATCCATCGTCATGCTTTTGAGAACTCTCTTGGGAAGTTTTCCCACAAGCTTGATCCCTTCTCTTTTGGTCACATCTCTTTTGTAACAAAAATTAAAGTGTTACCCTGCACGGAACGTCAAACCTATTAAATGGACATGCGGGGGACACATGATTGCCCAGCTCACGGGTCAGGTGGCTTGGATTGGATCGGACAGCCTGATTCTTCAGGTGAACGGTGTGGGATATTTGGTGTCCCCTCCTGCCCCTGTCCTTCAGGATGCTCGCCTTCAGGAGCCGCTGTCTCTGTGGACAGAAATGATTGTTCGGGAGGATGGGATGCTGTTGTTTGGGTTTGCCCTTCGGGAGGAGCAAGAGCTCTTTCGCATTCTCCTCAGCGTTCAGGGGGTAGGGGCCCGGATCGCCCTGAATCTAATTTCAACGTTTGGGCTATGCTCATTGATCGATCTCTTGATGCATCAAGATAAGAAATCCCTGGTGCGGGCGGATGGTGTTGGGCCACGCCTTGCGGAGCGGCTTGTGATTGAGCTGAAAGATAAGGTGGCAAAATTTGGCCTGCGGTTGCGGGGGTCTGGCAGCGCTCCCTTTGGAGAGAGCGGCAAAACGGGCCCCCCATCCCCCTTGAGGGATGATGTAGTGGGGGCTCTGGTGTCCTTAGGATACCGGATGGGGGAGGCTCTGTTGGCCACAGATCAAGCGGTGGCCCAGTGTGGTCCGGAGGCTTCTCTCGAGACAGTGATTCGTGAGGCCCTGGTGCGGGTGAGCAGCGTGACACAATCAGGAGACTTTCGATGACAGACACGCGTCTGGTGTCTCTCGAGGCCCAGGGAGGGGAAGTGGCCCTAGACCGGGCCCTACGTCCCCTATCTTTTGAGGGCTTTGTGGGGCAGGAATCTCTGTGTCGCAATCTCAAAGTGTTTGTGGAGGCGGCCAAAACCCGGGAAGAAGCCCTGGACCACGTCCTATTTTTTGGCGCTCCAGGTCTTGGGAAAACCACCTTGTCTCAGATTGTGGCGGGAGAGCTGGGGGTGAATTTTCGTATGACCTCAGGTCCTGTGATTGCCCGGGCGGGGGATTTGGCGGCCCTGTTGACGAATCTCCAGCGGGGAGATGTTCTCTTTATTGATGAGATTCACAGGCTCAATACGGCGGTTGAGGAAATTCTCTATCCCGCCCTTGAGGATTTTAAACTGGACCTGATGATTGGGGAGGGGCCGTCCGCCCGTTCGGTGAGGATCGATCTCCAGCCGTTTACCCTGATTGGAGCGACCACCCGTTCTGGGTTGCTCTCGGCGCCTCTTCGGGATCGCTTTGGAATTTTATTGAATCTTGTATTTTATACCGCATCTGAGCTTCAAACAATCCTTCTCAAAGCGTCGGACAAGCTGGGGATTGTTTTGGTTCCTGAGGCTGCTTTTGAGCTGGCACGCCGCGCCCGGGGAACCCCTCGGATTGCCTTGCGCTTGTTGCGTCGGATTCGGGATTTTGCCGATGTGGAGGGGGAGCGTCAGGTGGGAATCTCCCGTGTTCAGAAATCCCTCCAATTTCTTGATGTGGACGTGGAGGGTTTGGATGCTTTGGACCGACGCTATCTTCTCCATTTGGCCAACCATTTCCGGGGAGGTCCGGTGGGGATTGACACCTTAGCGGCAGCTCTGGCAGAAGAGCGGGATACTTTGGAGGAGCTTGTCGAGCCTTTTCTCATTCAGCAAGGGTTTGTTCAAAGGACGTCCCGTGGACGGGTGCTCAGCAGTAAAGCCTATGGACATATCGGCCTGCCTCTTCCCCCAACAAGTGCCTCAGGAGGGTAGGATGTATGATTCTTAGAGCCTGGTTGCGTGTGGCTTTGCAAATGGGGGGGAGGCTTCTCAGGCTTTTGACCAGCCTCAGTTTGTTGGCTCTTTCCGGGGGTCTGTTTCTGGCCCTTTGGTCGTTTCATCCGTTGGACGGGTCCTTTAACAGTGCCGCCGATACCACTGTCCAGAATTGGATGGGGTCTTTGGGGGCCTATAGTGCAGATGGGCTGCGTCAGTTTCTCGGCTGGGCAAGCTACGGCGTGCCTTTTCTGTGTGCCCGTTTAGGGTTTTTCTACCGGGGGTCTACCGGCGCTTTCCCTGCAGCTGTTGTGATGACGGGGATTGTGTGTCTCCTCACCGTGAGCTTTGGGCTGACAGCGTTTTGGCCCAGGGCAGGGGGGGCATTAGGTCTTTTGGGGCTTTTGTGGATTCCGGCTTTGCAAACACCGGTTGGGTATAGCTGTGTGTGGACGTTGGCCCTTCTCACATTCACTCTCTTATTCCCCTGGCAATCATGGGTTCGGTGGTTTTGGGAGCGGTGTTTTTTTTGGATGCCCTGCTTTGCTTTTCTTCCAAAGATCCAGCGGCCGTCCTTCTTGAAAGGGTGGGCCTCTGTTCCAGATTTTGAATTTCCTCAGCAGAAGCCTGCCCCTGCCCCTCGCAAAAATGGGCGGAAGCCGTCTCTTCGGAAGGCAGAGGAGAGCATGATCGAGAGCGGGGCCTACACTCTTCCCCCCTTGGATCTTCTGAAAGCGGGGGATCTGAATTCTGGGAAAGCCACCTTAAGCGCGAAAGTCCTTGAGCAGCAATCCCTGCTTTTGCTTCAGGTTCTGGATGATTTTGGGATTAAGGGACAGATTGTCGCGGCCCATCCTGGCCCTGTGGTGACGCTTTATGAACTTGAGCCTGCGGCGGGATTGAAATCGTCTCGGGTGATTGGTCTTGCGGATGATATTGCTCGTTCCATGAGCGCTATTTCTGCCCGTGTGGCTGTGGTGCCGGGCCGCAATGTGATTGGGATTGAGCTTCCCAACCCCACGCGGGAGGGGGTTTTGCTCAGGCCTCTTTTGGAGGCCATGGACCCCCAGGGAATTGCAGGGCTCTCTTTGGCCTTGGGGAAAGATATTTCTGGGAAGCCTATTGTGGCGGATCTCACCCGGATGCCTCATTTATTAGTGGCGGGAACCACCGGTTCTGGGAAATCCGTTGGGATTAACGGGATGATTCTATCTCTGATTTACCGGATGCCCCCTGAGAAATGTCGGTTCATTATGATTGATCCGAAAATGCTAGAGCTCTCTGTGTATGACGGGATTCCCCATCTGTTAGCCCCTGTGGTCACGGAACCGAAGAAGGCGGTGGTCGCCCTCAAGTGGGTGGTACGGGAGATGGAAAATCGTTACCGGGCTATGTCCCAGTTAGGTGTGCGGAATATTGATGGCTACAACCAAAGGATCCGGGAAGCCCAGGCCCAAGAAGAAACCGTGAAGCGGACCGTTCAAACAGGTTTTGATGACGAAGGAAAGCCTTTGTTTGAAGAGCAAGCTTTTAAGGTCAATGCCTTGCCCTTTATTGTGGTCATCGTTGATGAAATGGCGGATCTCATGTTGGTGGCGGGTAAGGAGATTGAATCCGCTGTGCAGAGGTTGGCCCAGATGGCGCGGGCTGCCGGGATCCATTTGATTATGGCAACCCAAAGGCCCTCTGTGGATGTGATTACGGGAACGATTAAAGCCAACTTCCCCACCCGGATCAGTTTTCAGGTGACCTCCAAAATTGACAGTCGTACGATTCTCAGCGAACAGGGGGCGGAGCAGCTTCTGGGTCAAGGGGACATGCTGTACATGGCGGCCGGTGGCCGGATCGTCCGTGTCCATGGACCTTTTGTCAGTGACCAAGAGGTGGAAAAAGTGGTTCATTTCCTCAAAAGCCAGGGAGAGCCTTCCTATGTGACAGATCTGATCGATACCATTGAAGGTGGAGATTTGCTGGGCTCTTTCGGGGGGAGTGAGGACGGAGGAGACGGGGAGGACGCCCTCTACCGCCAGGCTGTCGAGATCGTGAAGCGCCATCGGAAAGCTTCCACAAGTTACATTCAAAGACAACTTCAGATTGGTTACAATAGGGCAGCCCGTCTGGTTGAGCGGATGGAAACGGAAGGTCTGGTGTCTTCACCGAACCATGTCGGAAAACGGGATATTTTTATGGACGGAGATCAGTAATGAAATATTTTCTGTGTGTGTGTCTTTGGGTCATGGCATCCAGTCATGTATCGGGTGCCCAAAGGGAGGAGGAGCAGGAAATCGTTTATTCGGAGGCTCTCATTGACCAAATGCGGGACCGCATTCTCGCTTTTCTGAACCATTTGAAGACCCTTCAGGCAAAGTTCTCAGAAAGCACCCGCAAACGTTCGGCCACCGGAACTCTGAAGTTGGTTCGCCCTCTTCCGGGCCAGAAGGCTTATGGCAAAATGGCTTTCGTGTATGACCCCCCTGTGCATCAGGAAGTCATGTCTCGGGATGGCACCATTTATGTTTGGAACAAAACTGCGAAAACTGTTGATGAAACGCCTCTTGAGTCCACACCCTTATTTATGCTCCTGCGCTCTCAAATTCATCTCGAGAACGGGGGTCGAGAAAAAAATCTGGAAAAGCGAGGGAATTTTATCTATTGGACTCTGGTTCCGGAGGAAGACAGTGAGAGTGGTGCAGAGCTGACTCTTATTTTTCAGGACGCTCCGATGATGCTTTTCGGTTGGACTCTTCTGGATCCTCAAGGCAACACCACAGAGGTGCGCCTTGAAAATGTGGTGGTTGATAGCCCTCTGCCGGAAAGCGCGTTCGTCGTTCCCAAAGAGGGATGAGGCTTCTGAGACCCTTAAAGTTAAGACAGAAGCGCCTGAGCAAACAGCATGCTTCGGTCTTTCAACCCTCTGAACTTTCCCCCTCGGTCTGCTCTCTCCCCCAACTCCAGCCTCTTCCGCTCTGACTCAGGCGCACGGCGAACGGTTTCCTATGCTGGAAAGAAGAAACTTCAATTGAGGAGACGCGCGGTCTTAACCCCCTACTTGGCACCTTGTTTGCAGAGAAGGGAGCAGATCATTTTGACCATGAGGTGCTCCCATGTCGGCCTTGGAATCCCTGTTATCAAACGCTTTGCTTGCGGGTCGGAAGGCCTATGGAGCAACCACCCAGAATGAGGTGAATGCCCGCAACCCCGATTACGTTCGGGTACAGGGGACTGCCCAGGCTGAACGGGTCTCCTCCACCATGACCGGCACATCCACTCATCTTCGCCGCTGCACAGATCCCCTGTCCTTACGTCATGTTGGCAAAAGCAAGACCGCTGCATCTGGCTTTCAAATCCTCGCAAAAGTTCAGTCAGATTTAAACAGTCTTTTCGGCCGTGTCGGGGATGAGGGGTCCGCTTTAGCCGGACGGATCAAAACCTTTTTCCAAACCCTGAACCAGCCAGCCCAGGTGGCAGGGACCCAAGCCTACTTCACCCAATTGGTGAAGGAGGCAGGAGACATTGCCTCCGAATTTAACCGCCTGTCTTCAGAGATTCAGTCCCAACGCACAGATTCGGACCAGGAGATCGGACGGGCCTGCAGTCGCCTCAACACATTGCTGGAGGAGTTTCATCAATGTAACCGGATGATCGATTCGTCCGAGTCCGCCCATGGGGACGCCTTCACGGCGCGGGACAAACGGGACGCCCTCTTTTTACAGATCAGCACCTATCTTCCTGTGACCTCCTCAATGGAACAGAACCTCTCTGGTTCAGACACAGGCGTTGAATATCTCTATGGACCTGATGGCGCAGCTCTGGTGACCAAAGCAGGTGCCAATCAGATCATTTTTGAAGAGTCTGGCGCTCTGACCCCCAAAACTCTTTATCAGAATGAAAATCAGGACGAAGGGCTCAGTGGCGTTTCCGTTCAATTTGATCAACTCACCAAAGATCTGACCCCATCTCTAAAATCCGGCCTCTTAGGAGGACGCTTGATGCTCAGAGATCAAGTGCTGCCAGATATGCAGGCGGCTCTCGATCAAGCAGCCTCTGTCTTCCAAGACATGATCAATACGCTTCACAATCAAGGAACCGCCTTTAGCGCCCCCGCCCATATAGAGAGCAGCATCCCTATGGACCCCACAATGGATCTTTCAGGACGATCAGGGGTTTTGCGCATTGCGCAAATCAATAAATTCACAGGGGCTGTGGTTGACTTTAAAGATATTGATTTGTCAGGAATCAGCACCCTCGCAGATCTGCAAGCCGCCACCGTATGGCCTCTCGGTCCTGTAGACCCTGACCAAACGGGAATCGCTTATGTGGGGATCAGCGAAGATGCACAACAACTGCTTGTAGATCTCCATATGAATGACCTGTTCGTCAGCAAAACCCTGGACATCCAAGGGCGTGCCAGTCGAATTTCTCTCAATCCACGGATCCAAGAAAACCCCGAACAAATTGCCCATGGAATGCTGTCAAAAGCCCCAGATCTTAAGCCAGGGGACACTGCAATCCAAAGCGGAGATTTGTCCACCCTTTCCAAGCTGGGAGGCCTTGACCGTAAAGTCTTTCTTTTTGATGCAGGCGGTACCATCGGTACCAAGGAAATGAAGTTTTTTGATTACGGACGCCTGCTCATGAGCACTTTTGCCTCTCAGGCCTCAGCGGCCAAGGGGAAAGCTGAAATCGCAGACCGAACCCTGAATACGTGGGAAGAGAGACTGAAAGAATCCCAAGGCGTTGACCCCCATGAAAACCAAATCCAACAGATGGAATGGCGCAATTATATGCAGACAATGATGCAGATGTACGTCCAAACCCTCTCCCTCAACCAAATGTTGCTCTCCATGATTCAAGGTATTTAATCATCTCACCCCACTTCAGAAAGGATCACAGGCCATGAGCTCCTCCATGACATTTAGCCCTCACAGCGCCTCTAATCGAGCCACCAGCCCTGCCCTCGTCAAACTCCGGGAGAACCTGGCGAAAGCCACCGCTGTCAACACAACCCACAAAACAGCTGAAGTGTATGCCGACATTTCTGATAAGGCATGGGCCTTGGAGGGGTATGCTGCCGCACGGGATGGGGCAACCGCTTCCGTTCTTTTTTACACCCACCAGCATCAGATTGTGTCTCATTATCAGGCCAAGCTTGAGAACATGATCGATTTATCGACAGAGTTTACCCGCCAGTCCTATCACACACCGGGCATGGGATTATCTACGCCAGACTCTGTAGAAATCATCCAGCAAAATGCGCGGCGGTTTGCCAGTGACTTGGTCCATCAGCTCAGCACATTTGATCCAGTGCATGGCTACCTATTTTCTGGAGCTTCAACAAACCAACCCCCTTTCAAAGAAAAATTCTTGAAAGACCTGAACGATCCCGCAGGTCCGCAAATGAGCCGGAACGATATCAAGACATATCTTCTGAATGGAACAGACCCAAAAGCCCAAAAACATTTTATTCTTTATGGTCTTGAGGTCCAAACGGAAGCACTGCCCCTCTTGGTCACAGATTTTCTGGGTGTTTTTGAGCAGCTCCATGATATGCTCAGTCTTCCCACGGACGCCCCGTTTGAGGCGCTGCGTGATATGCCAAACCACTTGAGAGGGATGGTCGATAAGCTCCATACCTCAACTCTGGCAACGGCGCATTTTCTGACTTCTTTTGAATCTGCAAAGCAAGACGCCAGTGAACGCCTCGCCTTCTATCAAACCCGCTTTGAGGATGAAGTCATGGTAGACCCCATTGAAGCCGCCATGGGATTCCAAGAAAAAGCCCGAGTCCTTGAAGTTTACCTGAACGCAATGATGCTCGACCTCTCCGCCCTACAAAAATTCCGGGAACGGGCGATGTCGGTGATGGGAATTTAGGGGGCGTGTAAATTATTAACCTCAAAATGACAAAATTGCATTGTAAGCAATTGAAAAAGAAGGGAAAGACTCATGAAAAAATCTCTCGCAACCGCGGGGCTTTGTTTGTGTATTCTGGGCCCCATGAGCGGTGTTCATGCTGTCGTGCCCGAAGGGTTTTTCGACATGATTGTGAGTGATCCTGAGAGTGCTCTGGCTACTTTTAGGGCTTCAAAGTTTGGGTTTACAGACGAAGAGCTCAATGAAGCTGAGGCACAGAGAGACGCATCGTATTCTTATCTGAATCGAACCAAGAATCTTTATGACATGTCGCATCAGATTCGCATATGGGATGTGCTTGGAAGGCTTTATGCAGCCATTGAAAGAGAAAAAGATGAGCGGGGGGTGGATGCCCTTAGGGCAGCCGGATTATGGGATCCAGTGAAACTCTTTCAGGAAGAAGGATACTGGGATGACCATATGATAGAATCTGTACGAGGAATAGAAGCGATAGCCGCGCAGACAGCGCTAGAAAGAAAAGCTTGGATAGCGGCAGCCCCAGCCGCGGCTCCTGCGGCTCCCCTTGTTGCTCCGCCTCTTGAAGAAGCTGCCGTCAGAGCTCCTGGGGAGACTATCGTTTCTGAGGCACCTGTTTCTGACGGTGACAATAAACCAGGGAGCGCAGCTGCTGACGGATAAGGGTTTTCAGAGGACGCTTATTCCTCTCCAGAGCGATGGGTGTAGGTTGTTTTTTAAGGCCAAGGGCACCATCTGTTCACGGGACAGCTCAGTCCTCCCACGGACGCCCCGTTTGAGGCGCTGCGTGATATGCCAAACCACTTGAGAGGGATGGTCGATAAGCTCCATCCCTCAACTCTGGCAACGGCGCATTTTCTGACTTCTTTTGAATCTGCAAAGCAAGACGCCAGTGAACGCGTCGCCTTCTATCAAACCCTCTTTGAGGATGAAGTCATAGTAGACCCCATTGAAGCCGCCAGGGGGTTCCAAGAAAAAGCCCGAGTCCTTGAAGTTTACCTGAACGCAATGATGCTCGACCTCTCCGCCCTACAAAAATTCCGGGAACGGGCGATGTCGGTGATGGGAATTTAGGGGGCGTGTAGGATCTGGTCAATTATTTGATCGAGATGAGAGCTCCGACAATGTGAAGGAAGCTGAGGAAGGCTTGTGCAGATTTGTCGAACCTTGAGAAGAGGCGCCGAAAGTGCTTCCTTTGACCCAAGAAGCCCTCGATGAGATGGCGTTCGCGGTACCAGCGTTTATCGTAATCCCTTGGATTTTTTCTGTTTTGACGAGGTGGAATCACAGGCGTTCCGTGCTGCTCTTGAATGTGCTGGATCAGGGCGTTGCTATCGTATGTCGGCAATGACCCAGGTGCCCCGATGGTCTCCCAAAAGGGCTCAATTTTTTGCTGTAGAAATGTCCACAAAACAATCAATTATGGATTTCATTTTGTAATTAAATATTTTTTTCTATAGAAATGTTCACAAAGTAATCAATTATGGAGTTTATTGTGCTGCGTTCATTTTTTTTAGTTTCTGTTATTTTTCAATGTTTAAATTTTAGTGTCTCTGCTGCAGGAAGACATCTAGACACAGAGATGGAGTCATCACTTATCACATCACAACCACAATCACAATCACGCCTCCCTACCTACGATGAAACGCCAGGTACCACCCGTCCTGTCAACACTAGTGAACAACCAGATGCTGCATTTTGCCTTCTCTGCTGCGGCAAAACGTATGTAAAGCCAACTCCAGAACTAGAAAAGCTATGGAAAGACATCGCTCAGTATCAAAAAACGCTGAGCTCACTGGAGAACCAATTGAAAATTTTAGAAGGCAACAATCCCCAAGATCGATCAATTCTTACTTTGAATAACAAGATAGACGGCATCAACCGTGAAATACAGTCTCGAAAACCAGGTTTCAACACAGAAATTGAAGAACTATACAAGAGGCAAGAGGGAACCAATTTCGCAATCCGTTGGTGCTGGAATCCTTGCGCTATCGTAATCGGGCTCTCCGCTTTGCCCTTTGGGTTAGAGTTCGTACCCGGGATCTGGCCTTCGCTCTTTCCAACCATTAAATGGGCAACTCCTCTCGCTGGAGTCGGACTTACTTGCCTAACTGCGTGCTGTAAAAAATACTCTGATGAGAACGATCAAGCCTACCGAAATCAATCCACTATCTGTGAAGATCAATCCACTATCTGTGAATCAATGAAGAGAGACTAAAAAAAACTATTGATTAGAAATAAATACCCGTGGACATGGATTCGCGGGTATTGGGTTTTTTATTTTGAGAGTGTTGTATGTTTTACTGGATTGCCTTTTTTGCTTTCTCTATTTCTTGCGTTCAAGCAAATCAAAGACTTGATAAAGAAATTACTTGTCGGAGCGTTTCCTCTCAGTTCGCGGACGCTTTCTCTCAGCGCCTGGCCACATGCGTCGAGACAACGGGGGTTTCTTTGGATCGAATCTTGGAGGCCATTGCCCAAACAGGCCAACGGTGGCATGAAGGCACAAGTGTTCGTATCCATAACGGCACCACTAGGACTACTCGACTCGTCAGAAAACTAGATGGCACTTTCTTAGAAAAAATGCTCGCATCAGGACACCCGATCATAACCCAAGGATCTGAAGGGTTAGAGGCACTGTTAAGTCTTTGTACGAGTGGAGGTAGCGCACTTGCTGAAAATCTGAACCTGGGATTGGATCGTCTGGTCGCATGCTGCCATCCCTGCATAGAGGGAGGAACCCATGGGAGCTTCTGGATTTTAAACACGACAGCCTCTTCAGGAAAAAAAATGATCGATGCCACGTCCCATCTCCTGGAACGAGGTCTGTTTTTGGCGCATGGGATCCCGACAGCCATTTCTGTTGGAGCAGACAATCTTTTAGAAGGCACAACCCTCTGTACAAGAATTGCCCTCGAAAAAGGAAGTCTTGCCTTAGAATTTTTAAACACGACGGCCTCTTCAGGAAAAAAAATGATCGATGCCACGTCCCATCTCCTGGACCGAGGTCTGTTTTTGGCGCATGGGATCCCGACAGCCATTTCTGTTGGAACAGACAATCTTTTAGAAGGCACAACCCTCTGTACAAGAATTGCCCTCGAAAACGGAAGTCTTGCCTTAGAATACATAGGATCATCGGGCCATTCCTTCATTGTGATCTCCTCTGCTGGTCTGGCTCCAATTTTCAGCGTTCCCCCTGACCTGTTCAAAGAATCTATTGAACACGTAAGTTTATGCATGGATCCGTTGATGAGTTGGGGATACGAATTTTCCACTGCGGGAGCATCCCTTTGCTCTCAGAGCTTAGACAACAGCGTCTATTACCTTGGAAAAATCATCCATGGAGCCTCTCAAAAAACCGATGGCGCTTTAGCCTCTGTTTATTCTTGTGGAATTTCTACATCTCTTCTCTGCGATCAAGCCTTAACCGCTTCAGTCTACGGAGCTCAAGTATTCGCTCAAGGAAGCTTTCGCATTCTTAAAGCCGTAGGGCAAGGATGCATTGCCCTCCCTGCTTTCTTGAAAGAAGAATCAATCCCAATTTCTGCAAATATGGATAAGGGACTTACGGGGATAGTTAGGGGTGTAAGATTGGTCACAGATACAGTCTCTTATGAATTGGATAGACTTTTAGGGACCGGAGTCAGATCGTTAATCGATTTTTCGCGAACGTACCGAGCAGAACGCCGAGAACATCCAAATGCGAACAGCTGTTTATTATGCTTGCACACCTGCACAAAAAATAATTAAATTAGACAAAAAAACAATCTATAAAATATATTTTTTAATAATTTAATGTGAGGAATACTGTTAAATTTTCTAAATTATTCTCTAGCATTCTTTTGTGCGCCTGTGTTTCCGTATCTTATAATCCGTGCTTAGGTATCAATCGGGTTTTCGAAAATCAGGATATACGGGTTGTTGCGCACCAAAATTTTAAGGGACCTTGTCTAGACGGTATTTCCTCTCTCCTTTTAGGATTAGCAACCCTTGCACTCGATGGTCACACTTCTTTCAATGCCGTATTCTCTACACCAGAGCCGACATGGGACACATTCAAGAATTGAAATGACACTCAAGATGAAATGGCTCCTTCCTTTCCCTCTCTCGTAGGCCAAGCACACCATTGACGAACAGGACAACAGTCGCAGTGAGGAGACCGTGCTGTGCATACATAGCGCCCGTGCAGGATCAACACGTGGTGCGCTTGGGTGCGAAAAGGGTCTGGAACACACGCCTCAAGGGCTGTTTCAACACTGAGCGGGGTTTTGCCTCGGGCAAGGCCCGTGCGATTCGCCACCCGAAACACATGGGTATCCACAGGAATGGTGGCCTGGCCGAACGCCACATTTAAGACGACGTTCGCCGTTTTGCGCCCCACACCGGGAAGCTGTTCCAGAGCTTCCCGGGTGTTTGGGACATGCCCTCCGAAGTGCTGAATCAAACGGTGGCTGAGGGCCAAGATGTGCTTGGCTTTTGTGGGATACAGGCCGATGGTGCGAATGGCCTCTCGCAACCTATCTTCCCCCAAATCAATCATTTTTTGAGGGGTATCCACCTCCGGGAAAAGCCCGCGTGTTGCGGCGTTGACGCCACGGTCTGTGGCCTGGGCAGAGAGAACCACCGCGATTAAAAGCGTATACGTATTTGTGAAATAGAGCTCTGTCTGTGGATCTGGATTGGCTTGGGAAAGCGCCTGAAAAAAGCAATCAATATCCGACGGAGTCATGACGCGAGGGAAGCTTGAAGCCGCTCTCTGACACGGTCGTATCCTATTAAAGGCAACAGTTTGCGCATTTCAGGTCCTTTGTCTTTTCCTGTAAGGGCGAAGCGCAAGGGATGATAGAGTGCGCGACCCGAAAGGCCGGTCTCTTCTTTAAGTGACCTGGTCCATGTGTCCCACGTGCTCCCATTCCAGGGCTCTTGTGGAAGACCCTGAAGAGCCGCCTCAAGAAGAGGCGCATGTTCGGAGGGGCTTGGGAACAAATGGCTTCCTGTGCACAGATCAATCCATTCCGGAAGGTCATGAAGAGAGGTCAGCTCTCCCCGAACGGCTTCCCAAAACTCAGGCGTGACGATAGAGAGATCCAGAAAGTCCCCTCTCAAAAGAGGCAGGGCAGTCTCGTAGGGCATGTCGTGCAACATCTTCCCATTCAAAGCCCACAGATCCGCCACGTCCAGCTTAGGAGTCGCCCGCCCCAATTTCCCTAAATCAAACGTACGGGCCAGGGCCAACAGGTCCGGCACGATCTGAGGCCCATCAGGCGTACCCAGGGCCGCCAGACCAGACGCAATCGTCAAAGGCATCATCCCTTGGGCCCGCAACTCCCCTAAGCTGAGACTCCCGAGACGCTTTGAAAATCCTTGGCCTTGGGCGTCCGTAATCAAAGAAAAATGACCAAAATGAAAAGCAGAAGGATCTCCACCGAGTGCCTGGATCATCTGAATCTGGATCGCCGTATTGGTGATATGATCTTCCCCCCTCAAAATATGGGTGATCCCTAAATCCAGATCATCAATCGCCCCCGCCAGCAAAAAGCTGACGTTCCCGTCTTCCCGAATCACAATCGGGTCGCCGAGGACTTTTCCCTCATACTGAATGGGCCCCCGGATCAAATCGTCCCAGGCGATGAGCTGATCCTCAAGGCGAAACCGCCAATGGGGTTTGCGCCCTTCTGCTTGGAGGCGCCGGTGATCAGGGTCCGTGAGAGACAGGCCTTCCCGGTCATAAAGAGGCGGTCGTCTTTGGGACAGTTGCAGCTTCCGTTTGGTATTGAGTTCTTCAGGGGTTTCATAGCACGCATACAGGCGCCCCAAGCTCTTGAGGCGTTCGCAGTGCTGCCCATACAGATCTGTCCGGTCTGACTGACGGATAAAGCCATCATGGGTCAGGCCAAACCACAGCAAATCCTCTGCAAGGGCGTTCACAAATCGGTCTTCGCTGCGCACAAGATCCGTATCATCCAAACGGAGGAGAAAAATCCCCCCTTCTTTGCGCACAAACAACCAGTTCAAAAGGGCTGTACGGATGTTTCCCAGATGGAGAAACCCTGTGGGACTGGGGGCAAAACGCGCGACAACTGGTTTACTCATAACGCAAAGCCTCCACAGGATTCAGCCGGGCTGCACGCCAAGCCGGATATAAAGTTGCGAGAAGGGTCAAGATCACTGTCATTGTCACAATCAGAATGACGTCGTCTGGGGAAACTTTCGACGGAAGTTTTGAGAGGAAATAAAATTCCGCTGGAAACAAGTGAGCGCCCGTACATTTTTCCAGAAATCCACGGACTGATTCAATGTGACTGGACACAAACAGGCCAAAAACTGCCCCAATAGCGGTGCCGGAGATTCCCACACTTGCGCCTGTTAAGATGAAGATACGCCGAATCATTCCCTGACTTGCCCCCATGGTTCGCAAAATCGCAATGTCCCTTGATTTGTCTTTAACCAACATAATTAAGCTGGAAATGACATTAAAGGCTGCAACCAAAACGATCAACGTTAAAATCAGGAACATCACGTTTCTTTCCACCTCAATGACCGAAAAGAAGCTGGAGTTGGCTTGCTGCCAATCAAAAACCCGCATATTTTTCCGGTGCACGATGCTCCCAATCACCCGAGAGATGGGGGCGACATTTTCAGGATCCTCCAGAAAAATCTCCAGGGAGGAAACGCCGGGCGCCGTTTGAAAGAGCTTTTTCCCCGCCTCCAGAGGAATAAAAATAAAGGTATTGTCATACTCATTCATACCGACCTCAAAGAGCCCAGTCACTTCAAATTTCCGCATCCGAGGAAGAGTTCCCAGGGCCGTTTGGGTGCCCTCTGGGGCGACCAAGGTCACGCTATCCCCTAAACCAATGCCCATTTTGGCGGCCAGCTTGTAACCCAGAAGAGCGCCATTCGGGACCTCCAAGCCTTGTCCACTGCCTGCAACCATTTTGTCCGTGATCAGGGGACGACTCTCAAAAGCCTGCCGGTCCATGCCATGGACCAGAGCGCCCCTGGCGGTTCCTTGGGCCATCACCATCGCCTGACGCTCCACCACAGGCGCGACAGAGCGCACTCCTGGAATTCCACGGAGCTGCTGGACCAAAGGCTCATAATCTGTAATGGGAGAGCCGTTGCTATAGACAGCCAGGTGGCCGTTGACGCCCAGAATGCGCTCCAAAAGCTCTGCACGAAACCCATTCATCACGGAGGTCACAATAATCAGGGTCGCCACCCCAAGCAAAATTCCTAGAAAAGAAAACCCAGCGATGACTGAAATAAAGCTTTCTTTCCGCCGCGCACGCAAATACCGCCAAGCGATAAAAGTTTCTAGGATTCCCACGACTTTGTCTCCCGAAGTAAATCACTGACACGTTGGGCCTGATCGAGAGACGTGTCCAGGACAAAACGTACATGGGGGAGAGAACGCATCGACAGCTTGCCAGCAAGATTATGGGTGACGCGCCCTGCATTTTTCTTCAAAGAGTCTAGAATCAAGGGCACCTCATCGGGAGGAGTGAGAGGCATCACAAAAGCTGTTGCGTGCTTGAGATCAGGGCTCATCCGCACTTCCGTCACCGTCACACTGATTTCCCGGGTGTCCTGAAGGGAAGGCTGGTAAAAGCGCAACGCTTGGGCCAGGAGGTGACGGACTTCCTCTCCCACACGCAGCATACGCACACTGGGGCTTGAACGATCTGGTTTTTGAGCCGAGCGGTTCTGAGGCCTGTGAGTATCCATAACGACGTCTTTCAAAAGAGTTTAACAGGGTTGATCATACGCGAATGAGACGTCCGAGCAAATCCAAATCCGCATTCGAATGAAGACGATGGTCGCCATTTTTGATCCGAATCAATTGGACAGACGGCGCATCAATGGTTTCTAAAAGGCGTTCACTTCCGTGCCAAGGAACCACTTGATCATCGTCCCCATGAAGCAAAGTCACTGGACAGGAATATCTCAACGATCGGTCTGAGACGAGATGCCGTTTGGCCTCTTCCACGAAAGGGCGTCGCACAACGAACGGCCCCTCTTTGCGGAAAGCAATCCCTTCTCCTTCAGTCTCAAAGCGCGCCTTCTCAGGTCCGGAAAGCCATGGGCACAAATGTTCCGTAAAATCAGGTGCGGCCGCAATGCCAATCATTTTCTGGATACGGCTGGGGCGCTCTAGCCCTAAAAGAAGCACCAACCAGCCCCCCATGCTGGAACCTATAAGGGTTTGAGGCCCCTGAGTCAATGTGTCTAACACCAAAAGCGCTTCGTCTTTCCAGCCCCCAATCGTCCCGGCCTCAAATGCCCCGGTTGAACGGCCACACCCGCTATAGTCAAAGAGCGTACACGGAGTGGAGGTTTTTTGAGCCAGCCTCCAGAGAAAGGAAGCCTTTGTCCCGGTCATGTCTGACTGGTACCCCCCTAAAAACAACCATCCTGGTTTGATGTCCTCGTCCGACGGACATCCCCATGTTTTGTAAGCGATCTGCAGACCTGCCCCATTCACAAGGAAACCTTCTGTTATTTCCATAAACCGTCCTTCCATAAAAAAAGCCCCACAAAGGAGGCTTCATTTATCTTGTAAAAAGAATGGGTATTAAGACTTAACGCGACGAGAATACAACTCAACAATCAGAGATGTGTCCATATGAATTGGAAACGGAATATCTCCATGTCCAGGCGTGCGTAAAAGCTTACCCTTCATATGCTTATGATCGACTTCCAGATAATCTGGAACTTCGCGCTCATTGGATTGGACGGCTGTCAGAACGAGAGGAAGCTGACGAGATTTTTCAATGATCTGAATCTCATCATTGTCCTGAACAATGTAAGAGGCAATGTTGACCCGCTTGCCATTGACCTGAACATGGCCATGGTTCACGAATTGGCGGGCCGCAAAAACAGTAGGAACAAATTTCATGCGATAAATCATTGCATCTAAACGACGCTCAAGAAGACCCAGAAAGATCTCACCTGTATCTCCCTTGCGTCGCGCAGCCTCTTTATAAAATCTCCGGAACTGACGTTCTCCTATGTTTCCATAGTAACCACGAAGCTTCTGCTTAGCTGCAAGCTGCAATCCATAGTTCGAAACCTTCGCTTGCCCCATCGCACCTTTTTGTCCGTGCTGGCCCGGTTTATAATCTCGCGCGTTGACCGGGCTTTTTGCCCGACCCCAGAGGTTGACTCCGTAGCGACGATTGATTTTGAATTTTGATTGAAGGCGCTTGGTCATGCTGAGTCCTGGATCCTTTAAACTATTGTGCCCTTCCTTTTTCAAAAAGAAACACTGAAAGATTTGAAAACCGATCAGGCACAGAAACACGGTAACATTATTCCCGAAAATCTAGGTCGAAAGCCTGCCCTCTGTCAATCTCTTTTTCAGAAATGCTGGGGCAATCTGCAAGAAAAAGATTTTAAGTGAGGAGGGGTTGATTTTTTTCAGCCGACCCGTTAGAGGTAGGGAAGTTGTCCCCATCGTCTAGAGGCCTAGGACACCGCCCTTTCAAGGCGGCAACACGGGTTCGAATCCCGTTGGGGATACCATATAAAGAGCGACATTCGCCATGATTTTCCGTTTGTGTCTTGTTTTTTGTTTGTTTGTGTTCCCATGGCGACCAGTCGATGCTGACCCTTTGACGATTAGTATCACCGAGGGAACCTTTCAGCCGTCCCCTTGTTTTGTTCTTTTGAGTGGCCCCAATCATCAACGACGCGACCAAATCATCCAAGTCATTGAGCAGGATCTTGGGAATTGCGGGCTTTTTGAATGTCTCTCAACCCCCTTTCTTCCCCAAACAGCTGATGAAGCATTTACAGATCCTCGCTGGTCCAGCTGGCAACAAACAGGCGCTCATTTTCTCATCACAGGGGATGTCTCTGCGGATGAGGAGGGCCGGTTGACTGTCCGTTGCCGTATCTTCGACATCCTCAATCAGAAAGAGCTTTCCGCATTTTCTGTGTCTACCCAACCGAAACAATTGCGTCGCCTTGGACACCAGATTGCAGACGAAGCTTACAAGCATGTGACCGGATCTCCCGGATATTTTGATACTCAAGTCGCCTATGTCGCCGCTATTGGCCCTGGACAGCCGATTATGCGCAGTGGTTTTGCCCATCGGATGAGACGTCCCCAAGGACAAAGAGGTTTTGACCCTTCCGCTCCGTGGGGATGGAAAAAAAATTTTCGTATTTGCTTGATGGATCAGGATGGCGCCAATCACAGAATCCTCAAAATCAAAGGCGATTTCCTGAAGGGTCCCAAAATTTCCCCAGATGGAAAACGGGTTCTTTACATTGCAAACGATATCGATGCCTCGAAAGAATCCGGACGCCCCCAAGCTTTTATTTATGACATCCCCTCTGGAATCAAGCGCAGAATCCCAACAGGCGGAAAAGTGTTCGCAGCAGAATGGATTCCAGGGCAGTCTGACTTTTTACTGAGCGTGCAGAAAGACAAACAAACCGTTTTGGGCGTTTACAATGAAAGTGGTGGGCTGGTGCGGGCGCTGATTCAAAGCAAAGGTATTGATACATCTCCTTCCGTGTCTGCCGATGGCCAATTTGTGGTTTTTGTCTCCGACCGTGGGGGGCCGCCTCATTTATACCGCATGCCACTGACAGGGGGGGCTGCGGACCCTCTGAATTTCAGCCCTGGAAAAGACAGTCACCCCAGCTATTCATCCAAATCAAATCAGATCGCATTCATCAGGCAAAAAGGTGGGTTCCATCTCATGGTTTTAACTCCTGAAGGGACAGAGCGTGCTTTGGCCCACCATTATCTTGTGGACACCCCTGAGTGGGCTCCCAATGGGGAGGGGATTGTTTTTTCCGCAAAGACTTCTGCAAAGGCACCAGCCCAGCTCTATGTCGTTAATTCTAAAAGCTTAAAAATCTGCCCGATCCCCACACCTGATGATGCTTGTGAACCATCGTGGTCCCTCTTGCCATAACCACAAGTTTTTTCTATATTTTTACCCAGGGGGTCCCAGGTATCCGTACATGCTTGCATTTAAAGGAAAACCAGTCCTCGGGCTTAAGGTTTGTTTTATAAATTTTTAACGATAACCTTTTTATACTATTAAAAATTACAACGAAGAGAGTACGTACGATGAAACTTAGATTGGCATCACTTCTTTTATTAAGCCTCGGTATGGTTGCTTGTGAATGTTCAGACACAGAAGAAGCAACAACATCAAGCAATGGCAATATGATGGATGTTTCTGGTCCCACCCCAGGAACAGCAGCGGATTTTAACGCACACGTTGAAGATCGTGTCCTTTTTGCGTTCGATAGATATCAATTGACACCTGAAGATCGCATGCTTTTAGAAAAGCAAGCTGTTTGGTTGCTCAAATATCCTACCACAATGATTGAAGTGGCAGGCTACTGTGACGCACGCGGAACCGTGGAATACAACGATAAATTGGGTCAACATCGTGCAGATGCCTCCAGAGATTATCTGGTGTCTCTCGGTGTGGAGGCGTCCAGGATTTCCACCATCAGCCACGGCAAGAGAATTGTCCTTGTTCCTGGTGACACGGAAGAAGCCTACGCCCATAACCGTGCAGCGATTACGGCTGTTAAATAAGCTCTTTGACTCAGATCATCTGAGTTTCGAGTACGCTTCAAAAGCGCCTTCTTGAGGGAGGGCGCTTTTTTCGCAAATCCTATAAGGGTGAATCCATGAGCACTGAAGGGGAAACCCAGGCACCCATCCGCCATGCTATTCCTTGGGAGTCTCCTGATTTTTACGATCCAGGAGCTATTGATGAAGAGCTCCGTCGTGTTTTTGATATTTGCCATGGCTGCCGCAGATGTTTCAATTTATGCGATAGTTTTCCAAGGTTATTTGATCTCATTGATGCAAGTCCAACGGGTGAGCTTGATGGCGTGGACAGTGCAGATTTTGCCCCGGTGGTAGAGGCTTGCACTCTGTGTGATCTGTGCTTTATTGCCAAATGTCCCTATGTGCCTCCCCATGCCTTTGATTTAGATTTTCCACATTTGATGCTCCGTGCACGGGCTGCAGACCATCAAACAGGGAAAACCCCTTGGGTACGGGAACAAATCACCCAAACAGACCGGAATGGAGCGCTCGGATGCAAAACAGCCTCCCTGGCCAATTGGGCCCTAAAAACTGAGAACACACCTGTACGAAAGGGTCTTGAGGCGGTTTCTGGGATTCATGCGCGGGCAGATCTCCCCTCTTTTCAGAGCCAAACCTTTGTCTCAGAAGCTTCAAAAAATCCCCCATCCGTGAATTCCCTGGCCCCCGGCTTTGGGGAAAAAGTTCTTCTGTATGCCACCTGCTTTGTCAATTATAATGATGCTTCTGTCGGGCGGGCTGCCCAAGCGGTTCTGGCAAAGAACGGAATCGAAACTGTCGTTCTGTATCCTGAATGTTGCGGGATGCCTCAATGGGAGCACGGAGACATCCAAACTGTTGCGGAGAAGGCTCTCAAGATCAAAGAAGCCCTTCTGCCTTGGGTATCCAAAGGATACACGATTGTTCCTCTGGTTCCCTCCTGTACGCTGATGATCACCATGGAGTGGCCGCTTTTATGGCCAGAAGATCCAGAGATACGCACCCTCGTAGAAAACACGCAGGATCTCCCCGCTTATATTGTTGGGCTAGCGCGTCGGCACGGCCTTGCCCCCGGACTCACGTCTTTTAAAGAAGGCGTGACCCTTCATGTGGCCTGCCACGCGAGGGCTCAAAATCAAGGTCGGAAAGGGGAGGAACTCCTCAAACTCATCCCAGATACAGACGTCACCGTGATTGAGCGCTGCTCTGGCCACGGGGGCTCATGGGGAATCTTTAAAGAGAATTTTGATGTCGCCCTGAAGGTCGGCAAACCAGTGGCCCGAAAAGCCAACGAGGCCTCTTGCGGCCCTTGTGTTTCCGAATGTCCTCTAGCGGCCAGGCATATCCAGCAAGGCAGAGAAATTTTAGCAGAGACTCAAGGGAAGCCTTCTCCTCAACCCATGATTTTTACCCATCCTATTCAGATTTTAGCCCACGCTTGGGGTTTGTCTTTTGAGGATTCCCACACGGGATCTCTTTAAGAAAATTGCGTAAGTCAAACCTCATCTGACCCCGCCCCATAATGACTTTAATGCCACGATCGGCCACGCTGTCAAAAGAATAGGAGAAGATGTGGGCGCGGCCGCAATAAGAGGAGCGCTGACAGGGACACCAGGTTCTCCTATGGATCCCGATGTCCAACAATTTGTTGGTGCCGCCACAAAAGGGGCTGTCAAGTCTGGGGCAGAACAGCTCAGCGCACGCGATACCCAAGCGGCGATTCATCGATCAACCGCGAATGCGACCAGAGGGATTCTGGGTAGACAAACCATAGAAGAGAAAGAAGAAAAAAACAGGAAGAAAAAATAAAGAAGGAGGAAAAGAAAAAGAAAGAAAGAGAGAAGAAAACCGCAGAAAAAATTAAGAAGAAGAGGCCCTTTGTGAAGAGGCTCCAGAGACGTGCTAAACAAGGAGTACAGGCTATAGGAAGGGGCTTAAAGACTGTCAAACAAAAATTAAGTCAGGGGACATCTCCTCAAAAAAGGGCCGGACCTTCCCACAACATAGGTCTCTGATTCACAGTCCAGAATGGAACCGCACCCCTGGTCTATTCAAAAATACAGCTCACAAAACATCATCGATGTGATCAATTGGGCTGTCCGTAACGGCTCTGAGCAAGAGATACGGCACGCGCTGCTGTTGATCTTACAAGCCAAACGTAAAACTCACTCCTAAGCCCTGAAGACTCCCCCACTTTGACACAGCTTGATGCCCAAGCATTCCACTGCGTCCCAGAGGATTTTAGAGCGCTCCCCCAAGGGTGCAGAGCCGTGTCCAACTCTCGGGATCGATGGGCATTACAGACAGGCGGCCTTGGCGCACAAGGGGGAGATGGGCCAGGAGAGGATCCCTTTTGACAGACGCTAAGGTGACAGGATGTTTCAGCGGCGCCCGCGTTTCCACATCCACCATCACCCGCCGCCCTTCAGGATCGCTGGGATCAGGGTAAGCTTCCCGTATCACAGTGACAATCCCGACAATTTGACGCTCCGCCCCCGTATGATAAAAAAAGGCCAGATCTCCGCACACCATTTCTTTCAAAAATTTTTGGGCTTGGAAATTTTTCACGTCATCCCAAGAAGTCCGTCCGGACGCCACCTGTTGAGCCCATGACCAACAGGTCGGTTCTGTTTTCAGAAGCCAAAAATGGGGGATCATGACCGTGTCTCCGTGATTAAAGTCTCAATCTCTAACAAAGGGGGGGCTGGCTTGGCCAGAACGTGAACGAGTTTGTCCAGGGCAGGCATCTTGAGCCCTAAAGAGACCGCCCGTTTTTGAATCGCTTGCGCCGTAAAAAAGCCTTCCGCCAAGGGGGCTCGAGGATCGGGATGCTCTCCACGGGCCAGCTTGAAGCCGAATTGAAAATTCCGAGACAGAGGGCTGTAACAGGTCAGCATAAAATCCCCCAGGCCCGCTTGGGTCATAAAGGTTTCCGGCTGGGCGCCCAACGCCTGCCCAAAGATTTGCATCTCCCCAAATCCTAGGGTCAGAAAGGCCGCCCGTCCATTGTCCCCTACCCCAGCCCCGACCAGCAGGCCAGAAGCGACCGCAAAAATGTTTTTCAGGGCACCCGCCACTTGCACCCCGATGAGATCCGCCCAAGGAGTCAACTGAAACATCGGCCCATGAAAAGCCGAAGCCATGGTCTGGGCCCATTCCAAAGTTTGGGCGGCACAGGTGCCTCGGGTCGGCTGTCCCTTCCGCACCTCGCTTGCCAGATGGGGGCCGGCAAGAAACCCTATGGGATTTGGCAGGCCAAGGCTTGCCACCATTTCACTCACCAGCAGGCCCGTCTGGAGCTCAAGGCCTTTGCTTGTGAAGAGCAACGGCAAATGGGGGGGGAACAACACATCTGTGAGAAATGATCGGAGCGCTTGGGTAGGAACCGCCACAACCCCCAAGGAAGCAGCCTTCAGGGCGTCCACCAAGGCAGACAGATCGGTGAAGACTGAGAGGGATGACGAGGCAGCGGCCTCCTCTATATACGGGGGACGGCGTCCCCACACCTGCACCTGCTGCCGAGACGCCTCTTGGGAACGGGTAGCCGTCAATGCCAAGGCAGATCCCCAAGCTCCTGCACCCAAAATCACCAGAGAGCGGGGATTAGACATGAGTACTCACCTCCGCTAAAGGCCAGCGAGGCCTTGGAGAAAAGCCAAGCCCGTCTTCCGGAAAACCCAGTCTCTGCCGTTCAAGGCCTGCCCAGGCGATCATGACCCCATTGTCCGTACAGAGCTCTAGCGGGGGTGCTACCACGGGCAAATCCGCGATCTCAGACAGACGCTGGAACAAAAAGCGATTCGCCGCCACCCCCCCTGCCAAGACCAAAGCTGTCAGATCAGGAGCGTGCATCCGGGCCAGAGCCACCGCATGTTTCAGGCGGTCTTCGAGGACTAAGGCCACGGTTTCTTGAAAAGAAGCTGCCAGGTCTGCCCGGGTTTGCCCATCCATGCCTTCCACACCTCCTTGCTTCTGAGAACATAAAGCAACCGCCGTCTTCAGCCCAGAAAAGGAGAAGTCACACCCAGGGCGACGGATCAACGGCTTGGGAAGGTCAAAGCGGTGAGGATCACCGGTTTTTGCCAGCGCTTCAATGGCTGGGCCACCCGGGTAAGGAAGCCCCAGACAGCGGGCACTTTTATCAAAGGTCTCCCCCAGAGCATCGTCTAAGGTGCTGCCTAAAAGGACATAAGCGCCTACACCTCGCACCAATAAAAACTGCGTGTGTCCCCCAGACATCAAGAGCAAGAGGTAGGGAAATCCCAAAGCATCTGAGAGGCGGGGAACCAACCCATGGCCCTCTAGATGATTGATCCCGTACAAAGGTTTCTGAGCCGCCAGGGCCAGGCCTTTGGCAAACATAACGCCCACCATCACACCCCCAATGAGACCCGGACCCGCCGTCACCGCAATCCCAGACAGATCCTCAACAGACACATCAGCTTGGCGAAAAACATCCCGGACAACCCAGTCGATTTGGTCTAAATGCTCCCGTGCTGCAACCTCCGGAACCACGCCCCCATAAGAGGCATGGAGGGCAATTTGAGAAGGGATACAGTGGCCTAAAATGGCCCCCACCCCCCCCTCCTGGGCAGAGACAATCGCGGCTGCGGTTTCATCACAACTGGTCTCAATCCCTAGAACGATCTGCACACCCTATCCTTGAGCTGCCGGTCGCCGAGGCATAAGGCCCCCCAAAGGTTCATTTTTAAGTTTGGATGATTTTTGAGAAGCGGAAACGGATTCCCCAATTTCCTCAAGAGACAGGGGAACAAACGATGGGATCCCGCCCCTTTGCACTAAGCACAACAAGGTCGTTTGGCCTGCGGCTTTTGTTTTTTGAACAATCCCTTGGATATCCTTTACGGAGGCAATTTTTTGTTGATCGACCTCCAACAAAACGTCTCCCGCCTGGAAGCGATCCGACGCTCTGGATTCCGGATCCACTTTTGCCACAATGAGGCCTGATATTTGATCGCCTAAATTAAACTTGTATCGAAGAGATGAGTTTAATTCTTGCAAAGTCAAGCCATAAACTACTGTAGAGAGCTCTTGATTGTCCCCTGCTTCCTTGTTTTCTTGAGATTGGGATTCTTCATCTTGGTCTTGAAACTCTCCAATCACAATTGGAAGAATAATTTCTCCATAACGACCCGTTCCTTTATCTTTACGCCAAATCTCCACCTGAATTTTAGATCCAATTGGGAGGCTACTGATGATTTTTGTCAAG
This sequence comes from Holosporales bacterium, assembly GCA_044361745.1. Taxonomy (GTDB): domain Bacteria; phylum Pseudomonadota; class Alphaproteobacteria; order Holosporales; family CAZGKG01; genus JBIKIF01. The sequence continues at coordinate 38,838 of JBIKIF010000003.1, read as the reverse complement.
TTAGGCGCCAACTCCACAGGAACGTTCCCCACTTTGAGGAGAACATCCCCCTGACGCACACCCGCCGTCGCAGCCGGTCCTTTTTCAATCACGTTCCCAACCAGGGCTCCCCGAGGGGCCGCCAACCCAAGACTTTTCGCAATTTCTTGATTGATGGGCTGAATTTGAACGCCAATCCAGCCCCGTTTAACTTTACCATATTCTTTGAGTTGGTGAATCACGAACTGAGCGACATCCGAGGGAATGGCAAATCCAATCCCCACATTACCCCCCGTGGGACTGGCCAGCATCATGTTAATCCCAATCACCTTCCCCTCAATGTTAAAAAGGGGTCCGCCCGAATTTCCCAAATTGATCGGAGCGTCTGTTTGCAAAAATCCTCCAATGTGGGAGGTCTGCATGCTGAGACTACGGGCGACGTGAGAGATGATTCCCAAGGTCACGCTGCCCCCAAGGCCCAAAGGATTTCCAATGGCAATGGACCAATCCCCTACCCGCATCTTGGCTGAATCCCCCCATTTCAAGGCGATCAAAGGCTTGAGTGCGTCCACCTTTAACAACGCCATATCTGTACGGGCGTCTGTTCCGATAATTTTTGCTTTCAGCTCTGACTGATCGCTTAAGGTGACAATAATTTCATCTGCGCCATCCACCACGTGGGCATTCGTCACAATGTAACCACTGGGATCAATAATAAAGCCAGAGCCTGCGCCTGCAGGAACCCGACGCTTGCGCGGCGCCAACTCAAATTGCTCTAAAAAATCTCTGAACTTGAATAGATCTTCAAGAGGATTGCCCCCGCCAGGACCCCCCATTCCTTGGCCAAAATCCAGGTTGTAAGTGGTCACTTTTTTGATAATAGACACGTTCACAACCCCGGGCAAAAGGGGCGCAACAATGTCGGCAAATCCCTGAGGGCCTAGGCAATTCACCGCAGCCAAAGCACCCGCAGAGGGGACGGTGTCACACAACCCCAACGCCGTTCCAAACAAAAGGGAACACCCCAGGAGGGCCAAGAATTGAGCGGATCGTCCCATAGAAACTCCTTTAATTAATTTGAGAATTTTGTTCACCTGATAGACGGACATTAACCTAGGGGGTCCCCTCCTGGAAATGCCTCAAAAATCCTTTTTTAGGACTCAGAACATATTGAGTTTCTGTCCCAAGAGCAGTTTTATAGGCATCCATTGATTGGAAAAAAGCAGCGAAATCTGGGCTCTTCCGGTAGGCATCGCTGACAATCCGAAGCGCCTCTTGATCCCCCGTTCCCATTTCGATTTGAGACTCCTGCGTGGCATTTGCCATAATTGTTGCGCACTCAAGGTCCGCCTCCGCCCGAATAAACTGGGCTTTTTCGTTCCCCTCCGCACGAATTTTCTGCGCTTCTTTTTGCCGCTCACTAATCATCCGATTGTAAATCGCCTGACTGTTCTCTGGCGGCAAGTCTGCACGCCGAATACGCACGTCAACCACCTCAATCCCAAGGGACTGAGTTGCCGTGTTGACTTTTTCCCGGATCTCCTTCAGCAGAGCCGTTCGTTGAGGAGACAATAAGGTATGCAAAGACGTCTCCGCCAAAATGCTCCGAAGCGTCCCAGTAATCAGGGCAGACAAACGGCCTTTTGCTCCTGTTTCATTCCGAACGGTTTTATAAAAACGCGCCAAATCGTGAATGCGATACCGGGTAAAGGTGTCCACCACAATCCGTTTTTGATCTCCCAAAGTGACCTCTGTCGTGGGCACATCAAAATCAAGAATACGCTTATCCCAGTAGAGAACATCCTGGACAAAAGGAATTTTCATATGGAGCCCCGGCTCACGAATGACCCGCACGATTTCCCCAAACTGGAGAATGAGAACTTGCTCCACCTCATTCACAATGAAGAAACTTCCCAAGCCAAAAAATCCCAATACGAGAGCGGGGATTCCAAAAGCCGCCAAATTTTTATTCAGCATCAGTGCCCTCCATTGATTTGACCCCATCTTCCAAAGTGGGAGATGGCTTCTTTGTCCGCTTGAGGGACTCTAAGGATAAGACCGGCAGAACGCCCCCTTTTCCATCCATCCCAGTCCCCAGAACGCCACCGTCCAAAATCATTTTGGGCTTTCCCTTTAAGAGTTCTCTCATGGTCTCTGTGTACATCCGGTTCCGAACCAAATCCGGGGCCTTCTGATACTCAGAAAAGATCATCTCAAAACGAGAGGCAGCACCCTTCGCTTGGGCCACCTGTTGTTTCCGGTAGCCACGCGCTTTCTGGATCACTTGCTGGGCAGCGCCTCGGGCGATGGGAACCTTTGAGTTTTTTTGCTCAAGCGCCTTGTTAACCATCCGCTCTTGGTCCGCTTTGGCCCTCTGGACATCTCGGTAATAATCAATGACCGCCCGCGGAAGGTCGATTCGCCCCATCAAAACTTCTTGAATCTGAACCCCAACTCCATATTGATCCATCAAACGTTGGAGCTCTTCTTTCGTCGAGTGGTTGATGACCCCCCGCCCCTGGGTTAAGACAGACATCATAGGCATTTGCGCCACAATTTCGCGCACCACACTTTCCGCAGCCACCCGAACCGTTGCCTCTGGGGATTTGGCAGAAAAAAGGTATTTTTCAACATCCTTAATAACCCAAAGAACCGTGAAGTGAACCTCAATCAGATTTTCATCCCCTGTCAGCATCGCGTGTTCGTCTGGACCGTTTTCAGATCCCGCAAAAACAGTGCTGTCAATGCGGTTGACAGCGGTGACATCCTTGATAAGAACCGTCTCAATAGGATAGGGCAAATGGTAGTTCAGACCCGCCCCTGCCAAACGCACCGCTTTTCCAAAACACAGGACAACGCCTTGTTCGTTCGGCTCCACCTTATAAATACCGGTCGCAGCCCAAAGAGCCAGGAGAACCCCCAAAACGCTGATAAAAAAGCGTCCAGACCCTTGGGGACCCGACTGTTTTCTTAAAAACGACTGCAGACGACGCAGCAACACATCTGGACTTGGAAAGGCTTCCTGCCGAGAAGTATTCTTAGAACGCCCCCCAGAGGATCGTTGTGCCTGGGCTCCCCAGGGATCTTCATCATCAGGTGTCATGGGTTCCTCTGCCTTTGGGTTTACAAAGAACACTCTCCGATCTCAAAAAGCCAAACCTCTGAAAGACGAAAGGATTTTCAAGGAAGCGGATGCCCTCTTTTCAATTGGATTCACCATTTATAAATGATTGAGACCTCTCTGCGCAAGGCCATTGCGAAGCCTCGCCAGAATGTGCTGGAGACAACCTTGAACCGCTTGTTAAAAAAAAGAATTTCTCGGCCTTCGAGGGTCTAATGAGTGGGGATTTTCTTCAGCTCAGCGACCTCTGGAGCGGAAAGCCCCCTCCACTCAGACACGTCTTCAACCTCAAGTCTTTTGTGCATAAAAAATATTTATTCTCTCCTGTCTGGTTTATGAAGAAGACGAATTCCGAAGGGTCCATTGATTTCGCAGCTCAGTTCCCTGGGCTCGCTTCAGATCCACACAAACACTTTCTCACGAGCCTGAAGAATGCTACGGTCCATATATGCGCCTTTTCACCGTTGCACTCTTTTTTGGGGGAGCCCTTGTTCTCAGTCTGAGTCTCTGGGTCCTTTTTCTGATCAAGCGCCTGACTTTATGTCAGGCCCATCTCCGTTTTTTAGAGGGCTCCCTTAAGGACGCTCACTTTGAAGTGGAGAGAACCCATCTGGCGAAAGAGACGCTCCAAAAACAACTGGATGAACGAACCCTTTTCTGGGAGAAAACCCAAGCGCAGCTTGAGCAATCTCTAAAAGGGGTTTGCGCAGACGTCATCCAACGCAGCAGCCAAACCCTTGCCTCCCAAGGCCAGGAATTGCTCACCAAAATGCAGTTAATCACCCAAGGGGAGCTTGGCCAACATCACGAAAAGCTGAACCACTTAGTGGCCCCTGTCACTTCTGCCTTAGCGGCTGTGGATCAAAAAATCAGAGAACTGGAGTGCACCCGCGTCGGCGCGTACGAAGCCCTCACGCAGCAAATGACAACTCTGGCGCAAACCCATAAAGATCTTCATCTGCAAACCCACCAGCTGGCAAGAGCCCTCCGTTCCCCCCATATTCGGGGCCGGTGGGGAGAAATCCAATTACGCCGCTTGATCGAGCTTGCAGGCATGCTGCCCCACTGTGATTTTGAGGAACAAGCCTCCCTCGACCAACAAGGGCGTAAGTTACGTCCAGATGTGCTGATTCATTTGCCAGAAAATCGTACAATTATCATTGACGCGAAGGTTCCATTGCTCAGCTATATTGAAGGTATTGAATGTGAAGACCCTACGCAACAAGCCAAGCATATGAAAGATCATGGACGTCAGATCCGGCAACACATCAAACTTCTTGGACACAAGAGCTACTGGTCCCAATGCGCCTCTTCCCCCGAATTTGTTCTGCTTTTTTTGCCTTCAGAAACCCTTCTCACGGCGGCCCTTGAGGATGATAAAACCTTGCTTGAATATGCCGCTGAATCCCAAGTCCTGCTGGTCACCCCGATGACTCTTGTGGCCCTTCTCAAAACTGTGGCGCTGGGATGGCATCATCACAACATGAGTGAGAATGCCCAAATAATTAGCGTGCTTGGGAGGGATCTTTCCCGAAAACTAAGTGATTTCATTGAGCGCTTGGGGAAAGTTGGGCACTCTCTCAGCGCGACACTGACTGCCTACAATGGGGCTCTTCAAACGCTGGAGGAGAAGGTCATGCCCCCGGCAAAAGAGTTATCAACCCTCACACAAGCTGGGACTTTAGGTCCGCCTCCGAAGCTTTTAAATACAATCCCCTTGATCCCACGCCCAATCGCTTCTCCCCTAGAGACCCCTCGCTCCAAGAGAGCTCAACCACTAGATGAAAGTGTTTCCTTATGAGGCCTACCGTTTCGATTGTTCAGACAGCCGTTGAGAAAGCTGCCAAAGCCAGCCTCCTAATGGGTCACCTCATCACTCTGTTTATGAGCCCGTCGACCCTGAGTGCCCAGGCGATCTCCGTCGAGGAGATCAATAAGGGCATGTGTTACAACCCGAATCTCACAATCTATTCTAATGATTTGGGATTGGTGAAAGATGCTCGACTCGTTTCCCTGGTCGACGGAACCAACCATTTGGTTTTAAATGGCGTTCCTAAGCTTCTTCTCAAAGATTCGATCCTTATCAAATCCGTCGATAACTTGCCTCTTATATTTACCACCATCAGCTTCCGCTGTGATTTTCAAACTTTTCAGACTATTCTTGATAAATCCATCGGAGAAACTGTCTACATTTTAACCCCCAAAACTCCCGATCCACCCAAACAAACAGGAACGCTTTTAAGCTTCGACACCAAACAAGCCCTTGTCAAAATCGAAGACCGAATTGAGGTGGTTCCACTGGAATCAGTTGCCTTTCGTAAAGTTCCCCCGAGCCTTTCTTTTCAACCCGCCCTCTACGTTCATGTGCAAACCCCTCAAACCCAGAGCGCCAAGCTAGAGCTCACCTATTTAACCAAAGGCCTTTCGTGGAAAACAAACTATACGGTTGAGGTGGATCCCCTCGCAGCCAAAGCCCGCATTATGGGCTGGGTGTCTGTGACGAACACCAGCGGAGTCCATTTCCGTAAAGCACAGATCCAATTGGCGTCAAGTGAAAAATTTGGACGTTCCGGAAGCCCTCTGACAGAAAAACCAAACATTTACCCGATTCCGCCTCGGACCTCTTTGTACAACGACAGCACCAAAGAAATTTCTTTCTTATCGGCGAATTCTATATCGGCACAGAAAGAGTATCGCATTGCCATGCCATCAGATTTGAAACAAAACTATGAAGGCGCCCGGATTCCTCTGACCGCAGAGGTCTGGTACGCTTTCCAGAATATTCCTCAAAATAGACTGGGGACACCTTTGCCGCCAGGCCACGTTAAAATTTATGTCACAGAAAAAGACCAAACACGTTACGCGGGTTCTATTCAGGTGAAGCATACAGCTATTGGAGACTCTCTGCATGTGCCGGTAGATAACTATCCTTCTATCGAAGCCAGAGCCCAACAGATAGATTTCAAACAACTCGGAACATCCATTGTGGAGACTGCCTTCCGCGTCACCTTAACTAATAAAGGGACGGAGACCGTTTCAGTCCTTTTAACGCAAAAACTTCCTCCCAACAGTGTTGTATCCCAAACATCAAAAGAACCGGACATCAAATCTGATCTTGCATCTTGGTCCTTAACAGTGCCTAAAAATGAAACGCTGACTGTCTATTGCCGGATCAAAACCATGAACAAGCCATAATCCATGTCCCCTGCCTCTGATCTTTTTGTGATTGCTGGTGAGCCCTCTGGTGATTTTTTGGGAAGCCAAATTCTCACCGCGTTGTCCAAGAAAAATCTGAGGATCCAGGGAATTGGGGGGGCCTTGATGGAACAGGCCGGCGATTTCTCCTCCCTGTTCCCCTACACAGAACTCTCTGTGATGGGGCTCGATGTCCTGACGCACCTTCCTCAGCTTTGGAGGCGCCTCAGGCAAACCACACAGACCCTTGAGGCCTCCCCTCCTCGTGTCCTCCTGACCATTGATTCTCCAGAGTTTTCTTTTCGGATTGCCCAAAAAGTGAACAGCATTCATACCCAGAAATTCCATTGCGTGGCTCCGTCTGTGTGGGCATGGCGCCCTGGACGGGCCCGGAAAATTGCAGGCTTTGTGGATCATCTGTTCGCTTTGCTGCCTTTTGAACCTCCTTATTTCACACGGGAGGGACTTCCGACAACGTTCGTTGGTCACCCCTTCGCAGAACGACCTCCAGGGGATCCGAGCATTTTTTTTCATGCCTTGCCCGCCCTTCGGCCAGAGCACCCGCTCCTTCTTCTCCTGCCAGGAAGCCGGCCACGGGAGATCCAAACCCTTCTGCCCATTTTTCAGGCAGTGGCCCATCACGCGCGCCTTGAACTGCCAAGTCTTCAGATTGTGCTTCCAACCCTTCCCCATTTAGTTCCCATGATCCGAGACATCTGGGGCACCCCAGAGATTTCCATTCTTCCAACCCCAAGCCTTCACCCCCACGCTTTTGCAGCTGCAACCGCTGCATTGGCTGCCTCTGGAACCGTCACCCTTGAGCTGGGCCTTGAGCAAACCCCTACGATCGTTGCTTATCGAGTTGCCCCTTGGCTTGGGATTCTCCTGAAACCCTTCGTGCGCACCCCTTTTGTCAGCTTGACAAACATCGCCCTCCAATCACCTGTGTTTCAAGAGTGCCTTCAAAATGCCTGCACTCCAGATCATCTTCTCACCCACCTGATGCCCCTCTTGCGCCAAGACAAAGCTTTTGATGCTCAGAAGAAAGCCCTGGCCTCTCTGCGTCCTCTGTTCCAAGGGCCTGCTCCGTTTGCCCACACCATCGCCCAACATATCCATAAAGCACTCGCTTCGGGGGCTACGGCAAAAGATTGACGAATCTTTAAAGTTCGGGTACCTGTCAGGGACAGAATTCATTCAAATCCAGGGGACCTATGCTGAAAGTCACATTTTCGTCACAAAACCCTTCCGAAGGCGTTCTTGTTATGGGGGTTTATCAGGATCGCAAATTAACGCCGGAGGGTGAAGCTCTGGACACCGCCTTAGGCGGAGCCCTCTTACGTGCCATGCGCGCAAGCTATTTCATGGGCAAAGCAGAAGAGTTTCTTTCCATTCTGGGTGTCGGCCCTTATGAAAGGGTCGTTTTATTTGGACTTGGGGAACCTGGAAAAATATCGGAAGCACAAGCGTACGATATGGGAGGCCTTTTGGTTTCTCACTTGCTTCAAACCCCCCACACGTCTTTAAATTTTGTTCTCAAGGGGGTGCCTCAGGAACTTCTGCCCGTTTGGATTGCTTTTGGCATGACACTCCGGTGTTGGCAGTTTAACAAATACCGAACCCAGCTGAAGGCAGCACAAACCATTGCATTGCAAGAAGCTTGCTTTGTCGTCCCGGCACCAGATGCATCTGCAAAAGCCTTCTTAGAGGAGCGTTCCCTGGCAGAAAGCATTCAATTTTCTCGCACCCTGATCGCCGAGCCCCCCAATGTGATTTATCCAAAAACCTTTATGGATCACATTGAATCCTTGAAAGAATTAGGCCTCGAGATTGAAGCCCTTGACCAAGCCGCTATGGCTCAACTTGGGATGGGAGCCTTGTTAGGGGTCGCGCAAGGAAGTGATGCAGAGCCTTATTTAGGCATCATGCGCTGGAATGGGGGGAAGGAGGGTGAAGCGCCCCTAGCCTTTGTTGGCAAAGGCGTTACATTTGACACCGGCGGCATTTCCTTAAAGCCATCCCTCAACATGGATGAAATGAAGGCAGACATGGCGGGTGCGTCTGTCGTTGTTGGCCTGATGCGCACACTTGCAGCCCGGAAAGCACCCGTGAATGCGGTGGGTGTGGTTGCCCTTGTCGAGAATATGCCTTCAGGAAGAGCCCAGAGACCTGGGGACATTGTCGTCTCTATGTCCGGTCAAACCATTGAAGTGTTGAATACGGACGCGGAAGGGCGCTTGATTTTGGCAGATGCTCTCTATTACACTCACAATCGCTTTAAGCCTCGATACATGGTGGATTTAGCAACCCTGACAGGCGCCATGCGCATTGCTTTAGGAAGCGAGTACGCGGGTGTTTTCTCTCCCGATGACACCTTAGCAGCGTCTCTTGAGAAAGCTGGAAATCAAGTGGGGGAACGCCTTTGGCGTCTTCCTTTGGGAGCGAATTATGACAAAGAACTAAACTCACAAGTCGCTGACATTAAAAACATTGCATCTTCTGGGTATGGGGCAGGCAGCATTCTGGGAGGCCAATTTTTGGCACGGTTTGTTGGGAACACCCCTTGGGCGCACTTAGATATTGCGAACATGGATTTTGGAGCGAAAGGCAGTGCGCGCGCGCCAAAAGGCCCTACAGGATTTGGGGTGTGTTTGCTCAACCGCTGGGTCAAAACTCTTGTAGGCTAAGCGACACATTTAAAAACATCCCCATCACCTCCCATTGGACTGATAACAGGAGACAGAAGACCCGTGACAACGACAGAGACACCTGGACCTTTGGAAGGCAACCTTATGGCTGGGAAACGAGGCCTGATCATGGGGGTCGCGAATCACCACTCCATTGCCTGGGGGATTGCGGAACAATTGGCAGCCCAAGGGGCCCAGTTAGCTTTTAGCTATCAAGGAGATATTTTGGAAAAGCGCGTCCGTCCTCTAGCACAAAGCTTAGGGGATGCCCCCATTATTCCCTGTGATGTCTCCAGCGATGAGAGCATCTCTGCCTGTTTTAACGCGCTTCAAAAGACATGGGACACCATCGATTTTGTGGTGCACGCCATTGCGTTCGCCGACAAAGAAGAGCTTAAGGGCCGATATGCGGACACTTCCCGCGCCAATTTTAGAACGGCTCTTGAGGTCTCTTGCTATTCTTTTGCAGCTGTTTCCAAGTACGCCCAGGCAATGATGCCCCATGGAGGAGCCCTCCTCACCCTCACCTATCTCGGGGCTGAGCGCGTCATGCCCAATTATAACGTTATGGGGGTGGCGAAAGCCGCTTTGGAGGCCAGCGTTCGCTATCTCGCTGAAGATTTTGGGAAAGTCGGCGTACGCGTCAACGCCCTGTCTGCAGGGCCCATTAAAACACTTGCAGCCTCTGGGATTGGGGACTTCCGCTATATTTTAAAATGGAATCAGCACAACTCCCCTCTGCGGAGAAACATCACGCTTGCTGATGTGGGAAAGGCAGGCATGTATCTGCTCAGCGATCTCTCCAGTGGAGTGACAGGTGAAATCCACCACGTGGATGGGGGCTATCACGCCATCGGCATGAAAGCAGTGGACGCCCCAGATATCTCAACAGTTTTATAATCACAACCACAAACCAACCACCTTCCTCAACCCCCCAGAGGGGCCATGAGGATTTCGCTGGCTCTCCTCGTGAGATGGCTGGATGCCCAAATGTAATCTTCATGAAACTTAAGACAAAAAATTTATTTGGCATTGTGTTCGCGCCAAAGCAAGCTTCAGAAACTCGAGAGTTAGAAAATACCTTATAAATAGAGGTCTAGACAGTATAGCCAAACACGAACAAAAAGAACGACTCACTTCAAATAAGCTTTAACCTCTCGTAATATTTTGAAACGCGGCCAAGTAAGCATGAGAGAGTTTGTCCAACGGCCTGAGGTGAACCCAGGCGAAGCCTGGAAACGAACCTTGAGCCCCAGGATGCCTGTCGATATGTTCCCAAGGCAAAGCCTTAGATTACATTAATTCCGGGATGGCATCATTTTTGCTGAACTCTTTTCGTAGAGAAAATCATATGAAAGAGGCCCCCATGAACAACCGTCCCATTCAAAAATCTCTTTTAAGAGCCGCCGCCCTCGGCCTATTCCTCTGGGGAACGGGGGCTTTTCCTGAAAATGGGTGGGCAGTCGGTAGAACACCGACATCGACAGCTGTTGTAACGCTTAAAAGCAGTGGATCTGGGGTGTCCTCTCAAGATGGAACCGTGGCGACAAGGCCAGATGGAAACAGTCAAAAGAAAGGCCAAGATTCCCGTTGGCAAAGAACCAAACAAGGCGCCTTGAAAAATCTACAAAAAATCGCTCCAACCCAAGGTATGAAAAATGGCCTTGAGCAACAAAGAAGAGCTCTGTCAGCCAAAAGACACGGAGATGACGGGGCGCATTATGACGCAAAACGCGCGATAGAAGCCTCCAATAAAAATAAAGAACGTGGTGTCGTAGCTTCAGGTCAAACAAGCACTGGGTCTCAGGCAGATTATTCAACGCTGGGGCTACCCACTAGTGCCTCGCAAACAGACATCGGAAAGGCCTTCCGCGCACTTTCTGCTCAATACCATCCAGATAAAAACCCGAACAATCCCGAGGCTTCAGAAAAAATGCAAGAAATCACCGCGGCCTATAATAGATTGAAAAACGTGAAATAACGGGCGGACAAAGAACACAGGCGCAGCCTGGAAACGAACCTTGAGCCGGTATCCATTTCCAGACTGATCTACGTTCTGCAAATGGATACCGGATGGAGAATTTCACAATGAGTCAGCTCTCAGAAACTCTAGCCCCAGGATGACTGTTGTTATGTTCCCAAGGCAAAGCCTTGAATTACATTAGTTCCGGTATGGCATCATTTTTGCTGAACTCTTTTCGTAGAGAAAATCATATGAAGGAGCCCTCCATGCACAACCGTCGCATTCAAAAATCTCTTTTAAGAGCCGCCGCCCTTGGCCTACTCCTCTGGGGAACCGGGGCTTTTCCTGAAAATGGGTGGGCAGTCGGTAGAACAGTTGGAAGTACAGCCAATACAGCGGCCTCCAGTTACAAAAGCGTTAAAAGTGGTGCAGCAACCTATGCAGACAAATTCAAAAACTCAAGGGTAGGACAGTACGCTCAAAAAAAAGCGCAACAAGCAAAAACCAAAGTCGAAAATGCTAGTAGATACGTTCAAAAACGTCGAGTAGACGCCTATAACAAAAAAATTGCAGATATAGACAAAAAGCTCTCTGATAAAACGATCCCTCAAGATAGATTCTTAAAATTAAATAAGGAGCGGGAGGCGCTTATTGTTGCAAGAGATAAAATGGCGGGCAAAATCGCAGCAGGGCGCAGTCCTGGAAAATCTTCGGCTCCCAAAAGTGATGCACCACCAAGCTATGATCAAGCCGTAGGAAAAAATCCGCCACCTTACACTGAAAAGCCAGGACCGGGAGAAATAACCATCGACAGCAACCCAACCCAAAACAATAAATACTGAGCAGACGACGTCTCATATTCATCAAAAAACCCGGGCTAACCCATGGTAGGCCCGGGTTTTTATCAACGGAAATGCAAAATGCACACGTTTGGAAAACGCTGTTAGATCAACTTGATGTTGACAGCAGACGTCTTTCCTTTGTTGGTTGCGAGTTCATATTCAACCCGTTGGCCTTCCGTCAGTGTCGCAACACCAGCGCGCTCAAGGGCAGTGATGTGAACAAAAACGTCTTCCCCTTTTTGGTCGGGCTGAATAAACCCGTATCCTTTGGTATTATTAAACCACTTCACAACACCTGTAAGCATACTTTCCTCCTTCATCAGGCAGCTATTGACAATTGCGCACGAAACGCAGGCTCCGTTGATCGCCTTTCGGCAAATGAGACGCCTCTCTCAAACACGAGACAACTTAAAGGAAAGCAAAACAGTATCGGAAGGATAGAATCGCAAGACCGCGGACTTGTGTGCAAGGAAAGAACGTTCGTCAACATAACCATTCCCTCTTATACACACCCCCTTTAGGAATAACAAGGCCCCTCTCATCTTAAATACCTTTGTGATCTCATCAAAAAAAATTACAAATAGACCTTGTGACCAATGGTTCCCCTCTTGTCAGAATGACCTATATAGGGCATAAATAAAGTAAGAAACTTGAGGGTTTTTAAATGATTGTTCCCGGCTGTTCCTTTGAGACTTTTGTGATGCTGACAACCGTCTCGATGCTGACTATTGTTGTCCCAGGGCCTGATTTTTTGATTATAGTACGGAGCAGCCTTTTCCATTCCAAGCGTGCAGGTTTCTGGACAATGGCTGGCATGTTGACAGGTCTCCTGATCCATTTGATCACTATCTCTTTTGCTATTGGGATTCTCACCCAGACACCGCTGATTTTAAAAGCACTCCAGGTGATCGGAGGCTCTTACCTCTTATGGCTGGGTGGAAAGAGCCTGTACCAGATGCGCACCCGCAGGGAATTTGACATTGGCTCCCCCTCAGGGCTGAACCTTCCTCCTGCCCGGGCCTTCCAGGTTGGACTGATTAGCAACCTCACAAACGTCCCCTGCATTCTTTTCCTCATCAGTTTATTTTCAGGTCTGTTGTCCCCAGAGATGCCCCTCGGCGTCCATCTCTTTCTATGCGGCTGGCGCTGGTTTCTTGCCGCCTTTTGGTTTGGATGCGTTGTGCTGTTTTTTGCCCACCCCAAAATCCGAAGCCAATTTCTGAAACGAGCCCGCATCCTAGAAATCGGGGTGGGAGTTCTTTTATGCGGGTTTGGGGGCAAGCTTCTGGCCAACACCCTGCTCTCCTTTGGAAGTTAAAGAACCCCAGCGCGCCATCAAAATCAAATGCAGAACTATCAGTGACCCCACTGTTCGTTCTGGGCTAGACAGTCGACCATAGATTCCCTTATGCGTGAGTCATAGAAGGAAGAGCGACTCTTAGTCAATTGATTGAAATGATCATCTTGTTTCACTTCACGCTTGAATGCGCCCGGGGTCCAATCTGTATGCAGACAGAGCTTACCGTAGAGGTTTGATCGATGAGTTTGTGGCGTAAAAACTTCTTACGGATAAACAGCAGAACCGGGTGTATCGGGGCAAGCCGCTCAACGGGCATCAAAAGCGCGCCAACACATCGCGGGGTAAAGTTCGAGGGAAGGTAGAGAAGGTGTTTGCATGAAAGAAAAACTGGCGACCACGGTTCCAGATTCGCAGCATTCGCCTTATGTATGCAGGATTTTCCATCGACATGAATACCTTGATTTATAATATGCGCCGGCTTAAATTTTAGTCTTATTAAGCTGTTTATTTATACAATGTCTCAAGAATGTCCTTAAATAAATTCAAAAAAGATTGAAACTTGCAAATAAAGGGGAAATCCATCCCCTTGACTCTTTCATCCGCCTTCAGAGTCTCATCGGGAGCCTAAGGTCGACGTGAATCGAGGTGCCCTTTGGAAAGTTTAGTTCCCTCTGTTCACGCGCAAAAACCGATATAAATATCAAGGGTAACGTTTTGAGGGCCATGACTGCGGGTGTCGTATACTTCAAAGTCCACAATATAGGCCCGCTCTCCTCAAAGAGTTGCCCTATCCATCCCCCAAATGCGTTGCCAATCATGGATGCACACATGCGGTATGAGACCTGGGCCGTCTGTAAACTTAATGTCTGTCCGGGAAGGAATGATCAGGGTTTGAAAACATTCCCTCACGTGCCCTAAAGCGGTCACTTTTTCATCAAGCTAATAGGTATAATCTCCTGTGAAATCAGTTTTATACTGAGTATCAATACACAGCGTGGTTCCTGGATTTTTCCGGCTCTCAATCCGCCCAGCCAAACCCTCGTAACAATACCGTTAAACCGTTTAGGGGGCAGCCAAAAGCATCCGCATCACTGGTCCGTGTCGTAATACCACCAGTTTCATTTCTGGCAAGTGGAGTGTCGTTTTCTTCATCAAAAGCTCCCCTCTTGTTGATTTCAAAATGATCGCTTAAGACACCCCTGACACCTGTGAATGACAACGCCCACTCCATTACAGGCAAACCAGATCAGCCCCTTACGGGAACACCAAAAATTTCTCTAGTTCATTTCTCACAGAATTTCGCTCCCTCTTATGGTGATCTCGATCTTCAGGAGAGCCAAAGATGTGAAGATTTTTTTGAGATTCTTTTTGTCTGTTCCAAAGAGCCCGCTCATCACTTTCGCGCTCGCGCTGAATCCTATCAAATGTTTTACGGTAGCGGCTTTGGGAGCTATCTATATTTTTAATCTCTAGGATCTTTGGCGGAAGGGGCACGGAGGGATCTGTTTGAGAAGAGATCTCACAACCCACTAAAAAGAAGAAAAAAAAGAGGTAAAGCTGGTGGATTATCATTTTCATAATCTTTATTAAACTGGTTTATTGATTTATGCCTAATATATATAATATTAAATTAGGCTGTGTCAAGTTTTCATCGGAGCCAAATGATGGTTGATGGGATAGCGATGAAAGCTGCATAGGCGTCTTTTATTTTGTCAAAACGCGCGAAGACCCGCCTGAAGTGTTTGCGTTTTCCGAAGAGGTTTTCGATGAGGTGCCGTTCTTTGTAGATATGCTTGTCATATTATCTGGGCGTTTTCCGGTTTTTTCGGGGTGGAATGACAGAGACACAGACCTGAGCCACGATTTGAGCGATGAGCTCTTGGCTATCCTAAGCCTTGTCAGCAATAACAAAAGCTCTCTGCGTCGAAGCGACAAGTTCGGAGGCTTGTGTGATATCGTTGCGCTGTCCTGGGGTCAACGTGACTGTGAGCGCCCCCCCAATGCCTCACAAACCCTGTGAGCTTTTGTTGTCAATCCCTCTTTGCTGCGGCCTAAAGCTTGCGATGCACCACTGTTTCTTTTGTCACCCGCCCCACAGGCGTGGGCCCGAACAATGGTGGAATCGATCATGATTTCCGTTCAATCAGCTTGCCCACTCAAAGCATAGTGCAGCAAACAGTCCCCAATCCCTTGCCGTTTCCATCTTAAGAATCTTCGATGAACGGCGCGCCAAGAGCCATAGGAAGGAGGCAAAAAGCGCCACTGCATCCCACTTCTGAGCACAAGGCAAACGCCCTCAAAAAATCGACGAACCTGTCTTTCATCTCCTGTGTGGAGCCTTTTCTGGTCTTGCAAATAAATAAACCTGATCCCAGGGCAAACTTCTGATAAACGCTTCCATGGCGATCACATCCTGTTTCTTTCGACGGAAAAAAGAATGTGACCGCTTTATTTGTCCAACATTTAAATAATTTTTATTTTTTGTTCACGGGGCCTAGGGTAGTAGTTGTTGGATGAAGTGAAGTTGAATCAACTCATTTTCTTTAATTAAAAAAATAATTAAAATTTGCAATTTTTCAAAAATATCATTATTATTGTTTTTATTTTTGGATAATTAAAATGATATCAAAGAATTTTTTTAAAAAATGTTGTTTTCTTTTTTTTGCCGCTGGGTCAGGCTCTTTGGCCTACAACGTGTGTGCGTCAGAACGTCCGGATTTTTCAGACGATAGCCCTAATGTCCGGACAGCTTATCTTGTACAAAAAATTGATTTCCACCGCGTTGATGGAAAGATTAAAACGTCTTCTGTGACGTTAATGGCTAAAGCATCAGAAGGAGCTGGATCTCTTTTAGCTTCAGATACGATAGATCGTATCTACCCAAAAGCAGGTCTTGTTTTTAAATCTGTCCCATATTGTAAAACCAGAAATTGCCTGGCATACGAAAAAGAAAGCTTCTGGGTGGGTGCGCCTTGCTATGAAAGTGCTCAGCAAGGGACTTCCTTTTTCGTGAGAAATCCGGCAGCCGGCCAACAATTTCTCATCCCACATCCCGCACTTACCTGGAGTATTCTTTCTGAGACTGCTGAGAAGAGTACGGATTCTTCCCAAAAAGAACAGCTGACATCTCTCATGCATGATTTGTTAGACGATATTTACGTAAGCACCCCCAAAAGCTTAATTAACCTGATTCACGGGCGACGTGGAGCCATTTTTTATTACGCATCCTGTACAGAGACATTAGATGGTGTCCAGTCTTCGTACCGTGTAAATCCGGCAAGGGCTAACTTCCATCTAGACCCAAAATGTTCGTTACCTAAGAGATCACCTAAGTTTCTCGATTGTGGTCAAGTCCTTATAAGCAAGGAGAACACATCTTATACAGATCAGGAATATCTAATCGTATCAGAAGCTTTTAAGGCGCTTGCAAATATCAAGCAGCCAGATTTTGTGACAAAAACAAAAGAATCTCAACAAGAGTGCTTGCGTGCCTCCGCATTGGACCACATCTTTTGTATGACATTTTGCAATGTATTAGCTAAAAATGATGTTTTCTTGCCGGAATATAAATATCAAGGAACACTCACTCTTGAAAAAACGAAAGCGATTCTTGAGGACCTGTTTCCGGGCTAGAAGTTAAAAGATCCCCGGGTTTTTACCTGGGGATCTTTGATAAAGCTCTCATCTCCCCAAGTAATCCGTTTTCTGGGCTGAGGATCCGAGCCATCGTCTTTTTAAAAGGTTCTTGGCAATGAGAGCGTTCATGTCTCCATGCCCCACAAGAGTGACTGAGCCATAGAGTTCTGCTTGTTCCTCCAAAAAAAGGGCTGCTTTTTTAGCCCCGAAAACAGTCTCCACGATGAACTCTTCTGTTGTGGGCCAACCCCATGTGTAAAACAAATTTCCTAAGGCGATCCAATGGGGAATCGTTTTTTTGATAAAAGGAATCGGTGGTACAGAAACGGGCATGGAATCAAAAAGGGATAGGGTCTTGAGTTCTTCTCTGGGGTACAAACCTTGGGCAGTTTCAAGGGCCCTCTGGTGTGTATTACCCCTCTCAATAAATAGCTGACATTTGCCTGGCATTTGATAGGCTTTTGGGATGGAAAAAGTCGATGCTCGCAAGCTCAGTGCAGATGCACAGGAACTTCTCAGGAAAAAGGCTGTTCAAGCCGTTGTTGAGAAGAGAATGAACCAGCAGCAGGCTGGGGATTTTTTTGGTGTATCCCGTTATTCCATCATCAAGGAGTTCAAGGCCTATAAGAGAGAAGGCGTTCAGGGTCTGGGGTCTAAGCCCCAGGGTCGGCCTAAAACGGAAGGTCCTTTAAAACCCTGGCAGGCGGCTCAGATTGTCTGGGCCATCACGGATAAATGTCCCGATCAACTTCAGCTCCCCTTTATGCTTTGGACAAGGGGTGCCGTAAGGCAACTGATTAAGCTGCGTTTTGGAATTGAGGTCTCTTTGCCAGCAATGAGTCGCCTGCTGAAAAAGTGGGGATTTACACCCCAGAAGCCTCTTGACAGGGCTATCCAACGGAACATCACGAAAGCCACTCATTGGCTTCAGACAGAATATCCAGAGATTAAAGCAAGGGCTAAAACTGAAAAGGCTGAAATTTTATGGGGAGATGAGATGGGCGTCAGGTCCGACCATACCTGTGGCCGAAGCTTTGGTCTTAGGGGCCAAACCCCTGTGGCCCGGAAAAGTGCCAGACGTTGGTCCTGAAACATGATTTCAACCATATCAAACAGTGGCTCTATGAGGTTTATGCTGTATGAAGAGACCATGACCGTGGCGGTTTTCTTGAAGTTTTTAAAAAGGCTAATCTCTAAACACCCAGGCCAAAAGTCTCAAAAAATCTTCTTGATTGTAGATAATCTGAAGGTCCATCATGCCCTTAAGGTTCAGGCGTGGCTCAAGGAGAATACGGGGTATATTGAGCTCTTTGACCTGCCTGCCTATTCACCAGATCTCAATCCAGATGAACTCCTTAACCAAGACGTTCAAGCCAATGCTTGCCATAACCGCCTCATCTACAGTACCCAGAAACTGAAATCCGATCTTCTCTCCTATCTCCGCCCCATCCAGAAAACCCCATCAAAAGTCCAAAAATTCTTCCTCAAACCCTCCGGTTCTTATGCTTCCTGATGTCAACTATTTAATGAACGGGATAATAGAATCGGGTGCTCTTTGCCCCTGGGAATCCAGCTCCCTGTCACCTTTGTGGCCATGGTCGGATAAACTGAGTCCCCAAACAAAATCGGCTCGTCCTCAGGGAGGGTGCGCTTAAGGTCCTCGTAGGCTGGGATGAAGACCGCCTGCGTCTCTGGATCAGCATGAGCCGACGCCCCCTGGGGCTTTTGATAGGAAAAGCCGTTCCGCTGCAGCCAATTGTGCATCCCCTGATGAGAGTAGGAAGCGCCATAAACCTCTTGCACACGGGCCCGAATACCTTCCATCTTCAGGTAAAGGTAGATCTCCAGATGCTGAATCAGGGCAAGTTTCGACATCTGGTCCAGCTTCGGCTCTGTCCCACGAGAAGCATTTGTCAGCTTCTCATGGCGTTCGTAGGCCCGAATATGTTGACGAACCGTTTCTGCCGTCAGATGCAGCGCTTGCGCAATATAGAGAGGATCCCAATCTTCAGAAGACAGAAAAACAGCCTTAATGTGATCGGGATGCCGCCCGTCCTTAGCCTCAGGGCGCATCTTCTCCAAGCGAGCTTTCTTCTCTAAACTTAAAATAATCATGCATGCTGGATAAAGCGAATTCAGTTCAAATGCCAGAGATATTATGCAGATAGAGTCTATTGCGCTGAAATTTTATATTTTTATCGACATTTAGGTCCTGGATACACCCCCGGGACAGGAATCTTATGCGCAATGATATCAACGGGGATTAAGGATGGCTGGGGTGCTAGGATTCGAACCTAGGAATGACGGTACCAAAAACCGTTGCCTTACCACTTGGCTACACCCCAAAAAAAGAAGAGGAGAAAAAAATCTCCTCTCAATCTATCATTTTCTAGAAATCTAGAAATTTTCGTCAAGACTTTTAATTAACTGCTCAATATTGTCAGGAGGCCAATTGGGGATCACCATCCCTAGATGGAGATCCATCTGCTTCATGACTTCGTTGATTTCCGTCAAAGATTTACGACCAAAATTGGGCGTTCGGAGAAGTTCAAGCTCTGTTTTTGAGACCAAATCTCCAATATAAACAATATTTTCTTTTTTCAAACAGTTAAAAGCACGGAGAGAGAGCTCCAACTCCTCAACTTTCCGCAACAAATCACGACTAAAGGGCAACTGTTTTGAGGAACGATCGGCAGAAGATGCCTCTAGCTCTGTAGGCTCAGCAAAAGAGATAAACTTTTTCAGTTGATCTTGAAGGATCCGAGCTGCCGCCCCTACCGCATCCTCAGGAGTTAAAGACCCATCGGTCTCCACATCAAGAAAGAGACGGTCATAATCTGTGACCTGACCCACACGGGTATCCTCCACACGAAAGGCCGCATGGCGAACAGGGCTAAACAACGCATCTAGCAAAATTGTCCCCAAAGGAACGCTATCATGATCTCTTCCAGCCGTGGGAACGTATCCTTTTCCAACCTGAACGGTGAGTTCCATAGAAACCTTCACCCCATCTCCCAGAGTGCAAATTTTTTGTTCCGGAGACAAAAACTCAACACCCGAAACGGCTTCAATCATACCAGCCGTGACAACACAGGGCCCCACAACTGAAAGACGAACACGCTTCGGAGTCAAAGCCGTCATACGGATATCTAGAGATTTGATATTTAAAACCACCTCCGTGATGTCCTCTCGAACGCCAGGAAGAGAGGAAAATTCATGCAGAACGCCATCAAATTGAACTTCCGTAACCGCCGCTCCCTGAAGAGACGACAGCAAAACACGACGCAGGGCATTTCCCAACGTCACCCCAAAACCAGACTCCAAAGGCTCAAAAACCATGGTCGCCAAACGTTTAGGGTCTTTCTGACGTTCTAATCGAATCTTATAAGGCTTAATCAGTTCTTGCCAGTTTCTCTGCAACACACTCTTATCCCTCTTGATGCTTCCGATTAAACGCGACGTCTTTTGGGCCCACGACAGCCATTATGGGCGAAAGGAGTGACGTCACGAATCGAGGTAATCACAAAAAAACTCTGCAGTGCTCGAAGAACTGACTCACGACCTGCCCCGGGGCCCTTCACAAAAACTTCAAGAGCTTTTAAACCATGCTCTTTAGCTTTCCCTGCAACATTTTCAGCTGTGATTTGTGCAGCATAGGGTGTCGATTGGCGTGCCCCGGAAAACCCCACAACGCCCGCTGAAGACCAAGCAATAGCATTGCCCTGAAGATCTGTTATGGTGACGTGAGTGTTGTTGAACGTGGCATTCACATGAGCCACACCTGAAATAATATTTTTCTTTTCACGGCGCTTTAAGCGTTGCGGCGTTTTGGTAACCATACGTTTTAAACCTCAGTTCAATCAAAAAAACCTAAAACCCAGACAGACCTCCAGGTTTTTCAAGGCGTCAGTCTCGTCCTATTTTTTCTTACCTGCGATCGGCTTAGCCTTTCCTTTGCGTGTACGCGCATTAGTATGGGTACGCTGACCATGAACAGGCAACTTTTTCCGATGACGAAGACCTTGATAACACCCAAGGTCCATCTTACGCTTAATATTCATATTGACCTCCCTCATCAGGTCACCTTCAACCTTATGAGTCTCATCGATCAGTTCTCGAATTTTCAGAATTTCACCTTCTGTCAAAGCCTGCACACGACGATCTGAGGAAATCTCGAGAGTCGCACAAATACGCTTCGCTTTTGAAGGCCCTATGCCGTAGATTGATTGAAGACCAATCTCTACACGCTTTTGAATCGGAATATTCACACCGGCAATACGCGCCACAACTCACTCCTTTAAACTGGACACAGAGAACCAAGACAGCTAAAAACCTGCTCGGTCACTTCTTCAACACTCAGAGACCCATCCACTTCCTGAAGAATACCTTTTTTTGCGTAGTATTCAAGAACCATTTTATCACGGAGCCGGGCGCGCTCAATACGAGCACGGGCCACGTCCTCTCGATCATCCTGACGGGAGGTAAAACCTGTCCCACCACAAAAATCACAAACATCAACAGTCTCAGGCTCGCAAATGTTTTTAACGTAAGGTGCATCACAAGAGCTGCACACATGCCGGTTCAAAAGGCGACTAAGAAGAAGATTCTCCGAAAGGTGGAAAAAAAAAGCCCCCATGAGCGGTCTTTGTCTGGCACACAGAAAGGAATCCAAGGCTTCTGCCTGTACATCATCTCTCGGAAAACCATCCAAAATAAATGAATCACACCCTTCCAGATGATTAAACAGAACATCCATCACCAAATCGTTGGGAGGAAAATTTCCGGAGGCTAAAACAGGCTCAATAGCTAGACCAATGTCCGTACCTTTGCGAATCTCACCTCTCAAGAGATCCCCCATTCCAAAGACTGGAACCCCCAAACGGCTCCCTAACAAACGACCTTGAGTTCCTTTGCCAGAACCTGGAGGACCTAGTAAAACAACCCTCACGTTCCCGCCCATCCTTTACCACGCGCTTTTTGAATCAATCCCTCATACTGATAAGAAATCAGATGAGCATGAACCTGGGATACTGTATCCATTGTGACACTCACCAAAATAAGAATACTGGTTCCACCAAAATAAAATCCAAGGGCGACCTGGGACATCAAAACCTCTGGGAGCAAACACACAAAGGTCAAATAGAGCGATCCGACAGCCGTCAGACGAGTCAAAAGATAGTCAAAATATTGAGATGTCATTTTTCCTGGACGATAGCCAGGAACAAAGCCATTGTTTTTTCTTAAATTCTCAGCGGTTTCATCTGGGTTAAAAACGATAGCGGTATAAAAAAAAGAAAAAAAGATAATGAGGGATGCAAAGGCAATCATAAACACCACATTCCCATGACTGAGGTAGCGCATCAAATCTCCCAACCAAGGAACTTTATCAAAAGATCCAAATCCCCCAATCGTCTGGGGCAAAAGCAAAAGAGAGCTTGCGAAAATCGGGGGAATAACACCCGTGCTATTCAATTTAATAGGCAGATAACTGGTCTCACCAGAGAACATTTTAGAGCCCACTTGGCGTTTAGGATACTGCACCACAACTTTCCGATGGGCACGCTCCATAAAAACAACAAATGCAATCACAGCAGCACACACGACAAGAGTTCCGACAATCAAAAGCCCATGAACTGATCCTGTGCGACCAAGCTCTAAAGTTTTCAAAGCAGACTGAGGCAAATTTGCAACAATCCCCGCGTAGATAATCATTGAGGTCCCGTTTCCAATTCCACGGGCCGTAATTTGCTCTCCCAACCACATCAAAAACAAGGTGGATCCCACCAAGGTAATCACTGTCGAAAGACGAAAAAACATCCCAGGATCAAGAATCAAAGGACCGGAGTGTCCCATCATTTTCTCAAGACCCACAGCAATTCCATACCCTTGTAGAGCAGCCAAAATGATGGTTCCATAACGGGTGTACTGATTGAGACGCTTCTTGCCCGCCTCACCTTCTTTTTTGAGAGCCTCAAAATGAGGAGAAATCGCAGTCAACAACTGCACAATAATACTTGCAGAAATGTAGGGAACAAGGTTGAGACTCATGATCGTCATACGACCCAAAGCACCCCCAGAAAACATATCCAACATCGCAAGGATACCCCCTGCGTTTTGACGCGCAATCTCCCCAATAACATCTGGATTGACACCAGCTAAGGGAACATAGGTCCCAAATCGATACACAATCAAAACACCCAAGGTAAACCAGATACGCTTCTTCAAGGCATCCGCTTTTGCAAACGTACTCCAGCTTAAAGCCGACCCGAG
Source organism: Holosporales bacterium (assembly GCA_044361745.1). Classification (GTDB taxonomy): domain Bacteria; phylum Pseudomonadota; class Alphaproteobacteria; order Holosporales; family CAZGKG01; genus JBIKIF01. The sequence goes on along the minus strand of JBIKIF010000003.1, from coordinate 15,845 downwards.
CTGTTCAATGGCTGAAGACATTATTTTTACCTCTTGTCACCTGAAAGCACGAAAGAAGAAGAAAAAGGTTTTTCTTCTTTCAAAAAACCCCTAAAAGCAAAAAATTCTTAAGGGCCCAAAAAGCTCCTAACTCCCTAAAACCAAGTCTTGGGATGGAGTCTGAACAATCTCCCCTCCGAGAGCTTGCAACGCCTGGAGAGCAGGGCCTGAAATCCCTAACACAGCAAGCTTCAAAGGAGCCCTTAACTCCCCGCCACCCCCAATAACACGAATCCCATCCATGAGACGGCTTACGAGGCCCGCTTCTTTGAGAATCTGAGCTGTCAAAAGATTTTTGGCATCAATGCGACCTGCATCTAAAGCAGCCTGCAGTTTTCCAAGAGTGATTTCAGCATATTTTTTACGACGATAAGGCGTAAACCCACGCTTAGGCAGGCGACGGTGAAGAGGCATTTGACCACCTTCAAACCCATGAATAGAAACGCCACTGCGCGCTGTTTGACCCTTCCCCCCTCGAGAGGATGTTTTTCCACGACCAGAACCAATCCCTCGACCCACACGCCGCCGCTTAACCCGGGCACCAGGGTTGTCACGAATGTCTGTTAACTGCATCTTTCTACCTTCCACCCCCAAAAAACAGAGAATTTTTAAAAAAGTCTTATGAATTGGCGCCAACAATTTCCACTAAATGAGCTACCTTCACAAGCATCCCCCGAATGGATGGTGTGTCCTGAAGCTCCCGTATTTGCCCCAACCGACGAAGGCCCAAACCCCTCACCGTTTGCTTCTGCCGCTCTGTCGCACGAATTGAACTTCCCACTTGACGCACCACAATCATTTGAGGAGACGACGGTCTTTTGTTCTGAGAAGTCATGCTAAGCCCTCCCCATCCACAGACATATCACGCTTTCCATAAAGCTCGGAAACGCGTTTACCCCTTTTCGCAGCGACATGCCTGGGAGAGCGCACTTCGCACAAAGCATAAAAAGTAGCCTTCAACATGTTATGGGGATTGGAACTGCCCAAAGACTTGCTCACCACATCATGAATTCCCAAAGCCTGAAACACAGAGCGCATCACACCTCCAGCAATCACACCCGTGCCTTGAGGCGCCGAACGCAAATGAACCATTCCCGCACCATAACTGTAAGTAATATCATGATGAAGGGTTCTGCCTTCTTTCAATGGAACCCGCACAAGATTCCTGGAAGCTTGATCCATTGCCTTCTTCACAGCCTCAGGAACCTCTCTCGCTTTTCCTGATCCATACCCAAAACGACCTTTTCCGTCGCCCACAACAACAAGAGCGGAAAATCCAAACCGCTTACCACCTTTAACAACTTTCGCTACACGATTGACGGAAACCAAATTACGGATCAGTTCCGGTTCCTGGTTATCTCGTCTGCTAGAGCGACCGTCTTGCCCTCGCGTTTCCTTCGCCATACTTCTGCTCCTTTAAAACGAGAGGCCCTTTTCTCGGGCACCTTCTGCAAGGGCCGCTACGCGCCCATGATACAAATATTCCCCACGATCGAAAACGACTTCGAGGATACCCTTAGAGACCGCCCTCTCAGCAACTTTTTGACCAACCAAACGAGCCGCATCTTGATCTGATTTCTTAGACAAAACGTCCCGAAATTCTTTCTCCAAACTGGAGGCAGATGCAAGAGTTTTGTGAGTCATATCGTCAATGACTTGAGCATAAATATAACGATTCGAACGAAAGACAGAAAGTCGAATGCGACCCCCAGACTTTTGAGCCAACCGAAACCGAACGCGACGTTTGCGTCGCTCAGAAAGAGATTCCTGTGCCATCCTATATTACTTCTTCTTTCCTTCTTTGCGAAACACGAACTGACCAGCCCGACGAATTCCTTTTCCTTTATAAGGTTCTGGCGGACGATAGGACTGGATATTTGCAGCAATTTGACCAACTTTCTGGCGATCGACCCCCCAAACCGTAATAGTGGTGGGCTTTTCACAAGTGATTTTCATTCCTTCTGGAATGGGAAAATCAATATCATGACTATAACCAAGCTGCAATTTAAGGATTTTACCCTGCACACTTGCCCGGTAACCCACGCCCTCAATTTCAAGATCTAGCTTAAATCCCTGAAACACTCCCTGAACGACATTTTCAAGCAAACTTCGGGTTGTCCCCCACAAGCGACGGGCGACAGCTGTTTTATCTGCGGGAGCGAGGGTCAGGGACTGATTGTCCTGAGTCAAAAGAACCTCTGACGGCAAGGGGAATTTAAGCTGGCCCTGAGGGCCCTTGACAAGAACGGCTTGGCCTTCCCGAGTGCAAGTAACGCCTTGAGGCATAACAACCGGATATTTTCCAACGCGAGACATAATCCAAATACCCCTTCGACTAATAAACGCGACACAGAACTTCGCCAGAAACATTGGCCTGACGAGCCTCTGCATCGGACAAAATTCCGCGAGATGTGGAGACAATATAGATCCCCAAACCATTTTTCATAGTGGGCAAATCTTTAATCTTATGGTAGACACGACGACCAGGCCGGGAAACTCTTTGAATTTCTTGGACGACCGGAAGGCCTTCATAATACTTCAAAAACACCCGAAGAGAGGACACATTCGCACGTTCTTCAATTTTTTCATAGCCAAGAATATATCCTTCTCTTTTGAGGACCTCTAAAACAGAGGCACGCAAACGCGACGCAGGGGTCATCAAAAAAGGGGCACGAATCTTTTGCGCGTTGCGAATTCGAGTCAGCAAATCACCTAATGGATCGTTAATCATTTTATCTCCTACCAACTGGCCTTGACAACACCAGGTAACTGACCCGCAAGCGCTAATTCACGAAAAGCAATACGAGACAAAGCAAACTCACGATACACACCACGAGAGCGCCCCGTCAAGGCACAGCGACTACGAACACGAACAGAAGCACCATTCCGAGGCATCTCTGCCAATTTTAAAGAGGCCTGAAAACGCTCTTGCAGTGTTTTACTTCTATCCATCAAAACTTTTTTAAGACGTGAACGCCGCGGAGCACACTTCTTAGAAAGTTTTTTACGATAATTGTTTTTTTCAATGGAACTTAGCTTTGCCATAATGATCTCTTTACCCTACGCCCGAAATGGAATTCCTAAGCCTTTAAGCAAGGCTTCCGCTTCACGATCTGTCTTAGCTGTCGTCACAAAAACAACATCTAAACCAGTCGTATGCTCAACTTTATTATAGTTAATCTCATAAAAAACAATATGCTCAGGGATTCCTAAAGCGTAATTTCCTCGACCATCAAAACTACGACGAGACGCTCCTTGGTAGTTGCGAATACGGGGCATCGCTGTCGTCACGAGACGATCAAAAAACTCGTACATACGGTCCTTGCGTAGGCTGACTTTCGCCCCAACGCCCATACCAGCCCGTAATTTAAAGGCCGCAATGGATTTACGTGCCTTGGTCATCACAGCCGCTTGCCCAACAATTGCTGTCAAATCTTCTTTGGCAGACACTGCCAAACGAGAGTCTTGAGCCGCGCGACCCACACCCATATTGACCACAATTTTCACAAGTCGAGGAACCTCAAGGACATTTTTATATCCAAAATCCTTCATTAATTGAGGACGTAGGGTCTGTTCGTAATATTCTTTCATCCGCGCCATGATTTGCAATCCCTACCCTTATACATCCAAAACTTGGCCAGAACTTTTTGCATATCGCACCTTCCGACCATCTTCCAAAAAACGAACCCCTACACGGGTCGCTTGACCTGAGACAGGATCTACGTGTGCCACATTCGAGACATGTAAAGAGGCTTCTTTCCGAATAATTCCACCCTCAGGATACTGAGGGTTGGCTTTTTGGTGGCGCGCCACAAGATTCACACCGGAAACCAAAACACGGCGGGTTTCACGAAACACCTTTAAAACAGAGCCCTTTTTTCCCTTGTCTTTTCCTGACAAAAGAATGACATGATCGCCTTTACGAATTCGCCATCTTTCTGACATTAGTATGCCCCCGGTGCAAGTGAAATAATTTTGGGGAATTTACCCCGAAGCTCACGGGTCACAGGACCAAAAATACGAGTTCCTAAAGGTTCTCCCTGTTTATCCACGAGAACAGCAGCATTCGTATCAAAGCGAATCCGAGTCCCATCAGAACGGGTCACGCCAAAAGATGTGCGCACAATCACAGCTTGCTTCACCTCACCTTTTTTCACCTTTCCCCGAGGAATCGCATCTTTCACAGACACAACAATAACATCCCCCACATTAGCGCAACGACGCTTAGAACCGCCCAACACCTTAATGCACTGAACCTTACGGGCTCCCGAATTATCCGCCACCTCAAGAATGGACTGCATCTGAATCATTGAATCACTCTCCCCTCACACATACCGCCCAAACCTAAACCAGAACATCACTCTTATCCACAACAGCCCATGTTTTTGTTTTGGAAAAAGGGCGGGACTCTTGAATAACAACTTGATCCCCAGTCTTAAACTGATTCAGTTCATCATGAACCGCATACTTTCTCTGCTTCCGAACAATCTTGCCATAGAGAGGATGAGTGACCCGTCTCTCCACAAGAACTGTGAGCGTCTTGTCACACTTATCACTCACAACAACACCTTTTAAAAGCCGACGCGGCATCCTCAATCCTCTTTCTTGTTTATTTTTTTCATGGTCAAAGCTGTTTTTAAACGAGCAACCTCTCCACGAATTTTTGAAATCTGCCTTGGGTTCTCTAATTTGTTTCTTCGATGCTGAAGTCTCAAATTTAAAAGTTCTCTTTTATGCTCCAGAACACGAGATCCCAAGGAGCGAATATCTTGCTGAAGAAGTTCTGCCATCATTGTTTTTTTCATCACGAAGCCTCACTCTCCAAACGACGCACAAAACGTGTAGCCATAGGCAGCTTGGAGGCGCCTAAAGCAAACGCTTCTTCTGCTAACTCAGGGGACACACCATCCAGCTCAAACAAAACACGACCTGGCTTAATTCGACACATCCAATATTCTGGATTTCCCTTTCCACTTCCCATGCGAACCTCCGCAGGCTTCGTACTGACAGGAACATCAGGGAATATACGAATCCAAACTTTTCCCATTCTCTTAATATGACGGGTAATCGCCCGACGGGCCGCCTCAATCTGGCGGGCTGTCATACGAGCTGGCTCAACAGCTTTCAAACCATAGCTGCCGAAATTTAACCGCGAACCACCCTTGGCAAGACCCTTCACGCGCCCTTTAAAAGCCTTACGGTATTTTGTCTTTTTTGGAAACAACATAATTCACACTCTTCCTACCGATAGGCCCCGAGACCACCTTCATGAAACTTCTTATTACGAGCCTGAGGATTATGCTCCATAATATCTCCAGTGTAAATCCACACCTTGACACCACAAGTCCCGTAAGTCGTCTTAGCAACACCGTAACCGAAATCCACATCTGCGCGCAAGGTATGAAGAGGAACACGTCCTTCACGATACCACTCTGTTCGGGCAATCTCTGCCCCGCCAAGACGACCTGCACAATTGACTCGGATACCCAACGCACCCATTTTGCGAGCTGTCTGTACAGCTTTTTTCATAACACGACGAAAAGAAGAGCGACGCTCCAACTGTTGTGCAATATTTTCTGCCACAAGCTTTGCATCAAGCTCAGGCTTGCGGATTTCAACAATATTAAAAGTGACCTCAGCTCCCACACGCTTGACAAGATCTTCTCTTAACTTCTCAATATCCGCACCTTTCTTCCCGATGACAACACCGGGGCGCGCGGAATAAACAGTCACTCGAGGACGCTTATTGAGGCGCTCAATCACAATTCTAGAAACACCCGCTTGTTTGAGACGGATGTTAATATACCGCTTAAGCTCCAAGTCTTGATGCAACAACTCTGCATAATTTCGCTCATCAAACCAAACAGAATCCCATGTCCGGTTGATCCCAAGACGCAACCCAATCGGGTTCGTTTTTTGTCCCATCCCTAATCTCCCTCAGGCTCACACACAACAATACGCAGGTGACTGAATGGCTTTTCAATACGCCCAGACTTACTACGCCCCCGAACATCCAAACGACGCATCACAAGCGCACGACCTACTGTCGCTTCGTCCACAACCAGCCGACTTAAATTCAATCCTTGGTTGTTTTGAGCATTGGCAATCGCCGAATTCAAAACTTTTAAAACATCTTGCGCAATGCGTTTAGGCGAAAACGCTAAATAACGGCGCGCTTTCTCAACAGAAACCCCGCGAATCATTTGAGCAACTAAGTTAAGTTTTCGAGGGCTGACACGAATCATACAACCTCTGGCAAACGCATAATTCTCTGGGAACCTTGGTTCTGATTTTGGTTTTGACATAATCCCCTAGCCTCTCTTTGCCTTACGATCCGCCGCATGACCATGAAAAGTCCTTGTAGGGGAAAATTCACCAAATTTGTGACCAACCATGTCTTTGTTCACATGGACTGGAATAAATTTTCGACCGTTATAAACCCCAAAAGTTAAATCCACAAACTGAGGGAGAATAGTGGAACGTCTCGAATAAATTTTGAGAACATCCCGACGACCGGAAGCATGAGCCGCCGCTGCTTTTTTTAACAAATATCCGTCGACAAACGGACCTTTCCATATTGAACGCGCCACGCCTCAACTCCTTACTTCTGATACCGTCTTTTCACAATTAACCCCGTTGTGCGCTTGTTCTTACGCGTCCGCTTTCCTTTTGTCGGAAGGCCCCAAGGCGTCACGGGATGACGTCCACCTGAAGTACGTCCTTCTCCACCTCCATGAGGATGGTCAATAGGATTCATAGCGACACCACGGACATGAGGACGGATGCCCTTCCAACGATTTCTCCCCGCCTTCCCAAGGTTTTCATTCTTGTGATCTGCATTCGAAAGAACACCAATAGAGGCCATACATTCGCCGCGCACTTTACGGACTTCACCAGAGGATAGACGCAACATAACATATCCCATATCACGCCCTAATACCTGAGCTGAAGCCCCTGCTGAGCGGGCCATTTGTCCACCTTTTGCAATTTTTAACTCAATATTATGAACTGAAGTCCCCACTGGAATATTTTTAAGAGGGGCCGCATTTCCAGGACGGATATCCACTTTCTCGGCAGACACCACATGGTCCCCTGGCTCCAAATTATGAGGAGCTAAAATATAAGCTTTGTCACCATCTGGATAGACAACGAGTGCAATAAAAGTCGTTCGATTTGGATCATACTCAATGCGCTCTACCGTCCCAACGACATCAAACTTGCGACGCTTAAAATCAACAAGTCTATAACTCCTCTTGTGCCCTCCCCCACGCTGATAAGCAGTTAAATGCCCATGAACGTTGCGGCCGCCTGTCTTAGGTAAACCAACTGTAAGAGATTTTTCAGGCTTGCCTTTCCACAAAGCAGAACGGTCCACCAAAACCAATCCACGCAAACCGGGGGTAATGGGATTGTAAGATTTTAAACTCACGCCAATCCTCCTTCAGAAAACTCAAGGGTTTGACCTTCCGCTAAAGTCACGATCGCTTTTTTACGATCAGAACGCTGGCCCAGGCGACCCCGAAATTTTTTCAGCTTTCCATGGACTGAAATTGTATTCACAGCCGAAACTTTCACACCAAAAAGATGCTCCACAGCACGGGCAATCTCAAACTTATTCGAATCTTTTGCAACTTCAAAAGTGTACTGACGATTTTGTGTCGCGTACGTTGTCTTCTCAGTTAAGAGGACTTTTTGAATGACATCAAAAATACGCTCAGGCGAGGTTGGCCTTAAATCTCTTTGTACAAAACGATGAATCATGCCAAACGCTCCTCCAAAACTGGAAGCACATCTTTGGTCAGGACCAAAGTCTTATGCCTCATAATATCATACACGTTCAGACCGACGGGAGGCAAAAGATCAACACCAACCAAACCCGCCGAAGCCCGCTTGAAATGACCTGCTAAAGTATCAGGTGCGACAAACAGAGCAGAAGACAAACCAAGCCCCTTCAAATGACGAGAAAGGTCCTTTGTTTTCCCTGAAGAAGACAGATTGTCCAGAACCAGAAGATCACCAGAGGCCATTTTTGCAGACAAAGCAACCCGCAAGCCTAGACGGCGCACCTTCTTCTGAAGATCAAAACCATGATCACGAACGACAGGACCAAAAATAACAGCACCTCCGCGCATATGAGGAGAGCGTAAACTTCCTTGGCGCGCGCGCCCTGTTCCTTTTTGTTTAAAAGGCTTACGGGTCGTCCCAGAAATATCACTGATTCCTTTAGTTTTGTGAGTTCCAGAACGCCTCTTCATTAGCTGCCAATGAATCACACGAGCCAAAATATCTTGACGAATGTCCGCACCAAAAAGAACCGGATTAAGGCTCAGCTCACCTACGTCTTGGTTTTCTAAATTTTTTACAACAACCTTCACGCCTCATCTCCTTTTTCAATCACTTCAGAGATCGAGTTTTCGATGGCAAGCAAAACAGCCTCTTCACTTTGAATGAGGGCCGCAGGAAAAGGCAAGTCTAAAACAGGCCGCTTGACCGCATCCCTGAGAATGACGTAGCCCCCCTTAGGACCAGGAATCGCTCCTTTAATGGCAAGCAAACAACGCTCAGGATCAGAAAGAACAACTTCCAGATTTTGAATAGTCACCCGCTCTGCACCTAAATGACCGGCCATTTTTTTGTTTTTGAAAACTTTCCCTGGCCATTCTCGCTGACCTGTAGATCCATGACTCCGGTGAGAAACAGATACACCATGAGAAGCGCGCAGCCCACCAAAATTATGGCGCTTCATAGGACCGGCAAAGCCTTTCCCGTGGGAAATCCCTGTGACATCCACAAATTGACCAGGGACAAAATGGGCGACACTCAACGCACACCCTACATCCACAAAACCTTCTGGAGATACACGAAATTCCACCAGCTTTTTCTTTGGAGCAATACCTGATTTTGCAAAATGCCCCTTAAGAGGCTGAGAAACGCGAGAAGGCTTTGCATTGCCCAAACCCAACTGAACAGCTGAGTACCCATCTCTATCAAGAGTCTTATGAGAAACAACTTGACAAGAGTCCACATGCACTAATGTCAACGGAATTCGCTTGCCACTGGGGTCAAACCAAGCGGTCATCCCCAACTTTACACCAATTAAACCTGTACGCATCGTTCCTCAACCCCGCCGAACACTAATCTCAACATTCACACCAGCAGGCAAATCCAAATTTGCCAAGGCTTCTAATGTTTGAGGCGTCAAGTTCAAAATATAAAGAAGCCTTTTATGTATTCGCTTTTCGAACTGCTCGCGAGACTTTTTATCAATATGAGGACCGCGCAGGACAGTAAAACGGCGAATATCTAAAGGTAATGGAATAGGCCCCCTTACAAGAGCACCTGTACGTTTTGCTGTACTAACGATCTCAAGACCTGATTGATCCAAGACACGATGATCATAAGCCCGCAGCCGAACTCGAATACTTTGCTGATCTAACATGCCTATATTTTCCTACCTATCACCACAACCGCCCTACGCTTTCTCATAATCCCACTACTTAAGAATTTTAGATACAACACCTGCACCAACTGTACGACCGCCTTCACGGATCGCAAACCGTACACCTTCTTCCATCGCAATAGGCGCAATGAGCTGAACCGTCATTTTAATGTTGTCTCCAGGCATTACCATCTCAACCCCATCAGGCAAACGTGCGCTCCCAGTGACGTCTGTCGTACGGAAATAGAACTGAGGACGATAGTTCGTGAAGAAAGGCGTATGACGACCCCCCTCATCTTTCGTCAAGATGTAAGCTTCGCACTCAAACTCTGTGTGAGGCGTCACACTCCCAGGCTTGACGATCACCTGACCACGCTCAATGTCTTCACGCTTCATCCCACGGAGAAGGAGACCTACGTTGTCACCAGCTTCCCCCTGATCCAAAAGTTTGCGGAACATTTCCACACCGGTCACTGTCGTTTTTTGGGTAGGGCGAAGGCCAACAATCTCAACCTCTTCACCAACCTTGACAATACCACGCTCCACACGACCTGTGGCAACCGTTCCACGACCTGAAATGGAGAACACATCCTCCACAGGCATCAAGAAAGACTTGTCAATGGCACGCGTTGGCTGAGGAATAAATTCGTCTACAGCAGCCATCAGCTTCAAAACAGCCTCTTCACCAATTTCTGGCTGCTTATCTTCCAGAGCACACAAAGCAGACCCACGAATAATTGGAATGGTATCCCCAGGAAATTTGTAACTGGTCAGAAGCTCACGAATTTCAAGCTCCACAAGCTCCAAAAGCTCTGGATCATCTGCCATGTCAACCTTGTTCAAGAAAACCACAAGAGCTGGAACACCCACCTGCCGCGCCAGGAGAATATGCTCACGGGTTTGAGGCATAGGACCATCCGCAGCAGAAACAACCAAGATAGCACCGTCCATCTGGGCAGCACCGGTGATCATGTTTTTCACATAGTCAGCGTGACCTGGGCAGTCAACGTGAGCATAGTGACGATTCGCCGTCTCATACTCAACGTGAGCTGTCGAAATTGTAATCCCACGGGCCCGTTCTTCGGGGGCCGCGTCAATATCACCATAAGCTTTAAAAACAGCGCCACCTGACTTGGCCAAAACCTTCGTAATAGCCGCTGTTAAAGATGTTTTGCCATGGTCAACGTGACCAATGGTCCCAATGTTACAGTGCGGCTTTAACCGCTCAAATTTTTGTTTTGCCATGGACTCGACCTTTTCCTCGTTTTACTTCCTCAATACCACGATCCTGAAAGGAGAAAAACCCCCTTAACACATTTTTGACCGAATTTCTTCAGCCACCTGCGGCGGAACAGGAGCATAATGATCAAAAACCATTGTATAATAAGCCCGCCCTTGGGTCTTTGATCTCAATGTATTGACATACCCAAACATAGATGCCAATGGAACCAAAGCTGAAATAACGCGTGCACCTCCAGGCTGGTTATCCATGCCTGTTACCTGCCCACGCCGGCTGTTGAGATCCCCAATTACATCGCCCATATAATCTTCAGGCGTAACGACCTCAACCTTCATCACTGGCTCCAACAAAACAGGGGCCCCTTTGGGAATCCCTTCCCGAAAGGCTGAGCGCGCAGCGATTTCGAACGCCAATGAACTGGAGTCTACATCATGATAGGCCCCGTCCACCAGTGTCGCCTTAAAATCTGTCATGGGGAAACCAGCGATCACACCCGTCTCCAAAGCAGACATCAACCCTTTTTGAACCCCAGGGATATATTCCTTCGGAACCACACCCCCAACAATGGCGCTTTCAAAAATAAAACCAGCGCCCCGCTCAAGTGGCTCAAAGACCAGCTTAATACGGGCGAACTGACCCGACCCACCAGATTGTTTTTTGTGAGTGTAGTCAATCTCAGCGCGACGTGTCAGGGTTTCCCGATAAGCGACCTGAGGAGGACCTACATTGGCCTCCACCTTAAATTCTCGCCGCATACGGTCCACAATAATCTCAAGATGAAGCTCCCCCATTCCTTTAATGATGGTTTGGCCTGTCTCGACGTTGCTAGTCACCCGGAATGAAGGGTCCTCCACCGCAAGACGGGAAAGAGCAACACCCATTTTTTCCTGATCTGGTTTACTTTTTGGCTCAACCGCTACTTCAATGACCGGCTCTGGAAATTCCATTCTCTCTAAAATGATTGGCTTATCCGAGGCACACAGCGTATCTCCCGTGGTTGTGTCTTTCAAACCACACAACGCCACAATATCTCCGGCACACGCAGACTTAATATCTTCACGACTGTTTGCGTGCACAAGAAGCATTCGCCCTATGCGCTCTTTTTTATCTTTAGTTGAGTTAAGAACATAAGAGCCAGCCTCAAGAACACCCGAATACACGCGCACATAGGTCAAAGACCCCACGTAAGGATCGCTCATGATTTTAAAAGCCAACCCAGAAAAGGGCTCGTCATCCGAGGCTTTTCGAATGGCTTCAGTTTCTGTATCCAGCAAAACGCCCACCATATCGGGAACATCCAGCGGAGATGGAAGATAATCCACCACTGCGTCCAGAAGGGTTTGAACACCCTTGTTTTTGAAAGCAGATCCACACAAAACAGGCACAAAGGAAAACGCCAATGTGCCTTTTCTCAAACACCTCTTGAGGGTCTCTTGATCCGGCTCAACACCATTGAGATAGGCCTCAAGAACCCCATCTTCCTGGTCGACAACTGCCTCCAAAAGCTTCACACGATAAGCTTTCGCCTGCTCCATCATGGATTCAGGAATTTCCTCAATGGTGAATTTGGCCCCCAAGGAGTCATCATGCCACCGAACCATTTGCATAGAAACGATGTCAAGAATACCGGTAAATTCTGCCTCAGACCCAACGGGCAATTGGAGCACTACAGGGTTGGCCCCCAAGCGAGTGACCATCATGTCAACACAGCGGAAAAAATTCGCCCCCGTCCGATCCATCTTGTTCACAAAACAAATACGAGGGACTTTGTATTTATTAGCCTGCCTCCAGACAGTCTCAGACTGAGGCTCCACACCAGCCACACTATCAAACACCGCAACAGCGCCGTCCAACACCCGCAGAGAACGCTCGACCTCAATCGTAAAATCGACGTGACCTGGCGTATCAATAATGTTAATGCGACAGTCCTGCCAAAAACAAGTGGTGGCAGCGGACGTAATCGTAATTCCCCGCTCTTGCTCCTGGGCCATCCAGTCCATTGTGGCAGTGCCCTCATGGACCTCCCCAATTTTATGAGTTTTGCCCGTGTAATAAAGAACACGCTCTGTCGTAGTAGTCTTACCCGCATCAATATGAGCCATGATGCCAATATTACGATAACGACTTAAGGGCGTTTGCCGCGCGACTGCCATGGAGATTTACTACCTCTTACCTATCAAAAAATTAACCCTGTTTCCAGGTCTCAAAAAACGCATTTTACCAACGATAATGGGAAAAAGCTTTGTTGGCGTCCGCCATTTTATGAGTATCTTCTCGTTTTTTCACAGAAGCTCCACGATTCTGTGACGCATCTAAAAATTCCCCCGCCAGACGCTCGACCATCGTTTTTTCAGACCGCTTACGCGCCCCCCAAATCAGCCACCGAATCGCCAACGTTTGGGCACGATCAAACCGAACATCCACAGGAACAGGATAAGTTGCACCCCCCACACGACGCGAGCGAACTTCCAAAGACGGCCGCACATTGTCAAGAGCTTCCCGAAACAAAACACATGGATCTTTATCGGTTTTTTCCCGAATGCGATCAAACGCCCCGTAAACAATTCTCTCCGCCACGGATTTTTTCCCCTGGATCATGAGGCTGTTCATAAAGCGTGTAACCATTTGGTCCCCAAATTTGGGATCAGGCAAAACAGGTCTTTTTTCTGCAGCGCGCCGACGTGACATCTAGACTTTCCTTCACTTACTTTGGTTTCTTAACGCCGTATTTTGAGCGTCCTTGTTTACGATTTTTCACACCCTGGGTGTCTAAAGATCCACGAACCACATGATACCGCACACCAGGCAGGTCAGGAACACGGCCCCCACGGAGCAGAACAACAGAGTGCTCCTGAAGGTTGTGTCCTTCTCCAGGAATATATCCGGTGACTTCATACCCACTCGTCAAACGCACACGGGCAATTTTACGAAGAGCAGAGTTGGGTTTTTTTGGCGTCGTTGTCGTGACACGAATGCAAACGCCACGACGCTGAGGACAGCCCACCAAAGCGGGAGCTTTGGTCTTTTTTTCCTGGTCTCGGCGCGGATTGCGCAGCAACTGGTTTACGGTGGGCATTGGTCCCCTTTCACTTACTTAAATCACCCATAAGAGCTCTTTTCATACCTGAGCTTTGCCTCAAATACAAGAGCAGACATAGTCTTCCCACAAAAAAAAGTGCATCACACATCATTCTGCTAATGTTTGGACCGCTCTTGCTCAAGGTGGTAGGTCTCTTTAATATAAAAAGACAGAATGAGAGCTAACGAAGTGGCCACAGGGATCACCCAAAAAGCCCACTCGTAGTGTCTGACACCCCCAACTTCTGTGTATTCCAGAAGCCCGCCCACAACTGGCTGGAAAATGACCCCACTGAACATACAAATCATATTTTGAATGCCACTGGATGTGGCTGTCAGATGGCTGGGATTCACCTCACACACCACAGCAAAAGCCAAAAATTGACCTGCCGATGCCACCCCTATCAACGTCACAAGGACGCTTAAGGGAACCCCAACGGGCACATGTCCAAACACCAGCAAGCTGGATAACCCAGTCACCACAATGGCACAAGCGCCTAAGCAGACCCTGTAACTTTTAAAGAGGCGCAACAGAAGCACCACAAAGGGTGAAGAAACCCCCATCCCCACATAAAAAAGAGATCCAATGCCGGCGGCTTGCGTTTTATCCATCCCGTAGGTATCCACCAGAAAGGGCACACCCCATAAATCTGGAAAAACAGCCAAAGGCACATACATCAAAAGCCCATAAAAACCTAAAATCCACGTCTGTGGATTGGAAAAAATAGTGATCAAAGACTGAACAACGGAAATAGGTTCTCGAGATTTTTCTTGAGGCTTGTCTAAGTTTTGGCCTGGAGCTGAGTCTCGAACAAAGAGCCACCCCAGAACACACAAACCAATGGTGACAAGAGCGAGAATATTGAGAGACGGCCTCCACCCCACCTCACCCACGAGCCAGGCAAGGGGCGCTCCCCCACCGATGGCACCCATTGTCCCAACGAAAATAGTACAGCCAATGACAAAAGAAAGGCGGTCCGCAGGAAACCAGGTGCTGGCAATTTTGACGCACCCCAAAAAAGCAAACGCCGAGCCCACCCCCATTAACAATCGTCCGATAGAAGCCCCAAACAACGAGGACGCAACCCCAAACAACGCAGCTCCAATCCCACAAAGCGCAATGGCTGTGAGCAACACCCGTCGCGGACCAAAGCGGTCATACAAAACACCCGCTGGTATCTGGAGCGCAGAATAAGAATAATAATAAACAGAAGACAAAACGCCCAATGCACATGCATCCACTTGAAATGAAGATGCGATCCCATCCGCCATCACACTGGGAGACACCCGCAAGCAAAACTGATAGGCGTAAAAAAGAGCCGCACATATCCAAACAACCCAAGGCATCCATGAAGAGACAAGCCCCCCATCGTTTTGTTTTATGTGAGTTTTTTCTTTTTTAATTTTGACCATTACGGGGGGCCCTTTACCAGAAAAAATGAACCCGCGGAGTGTACACCTCTTTGAACCCAAAGGCAAATCAAGCCCTAAAACCTGCCCCAAAAGAGATCCTAACCTGCTCAGATAACGGGAGCGCCTTATCCCCCGCGCCTCATAGCTCCAAGAGACGAACCTTTTTCAACGATCCGAACCGGAGATTGATGTGTGAAAATATCACAAGGAAATGACATCTCAATCCGAATGGGCTTCATCGGCCCGCTTCCAATCACCGCCCCGTCTGCCCCCCCATAGAAATTGACCATCGATCCATCAGGATTGCTGACGATGGTCTTGAGCGTGAAGGATCCGTTCGCATTTTTAGTCATTGTCATGATCGTCGTAGACCCATCTGGGTTCCTTTTTGTGATTACCGTCGTGATTGACCCATCCGGGTTTTTTTTTGTCCTCGTTGTCGTCGTAGACCCATCCGGGTTTACAGTCGTCCTCGTCGTCGACCCATCCGGGTTCCTTTTGATTGTTGACGTTGTCGTTGACCCATCAGGATTCGTGGTCGTGGTCGTCGTCGATCCATCTGGGTTCGGCTTCGATGTTGACGTTGTTGTTGACCCATCAGGATTCGTGGTCGTGGTCGTCGTCGATCCATCTGGG
>JBIKIF010000001.1:0-224868 GCA_044361745.1 Holosporales bacterium | reverse complement strand
TCGATCCATCCGGGTTTGTGGTCGTGGTCGATCCATCCGGGTTTGTGGTCGTGGTCGATCCATCCGGGTTTGTGGTCGTGGTCGATCCATCCGGGTTTGTGGTCGTGGTCGATCCATCCGGGTTTGTGGTCGTGGTCGATCCATCCGGGTTTGTTACAGATTCACCTTCCTCACCCTCAGCGCCATCTTCCTCACCCTCAGCGCCGCCTTCCTCACCCTCAGCGCCACCTTCCTCACCTTCAGCGCCGCCTTCCTCACCTTCAGCGCCGCCTTCCTCACCTTCAGCGCCACCTTCCTCACCTTCAGCGCCGCCTTCCTCACCCTCAGCGCCACCTTCCTCACCCTCAGCGCCACCTTCCTCACCTTCAGCGCCGCCTTCCTCAGATTCATCTTCCTCGTCCTCATCCCCCCCTTCGCTAAAATCGACATCTTCTTCGGACGATTCTTCGCCGCCTCCAGAGCCATCATCTTCACCCTCTTCTGGAGGCATGTCACCACCTTCCCCCTCTTCTTCACCACCCTCTTCTTCACCACCCTCTTCTTCACCACCCTCATTCCCACCGCCCTCTTGGCACGCTTGCATACAGGGCACAGGTGGGGTTGGCAAACAATTGGCACGACACCATGTGCATTGGGAAGGATCTGTGCACGATTCCATTGTGCACCCTTTCTTGCATTTTTGGCTTTTATAAAAGTCTTGGGCCGCAGAAATTCCACCAAAAATCCCAGGAATGTTGTTTCCGAATTGACTGCCAAAACCTGAGGACCCCATGCCTCCCTGTTGATAAGGGTTGTTAGGGTTGTAAGGATTGTTGGGATTGTTAGGGTCGTTCATATTATTCGCCCCAGCACCAGGCGCTCCAGGTGGCGAAGCTGCCCCAGCACCAGGCGCCCCAGCACCAGGCGCTCCAGGTGGCGAAGCTGCCCCAGCACCAGGCGCCCCAGCACCAGGCGCTCCAGGTGGCGAAGCTGCCCCAGCACCAGGCGCCCCAGCACCAGAATTTTTTTGAACAACGCGGTCCTCAAGACCGCCACAGTTCGCTGGCGCAAGACCCCAAGACACGAAGAGCATCCACACCCATACACTTTTCATGATCAGTCGAACTAAAAAATGAAGACGCAGCAAATGGAGGCTCCTCTTAAATAGAGTGTCATTTTGACAAAACAGTCTTCAAAGAATCGTTAAATCCTTCTCACCCCCTAAGCAATTTGATTTTTTCCAAAAAAGACCCTCAAAACCCAGATCCGCCTGATGCTTGACAGCCCCCTTAGAATGACGTACTAATTGATAATGATTTTCATTTTCAATTAAGAGGTGTCGATGAAACGGGTCGATATGCGTGGTGAAAAATTCTCGGAATGGGGAATCACACACCGAATAAGTTTAGTTGCCGCTTTTTTGGCCCCTCTTTGGATCGTTCTTCTCGGTCTATAAAAAGGGTCATGGGAGGCTTTGATTCTTTTGATGCCACCATCAAATACCGATAATCAAAGATTTTTCAGGCTCCAGAACGCATGTTGGATTCTCTCCAGAGAATCCCCTTTCAAATATCGAGAGTCCGACGATGCATACTGCTTCAATGATTTCTGTCCAAGATTTATCTCTCAATCGCAAAAATATTCCAATTATTGAAAACCTTTCTTTTGCCGTTCCTTCCGGGGCACAGGTAGCCATTGTCGGCCCGAATGGGGGAGGGAAATCAACCCTTCTGGAGGTTCTCTCCATTCAAGGATCTGAGCTTGTTCAGGCGGGCACCATAGACCGAGCTTTCCCCCCTTTAGAAACTGCTTACCTGCCCCAAAGGTCGACCCTGCAGAGAGATTTCCCCTTGTTGGTTCAAGATGTTGTGTCAGGAGGTCTTTGTCCACGGGTCGGTTGGCTGAAATCAATGACAGGCCCCCATAGACACTCTGTTGAGGATGCCCTGATAACTGTTGGGCTTCCTGGTTTTGCCCTGCAATCCATTCAAGCTCTTTCAGGAGGTCAGTTTCAAAGGGTTTTGTTTGCACGCCTGATGGTTCAACAAGCCTCCATTGTTTTTTTAGATGAGCCCATGACCGGTGTGGACGAGCCCACAAAGATAGATCTCATGACCCTGATCAACAGATGGAATCAAAGCGGGCAAACCCAATTGATTGTTCTGCACGATTTAGAGATTGTCCGTCAATTTTTCACCCATGTTCTTCTACTGGCACGAAGTTTCTCCCATTTTGGTCTGACAAAAGATGTCTTAACCTCTGAAAATCTAGAGACCGCTTACAGCGTCGCCCAAACCTGGGAAGGCGCCGCACAATGAGCCATTGGGTCGACAGTCTTTCTCATTTTTTCTTAGATCCATTTTTGAACTATGTTTTTTTGCGGAAAGCTTTGATTGGCTGCTGCGCCCTGTCGATCGGATGTGGGCCTATTGGAACTTTTATGGTTTTACGGCGCATGAGCCTGGTCGGGGACGCCCTGACCCACGGCCTTCTTCCCGGGATTGCCCTTGCGTTTCTCATCTCAGGGTTTTCCATCGTTGGCCTATCCATCGGCGGCATTTGTGCAGGACTGACACTGGCGTTCACGTCCCAGTGGATTCATCATAATACACGCCTGAGTATCGATAGTAGTTTTACCGCTATGTTTCTCATTTCCACAGCGCTTGGTCTTTTAATCCTTGCGATTTTTGGGAACCATTTAGATTTAATGCATGTCCTCTTGGGGACTGTCTTATCCCTGTCAAAGGAAGGACTTTTTTGGATTGCCTCCATCTCTAGCATCAGCCTGGCCGCCATCACATTCCTTTATCGACCTTTGGTCTTGCGATCATTTGATCCCCTCTTTTTCAAATCAATCGGCGGGAAGATCCCAGTCATTGACGCCGTGTTTATCGCTCTCGTCACGGTCAATTTGGTCTCCGCATTTCAAGCGCTGGGAACCTTGATGGCTCTGGGCCTTCTCTTGCTGCCCGCCATCACCGCCCGTTTGTTTGCAAAACAAGTATGGACAATGGCTCTCTGCGCCACAGGCTTGGGATGCCTTTCCAGCTATTTAGGACTTCTCCTCTCCTATCATGCGGCATGCCCTTCCGGACCGGCCATTATTTTAGTCTCTGGGGGACTTTATGGTCTCGCCATTTTGATCCAGCGCTGTTGGAATCGTGGAAGTGCTCTTGCTCTTCTCGGATTGGTTATAGGGCTTTTGATGTTTCTCCCGCCTCCAGAGGAAGAAAATTCTCACCAAGATAAACGGCCCCAAGTCGTTGTCAGCTTTACGATCCTTGAGGATTTCGTTAAAGAGCTCGCAAATGATTTTGTCCGGATCAAGACCCTGGTCGGACCCGATGGTGACCCCCACACCTATGATCCCAGCCCTACAGATATCATCGCCTTGATCAAAGCGGACCTTATTATTGTCAACGGTCTGAATCTTGAAGGCCATTGGATGGAGCGCTTCTTAAAAGCACAAAAACAAGTGGTCATTGCCTCTGAAGGATGCCTGCCACGTACCCTCCTGATGGGACAGCAACCGGTCACCGATCCCCATGCCTGGCACAACGTTGAATTCGCAAGACTGTACATTCAAAACATTGGGCAGGCTCTTAAAAAACGGCTCCCCCAAAAGGCCGCCATCATTGATCAGAGAATGCGCGCTTACGATCAACGGCTTGCTTTGCTCGATCGTTGGATTCGGCGACAAATGTCCCGTGTGCCCCAAAAGCGCCGCCGGGTTCTGACGACCCACGATGGGTTTGGGTATTTTGGCCAAGCTTATGGGGTGTCTTTTCTCTCTCCTTGGGGGCTCAGCACAGATGTGGAACCCTCTCCAAAAAAAATGCAAGAGATGCTAGACGCGGCCAAAAGAAAACATTTCAATATTATTTTTCTGGAAAATATGATCAACCCTCAAACTCTGTATCAGATCTCTGAAGAGACCGGGATTCGCATCGGAGGAACCCTCTATTCAGATGCGCTGTCGGAGGCAGACTCTCCCGCCTCCAATTACATGGATATGATGGCTTACAACACGAACATGTTGATCCAAGGAATGATTCAGAGAACGCCATGACAGCTTACGGGGCACAGGACTCTTTCAGCACCTCGTCCCTGCGCCAGCGTGACCTTTCTCTGCTCATTGCCCAAGTGGTGAATCATTATGATACAGCTCTTTATGGCCTTCTTGCGCCCCTTTTGGGGCCTCTTTTTTTCCCCAATCACGCCCCGGTCGTTCAACTCTTTTTAACCTACGGCGTCATTGCCACCGGCATGCTCACACGCCCTCTTGGAACGTACGTCTTTAGTTGGCTTTCTGTCCGCAAAACACCAGATTTTTCTATCAAAATTTCCTTAGCAGGCGTGTCCGTATCCATGCTCTTCTTTGCAGCCCTCCCCACCCATCAGACAATCGGCGTCTTGGCCCCCCTGGGAATGGTCAGCGCCCGAATTATCCTTGATTTTTTTGTGACAGGTATGCGGGGACTTGGCGGCGTGATGTTGCTCTCAAACAAAAACAATCGCGCCTCTTTTTTTTGGGCGAGCCTTTACGGAAGTGCAGACATTCTAGGCCCTCTCTTGGCCTCAGGGGCGGTCATGATGGTGACCCTTCTCATCCCCTTTTTTCCAGAGGTTTGGCGCTTTGCCTTTCTCATAGGTGCCCTCTTGTGCGGACTGATTCTTCTGCTGCCCAGTCACACGCTCCCGCTTCAAACCCAAGACATCAGCCTTGGCAAAAAGACGGGAGTCCTTCACAGAGAAGCTCTCCGGCGGTGGCGCACTTTAGGGGTCATCGCCCTGTGCAGCAGCTTTTCCTATATGACCTACGCAGTTCCTTTTGTCTTCATGAATAGCTACGTCCCCCTTGTGACAGGGATTTCTTTGACACAAATGACCGCAAACAACATGGTCTTTCTCAGTTTTGATATGGCTTTACCTCTCGTTCTCTCTCCTCTCCTCTCACGGTATCAACCTGCCAACATCATGCTTTGTTGTGCCAGCCTTCTGGCAGTAACAGGGGGACCGTTGATCTGTTTTCTGAAGAACGCAAGCCTGCCCTACATTCTGTCCGTTCGCTTTTGGTTTGTTTTTTGGGGGGTTCTCTTTGGAATTGCTCAAGCCGTTTGGGTCAGCCGTCTCTTTCAAGGTCCCGCCCGCTACGCCCTTCCTGGAATCGGAAGCGTCCTCGGCAGCAGTCTCCTGGGCCGCAACACAACTCTGATCCTCCTCTTCTGTATCCAAGCCTTCGGTCACCCTTGGGGAGCCGGCGGGTATATTTGCCTACTCAGCGCTCTGACCGCCCTCGCCCTCGTGGGACAAAGGAAGGTGACCTAAACACATTCTGTCATGGATTCTGTGTTGAGGGCTTGCACTTCTGCTCAAGAAAGGCTAAGGAAAAGGAATGGTGGCCGGGTGGCAGAGTGGTTATGCAGAGGACTGCAAATCCTTGGATGCCGGTTCGATTCCGGCCTCGGCCTCCAGTTTGAAGACTTTATTCAGCGAAATGAGCCCGTTGCTCTGAGGTCAGGACATGTCTATGCCATCTTCCTTTGTGACCTCCTCTCGAAAAGATGCACACCTGACGATCAATCTTTCAGAGGATGTGAGGTCTCATCAGCTGTCCGGTTTTGATTCCATTCAACTGACCCATTGTGCGTTGCCCGAATGTGCTTTTGAGGATGTGACACTCCAGTCTTCTTTTCTTGGGTACACCCTGGGGGCTCCTTTCTTGATTTCTGCCATGACAGGGGGCAGCAAGCGCGCTGAGGGAATCAATCGAAGTCTGGCCTCTGCAGCAAACGTTTTCAAAATTCCCTTTGCTTTAGGATCCATGCGCGCTCTCTTAGAGAACCAAGATCTTCTCTCCACCTTCTATGTCAGGGATCAGCTCCATGGCGTCCCACTCTTGGCCAATATCGGGGCTGTTCAGTTAAACGAAGGGGTGACGCCTGACGATTGTACCCGTTTGGTGGATCTCGTGCAGGCGGACGCCCTTGTGCTCCACCTCAATGTTCTGCAAGAACTGCTGCAACCGGAGGGCAACCACAACTGGCGCGGACTTTTACCGAAAATTGAAAGCTTAACCCGCTCTCTGTCCGTTCCTGTCTTGGTGAAAGAGGTAGGGTATGGTCTCTCCTCCTCTGTGGCGAAACGCCTTCTGGAGGTGGGGGTCTGGGGCCTGGATGTGGCGGGCGCTGGGGGAACGTCTTGGAGCCAAGTGGAAGCCCATCGCTGCGCGGATCCTCTCCAAAAACAATTGGCGGAGAGTTTCAGAGGGTGGGGCATTCCCACCGTCACCTCTCTCAAAGCGGTCCGAACGGTTCTCGAAAACAACGGATGGACCCACCCCTTGATTGCCAGTGGGGGGATTCTCTCCGGACTTGATGGGGCCAAGGCATTGGCCTTAGGGGCTGACCTTTTCGGGGCAGCTGGACCTCTTCTGCGGGCAGTGAACACGTCTGAGGAGGCCCTCCATCAAGCCATCACCCTGATCATTCATCAACTCAAAATCGCCATGATGTGCGTGGGAGCGACCACATTGCAAGCCCTCCGGTCTCTCAGGCCAGTCGACTCTAAGGCTTGACGCTTCCTCTGTTTGGATGACAAATGAGAGAGACAGAAAGGATCTTCTATGAATCGTTTGTATCTGCTTCTTGCCCTTTTGATTTGTGCATCTTGCACCCAGATAGACTCCTCTCACACGGAAGAAGAGGTCATGACAGACCAAGAGCGGCGCGCCCAATCCAGTGGCAGGCTTTTTGGGGACAGTTTCCTGACGTTTGGTGGAGACGGAGGCGCGGAAAAAATCAAAATCAGTTCTTATCTTTGGCAAAGCGCTTTAGATCGCTTGTCATTCATGGGCCTGGAAACAGCAGATATCAAATCCGGTCTTTTGGAGACCCAGTGGTACACCCCTCCAGCTACGCCTCAGGAGCGTTTTAAAGTTCTTGTGACCCTGTTCCCCGGACGCCTCAGGTCAGACCGCATTCGTGCCACCGTTTTGAAAGAAGAGAAAAAAGGATCCCGCTGGGAGACAATCGCACGGCCCCAAGAAACCGTCGCGGAAGAAATCGAACATCAAATTCTTATTCATGCACGCACCCTGAAAGCGCAAACAGGAGAGTAACCAATGCGTTACAATTTTCAAGAAACAGAAGCGAAGTGGCAAGCCCGTTGGGAGAAAGATCAGGTTTTTTCTGTGCCCCAAGGCATGGATCCGTCGGGACACGTCAGCCCGTCCACCCGACCCCCCTTCTATCTTCTTGAAATGTTCCCCTATCCCTCTGGAAAGCCCCACATGGGCCATGGGCGGAATTACGTTCTTGCGGACGTCCTCGCCCGCTTCCATTGGGCCCTTGGGTATTCCGTTTTGCATCCTATGGGGTGGGACGCGTTTGGTCTGCCGGCAGAAAATGCCGCCTTTAAGCACCATGTCCATCCCCAGGAATGGACCCAGAAAAATGCCGCTGAGATGGCGGGAGAGCTGCGCCTTCTCGGGCTTTCCTATGATTGGGCGCGGGAGCTTTTTTCCTGTACCCCGGATTATTATGCTCATGAACAAAAGATGTTCCTGGATTTTTACAAACAGGGCCTTGCCTACCGGAAAGAAGCTTTTGTGAACTGGGACCCGGTGGAGCACACGGTTCTTGCCAATGAGCAGGTGGTGGACGGGTGCGGCTGGCGCTCTGGCGCGCCTGTGGAAAGACGTCTGTTGTCCCAGTGGTTTTTGAAGATTACTCAGTTTGCAGATGACCTGACGGATGATCTTGAGACCCTTTCTGCTTGGCCAGAGCAAGTGCGGGTCATGCAGAAAAATTGGATTGGGCGCTCCGAAGGGGCCCGGGTTTTGTTCCAGCTGGATGGGGAAGACCCCTCTCTGGAAGTCTTCACAACCCGTCCAGATACTCTGTTTGGGGCCTCTTTCTTGGCCCTGTCTCCGGACCATCCGTTGGCCCATCTCTGGGCCCAGACATCTCCTGAGATTCGTGTCTTTCAGGAGGTCTGTCAAAAGAGAGGAACTTCCGCAGTCGCTATTGAAACCGCTGAGAAAACCGGCGTGTTCACCGGCCATTTTGCCCTTCATCCTTTGGTTCCGGGAAAGAAACTCCCCATCGTGATCGCGAATTATGTGTTGATGGATTACGGCACAGGGGTGGTGTTTGGATGCCCAGCCCATGACGACCGGGATCATGAGCTGGCCACGCGTCTGGGCCTTGAGATTCTCCCCGTCGTGGCGCCCAAAGACGGGAAACCTGTGGACCTTCCTTATACGGGGGATGGTGTGTTAGTAGCGTCTGATTTCTTGAATGGCTTGTCCGTTCAGGAGGCCAAATCCCGCATGATTGAGACCCTTGAGCGCTTGAAAACAGGGACCCGGGAGACGGTCTACCGCCTCCGTGACTGGGGGGTTTCCCGTCAAAGATACTGGGGATGCCCGATCCCGATGATTCACTGCCCGTCCTGTGGTGTGGTGCCGGTCCCCCTCTCAGATCTTCCGGTTCTGCTGCCTGAGGACGTCACGTTCGAAGGGGCCGGGAATCCCCTCGATCGCCATCCCACCTGGAAACACGTTCCCTGCCCCCAATGTGGCGATGCAGCCCAGAGGGAAACGGATACCCTCGATACCTTTTTTGAGTCCTCTTGGTATTTCTTGAGGTTCTGCTCCCCCCATTCGCAATCGGCCTTTGATCCGGAGGCGGTGGCCTATTGGATGCCTGTCCAACAGTATATCGGCGGCATTGAGCACGCGGTCCTTCATCTGCTCTATTCACGGTTTTTCATGCGGGCGCTTAAGGCCTGTGGATACGCCATCCCGGCTGTTGAGCCGTTTAAAGCCCTCTTCACTCAAGGGATGCTGTGTCACAAAACCTTTAAAGATCAAAGCGGGCATTGGCTGTACCCCCAAGAGGTGCGCCTCAATGAGACAGGCCAGTGGGTCACCCAAAAAGACGGAACTCCGGTGGTGGTGGGGCGCTCTGAAAAGATGAGTAAATCCAAGTGCAACCTTGTAGGGGTGGATACGATTGTCCAGTCTTATGGCGCCGATGCAGCCCGCTTGTTCATGCTGTCTGACACGCCACCTGAAAAGGATGTGGAGTGGACGGACGAAGGTCTGGAAGGCAGTTGGCGTTATCTGAACCGTCTCTGGCGCCTTCTCCACCTCCATCTGCCTGAGATGCAGCTCCAGAGCCCTCTCCCAAGCGCCCTCTCCGCGGAGCAAACGGGTCTGCTCCGGTGTCTCCATCAGACCATCCGAGATGTCAAATCCGATCTTCAGTCTTTCCATTTGAACAAGTTTATTGCCCGCCTGCGGGAACTCAGTAACACCCTAGAGAAATTCCAGCCCACGGACCCAGAAGATTGTGCTGTTCTGGGGCACGTTTGGCGTTCGTTCATCTGTCTTCTCGCCCCTGCGGCTCCCCATATTGCAGAGGAAATCTGGGAGCTTCTTGGAGGCGTTGGTCCCGTGCATCTTGCGCCGTGGCCTGAGCCTGACCCCCGTTTCCTTGTGGAGACAACCCTGACCCTTCCTGTGCAGGTGAATGGGAAAAGGCGGGACGAGATTACGGTGCCAAAAGATTGTTCTGAGGATGAAATCAAGGGGATTGTCCTGGCCCTCCCTTCGGTGCAGGCTCTGCTTGCAGGGCGTTCTCCTCGGCAAATCATTGTGGTACCTCACCGTATTATCAATGTGGTTTTATAGGGGCCCAAGCGTGATTCAAACCAACCATTTCAGAAACGCTGTCCTCAAGGGTGTGGGCGCAATGGCTCTTGGGGGTCTTTTAGGGTTTGGGATCAGCGGATGTACGCCCCTTCTGACCTCATATCCAGGAGGCGTCCAAGACCAACTCAAATCGGTTGCTGTTGAAAACATTTCGGATTATTCCGGTCAATACCTCAGGATTGCGTTGACAAAAATGCTGACTCCTGAGGGATGTGAGAAACCCAAATACCGGCTCTTCGTGAAGCTCAAAAAA
Source organism: Holosporales bacterium (assembly GCA_044361745.1). Taxonomy (GTDB): domain Bacteria; phylum Pseudomonadota; class Alphaproteobacteria; order Holosporales; family CAZGKG01; genus JBIKIF01. Next base: position 214,918 of record JBIKIF010000001.1, on the reverse strand, counting down.
ACCCAGTCCGCAGTGGGCCTCACCCACCAAGCGACCAGCAATCGGGTGCGTTTGTCCATGGAGGCGCAATATACATTAAAAGCCCAAGACAACCGGAAAACCCTTCTCAAAAATACCTTGCTGGCCCATAGTTCCTATACCTATATGCCTGGGGGATTTTACAGCAATACGATCTCTGGAGAAGCGGCAGAGAGGGAAAGTCTTGAGATTATCGCCCAAAATTTGCTCCTCGATTTGGCGCAATTTTTTTCAAAAATCCAAGACATCCCTGCCAAGGAGGTCCGCCATTAAAATTGAGCCGACCCGTTTGGATGCCCAGGGTCTCCTGAAAACTCCCCCAGCCCTGATTCTCATGTATGGCAATGATGAGGGGCTGATTCAGGCGCTTGTGGATGAAATCTCTGATGCCCTTGAGGAGGCCGGCTGTCCTTTCAAGCGCCTCCCAGAATCTGGATTTCTCGAGAACCCAGAGGCTCACCTGGCTCCTGACTTATTCTCAGACCCTGACGCCCATTCCTTTTTCCTGATCAGTGAGTTCTCTGAGAAAAATGCCAAAACCTATGTCGCGCTCCTGGAACAGGTGGGCAAAAACACCCTCATCGTGACCTCTCTGAAGCTGCGAACCACGTCTGCTTTGGTGCAGGCCTCCCTTAAGAGCCCCCGCATTTGGGGGATTCCTGCCTATCCCTTAGAAGGGGGGGCTCTCTTAGCCTACTTCCAAAAACGGGCGCGCGCGAAGGGGCTGACCTTTCTCCCAGACGCGCTGAAAATGATCGGCCAGCGTTTCAAAATCGAAGAGACGTCTCAGCTTTTGCTGAAGCTCAAGCTTCTCCAAGGGCCGACCCCTTTGACAGCAGACGATGTGGCGGATGCCCTGCCTCCCCATGCAAACCTCAATGAAAGCCTGGCGTACGCCCTCTCGGGGCGCAATTCTTTGCAGGCCTACGAATGGCTTACAAACGGGGGCGAGCCCCTTTTGGATTTGCGGGGGGCCTTGCGACACTTCATGGCCCTTCTCCAAGTGCGGGCTTCCCTTGATGAAGGGGCATCCCTTGAGACGGCGCTCGGTCTGTTAGACGCCCCCATTTTTTTCAAACACCTGCCCCTGTTTAAAGCCCACGTTCGCCTGTGGTCTTCTGCGCAACTGATGGAGGCCATTTCTCATCTTGTGCTGGCGGAATTATCCTGTAAAAAGGGGACTCTTTCGAGTGCAGATATCGAACCTGTTCTGATAAAAAAAGTGGAGACTTCATGAACGAACTCTTTCAAAAACGCCACAGTGGTCGGGAATACAACGGAGACCGAGATCTTCCGGACGATGTTCTGATGCAAATGGTGGAAGCGGCGCGCTGGGCTCCCAGTTGTTATGGGGAGGAACCTTGGCGTTTTCTGATGGTCCGTCAACGGGTCTCCCCCAACCTGCACGCAGATGTGCTGGGAACTCTGGCAGAGCCCAATCGAGTCTGGGCCGCAAACGCACCCGTCTTGGTGATTGTGATGGCCAAACGTCAATGGACACGCAATCAAGAAGACAATTTCTGGGCGACTTACGACACCGGGGCGGCCGCGGAAAACATGATGCTCCAAGGAACCGCCCTCAATGTCTTGGTTCACCCCATGGGGGGCTTTTCCCCGGACGCTATCCGGGGGTTGTTTGGGATCTCAGATCAGTACCATATCATGGCCGTCATGGCCCTGGGATACGAAAAGGACAATCCTCAGCTCGTGGAGCGTAAACGCTCCCCGGCCGAATCTCGCTTTTTCTGGGAGTCTTGGTCAGAAGAGGGTTGAGGTTTCTCGTTGGCTTTTGCGTGAAGAGTTGCTTTTGGAGGATTTCCGATGGAAAGAGTCGCTCCACGGGGAATGTTCTTTGTCTGAATTGAGCTCCCCACGCACGCCCCAAAGAAAGTTAGAGAGTTTTCATCTCAAGAGAGATGCAAGAGTTTCTTGAGACTGAGAGAAGATCTCTGGCGCTGTTAGCGCAACCCAAAGTTTGATAGCGCCATAAAGGTAGGACTTCTGGACGGTTGCAGCATCACGATGACCGATAACCCAGGCAACAGTTCTCCCTGTGCTACGATCCACCGCTTTGATGATCCATTTTTTGTTTTTTTTGAGCCGATGAAGTGCCCCATCTCATCAAATTCCATTTGCCAAATCAAGCCAGATGGAGGGTCCAGCTTAAGAATCCTCATCGCCTAGAAGACAGCGTCTTTGAGGAGGGGAGAGCCTCACCAAAAATCAAAATTTTGCTTTGGTTTTTTTTAAAAATAGCTGGATCCTCACACCCGCTACGGGGGCTGAAGGGACGGGCATCGAGAGATCAGGAGCCGACGCGTGATGACGCCCGTCAGGTTTCAGCTAATCAATTCCTAAATGAGACCGAGCTTTCTGAGACGAATGACCCAGGCGACCTGCGTAAATCGTTGTGGCCTCAATCCCTCTTTGAATATAATCTCGGACGCCTTCATAAGGAATCATTTCAACCCATTCAATGTGACGGTGGAGCGCGCTCTTCCCTCCCCCTCCAAATTGAGGATGGCGTGGGTCTCCAAAGGTCTGAAGCCAACGGGACGTAACGCCTGGACCTCCATTATACGCAGAAAAAACCAAAAACAGATTGCCGCCAAAATCAGTGAGGTGGGTTCGCAGAAAATGACGCCCCAAAGTCATATTGTACAAAAGATTTAAAAGCTTTTCAGGTTTGTGATCTTTGATCCCTAGCTCTTCCGCTTGCACAACCGCTGTTTGGGGCATCAGCTGCATCAGACCCAGCTCACCCGCAGCCCCTAAAATCGTTGGGTTAAAACGACTCTCTCGGTAGCAAACCGCAAGAACCAACGCTTTTTCCAGTTCCGAGCACTGGGGAGGAACAGGCTTGAGGGGAAAGCTTGCTTTGAGGAGGCGCAAATGGGGTGACCTAATCAAAAGGGTACGGGACAAATCAACCGCAACATACGGGTGGACCTGAGCTGCCAGCTCAATCGTGAGTTGCTGTGCACTTGGGGTTTGGACTTGGCTTCCTAAGGAACATAAAAGTCGCAGAATAAACAGATGGGCTTGCGGCCCACAGGGCGCAAGGAATCGAATGGCCTTGACGGTGTCCAGGGCCTCAAAAGCCGCCCGCTCCCTCTCGGTCACACGGGGTGTATCCCTCAGCAGGGAAAAGGGCGAGAGCCCGAGTTCATGACACGCCATCTGTCCATAATAGGTCAGTGAAAGCGCCGCCCCTTTTTTATATTCCCGCTGGGCCTCCGCCTTGCGTCCCAGGGCCGCGTACGATCGGCCCAACCAATAGAACCCCCGCGCCACACTAATAGGAGATTTCACAGCTTTTTGAAATCTTTGAAAATGGGCCAGGGCTTTCTGGGGATTTTTTTGAAAAGAGAGGGCGATCCAACCGGAAAGCCACTCAAGCTCTGCATACCCATTACCAGAAGACAACTGATGGACGGACGCCACACGATAAGCATCCGCTACGTTTCCTCTCTCTAAAAATTCCCGCGCTCCCAGCACACGCATTTTCACAAAATCTTCAGGATGCTTAACCAATTTTGGAAGTTGAAGACAGACCTGGGCATAGGCCTCATAGTCTTTAGCCTTCTTCAGGGCTGCCAGTGTCGCAAACACAACCCAGGCATGGGGCTGTTTTTTGAAAGAGGCGGATGGCTTCCCATTCATGGCTAACAAGCGTAACGCCTCCCGGGCTTGAAAGCGCAGCCCCTCAGGCAGCAAAGGAACCATGCGAGCTGCCTCAATACTATCCTGAGCCATTAAAAGCTTTTGGAAGCGGGATTCGTGATCTGCCGCAGACAAGCATTCTTGGGCCACAGACAGAAAGTGATCTGCCTCCCGCCCCACAAGAGATGGGTTTACCCAATATCCGCGCGCCACCTCGCAGGCTTTGGCCGCCCCCCCCCTCGCCTTCAGAGCCTTGAGATGAAACGTTTTTCCAGTGAGAGAGCTGGGGGCTCGCAAAGAATACAGGGCGATCAAAGCATCCGCCTCAGGGGGGAATTTGGGGAAAGTAGCTTCAATCTTTGTTTGCATGCGTCCGAGATTTGACCAGTTGGGGTGACGCTTCACAAACCTAAGGAATTCTTGAAGCGAGACAGGAGGGGTCGATTCTTTCTGGGCGTTCAACCAGAATGTGAGATCTCGCAGGACAGGGGACCCACTTTGAAAACTGGAGACAGGGCTTTTGTTTTGGATGACCTTTTTTAAAAAAGAAGTCTCTGACAGAGTCCCCCCTTCACAAAGGCCCAATCCAGACAAGAATGTTACACTCAAAAGGGCCTTGCGAAGCCATCTCGAAACATCTAACGTCATGGTGATGCTCTCTTTCCAATTGTCTAAGGGTCAGCTGTTTATGGAAAAACGTACGGAATGCACTTCCTCTCTTTATGGGATTCTCGCTGCAGTTTCAACCCCCTTTAAAAACCAAAAAATTGACGAAAAATCTTTTGTTCGGCATTTAGAGTTTCTCCTGGAAAATGGCATCACTGGCGTGGTTCCCTGTGGCACCACTGGAGAGTTCATCGCTCTCTCGTTGGAAGAGAGAGGACGGCTCATTGAGCTCTGCCTAAAAACATGTCGCGGGCAGGCATTTGTGGTTCCTGGAACAGGCGCCCCCACCACACAAGAGGCCCTGCTCTATACCCGTCAGGCCCAAGATTTAGGCGCCGATGCGGCTCTGGTGATCACCCCCTTCTATGTCAAGGCAGACCCCGAAGGGGTGCGCACTTACTACCAAACCATTCACAATGAAACCCGTATTCCCCTCCTCCTCTACAGCAACCCTGGTCGCACAGGGATTGAATTAGGGGTTGACCTGATCGGAGATCTTTCTCACGATTGCCCCCGGATTATTGGCCTTAAAGATGCCTCCAGTGATCTGGCAAGGCCTCTTCTTCTCTCAACGCGCACCCCCTCATCTTTTCGATTGTTTTCCGGAGAAGATGTCACCTTTGGTGCTTTCTTAGCCCAAGGGGGATGGGGCTTGATCTCCGTCACCGCCAACGTGATTCCCCATTTGTACACCCAAATGCACCTGGCGTGGCAGACAGGGGACTTCAAAACTTTTCTTGAGATCCAAAGGCGGACCTTTCCCCTGGCCCGTCTTTTGTTTGAAGCCCCAAGCCCCGGGCCTTTAAAATGGGTGTTGTCCCTGTTGGGATACGGAGAAACCGACAGTCGGCTTCCGCTCGGAACCCTCAGCACGTCCCACAAAGAAGCCCTCCAAAAGAGCCTTGCGGACCTGGGCATTCTCCCATGACCAAGAATCCTCGTTTTTTGCTTTTTTGTGTTTTGTTCGTTCTCGGTTTCAGTCCCCCGCTTGAGGGAAAACCCTCGCTTCCACTCCCCCGTATGGCGTCTTTGAAGGCTTCTGAAGTCAACCTTCGTGTGGGGCCTGGGCGCCAATACCCCATCATTTGGACCCTTCTCTGCCTCGGCCTTCCCGTTGAAATTACTTCTGAATTTGATACATGGAGACAGATTCGGGATCCTTTTGGATCGAAGGGTTGGATTCACCAAAGCATGCTCGCGGGACGCAAAACCCTCTTTGTTCTCAAGACAATTTTTCTCTATAGCCACCCACAAAAGAACGCGCGCAAAATCGCACGCCTGGGAAAAGGCCTCATTCTTGATTTAAGAGACAGCCTTAGATCTTCTGACTCTCAGGACTGGTATTCTGTCAAAATTAAAACCTACAAAGGGTTTGTGCGTGCAAAGGATTGCTGGCCATCTCAATGGACCCAAGGCTCTTGACCATGGAACCTGTTGAGGATTCTGGGATCCGCATCAAACGGCTGATCTATCAAGCAGCCCATCGCGGAACCCGGGAAGCAGATCTGTTGATTGGCACCTTTGTGAGGGAAAACGCTCTGAAATTCTCCGAAAACGATCTCGTAGCTCTCGAGCATCTGCTGACATGGGCAGACCATGACATTCTGACGTTCCTTTTTTCAGAGTCAACGGATCACACACCGTGGAATGGTATTCAAAAATTGCTCCAGGCGTGAGTGTAGGAGTCAATATTATGTGAGCCTCTGAAGAGACGGGACAGCTTGAGGGGGTGAACGATCAAGCTTCGGGCCGCCATCACGGGGATCAGATCAAAGCTATTTTTCTGGTGTCAGAAGGCTGGCAACCCGTCCCCATCCCTCAAGCCTTGCGACTTCCCTCATCGACAGGATCTCTTGAATGCACCCCCTTGAATCCGATGGGATATAGATTACCTGAAGCGTTTCCTCTGTCCATTTTTGCGGAAAAAGGCTTGCGTGGATTGTGGGGAAGAGGTATACCAAATGAGAGGTTTCGATGATGCCCCTGTGGTGGAATTGGTAGACGCGGCAGACTCAAAATCTGTTATCTTCGGATGTGGGAGTTCGAGTCTCCCCGGGGGCACCACCTCCAAACCCTTTGAACGAAAAGGGTTGATCGGAACCCCTCTTTCTTTTTGAGTTTTTCAAAGTCTTTTCAATGGATTTCATTGTTGTTGCGCCTGTGGCAATTTGGAGACAACAGTGTGAATGAAGCGTGTGACCCGTCTTCTGTCAGACAACAGAAGAACCAGATCCCCAAACCCACTCAATATTCATGTGATATCGATCAATAAATCTTTACTCCATTGCAAGCACTTTTAATCAGATGGGGTATATACCAAATCCCAGATTAAACAGGAACAGGAAGGAGGAGCGATTTGTCTGTGGATAGATTCCCTGCGCGTGCACGCTGCCCTGGTGAAAAATGGGTCTTAGTATGAGGCTGTGTTTCCGCGGCTCAGCATCCCCCAGAGGAAGGGATCGATCTCACCCTCCAGAACAGCAGGCGCATTGCCGACCTCAACCCCTGTGCGCAAATCTTTCACCATTTGATAGGGCTGCAAAACATAAGAACGAATTTGATGTCCCCAGCCAATCTCCGTTTTAGTGCTGTTGTTGGCTGCTGCCGCCTCTTCCCGTTGCCTCAGCTCTTGTTCATAAAGGCGGGAACGCAGCATCTCATAGGCAGTGGCACGATTCCGGTGTTGAGACCTGTCAATCTGACAGGAAACCACGATTCCTGTGGGCATGTGGGTGATTCGAATCGCACTATCGGTTTTGTTCACATGTTGGCCGCCGGCACCAGATGCCCGGTATGTATCAATCCGGAGATCTTTTTCCAGAATTTCTACTTGGATTTTGTCGTCAATTTCGGGGTACACCCAGACAGATGCAAAGCTTGTATGTCGACGGGCGGACGCATCAAAAGGAGAAATTCGTACCAACCGATGGACTCCACATTCATTCTTAAGCCAGCCATAGGGGTGTTTGGCTTTAGAAGTCGCTGATATTTTGAGAGTCACAGATTTGAGGCCCGCCTCTTCTCCTTGGCTTTCCTCAATAAGCTCTATTTTATAGGCTTTTTTGTCTGCCCAGCGGGTATACATCCGCGACAAAATGAGGGTCCAATCCTGGGCCTCCGTTCCCCCGGCGCCCGCATGAATCTCAAGAAAACAGTTGTTTTCATCCGCTTCCCCTGAAAGCATGGTTTCAAGGCGCATCAAAGAGACGCGCTGATGGAGATCCTCAAGAGCCGTTTCACTTTCCCTCAGAAGGTCCTCATCCTCTTCTTCAGAGGAGAGGGCAAACAAAGCCTCGAGATCTTCTATTTCGTGGGCGATTGACTCACAACGGGCAACTCCTTGCTGTAGGGTATCCCGTTCCTGCATGCGTTTTTGAGCTTCTTGCGGGTCGTCCCAAAAAGTGGGCTCCTGCACAAGCGCTTCAAGAATCTTCAGACGATGAAGGGTCGCATCCCAGTCAAAGATGCCTCCTCAGGACGGCCAGAGCCTCCTGGACTTCTGTGAATTTCACTTTTGTATCAGCGGATAAGCTCATTAGGCCACTCGAAAATTGTTTTCAGCAAACTCCCAGTTGATTAAATGGTCCATGAATTTTTTCACGTAATCAACTCGAAGATTCTGGTAATCTAAGTAATAAGCATGCTCCCAAACATCGCAGGTGAAGAGAGGACGAGACCCGCTTGTGAAAGGAACATCCGCATTCCCTGTGGTCTGAATTGCCAAGTTTCCTTGAACATTCATGACAAGCCAAGCCCAACCACTGCCGAACTGACTGAGGGCTGCTTTCTGGAACATCTCTTTAAATTTTTCAATACTGCCAAAGGTCTGGACTAAAGCTTTTTCCAAAGGACCCTCTTTTAGAGAGCCTCCTCCTTGAGGCAGCATGCTGTCCCAATAAAAGCTGTGATTCCACACTTGAGCAGCGTTATTGAAAATGGATTTGTGTTCTTGAGAATCAACGGTTTTTTCAATCACATCTTCAAGGGTTAAGGTTTCGAAAGGGGTTCCTTTGGTTAGATTGTTCAGGTTGTCAAGGTATCCCTGATGATGGCGTTCCCGGTGAAACGTAACCGTCACTTCTGAAATCATGGGAGAAAGGGCATCCTTGGCATAAGGCAACGGAGGCAATTTAAAAGTCATGGAACCCACCCTGTTTTGAAAATATATTGTTGTCAGACCCTCCCAGACGTTACTCTGGTTCTGAAGAGAGGAAAAACACCCGACCTGCCGATGATAAATCGATTTAGGACAAAGACATAGTTGAATTTTAATACAAGTTGTTTGTCTTTTCAAGAAAATTGTTTGACCCAGGGCTTGAATCCATCCCCCTGGAGACTGAAGAGACCACCGTCTGTTCTCAAATGAAGAGACCGTCTTGAAGGTTAGACGCGTACGTAGGGCTTTAAATACTGGCCTGTGTAACTCTCAGGCACCTGAACCACGTGGCTGGGAGGGCCTTCTGCCACCAGGCGCCCGCCCCCATCTCCCCCTTCAGGGCCGATATCAATGATCCAGTCAACGGTTTTGATCACCTCAAGATTATGCTCGATCACAATCACCGTGTTGCCTTGATCCACAAGACGTTGGAGCACCCCAAGAAGCCTATGGACATCTTCAAAATGAAGGCCAGTTGTGGGTTCATCCAAAATGTACAGGGTTTTTCCGGTGGCGCGCCGCGACAGCTCTTTCGAAAGTTTGACCCGTTGGGCCTCCCCTCCTGAGAGGGTGGTCGCCCTCTGGCCCACATGCATGTACCCGAGGCCCACTTCCTCCAACATCCGTAGTTTGTCACGAATCCCTGGGCTAGCTTCAAAAAATTCCCGGGCTGCCTCCACGGTCATATCTAGGATGTCACAAATAGACTTCCCCTTGAATTTCACCTCGAGGGTTTCCCGGTTGTAGCGCTGCCCCTTGCACCCATCACAGGTCACATAAACGTCTGGCAAGAAGTGCATTTCAATCTTGACGACCCCATCCCCTTGGCACGCCTCACATCTGCCCCCCTTGACGTTAAAGGAGAAGCGCCCTGGACCGTATCCTCGGGCACGCGCCTCAGGCAGTGCCGCAAACCATTCCCGGATGGGGGTAAAGAGACCCGTGTAAGTGGCAGGGTTCGACCGTGGGGTTCGTCCAATGGGGGACTGGTCAATATCAATGACTTTATCCAGGTGCGCGACACCGGTCAGAGACTTATAGGGACCTGGGTCTTCCTGAGCTTGCCCCAACTGTTTCACCAGAGCCTTGTAAAGGGTCTCAATGACCAGAGAGGATTTCCCACCACCAGATACACCCGTCACCCCAATGAAAAGTCCCAACGGAAAGGAAACGGTCACATCTTTCAAATTGTTCGCAGTCGCCCCTTCAAGGATCAACATTTTGTCGGGGTGGGGCGTTCGGACTTGGTCTCTCATGGGGATGACCCGTGCACCGGATAGATAAGCCCCTGTTAAGCTGCACGGATCCGCAATCACCTGAGCCGGCGTCCCTTGGGAGATGATTTGCCCTCCGTGACGGCCAGCCCCCGGACCCATATCTACCAGGTAATCTGCTGCCCGCATGGTGTCTTCATCGTGCTCCACCACAATCACCGTATTGCCGATATCCCGGAGATGCTTCAGGGTTCCAATCAATTTATCATTGTCTCGCTGATGAAGCCCGATGGAAGGTTCGTCCAGAACATACAAAACGCCCGTCAACCCAGCCCCAATCTGAGAGGCCAAGCGAATGCGCTGGCTCTCCCCGCCCGAGAGGGTTCCCGCTGTTCGGGCTAACGTCAGATACCCTACCCCCACACTGGTGAGAAACCCAAGGCGCGCCCGGATCTCCTTCAAAATCCGGACGGCAATCTGGGCGTGCTGGGGGGAGAGGACTTGGTCCAAATCTTCAAACCACAGGAGAGCCGTCTCAATAGAGAGGTCCGTCACCTGACCAATGTGGCACCCCTTGATTTTCACACAAAGCGCTTCCGGCTTTAGGCGAAACCCCGCGCAGGCCTCACAAGCGTGGGCCTTTTGGTATTTGTTGAGCTCTTCCTGAGGACCGCTTTTTTCTTTTTCTTTCAAGCGACGGGTCAGGTGGGGGATAACGCCTTCAAAGACTTTCCGGGATTTATAGGTGCGAGCCTCATCCCTGACCTCCAAGTCAATCTTGGTCGCTCCTGATCCATAGAGAATGAGGGTTTGGATAACCTCAGGCAAATCCTGGAACGGCGTTTTCAGAGAGAAACCATAATGCTGCGCTAGGCCCGCAAAGATCTGAAGATAATAAGAGGCAAAGCTTCCAGACCAAGGGGCAATGGCTCCCGCCTCTAAGCTCAGGGCAGGGTTAGGAACTACCTTGACGGGATCAAAGGTGATCTGAACCCCTAGGCCATCACAGGTGGGACAGGCGCCAAACGGACTGTTGAAGGAGAACAGACGGGGCTCAATTTTTTCAATAGTAAAGCCTGAGACAGGACAGGAGAAGAGGGAGGAATAGAGAGTCTCCACCCCTAAATCTACCTGCTCCACCAGCATCAGTCCATCCGCCAGCTTCAAAATGGTCTCAGTCGCCTCCGCCAGACGCTGGGACAAATCCTCTGCTCCATTCAGAACCAAACGGTCAACAACCACAGAAATCGTATGGGTTTTCTTCTTATCTAGGGAAGGCGTATCATCGATGTCATACAACACCCCATCGATCTTCACCCGCTGGAACCCATTCTTGCGGAGATCTATCAGTTCTTTCCGGTACTCCCCTTTCCGTCCCCGCACAATGGGCGCGAGGAGATTGAGGCGAGCCCCTTGGGGCAGCGCCAGAATTTGATCCACAATTTGAGAGACAGTCTGGGCTTCAATGGGACAACCTGTGGCAGGAGAATAGGGAACCCCCACTCGGGCGAACAGGAGACGTAAATAATCGTAGATTTCTGTGACGGTTCCAACCGTAGACCGGGGGTTCTTGGAGGTGGTCTTTTGTTCGATGGAAATGGCGGGAGAGAGTCCCTCAATGCTGTCGACGTCCGGCTTTTGCATGAGTTCAAGAAACTGGCGCGCGTAGGCGGACAAGCTCTCCACATACCGGCGCTGCCCCTCCGCGTAGAGGGTATCAAATGCGAGAGAAGATTTACCGGATCCACTCAGACCCGTCAAAACAACCAGAGCATTGCGCGGAAGAGAAACATCCAAGTTCTTCAGATTGTGCTCCCGCGCGCCTCGGATCTCGATGAATTCATGCATGGGTTAAAGAGTCCTTATGCCAGGGGTCTTATCTGAACTTATACGTAAGAGCGGGACGGAAGACAGCATAAAAAAATGTTTATTCAGCGCGATGTCATCCTGGAGCTGAACTTGAGGTATTGATTGCGCAGGATAATAGCACAAAAATCCTACGAGCTTCTCCCCATCAAGAGCCTTTAAAGATAACTGAGAGGTAAAAACCTGAGGACTTATTTCTTTTCTGTAGATGGCCCAGGCCCCCACAGGGGCCTTTTGATTGTCGGATGTTAATTTTTGGACCCCAAGCTTCTTCAAAGGATCGGGTAAAAATATACTTTCGATTTGAGGAGGATTCACTTCTCCTGCACCCATCAAAATGCCATCTTTTTGATAAATATAAAATGCTGCACAACGTTCATGACCTCTGCAAAGTTGAGATAAAATATGAGAAAATTGTGTTTCCCCAACGTCAGAAATGAAAGGCTTAAGATCCTGAGGAAATTTTAAAATTTCTTTTTCATCTTCTTTCATTTTTTTATTTCAGTCCTTTGGACTCAGACTGAATCCGCGCAAATATTTGGGCCGACCGCACAAAGGGCGAGAAGAATCAATACATAAGGCATGAGGATCATCCATAAAAAATTTTTGAGATGCATTTGGTGTTACGGAAGAAATTCTTCCATCTTAGATGGGATCTTTGCCCACTCATCTGCATCCGAAGGAGCTTCCTTTTTCTGGGTGATCACTGGCCATTTGTCTCCATAGGTTTGGTTGAAAGAAACCCAACGTTCCATGCCAGGTTCAGTATCGGGATAAATGGCCTGGACCGGACATTCAGGCACGCAGAGTCCACAATCAATGCAGACAGAAGGATTGATCACCAGCATATTCGGTCCCTCGTGAAAGCACTCAACGGGACAAATATCTACACAGTCTGTGTATTTGCAGCGAATACAGGCTTCCGTCACAACATAGGTCACGCAGTATCCTTTCTCAAGAATGGGCTATCTTAAAAACAGAGTACCCATTTTCTTGGACCATTTGATAGTCCAAGTTTCTATAGGAACGAGGCAGATGCTGGCAAGAATACACAAAAGCGAGGTGGATAACAGATTCAGGTAAACCGATGTCTCTTGAGCCCATCCCAAACGGGGAAGCTCTACAAAGAGGCAGGCAGACCAAGAGCAAATGATTGGCACTTGAATCAGATAGAGAGGAAAGGAAATCACCCCCAAAAAATCCGAGAGCTTATTGGTCAATAGCCGGCTTAAAGAAGAAGAAAAAACAATGGGAAAAACCAAAAAGGGAGCGATGAGACAATCCGTGAGCTCTCTGTCAGAAAAACCTGCAACGATCGCCGCAACCGTGAACAGAAGAATACACCCAAGGTTCAGAGGCCGATTGTTCTGGAGATGAGGCTTGCGGTCGAATAAGCATTTGAGCTCATAGAGGATGTGACCCGCAATAAAGCACATCAGAAAAGGTTTGATCATCACGAGAACACACAGGAGACCCCCAAGAACGCGCCATTGAACGGTATCGTCTTTTTTAAAAATCCCCAAGTAGGCATAAATTAAAAGAGAGCCAAAAAGCTCCCAAGACATGGTCCAAAATGAGGGATTATAGGACAGAGGGCTTTCATGCTTGAAAAAGACATCAAAGAGGGATTTCATCAAAACGTCGAGAAGGCTGCTGTCAAAGCGATACCATTTTCCCAGCCAGAAAGTCGCCTGTGTGGGAGGGGTGGCAGCGACCCCATTCCAAAGAAGACCGCTTTCCATGAGAGCGTAGGCAACCAGGCTGACCACCAGGACAGGAAACATCAGGCGAAAATACCGGGACACGGTGGCCCTTGCCAAGGTGCGCCTTGAAGGATCTCTCTGGCTGAAACTCAGAACGTATCCCGAGAGGACAAAAAAGACACAGACAGCCACATGGCCGCTGGTGAGAAAACGCATCACCAGGGTGAGGGCAAGGTCAAACATATCCCCCTCAGCCCAACTGGCTTGGAGACGCGCGTTATTAAACAAAAGGGAAGGCGTCTGAAACCCAAGATAATACACAATCAAGTGATGCAAAAGAACCACACAGGCAGCCCATCCGCGCAGGCCATCGAGGGAACGAATGCGGGTTCCAGAAGACGTCAAAGAGTCAGAGGAATAGGTGTGCAACTGAGACCCCTTTTAATGAGAGGGGGAAGACAGGGGATCGAGAGAATCGGCAGAGCAATTCTCAGTTTTTTCAGCCTGCTTCAGCTTCGCCCTTAAGGCAGCGTGTTTCTTGGCAGCTTCTGTTTGATCGAGAATCAAAAGACCATCCAGATGATCGATTTCATGTTGGACGCACGTTGCAAGCAAGCCGTCACAGAACAGATCTTTGGAGTGACCCTCCAGATTCGTATAACGCACCTTTACTTCGGCGGGACGTTCGATGTCGATGTAATGACCTGGAACAGAGAGGCATCCTTCTTGGTAGGAGCTATCATGGTCTGAGGCCCAAATAATTTCGGGATTAATCATAGCCAGATCTTCCCCTGAGCCAAGCTCACCCGTGATATCAAGCATAATGGCCCGCTTGAGAACACCGATTTGAGGCGCCGCGAGTCCGATCCCCGCATACGCATACATCGTCTCTCTCATATCCCTCAAAAGGTCTTGAATTTCCGGTGTGATTTTCTGGACAGGCTTGGATTTTCTACGTAACAGCGGATGAGGATCTGTCAGAACTGTCAAAATAGCCATGATACTGCCCTTTTTTGGGAAAAGAACGGTTAAAGTCGCTCAAGCAAGTCTATCATTAAGGTATGAAACCCTTCAAGATGGATGTCCGTCAAAAGGGTGACAGAGCCTTCCGTGTCCAGAGAAATGAGAGAGCGCCCAAGGTCTGGCCCCTTTTCTGGAACAATTTGAACCGTCGCTTTGCAAGTCTGAAACAGATCGGGAGCCAACAGATAGGCGACAACCGTGGGATCATGCAGCACATTCGTTGTCATGCCGGGCTCATAATGGGCTTGAGGGCGACTTTCGATGATGTCCACCACCTGACGCGGAACGGAGAAGCTGCTGGTCCGCATGCGGCTTAAAAGATCTTCTGTGACTGCCACTTTGCGGGTTAAATCGAGCGTGCTGAGGACGATCGGGAGATCGGAATTAAACACCACAAAAGCGGCATGAGGGTCTACGAAAAAATTATGTTCGGCCGTTTCTGTGATGTTCCCCCGACTGCGACTGCCCCCCATCACCAGGACCCGCTCAATATTTTTGCGAATATCGGGCGCCATGATCAGGGCGGTGGCTAAGTTTGTAAGCGGGCCTGTACACAGAAGGGTAATGGGCTCGGGAGCGTCTCGCAAGCTTCGCATCAGAAAAGAGACAGCGTGTTCGTCTGAGACTTCTAATGTGGGAGGGGGGAGCGTCGATCCCCCCAGCCCCTGCTCACCATGGATTTTTTTGACGTAATCAAACTGGGCAGACGTTTGGGTGGGATCATAATGGGTCCAACTGAGAAGGGGCCGGGGACAGCCTTGAAACAGAGGCACATGTCCAGACGCACCGAGCTCTCTCACCTGGAGAGCGTTGCGAGTGATTTGAGACAAGGGCGCATTCCCCACAACGGTTGTGAGGCCCAAGAGATTGATTTCTGGGGAGGCAAACGCCATGAGGAGAGCGACGGCGTCATCAATCCCAGGGTCTGAGTCAAAAATAATATGCACACACATCTCCATTGATATCAGCGGGTCAAAGATAAAGAGTTTGTGAGATTTTTGGAAGGGGTCTGGCAGCCTGAGGATTGCCTCCATCCTTATCACGGGCCAGCTTCCGCCCTGAAAGGGCGAACTCAGATCAGGTTTCAATTCTATAGGAGCAGGGACAAAAAAGCAAGTTTTCCCCAAGAAAATCTGCTGGAAACCAACAGAACGACCTGTTCTCAAATTATGGGATCAGCCATACAGTTCCGTCATCCCCACCGCGCCAAGAGCGCAAAGCGTGGGGGGAATGCCCCACGCCCACTGGGAAGCCACGACAATTTTGGACGCGCAAAAAGCGCACTCCATCACTTCCCGAATTTAGGGTATCTCACTCAGCCCGATTCTCCATCAATGTTGAATGGAGGCTCAGTACCGGACAGTCGTGGGGTCTAGGTTTAGGGGGATCACAGTGTTATTTTAATCCCCACCAAGGATCAGCTGATCAGAGAGTGACTGGAATCAAGAGGAGGGCGCATGCGTTCTGGGGTCAAAGCAGGCCTTTTTTTAGGGTTAGGAGTGCTTGCCGGGGTGGGAATTTATCAGGCAACCCACCGGCAGGCGCCTGGGACGTCTGTGGCTGGAGGCTCCCCAGGGGCTCTCCCCCAAGGGACTGTTCCTTTGGGCGGGGCGTTTGTTTTGCGGGACCAATTGGGGAATCGGTGTACGGAAAACAGCTGGCCTGGGAAAACCCTGATGATCTATTTTGGATACCGGTTCTGCCCGGATATTTGCCCCATGGCCCTGGGGACTTTGAGCCAGGTAATGGAAGCGCTCGACCCGAAGGGCCAGCTGATTCAACCTCTGTTCATCACGGTGGATCCCGAGCGAGATACGGTGGAGGCTTTGGCAGACTATGCCGCCAATTTCCATCCCACGTTTCGGATGCTCACAGGCACCCTAAAACAAATCCGCCAGGCCATGAAAGCCTGGCGCGTGTATGCGGCCCCCGCCCCCCAGGAGGGGAGCACAGAGCCTCTCATCGACCATTCCTCCATCATCTACGTGATGGATCCCAACGGTCAGTTTCTCACCCATTTCCACCACACCACCCCGGCGTCAGAGATCATCCAAGGTCTTCGGGGGCGGGTTTGAAGCCTTATTTGCTGAAAACTCGAGTGTAACAGTCATTGATCCTTCTGTCCCATCCAGAGTTCGCTTTGTCGTTGGCATCTCCTCTCCCAATAAACTTTTTTAGACCACCGGTCGTGCTGTGGTAAAAATTACGGCCAGTATGCGCTGTGACGGCGCACAGGTGCTGCTTTGCTTCTGTGCCTGCCATTTTCTGCAAGTTTACAAATGAGCTTGGTTCATCTTTTTTGAGTGCGCAAGATGCAGTGTCTTTAAGAGACATTTTTTTGCGAGCATCACAGAAGCCGGGACTATTCTCCTGAAGCTCTTTGAGGATATCTTTCACAATAGTTAAGCTTAAGATTTCTGCACTCCTATCCTCTACAGTCGTCTTAGTTCCTGACACTTTGTTTGCTCCAGATAATAGTACTGGCGCTGTTCCCGTTGTTGGTCCCGGTGATGGTGGTGGGGGGGGGGCGGAACCGCTCCCTGAGGAGCTTTGTCCAAAACTTTCTGAAACGAATCCTGATGTGATCAGGAGGACGGCCCCGATGGTGAATACTGTTTTCTTCATAAAAATCTCCTTTACGTTCTCTGCCCCGCAAGAAATATGTGTGAGAACCGGGTGGGGCCCAACCCTCTTGTTTCCTCAGGATCCTCTCGGACGCCCCTTGTCAACAAATTGTCTTAAAGTCATTTTTATCGCTGCCCCCTTAAAAGATCTTTAAAGGAGGGCAATGTGTTAGCAGTGGCTTTGATTTCCTGGGAAGAAAAAATGGGGCTCATCTGGTCACGCCTCGCCTTTTCTCTCACCGACAGAATCAATGGCAATTTCCAGACCATTGGGGCACGTTTAAAGGGGGAGATTGGGTTTAAAAAAAAGTTATTTTTACAGCCATTAAAACAGGGGGAATTTCTGAGAAAATCTTACATCACCTGTGTGATCAAATTCCCAGAAAACTATATTGCTTTTCAAAGGGGTTATGATAGAGTTAACAGTAAATAGTCAAATAATTTTTTGGGGTGCCGTGGGCGTTTCATATAGAGCTTTTAAGACGCATGACCCTTTCAAGATTTAATCCTAATCCTATTCAGTGGTATGAGGGCATGTTTCTTGTCCCTCAGCATTTCCAACAGGCTGATTTGCGCCAGTATCATTTATGGCGATATCATCTGACATATCTGACTCCTTATCACTGGGGAGTTGTCTCTTTGGTGATCGATACGGCGCGTTTGATCAATGGATTCTTTCGCGTCGTTTCCATGGAAGCTCTTCTCCCAGACGGGACCATTGTTTTTTTTCCGGAAAGTGCTGCTGACAACCTTGAATTAGACTTGACAACCGTTTCAACAATCAAAGACGGACAGCCTTTCGTCATTTATCTGACTCTTCCAGAGGAGCCGGTCCCTGGATTTGAAAGCAGTGCGTTGACGCGTTATGTCTCAACCGAATCCCAGCCTGTTCAGGATATGAACACGGGGGAATCGGCGACGAGCATCACGCGCTTGAAACCTCAGGTTTCTTTGGCTGTTGACTCGTTACCAAGTCGTTCTATCGGGGTTTCTTTGTGTGAGGTCGTTCGTGGGGGCAACAAATTTACCCAAACGTCTTTTGTCCCTGCCCAGATGCGGGTTACTCTCGATTCCCCGCTGGGAATTGCATGTGTCAACCTGACAAAACGCATTCGGGACAAGCTTGCCTACCTTCAGAATAAGATACATAATACTTTGTCTGCGGACACATACGAAACGACCGCTTCTATGACATCAGGCCTTGAGAAGATTCGTCAACATTTGGTTGTCGGGCTCTTAGGATTTGAGGCGGTTTTAGCAACGGGGATGAGTCATCCTTATGATGTTTTTAAGGCTCTTTCGTCACTGGTCAGTCATTTTTTAGCGGTTCGGCAGGGACAGTATCCTCCTTTGTTTTCCCCCTATGACCATAATCACCTGAGTCAATGCTTTGGTGAGCTTTTTGAGACCACGGATGAAATCCTCAACAATATCGAAGAGTCCTATGTCGCGATTGCGATGGTACAAAAAGACCGCGTCTATAGTCTTGATTTACGGACAGAGTGGCTGGTGGGTGATGGACGTTTGATTCTAGGTGCGCAAGCCCCTGCGGGTGTCAGCGAAGATACAATCATGCGCTGGATTCAGGATGCGGTGATTGCCACAGACCATTTTGTGAATTTTGCTCAAGAAACTCGTGTTCTGGGAGCAGAGCGCACGATTTTGACTGCAGTTCCTGAGTTAAAACTGGCCCCGCCGAGAGGGGTTGTTTTGTTCGCAGTCTCTAAGGACCCGCGCTACATTGCATCAGGAGATTGCTTGAGGCTTTTCAATATCTCAGATACTCAGAGCACACGCCCACAGCAAATCATGCTTTATCTTGATAACTCAGAGTCTATGGCCTAAATCACCAGTCCTACAATCTTTTGGTTAGGAGTCGTTGTGGAATGGGCTCTGGGGCGCGTCTGCCTCGAAATTCCAAAGGTCAAGGAAACATTTGAACGTCCCGTTCGGACCAAAGCGTCTCTTAAAATTTTTAGGGTGGGGGCGCCCCTCTGTAGACTTTAAGAAAAGCCATCGTTAAAATGCCATTCAATGTTCACCTTTAATGGAGACTTCCGTGAGTATGAAAAATATGATGGCTCAAGCCCAGGCGATGCAGGCAAAAATGCAAGCCTTTCAAGAAAAAGTTGCAACTTTTGAGGTGGTTGGAACGTCCGGTGGGGGCCTTGTGACGGTCACGATTTCTGGAAAAGGGGCGCTGTCTCAGGTTACAATTGATCCATCTCTCCTGAAGGAAGATGAAAAAGAAGTGTTGGAAGATCTTTTGGTGGCTGCTTTTGCAGATGCACGCCAGAGAATGGACAAGCTGACCTCGGACGAGCTTGCGAAGATTACCAACGGCTTGAGCTTGCCCCCTGGATTTCCCGGATTTTAAAACCATCAGAGGAACACGCGTCTAAGGAAGCTTTATAAAGGGCAAGCCAGATGGAATTTGAGTTTTTTAAAAATTGGCTGCGACGTTTGAGAGATTCTGGGAATCTCGTGCCGTTCGGGCTTGTGGCTTGGATTCCTTATTTCTGGCTGGTTCTTTTTTTTCTGATTCCCTTTGCGATTATTGTAGGCATTAGTTTCTCCGAAGGCGTGATTGCAATCCCCCCCTACAAACCCCTGTGGTCTTGGGTGAACAGTGAAACCTTAGAAATTCGCTTAAGCCTCAGCAATTATCTTTTCATTTTAGGGGATCATCTTTATTTGACTGCCTACATCAACTCGTTGTGGGTGGCTTTTTTCACCACAGTGGTTTGCTTAATGATTGGGTATCCCATGGCTTACGGGATTACGCGCGCACCTGAAAAATGGAAGCTTCCTTTGTTAATGCTGGTCATTCTGCCGTTTTGGACCTCATTCTTGGTCCGGGTGTATGCGTGGATGGGGCTGCTCAGTGACCAAGGATTTGTGAATCATCTGCTGATCCATTTGGGCTGGATCAAAACGCCGCTCCCCCTGATGGATAATTTTTTCTCTGTCGGTTTAGGAATTGTGTACGCTTACCTCCCTTTCATGATTCTTCCCCTGTATGCGGCTCTGGAGAAAATTGATTTGACCTTAGTGGAGGCGGCTTCTGACCTTGGCTGCCAACCGATTCGGGCTTTCTGGAAAGTCGTAGTTCCGCTTTCGTTTCGAGGAACTCTGGGGGGGGCCATGCTTGTGTTTATTCCGGCCGTTGGGGAGTTCGTAATCCCTGAGCTTCTGGGGGGCTCAAAAATTCTCATGATTGGAAAAGTCCTTTGGAATGAATTTTTCTATAACCGAGATTGGCCTGTGGCATCTGGGCTTGCGGTTTTGATGGTGCTGTTATTGCTTCTGCCTATGGTGATTTTTCAAAAAATTCAGAATCGCGGTTCTTCTGACAATCTTTAGGTTCTGTGAACATTTCTTCATATTGAATCCATATTGGGAAATGTTCACAGAATTTACAAACCCACCTAGATTTTTTTCATGAATTTATTGAGAATCTCGTTTGTCTTTTTTTTAATCGCATGATCTTTTGCGTTCTTAGACATCCCCTCAACAACAGCGGCTTCTTGAGCACATCCGGAAAGTCCACAGGCTAAAGCACTTAAAACAACAATCAAAGAGATCCGTTCCATATATTTCAACTCCATTTTTAGGTCTTCTAGAAAACTCTGCAAAAAAAAGACCAAGAAAACCCATCTCACTCAAGATTGATTGCGATTCTGGTCAGACACCCCCTGGGATGAGCCATGGCCCTGAGAACTCGAGGAAGAATTTTTAGATTGGCTCCAGATCACGAGGCTCATCCTGCGATTCAATGATGATCTTGGCTCACTGGGGACAGACAAGAATTTATCCGCTTTCCCCACGACCTGTACGACATTGAGCCCCTGAATAGATGCCTCCAGATGTTTCCGCGTCTCGTTCGCCCGTGCCAGAGAGAGTTCCCAGTTTGTGAACGAAGCACCGGGAGGATACGGGGTCCCGTCCGTATGGCCCTCAATCGATACGGGATTGCGCAGGTTTTTTAAAACAGATGCAACGGCATCAAGCAGTGGCTTGGTATCAGGGTGAATCTGAAATTGCCCAAGGGCAAACATTGGACGCTTATAATTCTCAATCAAATCGATCCGCAAACCATCAGGCGTTCTCTCAAACTTCACAAAATCCATCATGTCGTGCAGACGACTATCGTTCATCATCGCTTCATAGAGATTTTTTTCTAAAACCTCAAAAGCTTTTTTTTCTTTTTTCAAATCCTCTTCAAGCTCTTTGTCTTGATTGTCTTTTTGAGACTTATTTTTCTCTTCAAATGCCCCCAGGCCTTCCGTCGTTTTCGTTTCAGCGCCTAAGGGTGGATTCAGCTGCATGGCTGCTGTCATATGGGAAAAAGGCCCATCCGCACTCAAAGCCTTCCCCCCTAGCGCGCCTCCAACACCACTGGCCCCTTCCATCGCACCAATAGGATCGAAATATTGAGCCACTCCTTTTTTCTGGTCCTGGGACATACTACTGGTCAACCACATGACAAGGAAAAAAGTCATCATCGCCGTCATAAAATCGGCGTAAGCAATCTTCCAGCCAGCCCCATGGACTTCATGATCCATGTGCTTTTTTTTACGAATGATATTGATGATGACTGGATTTTTGTCGCCTTTTTTAGGAGAATCCATGATGAGTTCCCTCCGGTTCGTTAACGGCTTTACTCAATAGTCAACTTTGAAACCGTCTGTTCCAGCTCATAGAATGTCGGACGCACCTCGCTAAAAATTGTTTTACGGGCAAATTCAACAGCAATAGACGGCGGTTGCCCATGGAGATGGGCTAAGATTCCAGCTTTCATGGATTCAAAATATTTCATGTCAGTCGTATTAATGGCACGCATTCCACTCGCCACCGGCCCCACAAATCCATAGGCCAAAAGAACCCCCAAAAACGTTCCCACGAGGGCGGCGCCAATCAAATGTCCCAAAACCTCAGGAGGTTGGGAGATCGACGCCATCGTTTGAATCACCCCAAGAACAGCCGCCACAATCCCAAGGGCTGGGATACCGTCAGAAGTATTTTGTAAAAGGCTAGGAACACGCATGACCTGCGCATGGAGGGTGGCTAATTCCTCGTCAAAAAGGCTCTCCAGTTCGTTGGGATTTTCCGTCCCCATCGTGAGCATACGAAGATAATCGCAGAGAAAGGTTGTGGCTCTTTCGTCGGCAAGAAATTTTGGAAACTGACCCAAAATAGAACTGTTGTCCGGGTTTTCGATATGCGCCTCGAGAGCAACATTTCCTTTGGTTTTCGCAAGCTTAAACATCAAATAGAGGATGCTTAAAAGCTGTGTATAGGATTCTTTGTCATAGCGCGGCCCTGACAACAGAGACTTAAATGAAGTCGCCATTTCCCCCAGTAAATAACGGGTAGATGACGTAATCAATGCTCCAATCGAGGCGCCGATAATGATTAAAAACTCAAAAGGCTGCCAGATAACCCGAAGAACACCGCCCTCGGCGACATACCCCAAAAGTACACTTAAAATAACAATGACTGCTCCTGTGAGCCAAAGCATCGCGAGTCCTCCCTGTTGCCCCAATACTTGAGCAAAGGGTGTGCCAGTTCAGACGGGCGCATTCCATTTTTAAAAATGAATTCCCCGATCTAAAGCCTTTAAGACGGATTCATGAATCGCTTCAGACAATGTGGGGTGGGGGAAAATGGTTTTCATAAAATCTTCCTCTGTCCCCTCCAACACTTGAGCCATCGCAAAGGAAGAGATTAGCTCTGTCACCTCTGCGCCAATCAAATGAGCTCCCAAAAGTGCCCCTGTTTCCTTGTCAAAAATCACTTTTGTAAACCCCTCTGATTCACCAAGAGTGAGGGCTTTCCCGTTTGCCATAAACGGGAATTTCCCGACCACGAAAGGCAAACCGGTAGCCTTGACTTGAGGTTCTGTCAAACCGATCCAGGCCACTTGAGGGGTACTATAAATACAGGAAGGCACTTGATGAAAATCAACCCCATGGGTTTGATGCCCTGCAATGCGCTCGACACAAATGATCCCCTCATGGCTGGCCTTATGGGCAAGACCAGGTCCCATTGTGACGTCCCCAATGGCGTAAATGCCTGGCTCATCGGTCGCCCCTCCTGGATGGGTTTGAATCCTCCCTTTCTCCACACGGACCCGCGTATTCTCTAAGCCCAAATTTTCTGTGTTCCCAATAACACCTGCCGCCACAAGAATATGGTCCACCTGAATCTGTTCAGGCCCTTTGGGCGTCTTCAAAACGACATCCGCCCTTCCCTGAGAGCCTAGCTTCCAAGCTTCAACCGTTGTGGACGTTTGAATCTCAATGCCCCGCTTCTGAAAGCTTTGATGCAGGGCTGCAGAAATATCAGGGTCTGCGCTGGCCAAAATATCCGCTTGCATTTCAATCAGCCGAACCCGAACGCCCAACATAGAATAGAAACTTGCGAATTCAAGTCCAATGGCTCCCGAACCCACAACCAACAAATCCTGAGGCAATTTTTCCGGAACCATTGCTTCCCGCGCCGTCCAAATCACCTGAGCACTTCCCTGAGCAGGGTGACTCTCCAATCCCTTGAGAACCATGGGCCGTGTGCCCGTTGCCAGAATCACATGGGGAGCAGATGCAGTCTGGGGGCCGTCCGATCCCGTGATCAAAAGCGTATGACCCTCTGGGGTCCGGGGACCTAATGCCCCAAAACCTTGGATCACCTCGACTTTGTTTTTCTTCAAGAGGGCACTCACCCCTTGTCCAAGGGTCCCTGAGATCCTACGGGAACGCGCCACCATCTGGGATAAATCAAAGGAAACAGGCCCAACTGTCACCCCAAAATCCCCAAGATGGGTTGCCAAATGATAAGCTTCAGCTGATTTTAATAGGGCTTTTGTTGGGATACATCCCCAATTCAAACAAACGCCTCCTAAGTCAGCCGCCTCCACCACCAAAGTCTTCAAGCCAAGCTGAGCAGCCCGAATAGCGGCGACGTATCCTCCCGGACCCCCGCCTACAATGATGACATCTTTCTGGAGCGCTTGAGCTTTCCCCATCATTTTTTCCTCCGTTGAAACGTTCGACTCATACTCAAATTCTTTAAGGATTCACGGGCCCAAGCCACCCAGCAAGGGGCGGCAATGACATCAAAATGGCTTCTATTTTACCGCCTGTCTTGAGACCAAATAAAGTGCCCCGATCATACAGCAAATTAAACTCAACGTATCTGCCCCGCTTACGAAGCTGTGCCTCTAAATCGGAAGAACTGACAGGCTTATGCCAATTCTGGCGCACCAGAGGCGCATAAACATCCAGGAACGCCTCTCCAACCGCTTTGGTGAATTCCATCGACACATCCCAATCCTCCCCCACAACCAAATCATCATAGAAGATTCCTCCAACCCCACGCATTTCCCCCCGATGGGGAAGATAGAAATAGGTATCAGCCCACTCTTTAAATTTGGGGTAAAAGGTCGGATCAAAACAGTTGCACACCTGTTCCAAGTGCTGATGAAAAAATCCCGTTTGCTCCCCATCTGGAAAGACAGGTGTGAGGTCAATCCCCCCCCCAAACCAACTGGTGGTGGTGACGATATGACGCGTGTTCATATGGACAATAGGCACATGGGGACTGCGGGGATGAATCACCAAAGACAGCCCTGAAGCCCAAAATCTTGGGTCTTGGCTGGCGCCTGGAATCGCGGCGGAGAATTCTTGAGAGAATTCTCCGAAAACAGTGGACACATTCACTCCAGCCTTTTCAAACAAACGGCCTTGGAGGAGCGCCATGCACCCGCCCCCGCCCCCGCTTCTTTCCCAAGTTTCCCGACGAAAACGAGGGGGCTCTCCCACCGAATCAAATTCAGACTCCAGGGCTTCAAGTCCTGAGCAAATAACTGTCTGAAGGGATTGAAACCATTGGGATGCCTGGTCTTTTTGAGCATCAGTGGACGGGGGAAAGGACGTCAATGAACGCATAAAATCAATACCTACAAAAAGGCTGAATGCATACAATCAGAACTGTAAAAAATTCAAGCCTGCCTAAGATCATTCCAAAAATCGCAAGCCATTCTGCAATCTGTGGATATAAAAATACGTCCCGAGGGAAGGCACCGACCCCTGTGTTGGACAAGACATTCACCGCGAGATAAACTCCCTGAGTTTCCCCCGCCCCACAAATACTAAATCCAATCGCAAGAAGAGAACAACTGATTAAATAGACCGCTAAAAAAGAAAACACAGACGCAATCACCTGATTTTCAACATTTCGCTTGGAGTAGACTGGAATAAAAACCCCATGGGGATGGAGCAATTGATGCATCTGGGCCCGAAGGACCCGGTAAATGATTTGAAACCGGAAGATTTTAATTCCCCCCGCTGTTGATCCCGTGCAACCACCCACTAACGAAGCGAACAAAAAGAATAGGGAGAGAGGGGCTGGCGCTCCATCCGCAATGTAAAAACCTGTGGTCGTGAGCACACTGGCTGCCTGAAAAACCCCTTGATTCAGGCTTTCCATAAACCCATGGGATTCTACCCACCATAACCAGAAGATCACAAAAACCATCCCCACCCCCAACCACAAAAGATAGGTTCGCACCTGGGTATCTTTAAAGTAAGCTTTGGGATCCCCCTTTAACATGCGCACAAGCAGCAAAAGGGGAGACGCGGATAGCACCATAAAAAAACTCAGAATCCAACGGGTTGTTGAAGATTCAAAATGACTAATCCCCTCCGAAGACGTGGACAGCCCTCCTGTGGAAATTGTGCTCATGCTATGGCAAATCGCCTCAAATGGAGACATGCTTTCAAGCCACAGAGCAATCGCACAGAACAACGTCAACGCCAAATAAACCCCAAAAAGAGCCCGAGTAATTTGAGATAATTTTGGGAGAATTTTTTCATTGCGATCAGAGAATTCTGCATAAAAGAGTTGCATCCCCCCAATGCGCAAAAAAGGTAGAAGGGTGAGGCCCATCAACATAATCCCCAGTCCACCAAGCCACTGCAAAATACTTCGCCACAACAGAAGGCTCCGAGGCGCTGAATCAATCCCTTTGAGCAAACTAAACCCTGTGGTTGTCAGGGCAGAAACCGCCTCAAACACCCCATCTGTAAAAGAGTCCACCACCTGAGATAGGATGAATGGAAGGGCTGCAAAAAAGGACACAGACACCCAAGTCATTACAGTGAGAAAAAACGTTTCCCGAACACGGAACTCAATCTGCCCCTCATAACGATGAGCAAGAAAACCAATGCCCCCAATAAAGCCGCATACGAAACAAGATCCCACAAAATTCTGGGCATTGGGATCTTCACCCCAAAAATCAAGACCCGCCGGGATAATCATGGTGAGCGATAGAACCATGAGAAAAATCCCGACGATGAAGAAGACTGGTCGTGAATTGAATGTGGAAAAACTCATAGCGTTATCCATACGCCAAACCTCAGCAAAACAAAAGCCCCTTCCCTCGAAATCTGACATTCCCTTCCTTCCTTTATGGCGAGTCAGAGGGTCACCGATCAGTGAACCTTCTCGTCTGACATGGCTATTGTCTCGCTTAAGAGGACTCGCCGCCCAGAAGACAGCGCTCTCAGAATGGGAAACCCTTACCTGAAAACTCTCAAATCAGCGTCGGGATCCTTATAGGATTCTGTTCAATCCATAGGTGACAGATCGACTCTGTCGATTAAATTATTTAAACTTAGCTATAAAAGGAAGAAGGGCTACCTCATCCAGCGTCTTTTGTTCTTTGAGTTTAAAAGACTCTTCCGCCGTTTGTTGCATGGTTCTGCAAGGAATTTCATAAGATTTTTTCTCGCGGAAAAGATGGTTAATGCGCCTCTGATAGCTTTGCATTTCTTGGGTGATAGCTCTTTTTTGTCGCGCTAATTGGACTTGTTTTTGGCTCAGATTTTTCCGAAATTCCTCCAAAAGAGGCTTTAAATCCGGTCGTACGGAGACAAAAGCATGTTCCTCCATTAAAGAATCGTCGAGAATCTTGATCTGATTCACTGTTTGGGTGAACTTCTCAGCCACCTCTAGATAGCCAGTGCGTTGTTCTAAAAGTTTGTGGCGCGCCAATCGGCTCAATAAAAGATAGCTTGTGGGTTTCATGAAGAAAGAATGTCCTTGAGCTGCGCAAATCCATCATTTATTTTGGTGTGCTCCGTTTTCCGTTGACTCAAAAATGCGTTCAGTTTTGGATAAAGGGCAATAGCCGCATCAACCTCTGCAGAGCTTCCCGGACGGTAAGCGCCCAGGCTTAACATTTCGGCAATATCTTCGTAAACTGCCATAGATTTTCGTGCTTTCTGAATGTGTTCCGTTTCCTCTAGAGTGTTGCAGTCGGGCATAGTGCGGGACAGACTTTTGAGAATGTTGACTGCAGGGTAGCGACCCTTCTCTGCAATGCTGCGGTCCAAGACAATGTGGCCATCTAAAATGCTTCGGGTGGCGTCAGAGATGGGTTCATTGTGGTCGTCGCCTTCGACCAAAATCGTAAAAATTCCCGTAATCGACCCTTCATGGTCTGTGGTTCCAGCACGCTCTAGGAGCCTTGGAAGTTCCGAAAAGACCGTAGGGGGAAAGCCTCTGGTGGTGGGAGGTTCCCCTGCAGAGAGCCCAATTTCTCTCTGGGCGGATGCGAATCGCGTGACACTATCCATGAGGCACAAAACATTCAGCCCTTGGTCTCTGAAATATTCGGCCAAGGTCATGGTTAAATAGGCGGCTTGCCTGCGTAGAAGGGCTGGTTGATCCGATGTCGCCACGACAACAATTGCTCTCTTCAGTCCGTCTTCCCCCAGCTGGTCTTCCAAAAATTCCCCGACCTCCCGTCCGCGCTCTCCAATCAATCCGACGATCACAACATCACACTCTGTAAAACGGGTGATTTGTCCTAAAAGAACAGACTTCCCCACTCCGGATCCAGCAAAAATACCGATTCGCTGCCCCCGACAGCAGGTTGTGAAGGTGTTGAGGGCTTTAACGCCGAGGTCAATGCGGGCATTGGTGCGTTTCCGGGTATGGGCTTGGGGAGGGGATGCTTTGAGCCCGTAGGCTTGAGAGCCCTGTGGCAGGGGTCCTTTGTGATCCAGAGGCTGCCCAAGGGCATCAATCACCCGACCTTGCCAAGCCTTTGTGGGGTAAACTTTCAAGGAGTCTTGTACAATATCAACACGGGCGCCAGGACGGATCCCTTCAAGCGTGCCATAAGCCATGAGTAAAACCGTTTCTTCTCGAAACCCCACCACCTCTGCCAATAGCCCTTCTGCATCTTTTTGCTGAATGGAGACTGTGCTTCCCAAATGGACGCGGGGGGTGATCCCCACAGCTTCCACAAGGAGACCCCGAGCAGAGGTGATTTTGCCGAAAAAAGTGCTTGCCGTGATGCTTGCAAGGCCACGCTCAAAAGAGGTTTGAACACAGGCGATCGTATTCTTAAGAGGATGATGGAGGGGAATTAAAGACATCATAAGGGCTCTTGATCACAGGATTGATTGGCACCATAAGGGGAGTTCAGTTAAGGAATAATTACAATGAATTAGGTCTTTCGGAGAAGAAACCGATAGATCACCTAAGGGTTAAACGGAGTGATAGATGACGGGAACCAAAGGATGGGTTTGAGGTCATCCTCAGATTACCAAATCCCACACCCAAAATGCAAACGTCTGATCCATTTTTTTTAAAAAAAATTTCTACACGAAACCTAGAATATCCCTGTACGGGTCTGCTAGACTCTCAGTTAACAGGTTAAAAAATTCGGATGGTCCCCCGTATGCCCGCTTATCAAGAGAAACGCCTCTTCCCTTTTTCTGCGGCCCAGATGTACGCTGTGGCGGCGGATGTACGGGCGTACCCAGACTTTCTTCCGTGGTGTCAAGAAGCGATTATTTTGGAGGAAGCGGATACAAAAATGGTGGCAGATCTGGTGGTCGGTGAGGGACCCCTTCAGGGGCGTTTTCGGTCCCTTGTCACTTTGAAGCCCTCTGAGCGCATTGAGGTGGCGTATCAGTCAGGTCCCTTAAAATATCTCACAAATGTTTGGGTTTTTGCCCCCCATTCCGAAGACGGAACCACCAGTTTTGTTGATTTCGCGATTGATTTTGAACTGGACAATTTCATTCTTGCCCGTCTTATGGGAGTGTTCTTTGAAAGTGCTGTGGTTCGCATGATGACAGCTTTTGAACAACGTGCCTGTGCTTTGTACTCTCAGCCAACCCCTCTTTAGGTTTTGTGATGTCTTTTAAAATTGGCCCTATTCAGCTTTCAGACAATGTGATTTTGGCCCCCATGTCTGGGGTCACAGACATGCCATTTCGGCGTCTTGTGAAGCGTCACGGCGCCTCCCTTGTCATTTCAGAAATGATTGCCAGCCAAGCGATGATCCGGGAGACGCGCCAGTCTATGCGCATGTGCCAGTATGCTCTGGAAGAATTCCCGATGGCGGTTCAACTGGCAGGCACTGATCCTCTAGTTGTGGCAGAAGCAGCGCGCCTGAATGTGGATCGTGGCGCTGTGATGATCGACATCAACATGGGCTGCCCCATGAAGAAGGTGGTCAACAATTACGCCGGGTCTGCCCTCATGCGGGATGAATGTCTCGCAGGGAAAATTCTTGAAACCACCGTGCGGGCTGTAAATGTGCCGGTCACCTTGAAGATGCGGAAAGGATGGGATGATGCCCACTTAAATGCTCCAAAGCTTGCAAAGATTGCAGAAGATTCCGGCATTCAGATGGTGACTGTTCATGGGCGGACGCGCTGTCAGCTGTACACAGGCAAAGCGGATTGGGCTTTTATCCGGACGGTGAAGGAGGCTGTGAACATTCCTGTGGTAGGGAACGGGGATGTAGTCACGGAAGATAACGCTGCTCAATTGCTGGCTGAATCAGGGGCGGATGGTGTGATGGTGGGGCGTGGATGCTATGGAAGACCCTGGTTTCTCAATCAAATTCGTCACTTTCTTGGGACGGGAACCTATCTCCCTTCTCCGTCTCCCGAAGAACAAAAAATGCTGGTACGGGAGCATCTTGACATGATTCTCAGCCACTATGGTTTTGAAGCGGGGGTTAAGATCGCCCGGAAACATTTAGGTTGGTATAGTAAAGGATACGCTGGATCCTCTGAGTTCCGCTCTGCCATTAACCAGACAGAAGATTTAAAAACGATTGAGCGCCTGTTGGACCAGCTTTATGCCCCCGCTACCTCGTCTGTTTCATGGGGAGATCTTGGGTGAAAAGCTTAGACAGGAAACTTCTCACAGATCTTGAAGCCTTGGGTCTTTCGGGCGCTGTGGCTTATTATCTTCGGTCTTATTTCAAAGACCATCAGGACCATCTGCCCCCTGGGGGTCTATATCACCGGGTGATGGAGGAGGTGGAAACGGTTCTTTTCCAGGAAACCCTGAAGGCGGTTGATGGAAACCAGGTCAAAGCCTCGGATATTTTAGGCATTCATCGAAACACTCTGCGTCGCAAGCTGAGAGAGCGCGCCCCTCTATAGCGCTGGAGAGACCCTGTCAACAGAATGGATGAATCGATCAGGAGGACGGCAGGGCAACTCTCCTGTACTTATTTGCACGCAACTTAAACATACGGATGGGCTTTTTAAAGAATTAGAGAGAATTTTTCCCTAGCATGTCCAAGAAAACATAAGGTTTTTATGGAATTGCGGACACTCTCTCTTAAGTCTTTCATAGTTTTGGTCGGGTTTTCTTTTGCGCCTGATGTTTTAGGGACGTTTTCTATCCCATCTCAGAAGGGTTTCTGGGCGGATGGATCTTGGAGAAAACGGTCGTCTTCACCATCGCGGCTTCTCAAGATTCTCAGGCGCGCAGAACAGGCGCACGGTATCCCCAAACATTTGCTGCGGGCCATTGCCCTTTCTGAATCAGGGCGATTTCAAAATGGCCAAACGAACCCTTGGCCTTGGACGATTAACGTCGAGGGCAAAGGCTATTTTTTTTCCTCCAAAAATGCGGCGATTCAGAAAGTGCGTTGGTTCCAAGCCCGTGGGGTGCGCAGCATCGATGTGGGGCCTATGCAAATTAATTTGCTCCATCACCCGAACGCATTTCGCTCTCTGGAAGAAGCCTTTGATCCCGTAAAAAATATCCATTATGCGGCTGAATTTTTAAGTCAATTGTCTCAAGCACAGGACGGAGGATGGCGCGTAGCGGTTGCCCATTATCACTCCATGAATCCGTCCCATCATATTCCTTATCGACGGAAAGTTTTGGGGGTTTGGGAGGATGTGAAACGGCAGAGCATCAAAGAGTCTTTCCCTGGGCGGCGCCATTCTGTGACGCCGAGGGTTCAATATACCTATTTAAAGAGTAATCATCCGACCGAGCTTCTTCCCCCCTCTCCCAACGTGTCACACAATGACTCTGGCGAAGGTGGAGGCCTCCGGAGAACCCCCTCCTTGCGCTATTTCAAAGCATGGAGGGCCGCAGCAACGAGGACAAAACCCTTAGGTCGTTTCGTGGGCTCTCAAAAAATCAAGAATTCCGTGATAGCACCCCTCAAGGGAAAATCTTCCCATCCAGCGCAGGTGCAGAGAATTGGATCTCTCAGAACTGCCTATTGGGCGACCATACCGAACCTCAGGCCACATATGGCACGGGTTACAAACTCTTAAACGATGCCCTAAATAGATAAAAACTCTCGAGACTTTCGATCAAAAATTTAAATGATGATTGTGTTGCACTTTACGCTTGAGTGCACCCTTACCTTCGACCCTGTGAAGATCAAGTGGATGAATGAGGTCTTTTAAAATGATGTCGGCCTCAGTCATCTCTCTCTAAGGGCTGCCCTCGGACTGATACGCAGTTGCGTGAAAGTGAGCACAGGGAGTGGCCCTACTGGCCCCTTATCGCTGTCGTTCTGGGCGTAAGATGATGCCCGGTGAAGCCTGATTCACCTAAGATCGGCATGATCGCTCTGATTGAGCGGGGTCATAAAAACCCTCCAGTCGAGATCAAAATGTCGCCTTGGATCTCGCAATCTATTCGGTTCGCACGCCAATCGGGGGGAGATTTCTTCAGTTTTCTATGAAACTGAGGTTACCCCACCACTGCGGCCAGAGCTTCCTTATTAATTTTGATGTGGACAATGGACTGACGTGCTACAACATAGGCTTGGATCACATCTTCCTGCAACATCTGATGAACGTCATCTGTTAATTTGGCCGTGGGTTTTTCTTTGCGATCGTCTATCCGAAAAAGCTTGACAACGTAGGCCTCTCCCCTTTTTGCGCTTTGAACCACACGGGATGCGCCAGGAGACAGTTCTAGAAGTGCGGTCTGCACCTCAGGAGGCACCCCTACAGGTGCATCTTTGTTTCCAAGAGACACGGCAGGGAGGGCCTTCAACGTTTTGTCAGAAATCTTTCCAAGACGAAGATTTTTAAGTTTTTGTTGCGCCAATTCGAAAGCTTTTTCGAACTTCTGTTCCCTAGTCCACACTTGCTGCACCAGCTCGGAAATTTCTGAGAGTGGCGGGATACGGGACGGCAGAATTTTGTTCAAGCGCAGCACCGCATAAGTCCCGTCATTGAATCGCTCGACAGAAGTCTCCCCTTCTTGCTTCAATTGAAAAATCTTTGGGATCACATCCTGCTGCAACAGACTCCCCCCTTTGAGCTGAATTTCTGGAGGGGCAGACGGCGGTACCTGTTGAAACGTCACCCCATATTTCTGGGAAATATCTTCCAAAGAAGCCCCTGAGGCTAAATCGTCCTCCATTTGCTGTGCCAGCTCATGGGCTTGCACCATAGCTTTTTTCCTGCGCAAAGATGCCAAAACCTCAGCCTGTGCAGCGTCCGAAGACGGACCTCCCTTTTGTGCAAGTGATTTTTGAACATCAGATTCGGGGACCTGAATCCCTTTCTCAATCTGACGGACATCTAACACACCCAAAGAAAATCCTCGCTTCTCTGCAATACGGAAGCGCTCTTTATCCTTTTCATAAAAGGTCACAAGCTCTTTTTGGGTGGGTTTTTGAGCCGCCGGAAGCGCATTGGCGGCAACCACCACCATCCCTCCATAACGTTTTTGTGTCTGAGCAGACGCCCACAAAGAGGCGATGGTCTCTGGAGAGGGGACAAGCCCTCTCAAAGCATTGACTAGCTGAGACCGGCACATTTCCTTCTTTAAAAGATCCAAAAACACTTTTTCGTAGAGCCCTAAAGCCGACAGTACGCTTTCAAACTTCTTCCGGGAGAATTCTTTTTTGTCATCATGAAAAGCGGGGTTCGCCAAAACAGCCTTTCGAACCGCCTCATCTGAAACGGTGAGTCCCAAACGGGCGACCTCAAGATCCATCAATGTTTCTTGAATCATTTCCGCCAAAATCACCCTTGGTAGCTGGGCATTTTTGATTTCCTCAAGGGTCAAGCTGCGACCAATTTGATTTTGAGCTCGCCGCACATACCTTTCAAGATGAGCGCGGAAATCCTGGGATCGAATCCGAACATCCCCAACAGTTGCAACAGTCAGAGAGCCGGATCCTGAGAAAAAATCCCCCATCCCCCAGAAAACACCCATACTGGCAGCCAAGGTTCCCAAAATAATTTTAGCGGACCAAGACGATCCCCAAGTCCGTAAGCCACTCAGCATACCAAAGCATCCTATCAACACCCACTCGGGGCTATTATGGTCAACTCAAGAAAAAATAAAAAAGAAATAATACAAAAATAACGCAAAACAAAAAGTCAAAGCAATGAGTAAATAGAAATCCTGGGGGACTAAGCGTCTCATGATGGCTCCTCAGCCCTTTTAGAGGGCATTCTACCGCGTTTCTGTCCCACTGAAAAGGCTATTTTCTCGTTTTTAGAATGACTGACCTGTCCCATGACAACGGACCGAAGCTTGCGTCTCAAAATCTAAACTCTTCCCCCAGATAAATGGAGCGGACGAGAGGATCGTGAATGATTTCTTCCGGTGTTCCCTCTTTCAGCACTTGCCCTTCGCTCATAATATAAACACGATCAACGATATCAAGGGTTTCCCGAACATTATGATCTGTGATCACAATACCAACGCTCCTGTCCTTTAAATGAGCGATCAGATTTTTAATATCCCGAACCGCTTTAGGATCTACACCAGCCAAGGGCTCGTCTAAGAAAATAAAATCTGGGTCTCCCACAAGGGCACGGGCGATTTCAACCCGTCTTCGTTCTCCTCCTGACAACGCAGTCGCTTGGGATTTTCGAATTTTATTGAGATCAAATTCATCGAGTAGGGTTTGCAGGGATTCTTGGCGGGCATCTTTGTCGGCCTCCACCAGCTCCAGAACCGCCAGAATGTTTTGCTCAACCGTCAGCCCCCTAAAAATAGAGGCTTCTTGAGGGAGATAACGAATCCCCAGCTTGGCGCGCATATACATGGGAAGGTTGGTGATGTCGGCACGGTTAAAGAAAACGCTTCCGGCGTCAGGGGCTAACAGGCCGCTCATCAAACCAAAACACGTTGTTTTGCCTGCACCATTGGGACCGAGAAGACCCACCGCTTCCCCTTTGTAGAGGGCCAGGTGCACACCGTTGACCACAAAACGTCCCTTGTAAGATTTCTGCAACCCTTTGGCTTTAAGAACAGTACGATGACGGCGAGTGTGGGAACGCATGGGGATCCTTTTTGAGTTTACTTAGCCTTAGCAGTCGCCAAAGAGGATTGCAAATCCTTTAAAACAAAAATGGCTTTGACCCGGTGAGGTGTTTGTCTTAAGTGCGCTTGAGAACGTTGATTTGTTGGATCTTCTGCGAGAATGCGCACCTCCTCCTTGGTGAGGTCTGCGATCGCATAATCTCCCTTCATGATATTTTGCCCCTGAACAGCAACAACATTTTTTCTGAGAGTGACCGTATTGCTGTTCACATCATACAGGGCTTTTTCTGCTTTGATGGTTCGGGTTGGTGAGGCAATGAGCACATCCCCCACGCCTTCTGCTGTTCGTATTCTATGGATATTTTTTGAGGATTCGTCGAAATGAACAATCAGTTTGTTGGAGCGCATCCTATAGTTTTTTTCTTTTTCATGAAAAACCGCGTTATGGGCCACACCGCGCCTTTCTTTTTCAAAGATTTGAAGGGACCCTTGAGTGGAGAGAGTCATGGACTTGGTTTGCATGCGGGGGGAGCCGGAAAGTGTGATCAGGCCTGTCACAAGATCATAGACAGCGTCGCTGGAATGGGACATGTAACCCTCATGGGTGATGTGTGCGTGCCCCCTGACTTCAAGTCGTATCGGCTTACGTTGGGTGGTTGTTCCGTCTGATGGGCCAGAGGGGGACTCAAAGAACACTTTGAGAATGTCTCCACGGACTGTGAGAGCTCCTTTTTGGGCAAAAGCTTTTCCCTCTGCCAAGCACATATTTTCTTTTTGATCACACACAATTTGATGGTCCGCTGTAATATGGAGCTCTCCCTTCCCCAAAGGGTTGGCAGAAACCTCGAAGCACACCATGAGGTAAACAATCAGAAAAGAAGACTTTTTCATCCGAGGTGAATGGTCAAAGACGGTTTGCCCTGAAGGCGGATATGTCCTTGCTCTGTGACGTTAAACGCTTGTCCTTTCAAAGTCCCAAGGGGTCCTGAACCAGACACACCTTGATCCCCTGAGAGCTGGCGATTATTTAAATCAACTGTTGCTTGGGGAGTCTTGAGTTCGTAACCATTTTTTGTGCTCAAGTGAACATTTTTTTGAAGAATGACTGTTCCATTATCTTGACTATAGTGGCCATGGTCTGATTGGACTTTGATTGGATTGACCGGGTGCTGAA
The DNA here is from genome assembly GCA_044361745.1 of Holosporales bacterium. Lineage (GTDB taxonomy): Bacteria > Pseudomonadota > Alphaproteobacteria > Holosporales > CAZGKG01 > JBIKIF01. Next base: position 179,234 of record JBIKIF010000001.1, on the reverse strand, counting down.
GTGTTCCAGAGACATCTCTTAAATCAAGATGGGTTTCGCCGTAAGCTTTGGCTTCTTTAGCTGTCAGGCTATAAGGATTATTTTTGTGAATTGACTGATAGGTGATCTTTTTAATTCTATTGCTCAGTTGAGGCGCTGCCTGGGCATTCAGAAGAGTGCGTTCCGATGAGGTCGGGCGAAAAAAAGAAGGCAGTCCAACCAATGCAACAAAAAAGCCACAAAACGCCAAAATCAATCCCAATCGTGCGATCTGCACAAAAACCTGATAGGAACGGATCGACGCCATCGTGAGGGTCTTTCTGGGGATTGCTGTGTTTTCGTCGATCAAATCACTATCCTTTTAAAAATTAATAAATTTTTGCGCGTAAGCAGTCATGGAGATGGATCAATCCCAAGGGTTTTTGGCTCTCTTCACAAACAAAAAGAACTGTAATGTTGTTCTCATTCATGAAAGACACGGCTTGAGCGACAAGGGTATCAGGGCTGATGGTTTGAGGATGACGCGTCATCACATCGTCAACAGATTTTTGGAGAAGAGTTGGAGACATGTGCCTCCGAAGATCTCCATCCGTGATCAGGCCGACCAGTTTGGCACCTTGTGATGGGTCTACAATTCCCAAACAGCCCCGTCCTTTTGATGTCATCACCAGAAGCGCTTCTGTCATAGGGGTTCCAAGGGGCACCAAAGGAGACGCGTCAAGGGTCGTCATAATATTTTGGGCTTTGAGAAGTTTTTGACCCAGAAGACCCCCGGGATGGCGGACATGGTAATCTGAGATCTTAAACTCTTTGAGGGTCAGAAGGCACACGGAAAGTGCGTCCCCAAGGGCCAACATCAAAACCGCTGAAGTCGTGGGGGCAAATCCAAGGGGGCAGATTTCCTTTGTGGGAGGAAAATCAAGAACCCAATTAGAGGCCATTGCAAGGGTACTTTTTTTGTTGCTTGTAATCGCAATCAGAGGAATTCGAAACCGATGGGCGTACTGAATGAGAGGTGCGAGCTCGTCTGTTTCGCCAGAATTGGAGAGCAGAACCAGAGCATCTTCTGCCGTCAGCAAGCCAAGATCCCCATGACTGGCTTCTGTCGGGTGCAAGAAACAAGACGGTGTTCCTGTAGAGGAGAGGGTTGAGGCAATTTTTCTGGCGATATGGCCACTTTTCCCAATCCCTGAGGTGACCACTTTCCCACAGATTTTTGAAAGAAAGAGAACGCTTTCTGCAAACGCCTCCGGAAGGGCACTAGCAAGTTGTTTGCAGGCTTCGGATTCGCTGAGAATGGCCTCCCGAGCAGCTAAATGGATTGAGGCGACTTGTGCGAGACTGGGGAGCCCATCCGCAGTTTTAAGGGGTCCTGAAATCATTCGGCCTCACGATTGTACACATGTACAGCGTTTTTCTTCATGACATTTTTATCTTAATATAGAATCCTTTAAGATTATCTTTGAAAGCCCGGCCAATGCAAGCATTGACTTAAAAAAGCTTAAGATTGAACCTTGCGGCGGACCAGATTGTCCGTTGGAAAAATTGACTCAACACAGGACCAGGAAGGCGGAATGACGTGTCTATAGATACATTGGCTGCGCGTGCACGCCATCCTGGTTAAAAATGGGACTTGGTATTACAAGGAGCGGGCCAGGAACGCTGCCACCCATGGGCCTTCCAGAAGGATGTCCTGAACGTCAAACCCTAAAACCTTGTATGCGGCATGGACATCTTCCGCTTGTGTACTGAGATAACCTGAAAGGATCACGCGATCGCTGGCAGACCCGATGGCTTGACTTAAATGAATCAAAGGATCTGCAAGGATATTCGCAAGGATGAGATCAAAGGAGCTCTTCTGGATTTTTTGAAATCCTTCGCTCAAGCCTGTGTGAATGCGACCCCTCAGATGATTGCGCTGGATATTTTTTTCACTTACGCGCACAGCTTCAGGGTCATTGTCAAAAGCCCAAATCTGAGCCTCAGGATAGAGGAGGGCTGCTGCCATAGCCAAAATCCCAGACCCACACCCAAGATCCAGGATGTGAGACGGAGGCGGACTCAAAGAAAGTTGGCTGAGGAGTTTCAAACATCCCGCTGTTGTTCCGTGATGGCCGGATCCAAAAGCCGTAGCCGCATCCATGAGGAGCGCATGAACCCCAGGGGGTGGAGCTTCATGGTGAGACCCATAGAGATACAGAGACCCAAGGGTCAGGGGTGGAAAAGAGCGGTAATTTTCCTCAAGCCAATCCACCTCTGGCACTTCTGCCACCTCCCAAGACGGGACATCAGCTGCATGCCTATGGGCAGCCTCTTTCAAAGAATTTGTGATGAGGACCTCATCTGGCTGATAGTCCGTGAGCCCCATAAAACACCAAATGGACTCATCGTCTTTTTCATAAAAAGACGTCGAGAGACAGAAGGGTTCTAAAGCTTCTGAAAACAATTCTGCAAAGGGAAGAGGAGCTTCTCCCTGAATACGCCAAAGCATGGGTTAACCTTTCTGGGGTTCGACAGGTAAAGAGATGGGGAACGACACCTCAATCGTTTTTTCACCAAGCATCACCTGACCTGAAATGGCAAGGGACAAAGACTCTGCCTTTTTTTCCCCTTCATTTAACGTCACTTTGGGATTAAGAAGTCGCGGCTCGTAAACAGCACAGACCGATTGAATTTGCTCCTCCAAGAATCTGATAGAGCGAGAGTCCCCTAAAGAAAAACTTGAAAAATCAGTCAGGCCAAAAAAATCAGAAAGCGCATAAGAGGACCCAAGGTCCTCCTCTGTATCATCATCAATTTTGGTGACAGTCTGCTCTGTCCGAAGTCGCGTATTCAAAAGCTTCGAAAGCTCCCTGCCGACAGATTTGATCACCTCTTCCTCCGTCAAAAGCTGAGTTCCCTTAAGCGTTAAGCGGTCAAACAGTGGAGGTAAAAACATCTGGCTCTGATTCGTTTTTTCAAAAGGATTCATGGCTGGTTTCCCCGAGCTTTTTGGATTGCACTGCGAACGTCCTCCAGACTGAGGATCTCAGGAAGAATCAGCCCCTCAGGCGCTCCAGGGCCAAAAACCGCATTAAAGGGAATCCCTGCTCTCTCAAATTCTTTCAAAAAATCTGAAATCAGAGGGTTCGCATGAGTCCAGTCCCCCCTCATGGGAACCACCTGGACATCTAGGAGCAAGGCTTCAGCTGAGGGCTGGCTCAAAACCAACTGTTTATTCATGTGGCAGGTCAAGCACCAGGATGCGGTGAGATCAACAAAAACAATTTTACCCTCTGCAACCAGCCTGGGAATAGACTCTGGGATAAAAGGTTGCCACTGAACCGATGAGGTTTTTAAGGTCTGGCTGGTGGATTCCCAAGGCGTTGGGAGCATAGGAGCTCCTAGCAAAAGAATCAATGTGGGAAACAGGACAAACCTTAACCATAAACGCCCCCGATGAATTCCATAAAAACAGAATAAAGTCAGTCCCAGCAACACACACAGCAATCCGAGATAGGACTCGGAACGTCCAGAGCTCAGCAAAAAGACAAGCCATCCCACAGTGGCAAGCAAGAGAACCGATAAACTTTTTTGGAAAATTTCAATCCAAGGACCTGACTTTGGAAGAGGCAACTTATGGGAGGGCAACAAAGCGGTCACCCAATAGGGGGAAGAGAACCCAATCGCCAAGGCGGAGAATACGGAAAAAATATCAAAACTCTGGCGCGCAAGAGCAAACCCAACAGCGGTTCCCACAAAGGGAGCAGCACAAGGCGTGGCTAGCAAAACCGAAAGAACCCCGGAGAAAAAGGGTTTCCAACGATGAAAGCGTTTTAAGGAGGCATGGCTTTGCACAACCGCAGGGACCGCAAGTTCAAAGAATCCACAGGTGTTGGCCGTCAACAAAATGAGGATCACCACCATTGTGCTCAGGAAATAGGGATTTTGAAAGTGGATCCCCCAGCCAATGGTTTCCCCAAGGCCTTTCAAAATAAGGGTTCCCACGGCAAAAATCATAAAGGTTGCGTAGATTCCAAAGACCGTCATCCACAAATCATGGCTTTGAAATCCTCTTTTCCCCCCAGGCTGACCCTTTGCAAAAACCATCAATTTGATGCCAAGAACAGGCAAAACACAGGGCATTACGTTTAAAATTAAACCTCCCAGAAGCCCCAAAGCGATGATCATCCAAAGGGAGACTCCTTCTTTTTTGGGAGCGTCAGGCCTGAGAGCAGACTTTAAGATTTCTTCGATTTGTTTCTGAGGATCAGAGGGGACGACCTTGACCGGGAGTTTAAAACTCAAAGACAGCTTCACAGGATTGCAGGAGGCCTCAGAACACGCCAAACCTGTCAATATTCCCTTCAGAATCACCGGTTGATCTGGTTTGTGGGACTGCACATTCAGGGGAACAATCACAGCATTTGTGTAGACATGGCCCGTTAAACCATCGTTTATAACGGACCTGCCCTCCGGCCAAAAATCTTGGACCAGCTTCAGGTTAGAGGATCCCTTCCACGTTAATTGGGGCGTATACTGAAGAGAGTCTTCAGTCGCCGCAGGGGCATAAAACTTCCATCCCTTTTCAAGAGTGACGACAAGAAAAAGCTTTCCTTTCCCCTCAGAAAAAAGGGACGGGATCAAGGTCGCCTTACATGGAAAGGGTGTTGCAGCCCATATTTGGGAGCACTGGCCCAAAAGAACAAAAACAAGGCAGCTCAGCTGCATGATGAAGCGTTTAATCAATCTGATCACTCAACAGATATTACAACTGTTTTTTAGTGTATCATGGGTAAAAATGGGGTAAAGAAAAAACCAACAAAATGAAAGGCTAGGGAAGCTTCGATGATTGCACACTTGAAAGGCTACCTGACAGGTCGTTTGCTAGTTGCCATGCCCTATACGGATGATAGTTATCTGCGCAAAAGCCTCATTCTTGTGTGTGGACATGACGAAAAGGGGGCTATGGGTCTTATTCTGAACCAACCGATTCATGATTTGACGATTCAGAACTTAATGGAGCAGATGGGGCTGTCTTCTGAAGCAGCATGCTCTTTCGATCCTGTGTACGGAGGAGGGCCTGTTGAAGAAGGTCGGGGATTCGTTCTCCATACGACGGACTATCAAACGGAAAATACCCTCACCCTTGGCTACGGATTGGCAATTACAGCCACAATTGATATTTTATCTACCATCGCACACGGAGAAGGGCCGCGTCATTTTCTTCTCCTTCTCGGCTATGTCGGCTGGGGCCCCGGCCAATTGGACAGTGAACTCCAAGATAATGTATGGCTTCCGATCGAGCCAGATGAGGACATCATTTTTCAGACCCATTCCCATCAAAAATGGGGCAAAGCTTTCTCCCGTCTGGGGATTCAGGAGATTATGTTGTCTGAGGTTGTCGGGAACACTTAAAAAATCTCAATGGAGGCTATACCCGTCCACAAAACCTTGGAACTCTCAAAAAAATTTCTACACAGAACTTAGAGTTTTGGAATTCCGCTGGTGGTTGAATATTCGAAATGGAATACGTGCTCTGGGAACAGGTAACTTCGAATGGCTTGAGCCGCTTGGGCAGCTTCTGCAAAGCCACATAAAATGAGTTTGCGTTTATGGGGATAGGTAGCAATATCACCAACGGCATAGATTCCCGGAAGATTGGTTTCGCAGGTGGCCGGGTTGGTTTGAATATGTTTGTGCTCGAGCGTCAGATTCCATGTGGCCAATGGGCCCAAATCATAGGACAGCCCAAAGAAAGGAAGAAGAATATCTGCGTTTAAAGAGCGCTCCTCTCCTGCCAAAGTACGGACGTGCACAGCCGTGAGGGCACCGTCAGATCCCTCTAAACGTGCCAGCTGGTACGGAATCACCATTTCAATTGTGCCCGCATCAGAGCACTGTTTGAGTTGGTGAAGACTCTCAGGGGAGGCCCGAAACTGAGGGCGCCGATGCACGACCCAAACTTTTGACGCAATGTCTGCAAGCAAAATGGCCCAGTCAACCGCCGAGTCGCCGCCACCGGCGATCACAACACGTTTACCACGAAACCGCTCCTTGTGGGTGACGTGGTAAAAGACATGGGTGCTTTCAAACAGCTCGATATCTTCAAGAGGGGGGCGATTGGGCCCAAACGCGCCTGCGCCTGCTGCAATGATGACGGCCTTAGCCTCGATCTTAGTGCCTTGATCTGTTTCCAAAAGCCATGTGTGATTGGTTGTCTGCACCAGCTTTGAGACCTTCTGACCCAGGGTATAGGTGGGGCCAAAAGGGGTGGCCTGCTGGGTGAGGTTTTCAATCAATTGACCAGCTGTTAGACTTGGGAAAGCTGGAATGTCGTAAATAGGTTTTTCAGGATAGAGGGCAGTGCACTGCCCCCCCAGGGTTTCCAGCGTATCAATCACGTGAGCCTTGAGCCCCATCATCCCACAGGTAAAGACGCTGAAGAGTCCCACCGGACCTGCACCAATAATAGCGACGTCATAGACTGTTCTTTGGCAGTTGGGCACTCGCTAACCTTCTTTCTCAGGGTGATGATCGATGCCTGAAACGATATCTGTATCATCCCCCAGATCATCCGCATCTTCAATCAAAACATCTTCATCAACGCTATCTGGTTCGTCTACGTCAAACTCCAGCTCCTCAAGGGAATCAAATGCGGGGATGATGGGTGTGACCTCTTTAGGGCTCATCGTCTTCCCTTTTTTGCCTTTCAGCAAAGGAGCGGCTTCAAAGATTGCATTGCATTTCGGGCACACGGGCGGCTTACGTTTGAGGTCATAGAATCGCGTCTGGCACTCTTGGCAGAGGCGACGGAGTCCGAGATCTTGTTGAGGCACGAGGCACAGTCCTTTCTTATCACAATGGCACGATGCTTTTGAATTAATTTCAAAACTCAAACCTGCCACCTAGCGGATTTTTGAGGACGTGTCAAATAAAAAACGGAATCTGGGATTGCGCGTGTAGATGCATTCCCGTAAAATGGCACCTGTCAGTGTCTTCGCAAGGTCGCGCCTTTGTCAGATGCTCCATTTGAAACAAACAAGCAGGCGTCTTTCTGGCCGAACAGAAATGACGAATAAGGGCAACCATATGAGTTCCGAGAATCAATTTGAAGTCGGTGATTTTGAGAAATTACTAGAAGAAGCTTTTCCCAAAAAGGGGACCCTCGAGGGGTGTGTTGTTAAAGGACGAGTTCTAAGCATCAAGAATGACATGGTGCTCATTGACGTAGGTTTGAAAGCGGAAGGAACAGTTTCTTTAAAAGAGTTTTCAATTCCAGGACAAGAAGTTGTCTTAAAGCCAGGGGATGAGGTCGACGTTTTTGTTGAGCGCCTTGAGGGCCGGAATGGTGAGGCGGTTTTGAGCCGTGAACGGGCGAAGCGGGAAGCAGCCTGGAGACACCTGGAAGAGGCCCATGCATCGGCTCAACCTGTTGAGGGTGTGATTTTTGGCCGCGTGAAGGGAGGCTTCACCGTTGATCTTTCCGGAGCGGTTGCCTTTTTGCCTGGAAGCCAAGTGGACGTTCGCCCTGTGAAGGATGCGGGCCCTCCTATGGGTGTCAAGCAAATGTTCGTGATCCTCAAGATGGATCGGAGCCGCAGCAATATCGTGGTCTCTCGCCGTGCGATTATGGAAGAGTCTCAAGCAGAGGCTCGGATGGAGCTGGTGGCCAGCTTGCAAGAGGGCCAGGTTCTCACAGGGATTGTCAAGAACATCACTGATTATGGTGCTTTCGTGGACCTAGGGGGTGTGGATGGTCTTCTGCACGTCACCGATATGGCTTGGAAGCGGGTAGGAAATCCATCGGAGGTTTTGAGCCTTGGACAACAGCTTCAAGTCAAAGTCATCCGGTTTAACCGGGAAACCCAGCGTATTTCTCTGGGCCTCAAACAGCTGGAGAGTGATCCTTGGGAAGGGGTTTCTTTGAAATTCCCCATGGGATCCCGTCTCCAGGGTGTCGTGACGAATGTCACGGATTACGGTGCTTTTGTGGAGTTGACCCCCGGTGTGGAAGGTTTGATTCACGTCTCTGAAATGAGCTGGAGCAAAAAACCTGTCTCCCCCGGACGGATCGTTTCCACCAGCCAAGCTGTAGAGGTCATGGTCCTCGATGTGGACGAAACAAAACGACGGTTATCCTTGGGCCTCAAGCAGTGCATGGACAATCCTTGGGACCGCATTCGCACCCAATATCCGGTGGATACTGAATTTGAGGGGGAGATCAAGAACATGACAGATTTCGGTCTGTTTGTGGGCTTGGTTGATGACGTGGACGGCATTGTGCATGCATCAGATCTCTCTTGGGAGAAATCCGGGGAAGAGGCTCTCAAAGACTATAAGCGCAGCCAGATGGTGCGGGTCAAAGTTCTTCGGATCGATCCTGAGAAAGAGCAAGTCAGCCTTGGTATTAAGCAGCTGTCTCCCAATCCTTTTGAGGGCAAATTAGAGGGTCTGCAGAAGGGCGCTATTGTGACTTGTTCCGTGAGCGAAATTCTGGATTCTGGGATTGAGGTGACTTTGTCTGATGGCACTCTTTCTGGGTTTATCAAGAAAAATGATCTCTCCAGAGACCGGGCAGATCAGCGCTCAAATCGTTTCGCCGTGGGTGAAAAGATTGATGCCAAGATTTTGTCCATCGATAAAGCATCCCAGAAAATCATGCTCTCGATCAAGGCACGGGAACTTGAAGAAGAGCGTGAAGCCATGGAAACCTTCGGGTCTTCTGACAGTGGTGCAAGCTTAGGGGAGATTCTTGGTGTGGCGATGAAAAAATCCAGAGCCTCCAAAGAGGAAGACGCGTAACAACGCGTTTCTATAGAAAGTCTGAGCTTGGCGTTTTCGCTGAGCTCAGATGCCTACCTTCGATGAGGCCCTTGACTGAAAAAAGTTTTATGCGCTTTCGAGAATGGGCCGATACGTCGGCTTGGGTTCAGCTCGAAGTTTTGAGGTGGCTTTGAGATTCATCAACACCTGTTCAGTCCACTGTTTTTAGGGTCCTATGGTTTCATCTTCTTCTCTCTATCCCCAGTTTCGTTTTGACATCACCCATCGTCAGGGGGGGACGCGGGCGCGCCTTGGAAGGCTCACCACGCCCCACGGGACTCTTGAAACCCCGGCGTTTATTTTTTGTGCCACTAAAGCCACCCTGAAAGGGATGACGGCCCATCAAATCACGGATGCGGGGACCCAGATTATTTTATCCAACACTTACCATCTCATGCTTCAGCCGGGGGCAGATCGGGTGGCTCACATGGGGGGGCTGCACAAAATGATGGGGTGGCAGAGGCCGATGCTCACGGACTCTGGCGGGTTTCAGATTTTCAGCTTGGGCCATGGATCCGTGGCGGATGAAATTAAAGGACGGAAAACCCATGGCCGCCCTTCTCAGCTTCGGACGATCACGGAAGAGGGGGCCACTTTTAAGTCCTACATCAATGGGGATGTTCACCTGTTAACGCCAGAGGAATCGATTGCCGTTCAGCAAAAGCTGGGTGCTGATTTGATTGTGGTGCTGGATGAATGCACCCCTTTTCATGTCCCGAAAGATTACACGGAATCCAGCACCCGTCGGAGTCACCGCTGGGCGGTCCGTTGCCTTCAGGCATTTTCGAGGACGTCACACGAGACCCAGGCTCTTTATGGCATTGTCCAAGGAGGGGTTTACCCAGATTTGCGGCAGGAAAGCGCCTCGTTTGTGGCAGACCAGCCCTTTTTTGGCCAAGCGGTGGGCGGATCTCTGGGGAGCTCTAAAAGCCAAATGCACGATGTCATTGAAATGACTCTTCCGTTTTTGGCAGAGGATCGCCCGATCCATCTTCTGGGGATTGGGGGGATGGGGGACATTTGGCATGGGGTGCGTCAGGGGATTGATACCTTTGATTGTGTTCATCCCACACGGATTGCCCGCCATGGGGGAGCGTTAGTTCTGCCGGAGACCGGCCCCCTTGGGGCGCCTATGAAGGATGATCTGTCTCTGCGAACCCGGGACCACCTGAATCTCATGAACACCCGGTTTAAAGAAGACCTGAACCCCATTGAGGCGGATTGTCCCTGTGAAACCTGCCAGACCTACTCGCGAGCCTATCTTCATCATCTCTTTAAGGCAGGAGAAATGCTAGGTCCTATTGCTGTCACGCTGCATAATGTCATGGTGATGAATCGTTTTATGGAACGGATCCGTCGTTGGATTGGAAAGGAACTTTAATGCCCATTGATCCTCTATCTCCCCTCGCCCAGCTGAAGAGCGCTCTTCAAGACCCGTCTGTGTTCCTGAGGGAACGTTCCCACCGTTTGCCCGAAATCATGGCTCTGAAAAAGCGCCTTCGCGTTCCTTTAGGGCCGTTGATGATGGTCCATTTTGAATGCCTTGCCACTTTAGTGTGGCAGATTCAGGAAATGCTTCGAATTGAAGGGGGCGGAGATGCTCAAATGGCAGAAGAGCTAGAAGCCTATGCCCCCCTTCTTCCAGGACCTTGTGATCTTAAAGCAACAGTCATGATCGAAATCCCCGACGCCTCCGAAAGACTGCCCCTTCTGAGAACTTTAGGAGACATTGAGCACCATCTCCATATCGTTTGGGGAACGACAGAAATCAAGGGAGAGCCCATCGATCCAGAGGGATCTCGCATGACCGCAGACGGCAAAACTTCATCAGTCCATTTTATCCGCTTTCCTTTTCCAAGCCTTGTAAAGGACGTTCTGGAGGCTCCCGGCCAAAAGACGGGTCTTCTTCGGTGCACCCATCCTAGATATTGTTTTGAGGCGCCGTTCTCAGGGCAGGGGATCCATTATACCCAATCGAGTTGAAACGACTTAATTTTAAAAAGGAGCTTCTCTCGTATTTCAGTCTACAATACTTTACAGCAATAAAGTTGCACGATGGTGATGAATTCGAGCTTTAAGACTTTTTTAAATAACTTATTGGCAAAAAAATAAGGATTTGCCACAGTTTTGCACTTTGGAAAATGCCTCAGGAATCGTAGATTTTTGGGTTTGTGGAAGAGAGACTGGGGAGGCATTAAGCTGCTTGAATGCACCAAAAGCTTATAAAAAAAACTCCTTTCACCCGATCTTATTTATTTTTTTAAATTTATTTTGTAAAATATCTTTTAAAATCAAATGCACTTGAGCTGCGTCAAATCAGTTTTTTAGAATTTTCGAAACGTCAAAAATTCCCTGGAAGTACCGTGCATTCAATGAACCAATCGACTCTTGGGCACCTCGAGTCACCCGTGATTCTGAGTCTTTATCTGCAGAGGGAGCCTGAACATGTGCAAAGGAGGTGGAACCTCCCTTTATTTGGGCATTTTATATTTTTTTAGATTGATTTAAGGGGGGCTTGCGCAAGAATTCTAAAAAATAGCTTGATCGGGCAAGAATACAAGCCGGCGCATATGATCAATCAAGGTGTTCATGCCGATAGCAAATCCCGCACGTACCAATGCTGCGAATCTGAAACTGTTGTCGCCCGTTTTTGTTTCATACAAACACAGGCTCTACCTTCGCCCGAACTTTGCCCCGAGATGTGTTGGCGCGCTTTTGATACCCGTTGAGCGGCTTGCCCCGATACGCCCGGTGCTGCCGCTTGTCCGTCAGAAGCTTCTCCTCCACAAACCCATCAATCGAACCTCCACAGTAAGCGCTAAATACCTCCATCAGGACACGTTTTTTGACCCAAAATTGAGGGGGATTCTAGAGATCCTCACTGAAAAGCTTGAAAGAGAAGCAATCTGCTGGACAAAAAGGGAACAAAAAAAATCTCAGAAATAAACCCACCGGAAGGCGGCCTGCCATGGGCAGACATCGCCATGGGGAAGGGGGCTGGGGGGCAGCTAAACGCCGGTAGACCCAAATCCCCCCTCTCCCCGACTCAGAGCCTCTGGAAGAATACGCGACTCTTCCAGACGTACATGGGAGACAGGGGCAATCACCATTTGGGCGATGCGCATCCCGCGGGTGATCTCAAACGCCTCAGACCCCAGATTGATGAGAATCACCTTCAGCTCTCCCCGATAATCCGCATCAATGGTGCCCGGGCTATTGAGCACAACCAGGCCATTTTTCCAGGCAAGTCCAGAGCGGCTGCGGATTTGGGCTTCGAAACCTTCAGGAAGAGCGATGGCGAACCCTGTGGGAATCAGAGCCCGCTCCAAGGGGGCAAGCACTTGGGAAGCCATGGCCGCGGAAAGATCCAGACCTGCACTGAGGGCAGTTCCATAACTGGGCAAGGGCAACCCCTCCCCATGGGGGAGGCGAATCAGAGGAACAGAGAGCATAAGGGGAAACTCCTTTGTGGGGGTATGAATCAAAACAGTTATGACATCGTGCACTCAATATTTGTCATACTCGCCTTAGGTGAGCAAGCCATCTTTGATGGCTCCGCGACCCTTGATCAACAGAGTGGATGACGTCGTTGACCTATGGATTTTGTCGATAAGTCATCTATTGAGTGAACAGTTAACTTTCAGCAGGGGGCTTCCGGAGGGCATCTTCCACATCTCTCCAAACAAGCCGCATGAGAATTCCTAAAAGAACGGTCAAAACACCAAAAAAAATCAGAATTTGCCAGCCTTTTTGCTTGCGCGCCTCCATCTCAGGCTCGGCACACCAAGCCAGGAAGGTGGTCACATCATGGGCCATTTGGCGAACAGTAGACTGGGTTTTGTCCCCATAAATGACTTGACCATCCACAAAGGGGGGGGCCATGGTAATTTGATGACCGGGGAAAAATTCATTGTAATACATCCCGTTGCCCAAAGTCAAGTTTGGGGGCACGGGTTTAAATCCCGTCAGGAGGGCATTGATATAATCAGGACCGAAAGCCCGTGCCTTTACAATCAATGAAAGATCCGGGGGCAAAGCCCCATTGTTGGCTGCCCGCGCTGCGTTATCATTTTTGAACGGGTTCGGAAGGGCATCGGAGGGGCGCCCTTTTCGGACAGACGGCTCCCCCTCTTCATTGAGCCCATCGGTGATTTCATAACTGTTGGACAAGACCTTGATTTCCTCTTCTGAAAAGCCCAAGGCTTGAAGCTCTCGAAACCGGATGCGCTTGAGGCCATGACAGGTAGAGCAGACCTCCTTGTAGACCTGGAATCCCCGCTGCAATGCGGCACGATCAAAGGATCCGCGCGCGCCTTCAAAAGTCCAAGATTGCTTAGGCGGTTTCAAGGGCTCAGACGCTAAGCAAGCAAAACTGTTCAAGGCCCAGAGAAGAACGGCCCTCTTAATCATAGGACAGCCCTTCTTTGTGATCGGGCAAAAACCCACCCACTTGGGAATTCCAGAGAGTCCGGTAAAGGCCAGGCGTGTGCAACAGATCCCTATGGGGGCCGTCTTGGACAATCGCCCCCCCCTCAAAGACAAGAATCCGGTCCATGTGCAAAAGCGTGGAGAGGCGATGGGCAATCACAATGGCCGTTTTTCCTTGCATCAAATCCCAAAGGCTCTCTTGAATATCCGCTTCCGTTAAAGAGTCCAACTGAGACGTGGCTTCATCTAAAATCAGGATAGGGGCGTCTTTTAAGATAGCCCGAGCGATCGCAATCCGTTGCCTTTGGCCTCCTGACAATTTGACGCCCCGCTCTCCCACAAGAGAGTCATAGCCCTCTGGAAGGGTGGTAATAAAGTCATGGGCATGGGCCCGCTTGGCGGCCTCAATCACATCCCCATCGCTCGCATCGATCTGTCCATAACGAATGTTTTCCATGAGGCTTCGGTGAAACAGAGACGGATCTTGAGGGATCATGCCAATCGCCCGACGGAGACTGTCTTGGGTGACGGAAGCAATCGCCTGGCCGTCAATCAGAATCTGTCCCGCATTCACATCATAGAGTCTGAGAATCAGATGGGCAAAGCTGGTTTTGCCAGCCCCAGAATACCCCACGAGCCCCACTTTTTGGCCTGGGTGAATCGTCAGGGACTTATTCTGAAAGAGAGGCTCTCCCCCTGTGTAATCAAATGTCACATTCTCAAAGACAATCTGTCCTGGCCCCACCTTCAGAGGAAGGGCATCGGGTTGGTCCTGGAGATCTGGAACTACTAGAATCGCTTCTAACGACTGGGAAATTCGCCCATACTGCTTCGAAAACCTTGAAAATTCTTGGGCGATTTTCCACAGAAGATCCACGATGGAGAGATTGATGACAAGAACCAACGCAAAATCGCCGATAGTCACCCAACCCTCTGTATACCCTTGGCATAAAAAATAAAAATTGAGAGCTTGCAGAAGACAAGCTGAGAGGCCATAACAAATCCACATCCAAAAATAGGCCCACTCAAGGCTTTGCTCCGCATGCACTGATTTTTGAAGCGTGTCCCCTAAATGATTCTTTTCCCCAAGGGCGTTGGCAAACAAGCGCACAGACATCATGTTCGACAACACATCTACAATGCGGCCAACAATCATTGATCCACATTCAGCCCACCGTTCTGAAAGAAAGCTCAAGCGTTTGGAATAAAGAAAAGCGCATCCAATAAAGAGAGACGTCCAAAGCAGCATAAAGATCCCAAACAGAGGGTTCGTCTGCCAAAGCGTGAAGATCGCCACACCAATACACAGACCATCCGCCAGAAAGGTATCAATGGCGGTTTGGACAATTTCAGGAACACTTTTGGCGAGATCGTTTACTTTGTTGGCCAGGGTCCCTGAGAAATTATTTTGGTAATAGGTGTGGCTTTGGTTCATCAATCTCCTCAAACAATCCTGATCAAGGTGCGCTCTCAAATGGGGAATCATTTTGATTTGGACAAAATAGTCGTAACATCGAAAAGAGGTGGTGATGATAAGGAACAGCCCCAGATAGGCTATGATTGGGCCAAAGAGTGCGGAGAAAATATCTCCTTCAAATCCTGCATTTAAAGAATCCAGTATACATTTAATCAAATAAGGCTTGAGGGACAAGGATATTGCGGACAAAACCGCCACCAAAATCATCGTCATCACCCCCCCTGGAAACGGCTTGAGGGTCTTTAAAATGTAAGGCCAAACAGCGGTTTTGGAAGGAACAAATGTCATTGAGAAGGTCTCGAAACAGGGTCAGGGAGAAGATTTTTGGGTAAAGGTAAAGGTTTCTCAAAACGGCTGAGGAGCGGTAGCAAGACAACAAAATGAATAAAATAAAGGGCTGTGGAGATCCGGGCAATCCAGATATAGGCCCCTTCAGGAGGTTTGCCTCCCACCCAGCCTAAGGTCAGGCAGACCCCTACAAAAACCCAAAAACACCGCTTGTAAATAGGGCGGAAACGGCTGCTTCTCACGGGAGAGCGGTCTAGCCACGGAAGCAGAAACAAAACAAGAATTGCGCTAAACATCAGACAAACCCCGCCAAGCTTGCTGGGGACGGCCCTCAAGATGGCGTAAAACGGGAGAAAATACCATTCAGGGACAATATGGGGCGGTGTGACGAGGGGGTCTGCTGGGATATAATTGTCCGGCTCTCCAAAAAAATTGGGGGCAAAGAAAACAAAAAACATCCAAACGCAAATCAGAACGCCCAAACCAAACAGGTCTTTGATGGTGTAATAGGGGTGGAAAGGCAGGCTCTCCCGAGGGGTTTTTCTTTCAACCCCCAAAGGATTGTTTGACCCGTTCTGATGAAGCGCCACCAAATGAAGCCCCACAACCGCACAAATGACAAAAGGCAAGAGAAAATGGAGCACAAAAAAGCGATTCAACGTGGGGTTTGAGACGGAAAACCCTCCCCACAGGAGGTGCACCAAATCCTCCCCAATGAAGGGGATCGCAGAAAACAGATTAGTGATCACCGTGGCCCCCCAGAAGCTCATCTGCCCCCAAGGCAGAACATAGCCCATAAAAGCGGTTGCCATCATGAGGAGGAAGATAACGACGCCCAAAATCCACAGAAGCTCCCGAGGCTCCTTGAACGAGCCATAATAGAGACCCCGAAACATGTGAATGTAGACGACCAGAAAAAACATGGAGGCACCGTTCATGTGGAGATAGCGGATGAACCACCCTCCGTGCACATCCCGCATGATGCGCTCCACACTGTCGAAGGCCATATCCACATGGGGCGTATAGGACATCGCTAAAAATAATCCGGAGAGGATCATGACCACAAGGATAATCCCGGCGAGCGACCCAAAGTTCCACCAGAAATTGAGGTTCCAGGGGGTGGGATAATCCCGCAGCTCTTTCTTGACAAAAGAAAAGATCGGCAAGCGACGATCAATCCATGTCGCCGTATTCTCAAGATGAGGGCGGGGCGATTGAAACAAGCCAAACCATTTGGAGGGACGCATCGGTTCTTTCCCAGAGGTCAGGGCGACTCCTTCCAAGGGAAGCGCCCAACATTATTCAGTCAGACCAACACTTTAAAAGTGATTGAGTGATTGTGCAATGGGTCGAAAGGCTTAGATCTTGGGTTCATTGCTTTGCGCACACAGTGCCCCAAGTATGAAATTAAAAAAATTGATTTGACGGGGTCAAGTGAGCTTGGCACAATTTGGAACGGCCAGAATTGTCCAACGGGCCGAACCTCAAGGATAAAAATATGAATGATGAGGGAAAAGAGGTCCAATGAATTCTCTGAGTCTGCGCCAATTTCTTGCAGAAAGGGCTCGTGAGCTTCCTGGCACTTTCACAGAAACGGAACGCCTGAAAGAGATGGATCGTCTTGCGTGCTGGGCTCTTAATCTCTCTCCGCTCGATCTTTTACACCAGAAAGACCACCCTCTCAGCCATTGGACAAACCGGGAAACAAAAGCCTTAGAAATGTCTTCAGAACGCCGCATTCAAGGGGAACCGCTCTCCCGAATCCAGGGAGAGCGGGGGTTTTGGAAAGACATTTTTCTGATCTCACCGGCCACCCTTGACCCCCGCCCAGAAACGGAAGGTTTAATTGAGTTGGCCCTCACCCAGTTCCCTCGGGAGTCTCCTGTATCGATCCTTGAGCTCGGCGTTGGGTCCGGCTGTTTGCTTCTGAGTCTGTTGCGGGAATTTCAAAATGCCCAAGGGACCGGGATTGATCTCTCCGGTGAGGCCCTGGAGGTGTCTCAAAAAAACGCAGAACGTCTAGGTCTCAGCAAGCGGGTAAGTCTGCTTCAAGGCCATTGGTTTTCTCCTTTGCAAAAAACGACCCCCAAGTTTGATCTGATCGTCAGCAATCCCCCCTATATTCCCTCCCACGTCATCCCAACCCTTGAAAAAGATGTCCGGGATTATGACCCTCTCCTTGCGCTCGACGGAGGCCTTGACGGCCTAAACGCTTATCAAAACATCATTCCCCAAGCAGCCTCCTATTTATCTCCAGGTGGGCGAATTCTTTTAGAAATGGGGATTCATCAGGCAGATTCTCTCCGAGCTCTCTTGAATCAACATTTTAAAACCGTGTGGATCACCCCTGATCTTTCGGGGATTCTTCGGTATGGCGGGGCAATCCAAAATCAGACCAAACCTGACTGAGAGCTTTCACAAGATCGTTCACCATCTCAGGGGTATGGAGACGGGAGGGTGTGATACGAAAACGCTCTGTCCCCCGAGGAACGGTTGGGTAATTGATGGGTTGGAGATAAATTCCCCAATCTTCAAGCAAAACATCAGCCATGTCCTTGACCCGAAACGGGTCCCCAACAATCAAAGGAATAATGTGAGAGGGCGTCTCCATCACAGGGAGTCCAACCTGCCCCAGAGCCTGCTTTGTCAATGCCACAATCTCTTGATGTTGGGTCCGTAGGTTGGGATCTTGCACAAGCCCCACATTGTGAAGGGTGGCTGCGATCAAGGGCGCCGGCAAAGACGTCGTAAAAATAAAACCAGAAGCGGTACTTCGGAGTAAATCAATGAGGCAAGCATCAGATGCCACATAGCCCCCCATCGTTCCGAGACCCTTCGCCAAAGTCCCCTGGATGACTGAAATACGCTCTTCCAAGCCCATCGCTTGGGCAGCGCCTCCCCCCCGGTGACCATAAAGAGCGACCGCATGAACCTCATCCACATAAGTCAAAGCATGATAGGTTTCTGCTAACGTAACAATCTCTTGAAGAGGGGCAAAATCTCCGTCCATTGAATACAAAGATTCTATCACGATCAGCTTAGGTCTCCCTAATGGCTGGGCTGCCAATGCTTTCTTTAAAAAATCACAATCGTTATGAGGAAAAATAATTTTCTCTGATCCACTGTGACGGACTCCCTCAATCATAGAGGCATGATTTTTTTCGTCAGAGAAAATAACTGAGCCTGGAAGTAATCTCCCAAGGGCCGCTAAAATGCTGACGTTCGCAACATATCCTGAGGTTAAAACCAAAGCCGCTTCTTTTCCATGGAGATCCGCCAACGCCTTCTCCAAAGAGTCATGGAGAAGGGTAGTCCCTGAAATATTACGTGTCCCCCCACTCCCAACACCGGATTGAGCCGCTTTTTCCTGGAACGCCCGAATGGCACCGCCATTCATGTTTAGGCCCAAATAATCGTTGCTACACCATAAAACCACCTGCTTTTGCCGCCCCTTTGAGTCGATGGAAAAAGCACGGGGAAAGAGGCGGGCATCCTTAACAAGCGGCCTAAACACTCGGTATCTTCCCTCTGCACGAATACGGTCTAATTGACTGAAAAACAGCTCCTTGTAATTCATTAAGAGGCTCTCTTCCCTAAATCATAGAAACCAAACGGAAGATTCTTGATAAAAAGCCTCCCTTCTCTCAGCTGAAACGGTAGCACCGCCTTCTTTTGCTTCTTCAATTTGTCTCCCCAAAGAATACGATTCATCGGCGGCAAAAATCCCTCAAGAAAATCCTTTGAAAGAAAATTTCTCAGCAAAAGCATCCAACATTTTTGATGAGGGATTGTAAGATTGAAATCACCGGACTCGATCATAAAATCTTTCAAATTTAAAAATCCATCCAGCTGAATTTTATGGTTATCTACAATAAAATGGCTTTTATCCAAGAAAATACGATGGGTTTGGAGTGGTTGAACGGGCGATGAGAGACCGTCTTGAAACCTGCCTAAAATCCTAAATTGAACGGGCATCTCTGAAAAACCAGAGGCCCTTGGCACAAAAGTCGATCCTTGGCTTTGAAACACCAAGCCATCTTTTTTTGACACCTGAACGGAGAGCTCTGGGAATGAAGCAACAACGGCGTTCCGGCTTGCGATGACAAGAGATTCTGAGTCGATCTTCATTGCAGGAACCAAAGGTTTTATTTGTCCGGAAAATCTACTATGAAAAAGCCTAAAAAAATAATGAGGTGTGCTGATCGTGAGCCCCCCCACCATTCTGGCCCAAATTGTTTGATGAAAAGGGAAGAGAAGATTTGTTTGGAAACTCACAAACGGGACAATGACATCCAATTCAGAGTCGTATTTTTGAATACGCACATCATGACAAACAGCAGAAATCCTGAGAGGATATCCGATATAACGCACAACACCCACAGAAACAGAAACCCCTCTGTCCCCACAATCAGTCATCGCATCCTTGATCATCATTTCAAGACTGACAGAACCCAACCACCATAAAACAGAATAGAGCCCCAGAAATCCAACAAAAGACCATAAAATAGAAAGACCTCGCCCTTTCAAAAAACTCATTCTGGGCGTCCGCAAAGCTGTTGTGAAGGATGTTCAATAGACCGAAAAAGCCAATCCTTAAAGAGCTTCTCATCCTTCAAGCCAGGGGGAAGAGGTGCACCTAATTGAAGGATTACTTTTCCAGGCCTTTTAATCCAGGCCCGTCGAGGCCAAAAAAGACCTGTATTCAAAGCCAAAGGAACGACAGGAACGTCCAAATGACGATAAAGCATCCAAAGACCCCGCTTATAAGTTGGAGGATCTCCCGGAAATGTCCGAGTCCCCTCCGGAAAGACAACCAGAATACGCCCCTTTGATAAAATATTCTTTGCTTGCTGAATAACTTTAGTGAATCCCCTCCCCTGACTTCGATCGACAGGAATCATCTGAATTTTTCGAAGACCCCAGCCCAAAAACGGTATGTCCATCAAGCTTTTCTTGAGAAGAAAAATAGGGTCGGGAAAAATTCCAAAAAAAGCAAGGGTCTCCCAAGCAGATTGATGCTTAGACGCCAAAAGAAAAGGGGCCTCAGGTAAATAATCCTTTCCCCGAATTTCATAAGTCAAACCTAAAAGAAAGCGCATTAAAAATAAGGAGAAGACAATCCAAAGTCTTCCAAACCTCCAAACAAAACGCCGAGGACAGAGAAGTAAAAAAGGAACCAAAAGAGCCACCACCAAGGAGCAACTATAAAAAAGACAATCAAAAATCAATGAACGCAACAACAGCACACAGTTTTTGAGGAGGCCCCCTCCCAAAGAATTCGTCATTCTCCCAATCCCAGAAAAATAATAAATTTATGATATTCTAGAAAACTATAAAACAGGCCATAAGGTGTTTCCCAGCGGACAGGAAAAACAATGACTTTCTTAAGCCAGTCTGAACGCTGAAATAGAAGAAGGCAACGGGGTAAATGCTGATCCCATGTCACCAAATAGATAGACTGGACCCCTAAAGAGTTCACCCACGTGCGTGTACCTCGCACATTATCCTTTGTATTCTCTGCTCTATCAAACGTGATGGGTAGATTCTGCCCTCCCCAAACCAGCACACTTTCTTTCGAAGCCGGCGCTCCGGAAACCAACAAGCGCGGTGCGGCGCCTTTTTTGAGAAGCTCTATAGCTTTTTGAATACGGCCGTCACTTCCTGTGAACACAACAATTGCATCCGCAGCAACCAAGGGATTTGGTTGAGAAAAAGATAAGACATGGACTTCGAAAATAAGAAAACCGAAGACCCAAACCCACAGAAGCAGAGGGACAAAAGCCCTTCCCAGAATCCCAAAAGATGAGCGCACGCCTCTGAAAAGGGCCTGCTTGTGTTCAATCAAATCACCCATGCGACAAAGATGAGAGACCCTGCTTTACAACAAGAGAGGTCGTCACGACCACCAAAAAGGCAGCAAGGGAGAGATAAAACACAGACCAAAGACCGTAGAGTGGTAAAAATTCAAGGATCGCAGAGAACGAGACCAGGCCGGCGCTTTCTAAAGCAATCTGAACAACCGCAACGGTTACAAGAATCAAGCAGCCGACCAGGCTTAAGCTTTTGAGAAAATTTATCCGTGATTGACGCTGGAATTGACGCACGATATAGCCTTCGGACGCACCCATCAAATCAAGGACCTCAATCACTGGCGCATGAATGCTAATCCCTGTCCTCACAGCAAAGCCAACAACTGCCAAAAGTCCCACCAGAAAAACCAATGCCCCCCCAGAAGCAATCCAAACAATGGTTGAAACTGGAGACAAAATCCCTTCTGCCCAAGGCTTGTGGATCAAGATATGACCATTTTCTGTCAATTTATTTAAATTTTCTTGAATGGTCAAAGCGACCGCGTCAAGCGAACCCTTTGCCCAAACATCAATCAAGAGAGGTGTCGCAGGAGCCCCCCCAAGATCTTCATGGAAAAATTCTTTAAAACTTTGTTGAATTTCTTCCTCAGAAACCACTTGAGCCTTTGAAACACCGGGAACTCTTGCGAGCAATCCGAGCAATTCCTGTTTCAACAGAATCGAAGGGCTGTCTATCAAAGGCACTTCAATCGTTAAAGAGGGAACAGAGGCCTCAACCTGCCGATGAAGGCTCTGAGACAGAAGCAACCCACAACCGGAGAGCATCAAAGCAAGATAGAGCATAATGCCCACCATCCACGGTACAAAACGTGCCGATATATCCTCATTTAAAGGGAGATCAACAAACTGAAGAGTGTGTGCCTGAGAGCGCCCGACCCGTGATTCTTTACGCCCCAGCTTCATACGCCAACACCTCCCCCATGATGTCCAAACGAAAAGGAAAAGGGGCGATCCAACGTCTGACTCACCCCTTCTTGCACGATTGACTGATCTTGAATCGAGAGAATGTCATGAGGAAAGGCGGTGGTCAGATCTCGATGATGGGTTGCCAGAATCACCGTTGTCCCTAATTTGTGAAGCTCTTCAAACAAATACATCACCTTCAGGGCCACTTCTTCATCCAAACTTCCCGTCGGCTCGTCTGCAATAATCACCCGCGGCCGCGCAATCACAGCACGGGCAATGACAGCCCGCTGCTGCTCTCCCCCTGAAAGCTCTTGGGGGAACCGCTCTCCCGCTTCAACCCCAACCCAAGCTAATAATTCACGGGCCTGAGAGTCACTTTTCTCTCCAGAAAGCCCACGGATTCTAAGGGCCAGAGCCACATTTTCAACCACTGTTAAGTGAGGTAATAATTTAAAATCCTGAAAAACAATCCCCATCTCCTGACGGAGACGGGCCCTTTGAGTCGAACGCCCAAACCTTACATCTTCTCCCAGAATACGCAGGCGCCCCTCTACCAAAGGAATCCCCAGGTAAAGCAATTTTAGAAAAGTGCTTTTCCCCGACCCTGAAGGGCCCGTCAAATAATAAAAACCCCCCGCTTTCAAGCACACGTCCAGTGCATGAAAAACAACAGAATCACGGCCGTACCGCACCGCACCTTTTTCACAAACAATTATTTCCTGGTTCATGTCGTTTTTCTACAGGAAAATCCCCTCCTTTAAAAGAGGGGATCCAGCGGTGAGGAAAAATTTTTGAAAAAGGAGCTCATCCTTAACGGGACACGCCCCCCCAAAAAACCTGTTTGAACTTTTCTTGAAGAGTGGCCCGCAGATTATCTGGAATGTAGCTAGGCAAGAAAAGGGAAAATTGTCCCCCAAGCCCGGAAAATTTTTCAACAAGCTGAGACACTAAAATATTGAGATCTCCAATATACATTTCATTTGTGAACTCATGGTAGGAAAGACGGTGACGCACCCGCAGGACACACATCTTTTGGGCGGCAGGCAATTTTTCTAATACTCCAGAGCAGATGTGGGGAGGCCCTTCAATCGTTACATGGGTCAGATTTTTCATATGGGAGACAAGAGCTAAAACGTCTCTTGAATTTTCCATGCGCTGAGCAATCGTTAAACCACAAGGGTTTTCAAAGGGCAGATGCCGAAAAACCGTTTTCTTTGCATTCTCCAGTACAAAAGAGCTTGGCCGCCTGAGAACAAGGCCCCCTAAATCAAATTTTTTGTCTAAAAGATTTAATTTTAAAATCTCTTGGTTCAAAAATCTTATTTTGGTTTTTTCAGAGATGGAATTATCCATAGCATTTTTTAAGGATGTATTTGTGAGACGCAATGAACAAAAATCCTTGAGAGACAAGTCACGCCAAATCTTCTCAAAGATCTCTGGAGGCAACACCTCAAGTGCACTCAGATCTTCAGTAGTCTCTTTGACATGAGGCGCAGGAAGCGAGAGCACGGATTCAATGTCTTCTGTTGAATTGGCGGGAGAGCCCTGCAGACACGCCACGCCTTCGAATAAAAAAATCAACACAGGCACACAAACACAGGAAACCCACTGATTCACCTCAACCCCTCCATAAAAAAACTTATGGGGCATTCTATTGTATTTTTTTGTCCATTAAAAATAATTATTTTGGCGCATATATGAAACAGCTTCTGGCCTCTCGACCCATTGGCCTGATACTCAGGTGCGTACAAGGGAGTACAGGGATGTTTCTCTGACGGCCTAGGTTATACCAAATCCCAGATTCAACAGCCCCAGAAAGGAGAAGCAACGTGTCTGTGGATACACGAGCTCCAAACTGACGCCGTCATGGTGAAAAACGGGACTTGGTATCAGCCCAAGCCTTGGGTGCGAACCTTGAGCCAGTATCTATTTCTAGGCTTTTGATGTCGTGTGTCTACGTTCTGCCAATGGATCCCGGATGAAGAGTTTCAAAAAAGAGGGAGCTCCCGGAAACTCTAACCCCGGGAGGGCATCGTTGATATGTATTTTGACCCCAACTGAGTGTCAATGATTGGAATAACCTCAGCGCGATATCAAAACGCCGAGTTGGGGTTCATTAGGAGACCCGCAGGATCCCTCCTACTGGCAAGACAGACACTCTTCATAATTCAGAGGCAAAGCCGGTTGATCTGTTGGGATGGCGGGGGGAGAGACCGGCCTTTGGGCAGAAAACGTGTTCTCCGCCCTTTGCAAGGACTTAGACCTAAGGTAATAAGCGCTCTTAACTCCCCGCTTCCAAATCAACCAGTGGATCTCATGGAGATCACGCTTATGGACATTGCTGGGCAGAAAGAGGTTCAGAGACTGAGCCTGACAGATGAAGGGTTGACGGTCTCCTGCATGCTCCACAAGCCAGCGCTGATCCATTTCAAACGCTGTCCGAAAGACCGCGTGTTCATGGGCGCTCAGAAACGGTAAGTGCTGGACCGATCCTTCATGCTGGACAATCGACGACCAGATTTCTGGGGTATCCTGACCTTTTTCTGCAAGAACTCTCTTCAGGTACTTATTCCGCACAGGAAACGAGCCGCTGAGGGTTTTGTGCGTGTAGGCGTTGCTCGCAGAAGGCTCAATCCCTGGAGATGTCCCGCCACAGATAATGGAAATAGACGCCGTCGGTGCGATCGCTATTTTGTTGGAGAAACGCTCCTCAACGCCCACCGCCTGGGCATCCAAGCAGGGGCCTCTCTCGCGGGCAAGAACTTTGGATGCCTGATCCACCTGGGTCTTAATCTGGCTAAACATCCGCTTGTTCCAGACTTTCGCCATCACACTCTCAAAAGGGACATTTTGGGACTGTAAGAAGGCGTGGAAGCCCATGACACCTAGCCCCACAGAACGCTCCCTCTGGGCCGCATACACGGCCCGCTTCATGGAGTCTGGAGCTTTTTGAATGAAGTCCTCAAGAACGTTATCCAGGAAACGCATGCAATCTTCAATAAAGTGGGGCTCTTTTTCCCACTCAAGGTAGGTCTCCAGATTCAAAGAAGACAGACAGCACACAGCCGTTCGGTCCCCTCCCAAAAAATCTTTGCCCGTGGGAAGGGTGATTTCACTACAAAGATTAGAGGTTTTGACTGTGAGGCCTAAGTCTTTTTGATGCTGGGGACGGGCACGATTGACGTGGTCAATGAACAGCAAATAGGGCTCGCCCGTTTCAACCCGCATAGATAAAATCTTGCTCCACAAAACGCGCGCCTGAACTTGTCTCAGGGTTTCTCCCGTTCGGGGGCTGACCAGAGACCAAAGCGCGTCCGCTTCGACAGCCTCCATAAACCCATCCGTAATCGCGATGCCGTGATGGAGATTGAGGGCTTTGCGGTTGTGATCCCCCCCCGTCGGCTTACGGATTTCAAGGAACTCTTCGATTTCTGGGTGATTGATCGGCAGATAGATGGCCGCCGATCCTCGGCGCAAAGATCCCTGTGAAATCCCCAAGGTCATACTATCCATCACCTTGATGAAGGGAATCACCCCTGTCGTCTCTCCGTTGCTCTTGATCTTTTCTCCAATGGCTCTCAGGTTTCCCCAATAACTTCCAATCCCCCCACCCCGCGAGGCAAGCCAGACATTTTCAACCCACAAATCCACGATCCCCTGCATACTATCCGATGCTTCGTTCAGAAAGCATGAGATGGGAAGCCCCCGATCACTGCCGCCGTTCGCAAGAATCGGTGTGGCCGGCATCATCCAATGGCGGGAAATATAATCGTACATGCGATGGCTGTGCGCCTCATTATCACCATAGGTCCGCGCAACACGGGCAAAGAGATCCTGGTAGGATTCCCCCGGCAAAAGATACTGGTTTTCAAGGGTTTTCTTCCCGAAATCCGTCAGGAGATCATTCCGTTCTAGGCGCGTTGGCACACCATAGTCAATCATATACCCATCCTTGGCCATCTTGTCAAAAAACAATAGTGTTCGGCGCACAAAAATGAACCGCTCATCAGCACAAATTTGGCCCAAAAGCATCCATTTTGAAGGCGCAGAGAGGTGAACATTCTGGGGAGAACTCTCCCTATGGGCACACTATATATAGTGGTTTGCAAAAGACAAGACGCAAAATATTGTGGTTTCGTTCAAAAAAAACTTGACACGAGGCAAACCAAGGCCAGCCCAATAAAAAACCCTTTTAACCTTGGTCGATGCTAAAACCCCGCCTGAAACAACCTTAACCGGCCTCTAGAGGCGGCCCTAAAATCAGTTTTGCCAGGGGGACAAGATGAGGCGTGACATTTGAATGTCATGTCGAGGTCGCTCTAGGAGTTTTGAGAACTCTCCAAGGGCTCTCCACCCTCTGGGCTGACTTTCTGCACCCACGTTTCAAAATCTTTCGCCTCTTGGAAATTTCGGTAAATAGAAGCGAAACGGATATAAGCGACAGAATCAAGGGTTGATAAAACGTCCATCACCTTCTCCCCAATCACATGAGAGGGAACGTCTCCTTCCCCAAGCATTTCAAGTTGTCGGATCAGACTGTTTAAGATTTTATCCGTTTGTTCAGGCGGAATGGGGCGTTTATGAAGGGCCAAACGAACGGAACGTCCCAATTTATCCGCTTTAAACGGTTCTGTGACACCATTCTTTTTAAGAACCGTGAGCTCTCTCAGGCTCACCCGCTCCACTGTGGAAAAACGAGAGCCACAGGTCACACACAGACGGCGCCTTCGAATGGTGGTGTTCTCGTCCGTAGGGCGTGAATCTTTGACAACACTTTCTTCATGACCACAAAAAGGACACCGCATGGAAGGATCCCCGCATACGAAGGTTAACTGTACGCAACGCCCAAAATTTCGTAAACTTTATGACCCCGAGGCGTCGTGACTTCCAAAACATCCCCCGCATTTTTACCCACAAGAGAACGGGCCAGGGGAGCTGTGATCGAAAGGCGTCCGCTTTTAATATCCGCTTCGTCTTCCCCAACAATCTGGTAAGTCAATTTTTCTTCTGTTTCTTCATCCACAAGCGTCACCGTCGCTCCAAAAAGAATTTGCGCCCCTGAGAGCTTTGTGACATCAATCACCTCCGCCCGAGACAAGCGATCTTCAATTTCAACGATCCGATTTTCAACAAAGGATTGTTTTTCCCGTGCCGCATGATATTCCGCATTCTCAGACAAATCCCCATGACGACGCGCGTCCGCAATTTCTTGAATTACGCGAGGCCGCTCCGTCATTTTGAGATGGAGCAACTCATCCTGCAGTTTACGAAACCCCTGCTGTGTCATTGGAATCTTCATGCCCATAACCTATACCCTAGTTTAGGATTTATCATATTTCCTATTAAGGAGCTGACTCTAGCATTATTAGCACTTTATTTGCAATAATGCTTTTGAGGCCCGAAAACCCATGCTAAACAGGCAAGAATTTGAGCTCTCACTTTGATTCCGCACCAATGATTCCTAAAATTTTTTTCATAAGGCTTGACGTTGCGTAACAAAAAACATTTTCCGGAAGAACCCAAGCTCCCGGTTTGTCGAAGGGAGAGTCGGCCCACTCGAGCTTCCAAATACGAAGGCACAGCGTAAAGTGAGTAAAGACATGGCGGACCGTTTGGTCTAAAGGAGTCCAATTCCCTAGAATGGGGAATATGACAGGGGCATCCGGATCCGTTGTCATGCCTGAGAATGGAAAACGCCAGAGCCCCCGAAGAAGTCGCTCCGTTGTCTCACACTCCAAAAACATCGCCCCATCTGCAGGACGGCTCATCCAAAAAGCATGTCGATATTTTGTAGGTCTGATAAGCTTAGGGGCTTTCTGCGGGAATGCGCGGGGCGTTCCCGCAAGAAACGCCTGACAGGTCTCCGAAACTGGACACTGGCTGCATTGAGGCGCTTGAGGCGTGCAGATCCGTGCCCCCAGATCCATTAGGCCCTGGGTATAGTCCCCAAATCTTTGGGGGGGCAAAAGGCTTTGGGCGAGGGGCTTCAGACATTTTTTTAAATCCTCACCGATCCCAGGACGGGCAAAATAACGGCTGAGCACACGCACAATGTTTCCGTCCAAAGCGACCGCTTCTTGACCGAAGGCAATCGTCAGAAGCGCACCAGCTGTATAGGGACCAATGCCAGGCAACGAGCGCAATTCTTTCTCAGTTTTTGGGAATTTCCCTCCCTGCGCGACAAGGATTTGGGCGGTGCGGTGCATATTGCGGACCCGACTGTAATACCCAAGCCCCTGCCAAAGATCCATCATCTCATCTGAAGACGCCTGAGCAAGGGCCTCCAAAGTTGGCAAACGATTCATCCATCTTTGAAAATAAGGCACAACCGCTTGCACAGTCGTTTGCTGCAACATAATCTCACTCACCCAGATAGGATAAGGGTTGGGAAGGGGACCACCCGGCAAAGATCTCCACGGAAGCACGCGAGCTTCACGATCATACCAATCCAGAAGGGCTTCTGAAAAAGAACTCTTACTCAACCTCAGAAACCAAACTGGCTAAAAGAGTGTCAATCATTGTCCCTCCAGACGGTTCATCCTGCCTTAAAAACAACTCAGCTTTTTCACAGGATTCTTTTGTTTGGCTGGGAAACACATTTAAAAGAGGAGCTGCACGCTGGACAATGTTGCTAAACAAAGGAGCGGCAATCCATCCAGCCGTCGCATACCCATGAGTCAACGCATTCGGTTTTGGCCTTTGAACGGTGACCAACAAAACATATTCAGGATCCTCGATGGGAAAGGCCCCCAAACAAGACACCATATTTTGTTTCTCAACATATTGACCGCGGGCATTCCGCATGTTTGCAGTCCCTGTTTTCGCCCCCACATGAATCCCTGGAACCACTGCTTTTTTTGCTTGCCCATTCAGGGTCGCCTCATGAAGTAAAAACCGCATTTGCTGCACAGTTTTTTCTTTGAGAAGGCGTTTCCCAGGAATCGGTTTGTCTTGTTTCAAAAACGTCAATGGACGCTTGATCCCCGTTAACATCGTACTCAGGCTTTGCACAATATGAAGAGGTGTCACCGCTAACCCATACCCATAAGACGCCGTAATCTGGGTAGGCACACCCCAGGCTTTGGGCATTAAAGGCTTAGCACGCTCTGGGATCTCTAAAGCAACAGCCTCATAAAATCCCATCTTTTCAAAAAACGCCCGCTGCCGATGACTGCCTGCTTGAAGAGCCATTTTTGCATTCGCAATGTTGGAAGAAAACAAAAATGCTTCTGTCACTGTCAATTCACGATTCTTTCCCTTAAAATCTTTGACACTAAAACGCCCAATGCGGATGGGGCACGATGCATCATACAGGGAATTCAAATTGGAAACCCCGGAATCCAGAGCCATCGCCGTATTGTGAATTTTCAGCAGAGAGCCGAACTCAATCACCGCATTCGTGTTGCTGTTGAAAAGGTTTTGGTTTTGGGAGCCCGTCTTGGCATAAGGATCCTTATCTGGAAGAGAAACACTGGCAATAATCTCTCCCGTTTTGACTTTGATCAGAAGAACGTTTCCTGCCTCTGCTTTGAAAAGATTGATGGATTCCTGAAGGGCATCGCGGGCAATGTGCTGCACCCTCAGATCAACACTTAAAGAGACGGCGTCGCTGGCTTGGCGAAGCTGCGAATCCAACCCTAATTCAAGACCAGAAATACCCGCACAATCCAAATTCGTAAGCCCCAGAAATTCCGAGCATAAAATACCGTGAGGCCAAATGCGCCGTTGGTCCTCCATTAATTCGAGACCAGGGATTCCCAGTCTCAACACATCCTCTTTTGTTTGGGGGGAAATATGACGAGCGACCCAAACAAATTGTTTGTTTTTTTGGAGGCGATTTAAGAACGCGACCCGGTCCAACTGGGGAAACAAATGACAAAGCTTTTGGGCCGCTTGGGTCTTGTCAGGAATGCACTTAGGGTTTGCATACAGAGAAAATGTACGAATATTCGTTGCCAGAAGCACACCTTTTCGGTCCACAAAAACAGCCCTGGGTTGCTCTGTCTGGGCCTTAACCCGCGCGACCTCATCCCCATCAAAAGCCCCCACCGTCAATTGCCACAGGCGACCTGTCAACATCAAAAAGATAAAGGTCAATCCAACCATCAGAACACTAAGACGTTTTTGCGGAGACGACAAATGATTCATGGCTCCTCCGAAGGGGCATCCACAAGACCAATGTCTTTCGCTGTAAAAATCTGCCCCGCCATGGGGGTTGCAAAGTCAGGCAAATATTTCTTTGCCAGATGCTCCAGTCGCTCTGGCTCATTCAGACACGCCCATTCTGCTCTTAAGAGACGAGTCGTCTGGATGGCTTCCTTTCGTCTCCGCTCAATAGACTGAAGCTCCCCCTCCAGATACACCGCCTGGTATTTCACATGGAACAGAGCTCCACTACACACAATCAACACCAAAAGCCCAAGAGTCCAGATTATTTGCACAAACCACCTTCCTCCCCCAAAGACCCAAGACGCACGGCCCAACGCAGACGGGCTGAGCGCGCCCTCGGATTTCCCATCGTCTCCTCCCGCGTCGGAGACAGAGGCTGCTTTCCTGGCACAGACAGCGTGAGAACACTCGCATCAGCCGCCCCCATCTGTGGGAACCCATGACGATTCGGGCTTTGGGGATGCGCACTTTGAGTCCGTAAAAAACGTTTCGTCAGACCGTCCTCTAGGGAATGGAAAGAGACAACCACCAGCCGTCCCCCAGGGGCTAGGGCAGGGACAGCGGCCTCCAGAGCCAGAGTTAATTCTTCAAGTTCTTGATTCACATGCATACGCAGCGCCTGAAAAGACCGGGTGGCAGGATGAATCCCAGAGGGGTCTCTCCGCTTGATCACCCGCCCAATCAATTCGGCAAATTCAAGGGTGGTCTCAAAGGGGGCGCTCTTCCGATAAGACTCCACATGACGGGCAATGACACGAGCATATTTCTCTCCCCCCAACGTGTAGAGAAGATTTGATAAATCTTCCGCAGGCATGTGGTTGAGAACATCGGAAGCCGTTTGATCATTGAGGCCCATACCCATATCCAAAGGCCCCTCTTGCGAGAAGGAAAATCCACGGTGCGCCTGATCCAGCTGGGGAGAGGACACCCCCAAATCAAACATAATTCCTTGAATAGACGAAATATTAAGATTTGTTAAAACAGCCTGAATAGCACTGAATTTGTCATGAGCAAGGGTGAGCCTGGACCCATACAAGGGCTCTAAGTGGGCTCTGCCCCAAGCTATGGCGTCTGGATCCCTGTCGATCCCAATCACCTGGACCTCTGGATGGCTGTCGAGCAGCGCCTTCGTATAGCCGCCCCGACCGAAAGTGCTGTCCACATAAATGCCCGGCTTTGGGTCTATCAAAGCAAGCACCTGATCCCGCATCACAGGCACATGGTCACTCATGAGGAAGACTCCAGCCCTTTCAGAGACGGTAGAGAAGGCTTCCGTTCCAGTAAACGCTTCCGCGCCTGCTCTTGGTGGGCCTCAAAAAGACCTGGATTCCAAAGCTGGAACGTTGCGCCTCGGCCTACAAACGCAACAGTCTCCTGAAGGCTGGCGTGCACAATCAGTTTCTCCGGAAGCAAAATGCGCCCCTCCCCATCAAAAGCCAGAGGCTGGGCTTCTGCAAAAATGCTGGCGGTCCAATCATCTTGATCTTGGGAAAACGGATCCAGGGTATCGATCTGGGAACTCAAACGCTCCATCCGGTCCATTCCAAAACCTTCAACCGCAGGCACTGTCACAGACCGAAACGCCACAAACCCTTGAAACGTCTGCTCCGACAGGACGGCGCGAAAAGAGGCAGGCACAGACACCCGTCCCTTTTTGTCGATTTTATTCGTGTAGGACCCTAAGAAAATGGCCATTTTTTCTGAGTTATCCCCTGAATCAAGATACTGAAAAATAAGAAATTGTGGGTCTTAAGAACCCTATAATTCTGGGTTATCATGGGATCTTATGGGTGTCAATGGGAGTTTATGGATACCCTGTCCACAAACTTATCCACAGCCAGTCCACACCCTCTTTTTGCAAAAGCCCTTTCAGCGCCGTTGCATCTCTCCCCCCCCTGGCGATCCCAAAATTTTATTTAAAAAAATAATATATTGACTTTTATAGATAATTTTGTATAAATCAGACAAAAATAAGTCTTTTAAAAATTAAATCTTGTAGGGGGATATCAGAATGCACACACATCACAAAATTTTATGGACCATGGCGCTTTTGGCTTGCGGATCGTCTCTCACGCCTGTCAAAGGCACCCCACCAAATAATAACCTTACAGAATCTGTCCAAGCTGTGATCACAAAGATCGGATCTATCGATGACGACAGTGACATTGCACAAACAATCGGCGCCCAAGCAAGTATTCTCGTATTAGAGGCTAAACTCATAAAAGCTGTCACCGCTGTGAAAGACGCTGTCGGTGGAGTAGCAAGTGACGTTGTCGCCAATGTCAGTACTTCCACAACGGCGTTAAACACCAGAGCAACCGATTTGGCCACAGCTGTCGCCGGTGTGAAAGACGCTGTCGGTGGGTTAGCAACAAGTGACGTTTTCACCAATGTCAATACTTCCACAACGGCGTTACAAGCCGGAGGAACCGTTTTGGCCACAGCTGTCACCGATGTGAAAGACGCTGTCGGTGGGTTAGCAACAAGTGACGTTTTCACCAATGTCAATACTTCCACAACGGCGTTACAAGCCGGAGGAACCGTTTTGGCCACAGCTGTCACCGCTGTGCAAAGCGCTATCGGAAACGTCACTGGGGGAGAGGCCGATGACGTCTACAAACAACTCACCGGGAACCTCGGTGCCATCAATAAGATTAACTCAGATACAACAACCCTCGCAGAAGCCATCGAATCGTTGATAAACACTGTCGGACCTATCGATACATACGGTGACATTGTAAAAACAATCCAAAACAAAAATAATCTTCTTGCGATGCCTGATAGTACCCCGTGATTCTGAGTCTTCACCTGCAGAGGCAGACTAAAAATGTTTGAAAAGGGGAATTTTTCCCCTTTGTTTGGGTGTTTTATATTTTTTTAAGATTGATTTAAGGGGGGTCTGGCTCAAGAATTCCAATCAATATCTTTCAAAGACAAGAATGCCAGCCGGCGCATATGATCAATCAAGGTGTGCGGGCCGATGGCAAATCCCGCACGCACCAGGCCAATACTGGGACTCTAGAACCGTTGTCGCCCGTTTTTGTTCCACGCAAACACGGGCTCCATCTTAGCCCGAACTTTGCCCCGAGATGTGTTGGCGCGCTTTTGATGCCCCTTGAGCGGCTTGCCCCGATACGCCCGTTTCTGCCGCTTGTTCGTCAGAAGCTTCTCCTCCACAAATTCCTCAATGGAACCTCCACGGTAAGCGCTGTCTATAGATTCGAGCCCGTGTTCTGTGCGTTCCCAGCCTCTGCTTCATAAGTTCTCCTCCTTGAGCCTTCCCCCCTCTTTCCATTACGCTTTTAAAAATGCCGATGCGTCACGAAAAAATATCTGTTATAATGATTTATGACCTTTAAAATAGGGGAGGATTCATGAAAAAAAGTACTTTTTGGTCACTTTCTGTTGTTTTCTTTGTTTCTGGGGTGTTTTCAGGGATCTTACTGGAAAAATGTTCAAGCTCCTCAAAAATACCATTTCTATCACCTCATTCTTGGACGGAAGATACCCAACCAGAAACTGAATCGTCTCAGAAGTGCCTTAAAAGATGTTTTTCAACGATGGTGGGATGCGAAGTGTCCGCTGGTTCCAACATGCTGGGAGGTGGCCTTGGATGTGCATCAGACTTCAGCTCATGCCAAAAAGCTTGTAATCCTTATGGATCAGGACCAATGATTAGCTGATAATTGACTCAGTTCGGCGCTTGCATCGGGCTGAGTGGGTCTTTGGTTTTTTTCTCAAGACGCACCAAAAGAAACAGACTGAGAAGAACACAGACCAGAATACAGAGGCTGATGGGGAACAAGCAATGGACATACAAGATGCCCGCAAGCCAAACCCCGAAAGCCACCAGCGTCATTTCAAAAACCCCTAAAAGAGCGGCCGACGCTCCTCCCGCTTCTGGAAGTGCTTCCAGGGCGTAGTTCGACGTATTCGAAAACACAACACCCGCACCAAATGAATACAGCGCCATACTTGCCGTAAGAAGGGCGGGGAACTTGGGAAAGAGCAACGTGAAGATGGAAAAAATGATGGCTCCTGCCAGGGCAGAGAGCAATCCAAAGCCCAGAAGCCACCGGCTTTTCCAATGATGAATGGCACGACGGTTCACATAAGTCCCCAGCATATAGGCCAGAATCAGAGCCGCCTGAGTACATCCAAAAACTTCCGTAGAGATTCCCAAGTATTCAATATAATAAAAAGGGCTAATCACTACATAAATCATAATTCCTGAATACATCAAAGCTGAAATGAGGGCGTATCCATAGAATTGGAAGGTTTGGAGAAGACGTTTGTAATTGTGAATCGCTACTTTGAATTGAAGTTTCTGACGCTTGGCAGGAGGATGGGTTTCGTCTAAATGCCAAATGAGAAGAATAACAGAGAGAGTCGAAAAAATTCCCACCACCCAAAAAACGGGACGCCATCCCCATAAGGTCGTAATATAGCCCCCCAGAATGGGCGCAATCCCAGGAGAAACCGCCACCATGGTCCCCATGAGAGATAACATATTAATCCGGTCTTTTCCGGTGTACACATCCTTCACAATGGCAAGGCCCACAACCCATGCAACACTGGCCCCCATTCCTTGGAGAACTCGGTAGATAATCAACTGGGGGACACTGGTCGCAAACGCACAAAAGAACGAAAAAACGGAGAACAGAGCAATCCCCGCAATCAAGATATAGCGTCGCCCCAACGCATCCGAGAGAGGTCCGTAAATGGGTCCCATCAAACAGAACGATAAGAAGTAGGCGCTAATGGTTAGACCAATCGATTCTTCCGTAGTTTTGAACTCTGACACCAGGGTCGGCAAGCTTGGCAAATAGATGTCTGTTGCGCACTCAACAATGCCCAAAACAAAGACAAGAAGACCTCCAACCCAACCAAAGGGAATAGATCGATTCTGAAGAGGCGTTTGAGCAAAAGTCTTAATTTTAATGAGTCCTA
Source organism: Holosporales bacterium (assembly GCA_044361745.1). Taxonomy (GTDB): domain Bacteria; phylum Pseudomonadota; class Alphaproteobacteria; order Holosporales; family CAZGKG01; genus JBIKIF01. The sequence goes on along the minus strand of JBIKIF010000001.1, from coordinate 144,362 downwards.
TGATTTTCAAGGCGGGAAAGCTCGATCCCCTGACGTCGATCGGATTTTGAGCAAAACAACACACACGTCCATCGAGATTCTAACCGAATTGACCGAGGGGTGCAAATGGGGTTGTATCAGCTTTTTTTAAAGTTCCAGGACCACCTCCAAACTCTCCAAAATTATGTTGAATTTGCCCCATGTTTAAAAAAGAAACCAGAATGACAAAACTTGTCCCTGGCCGCACATCCCGGTCTTTATAGTAGGTTTTCGCTATATTAAAGCGCGCCGTTAAACATTCATTTTTAAATGTCACACCGACACTCTGGGATAACAGACCCCCCTCTTTAAGGCTGCGGACTTGATCGACGGAACACATCCAATTTTTATTAAATTGAGAGCTTACACCCAAGCCTAGCTGCTCTAAAGGGCGCACGAAATGGGGTTCACCCGGAACAGGTTTTCCCCCATGCACATGAACATAGTTCACATTCAAGCGACTGATCTCTGGACCCAATTTTGCAAAAAATTCATTAAATCTTGCACGGCCATTTTTCGAAGAAAACCGAAAACGGTAATCCAAGCTCACCCAAGGATGGGGGTCCGACTGGACACGCCCCACAATATCAGAGGATTTCTCCTGAAGGCCTTTGGTTTGAAGATCTTGAGGGACTTTAGAAAACGCATGACTTTGCCCAAAGAAAAAACGCGTGTTTTTCAGGGCCATGAAAAGAAAAGAGACCCCCCAAGTGGCCCGTGTTCCAGCATCGAGGCGATCGTATCCCGGCAAACGATTCCGATTGAAAAGATTGCCGTCATTCAACTCAAACCCAGAACTATCTTCGACAGGAATTTTTGAAGAGGGATCTTTGTTCGGAGACGTAATCATTTGAATCATTGGCGTCATCACCATCAGATGATTCACAAAACGCAAAGGCCACTGGCAAGACACCCCTGCCTGAGGAAACAAACGTTCCACATTCCCCTGATACAGAGCTTTTTTACGATCGTGAGGATCTGTCACCCGCGTATGATAAAAATCCCCCCGAACGCTGGCAAAAGTTGTAACTATTTGCCCCCCTGAAAACGTGTGCGGCAGAGTCCAAGCGCCCTCTGCAATCAATCGTTGGTAATGATTGCCTTCTCGACGGTACAAAGACGTCCCATTTCCCTGGAACGTGACGAAGCTTCCCTTCCAAAGAGGACCTGTTGTTTTGCGATAAGAAACAGATGGCGCCACATGAGGAGTATGCTTCGACTCATCCTTGTCTTGGAGTCCTTGGTATGTCATGGCAGACACACTTAAATAGTCATTGGCAGAGAATCTCTCCAATGTAATATCGGATTGCAAAAAAGGAAGTGCCCACCAATGGCTGAATGGACTCAATTCTCTATACATCCGCCCATATGTCTTGTCACTTGTATAAAGTCCGTTCCACTTGAGACGCCATTTGTCTGTTAAATGAGACTCTCCTCGAAAGAAAAAATGCCCCCTCAGGCCTTGAATTTTCTCTTTTTTTTCAGGTTCGCTCTTGGATGGCACAGGAATTTTCTGAGAAGACGGACTCTTCACACTCCCGTCTACCTCAAACGTTGTTCTCCCCCAAATTTTTCTGTATTGTCCTCCGACCAAAATCCCTTTCTTCACCATGACAAAAGGCGTGACCGTCAGATCTGATGTCGGGTCAATGGCCCAATAATAGGGCAACCCAACTGTCACCCCTAAAGCGGTGGAATTCGCAAAGACTGGAGACAAGAACCCCGTCGATCGTTGGGTTGAAAGCCTTAAGAAGGGGAGATACCCCACCGTCACCCCAAAAAAATCCAGAAAGGGATTCTTGACAATTAATTCTTTTTTTTCTTCATTGCGTGTAATTTCCTCCGCACTAATTTTCCAGGTCGGCGCTTTGTTTTTCTCGGCACAAGGATAACAAGGGCTGTAAACAGCTTGTTTAAATGTGCTCTGTCGCCCCTGATCTGTCCGAACCGCCGCATTGGCGACAAGGCGACTTTTGTCCGCCATCAAAACTTTCACGTTTCTTAAAAGACCTTCTTTCAAATCTCCTGTCAGCTCAACATAATCAGCCTCAACAACCTCCCCCTCCGGCTCTCGCAGGCGCACACTACCGGTCGCAGTCACCAGATTCATTTGCTCATTGTATGTTAAATAATCTGCCTCCAGAGTCCGCCCCTCTTGCGAAAACTCTACATGCCCAGAAGCCACCCAAACGCCTAAAATCTTGTCGTAAGAAAATGTATCGGCATAAAAAACAACCGCCTTTTCTGGATCAAGAGTGCCCTTTTGAGCAGCAGATGTGGGGGAAATATCAGACAAAAAAACCAGAAGGCAGAAACTAGACCCTTTCAGGAGAAGCCTTCGAAACATCGCGTGCAAATCCGCATCTCCCTAAATAAGACGGGACCTTTGCCCCTCTTCTAAAAATAACAAAAACAAGAACGCAATCAAAAAAGTCAAAATACAAGGGGTCCATGACGCGAGAACCATCGGCAAATACCGCGCACTCCCAAGAGCATAAGCCACATCTCGAATAAAATACAAAACCAACGATCCCGCAAGTCCACACAACAGAAGCAACAGAGAACTTCCGCGTTTTTGAGAACGCAGCCCACAAGAGACGGCCAGTAAAACCATCCCAGAAAACCACACACTCAAAGCGATCAGGCGCTGAAGCTCCAATTGGTATTTGTGGGGAGAAAGACCCGCTTTCTCCATCCAACGGATCAAAGAAGGCAGCCTCCAAAAACTAATCCATTGGGGATTCGGGCTATTCTTGTAGAGATCCTTTAAGGTCAAATGGAGTGGCAGGGTGTGAGAGTCTAAATGCTGAACAGGTGCGTCTTTTTCCATAATCCATACATCCGTCATCGCAATTTTATGAGAAGATAAAACCGCTTTCTGCGCACTATAGGACGCCTGAAAACCTAAAGATTCATCGAGAACATACACTGAAAACCCTTCTAACACAGAAGTTTCAGGACGAATGTTCTGGATATGATACATAAAATCTTTTCCCTGTTTCCTTTTTTTTATCCAAAACCCAGAAGGAAGAACCTGGAAAATTGCACTGGGGTTTCGTTGAAAAATCTCTGCTTCCTGGCGCTGATAATTTTGAAAAAGAAAAACACTAAAGGGCTGAAAAGCCGTTAAGTTGACCACACCTAAAAGAAGGGCAACCGCAAGAAATGGACTAGCGATGCGCCAGGAAGACAGTCCAAAACTGCGCAAAATAAGAATTTCATTTCCATGATTCAAACGCCACAAAATCCCAAGCGCTGCGACAAACGTTAAAAATGGCATCAGTTGCTCTAAAATAAAGGGAATTTTCAAGCAAACCAAAAAACATTTTGTGAAGATCGAGAGAGGAGACCCCGCAATCGTTCTGCGTTGGAGTTCAAAAAAATCTATCAGGAATGCGAACAAGCTAAAAACCCCAAGCACACCCGCAAACCAACGGAGATACAACCGCGCAAGATAGGAAAAAAGACAGAGCCCCATAAATCTCTTAGCTTTCATAAAGATGGATGTGAGACCCAAGACGCTTGAGAGTCCTTTGCGTCCTCAAGGTTAATGAGAGCGCCCAGAAGAGGGGAAGACACGTGAGAATTCCCCCCAACAAGAACCCCCATAAATCAAGGGCTGCTGACTGAATCGCCAGAAGAGAGAAAATCTCGATTCCAAAAGCGCTGACACAACTGATCAGAATTGCTTTTTGTCGACCCCCACGGCTTTCAGGAGAGCAAATGAGAATTAAAGCCGCGAGAACTCCAAAACTCAGCATATAAAGAGGCATTAAAAGCCTTTGATAGGCTTCAGAATAATTTCGAGAACGGTCTTTCGAGGTAGAATCCAGAAGTTCTGGAAGAAACATCTCGTAGGGTTTTCGGATATAGGGCTCGGTTTTCTCACGCTCGAGCGTGACCGTATAGCGATCAAACTGCAGAAGGCTTGGAATGCCCTGACCTCTATCCAACGACACTCGGGTTCCATTTTGAAGAACAATCCGAAGACCTAAAGAACCATCCAGGATCACGGCTTTCTCTGCCATGAAGGTGACGGGCGCTTCACTTTTTCTGGCATCATAAACAAAAAGGCCCTTGATGGTCCCATCCCCCTCACAATCATGGGCGTATACCATGACGGATCCGAGCGCATTGAATTCCCCCTCATGGATCATCGCTTGAGAAAAATGGCTTCGAAACGCTTTTTCTTGAAGACGAAATTGTTGGAAAGAGAGAGGCATCAGATAGAGACTCACGGTGTACAGAAAAAAAGTTCCGATCCCTCCAATCAGTAACACAGGGCGCAAGAAGAAAACCGGAGAACACCCCATGGTTTTCAGAGAAACAAAACTGTGGTCTCCGATCCATTTATTATAGAGGAACAAAACGCTCGCGAGAAAACCAATGGGAAGTGTCAACAAAATCAAATCGGGCAAAACCCAGAGCATAAACATGAAAAAAGCCGAAAGAGAGATTCCCTTCAGCAAAATCATCGACATAAATCTTAAAGATTGGGTCATCCAGACTGCTAAAGTCAAAAGAACAGTGACGCCGATCGTAGTGAACACGAGATGACGCGTCCAATAACGCCCTACAATTCCTTGACTTTTGATCATGGCAGACTCCAGACGATGCTCAAGAGAGGGTAAAAATCTCAACACCTGTTTCGGTCACAGCCACTGTATGTTCGAATTGGGCAGAAAGGCTACTATCACGTGTCACAGCTGTCCATCCATCTGCGAGAACACGGGTCCCTGCCTTCCCCATATTGATCATAGGCTCTATGGTAAAAAACATTCCCGGCTGCAGCACAAGGCCTGTGTTTGGTTTTCCAAAATGCAAAACGGAAGGCGCATCGTGAAACAGCTTTCCGATCCCATGTCCACAAAAATCCTCCACAACAGAAAACCCATTCTTATGGGCAAGCGTCTGAATAGCATACCCAATATCACCCAAAGTTGCCCCCGGTTTCACCTGATCGATTCCGGCCATCATCGCTTCATAGGTGACATTCACAAGCTTTTCAATGCGGGGGGTACTCGGTCCAACAAAAAATGTACGGTTCGTATCCCCATGCCAACCGTCCAAAATAACGGTCACATCGATGTTTAAAATATCTCCAGATTTGAGATGTACATCTCCAGGGATTCCGTGACACACCACATTGTTCAGAGATGTACAGATGGATTTAGGGAACCCCCGATATCCTAAAGGCGCCGGAACTGCTCCCGCTGCAACAATAAAATCGTGGCAAAGGGTGTTCAAAGCATCTGTAGTCTTCCCTGGCTTCACATGGGGCTGAATAAAATCAAGAACCTGAGACGCAAGCTGACCCGCCCTGCGCATCGAAACAAAATCTTCAGGGCCATGAAGCAGCACTATTCCCTCACGGGTATGAACGTGAGGGCCGGCAGTGTGCATACAACCGTTTTTCATCTGAAAAGGTCCTTCATTCCGTTTCTAAGAAGAGTCATTCTAGAAATATATACATGAAAGGACATTCGGTGAATAACTTGTGAGGCTCTGTGCAGAATTTTTTTGATAAGGCTACGCACTCCCACTGAAAGCTTTGTGAATATTTTTAAAAATTTAAACGACTTTTTGAAATCCATCATTTCCTGTTTCCTAATAAAAGCTTGAATAGGAACGAAAAAAATAGAATCAAAATCCCCACATTTTTCACAATGGCGAATCGAACACCCAAAAGATGAGAAACAATGACCCACAGGAAAAATATTTTAACTCCGGAAAGGTCTGAGAGCCCTCTTGTTAACATTTTTTTAAGAATTTTTTTGAACACTCAAGCCGTTGAAATAAATCAATATCTGGACATGAACCGTCCACAAAGGAAAATAGAAATGGCGCTCGTTCTGAAAGATGTGACACTTTCTAGACCCATAGTCAACTTAAGCTACACGCTGATAGCGCCTGAAAATTCTTTTGTGGCTATTCTGGGAGAGAGTGGTAGCGGCAAAAGTTCTCTCCTTCACGTGATTTCGGGTTTTGAGATTCCAACGCAAGGACAGATGCTCTGGAAAGGTGAGGAATTTGGCTCTCTTCTTCCATCAGAGCGTCCACTGACCATTGTCTTTGAAAAGGACAACCTGTTCGGTTCTTTGTCTTTGTTCGACAATGTCGCGCTTGCTTTGCGTTCTACTTTGCGTTTGTCTCATCAAGATCATGCGATGATTACAGAGCTTTTTCAATTTATTGGCCTCGGAAGTTTGATGCATCAGAAGCCTGACAATGTTTCACACTATGCACAGCAAAAAACCGCGATTGCCAGATCTTTACTCCGGGAGAAACCTCTTCTGCTGCTTGATGAGCCGTTCGCTTTTTTAAACGAAGAGGAGAGAGAAAATATTTGTCTGTTTCTCAAGGAAATGCACCACACGTTTCAGCTCACAACTCTTATGATTGTCTCGAAGCCCGAAGAAGCACGGGAGATCGCGACCCTAGGGGCTGTTTTGTATCAGGGACAGTTTGTGCAAGTGGCTCCTATAGAAGAAATCAAATGCCTGAGAACACAGGACAGAAAAGAGACAGGTCCATTTTACGGACACAGGGACAAGGTCTTAGCTTTGCAGGACTCACACCATGTGCGCCTTGTGTCCTAAACAACCTAAGATCGATGCAAGGATCGATCTGAAAAAAAACTGATTTGAGGGATGAATTGATGAATGGCATCGAAGTGGTCGACGTGGCGAGAGAGGCTCTTTGGGTCACCCTCAAAATTGCCGGCCCCTTGCTTCTCATTTCTCTGTTGGTGGGGCTGGTTGTGTCTTTTTTCCAGGCTATCACTCAAATTCAAGAGATGACCCTGACATTCATTCCCAAAATTATTGCTTTGTTCAGCCTTCTATTTATTCTTCTGCCTTTTTTTGGCCACACTCTTGAAGTGTTCTCAGGGTTTCTGTTCGACAAGATTGTCATGATTGAAAGCGCTCAGAACACACCTTTGGGCCACCTGTGACTGATCTCACGCATTTGCACAATCTTTGGCCCTATAGCATTTCTTGCACCCGCTGGCTTTCTTTTTTTCTCATCCTCCCGGGAACGGGTGAGCTCTTTATTCCTGCAAAAATTCGCCTGCTTCTGGCCTTGAGCCTCAGTATGTGCATCACACCAACCCTTGTTCAACAGACCCTCATTCCAGCAACGGTCTCCATGGAGTTTTTTGCAGGAGAGTTGTTTGTAGGTCTCTTCCTAGGAATTCTTGTGCGGATTTTTGTTGAGCTTGCAAGCACATCTGGCAGCTTTATTAGCCATCAAATCGCCTTTTCAAATGTCATGAGTTTACTCGTTCAAACAGAGCAACAAGATATCATGAAGGGCTTCCTTTATCTTTTTTTTGTCAACCTTGTTTTCACCAATGACCTTCATTTTATTTTTCTAAAGTCTATCTATCAAAGCTACACACTATTCCCACCGGGTGGCTCTTTGTTCTTGAGTGACATGACAACGACCGTGATTCGTTGGGTCAGGGACGGGTTTCAAGTCGCTGTTGAAATGAGTACGCCCTTTTTCATTTGCAGTCTTTTCTATTATGGCGTTCTTGGTTTGTTAAACCGCCTGATCCCACAAATCCCCTTGTTTTTTGTCGGACGCCCTCTCGAAATTTCGGTGGGATTGATGGTTTTTTTAACGGCGCTGATGCCCATGAGTAGCTTGTTGCAAGGGCAAATCATGAGACTCTTTAATGGATTTTTGGGATAGAGGCCGTGTCAGAGCAAGAAAAACCCGATCCTTCAAGTCAAACAGAACACCCAACCCCACGCAAAAAAGAGAAGGCCCGGGAATCGGGAACGATCGCCCAATCTCGGGAAGTCACCCATTTTTTGATGCTATCGGCGTTGTTAGGCGGCTTAGGGTGGGTGGTTGGCTCTGTGGGGAAGGGTCTCATCTCCCTTTTAAAACCTCTCATTGAATCTGCAGCACAAGTGGACTGTGACCCCCAAACGTTGACTTTCCTCACACGGGATATCCTGGCCCAGACAGGCCTGTTGTGTGCTGGTTTTATTGTCTTGTTTATGGGGGCGATCTTCCTCAGTGGCAGTCTTCAAACCCAATGGTCCATGACTTTCAAGTCTCTCAAACCAAAGATCGAACGGATCTCCCCTATTTCAGGGCTCAAACGCCTTTTTTCAAGCAAATCCCTGGTGGAGTTTTTAAAAGGACTCGCAAAATTAGGGCTGATTGTTTTAATATCTTTTTTTCTTTTTGGCAAAAGCCCTGAAGCCTTTTTAAGGTCCATGAGCGCGCCCGAACTCATCTTAGAGCACACAAACCAATTATTCATACGATTTCTCTGGGGCTTAATTGGGGCGATGGTCATTGTCACAATCCTAGATTATAGCTACGAATGGTACAAAGTATTTCGCGGACTCTTTATGTCTCGCCAAGAAATCAAAGAAGAGTACAAAGACCAAGAAGGAGATCCTTTAAGCAATTCAAGGCAAAAACAACTTCAAAAAGAGTTCTCTCAAATGCGGAATCTTCCTGAGACGATTCCTGAAGCTACCGTTATTTTAACAAACCCGTCTCACTACGCCGTTGCATTGCGCTGGACCCCCCGCACCATGACCGCTCCTTTAGTCATTGCCAAAGGAACAGATCGTGTGGCACGTCGGATTCGAGACCTTGCGCAAAAAAACTATATTCCCATTGTTGAAAATCCCCCTCTCGCCCGTCTTCTCTATGCCAGCGTCAAACTTGGAGACGCCATCCATCCAGCCCATTATCAGGCGGTTGCAGATGTGATCCGGTACGTCATGAAACCATCCCACAGAAAACCCACAAACAGACAGACATCCCTCTAAAAAATTCACACTTCTTCAAAAGAAGTTTACGACCCGCAAAGGCTTGTGAGTTAATTCCCTCAGCAAACCCAAGCGCCACCATTCTTTAATTTTTTGACAAAAGAAACAATACAGATCAAAATGGACGTGAGAGAGCAAGGAAAAACCCTTTAAAAAAAGTGAATGGGTGAGGTTGAGTCACAATGGATTCAAAAAAGCAGCCGTCTCAAGAAGGAACGAAGGAAGCCCTTGACTATTTCTCCATGCAAACAATCACAAAACAAATCAGTTCACTCTGGATCAATCAAGTCCCTACAGAGCGGATCTTGGGGGTGAATTTACCCCGTAGCTATGACATGTTCCTTGGTACACAAGCCAAGCTATTTAATCGTCTATGTCTTCACTATCGCCCATCAAAAAAAAATATGTGGCTAGCCTCCAACCTACTGCCATTCCCAGATCAAAGTTTTGACCGCATTCTTTTTTCGGTGCAAAAGCCCCCGTCTCTCCAGCGTCTTTTGTATGACTTTGAGCGCGTCCTCAAGCCGGAAGGAGAGTTTATTCTTCTGATTCTGAAACAGTCCAGTTCCTGGCAGCGGGTTTGGCAAACAAAAAATAAACTCTACACCAATGCAAAACACCTGAGCAGAGAAATCAAGCAAGCCCTCCCGGACACATCTTTGACGTTTCTATCCAAGACACCTGTTTTGTTTAGCCCTCCTTTTCTTCTGCAGAACATCCCCTGGATCTGTCCCGCTGTGGAACTGTTTGGCCTTTTGACCAAGGGTTTTTTCTGCCCTTCTGGGGCAATCCTTCTCCACATGCAGAAGCGCGTCCCAGGACACCTCTCAGATCTCATGAAAGATCCCCACATGTTTTCCCTTCCTCGAGGGGTCTGCGCTTTTAAGACTCACTAATAAATGAAACATCGCCACAACTAAGACCTAAAATAAACTGCTGACTCTCTGTAAAAAAATCACGCACAATATCATTTTTAAACAAAGAGCAACATTCTATTTTCACTTCGTTGTCCTTAGGTAGCTTTGAAATACTTTCTAAAAGAAAACTACTTGCAATTTGTTTATCCCTAGCCCATTCGCATTTTGAAAACTTTTTGGCCTCCTTTAAGTCCTTGCAATCCTCTGCTGTCTCAGGAGACTTGATCTCTTCCCAGCCAAATTTTTCAATGGCGCGCATAAAAGAAATGAGTTGCTTGGGCAGGTTGCAGATCTGCTTGTCCTCAAGAGCCCAGCCTGGCGCCAATTTCGCAGGGATAGTCGTTTTGGAGGCCATTGGGGAAGACGTCGCAACAACCAAAAGCATGGAAAAAATCATACAATACGGAGACACCATAGGTTTATCTTTCTGCTTGACGCATAGGTTGAATCATCGATGCATTTTGCACGAATGCGACCGTTAACTGGGCAGCTTGCTTTGGTGGCAGACTGGTCAGGATCGCGGAAGCCTTGGCTCTTTTCATCTGACGAATTAAATGAATAGCACTGTTCGAATCCAGAGTTAAAAAAATCTGAGCCGCTTCTTGAGGCTTCATCCCCTCAAAGATTTTTGCAAGATCTTTTAAACCTTTGTGATGCTGATTCTCGAGGCTTACAATTTGAGATTTCAGGTGAAATTGTAATTTTTTAAGCTGAGAAACTTTCCCCTTAAGAAGATTACCAAAAGCTTGTAATTGAGCATTCTGAAGTGTTAACCTCTCTTCTTTTTCTTGCAGATCATTGCGATCCGAGACCAAAGACTGAACAATCTCAGAATGTTCAGGGCTCAAATTCAGAAAATCAACTTCTGTATCACACGCAAGAAAATCTTTATTTTTTTTAGATATCCAGGGGATCATAGAATACACAGACGTCATTGTTCTATCCTTCCGCGTCTCGAGTGGGTTTAAGGGCAGATGCACTGTGTGCAAGGGCGACCGTTAGCTGTGCAGCTTGTTCGGGTGGCAGGCTGGTCAAAATAGCTGAGGCCTTTGCACTTTTCATATGACGAATCAAACGAAGAGCAATTTGAATATCAAGAGTTAAAAAAATCTGAGCTGCTTCTTGAGGCTTCATTCCCTCAAACATTTTTCCTAGATCCTGGAGATCTTTTTGATTTCTTTTTTCCAAAGTTGTAATTTGATTCTTGAGTTGAAGATGCAACTTTTTAAGCTGGGTCAGTTTTTGTTGAAGAAGCTTTCTAAAAGCTTGTAGGCGATCATTCTGAAGGGTGAGCTCCTTTTCTTTTTTTTGTAAATCATTCCGATGAGACACCAGGAACTGAAGCACACGAAAATCTTCGGGACTTAAGTTCAGAAGATCAATCTCCCCATCCGATTGGATCAAATCCTTTTCTTGAGGAGAGGAGCTCGCTGAGGTTTTCGCACTAACCAATTCTGAAGACTGGCCTCCTGCAACAACGGAGGACGGAACAGGAGCGTTTTTTGAAGAAGCACCGTGAGCGCTCGACCCATTCAATGAAAGAATGGTCCCACCCAAGGAAACACCACCCTCTTGGTTCATGTGATGCACATGAACCCCCATCATCATCAAAATGCCAAACAATCCCAGGGTGGCGGGACGCCCCTGAAAAAACCAGGCCAGAATACTCCTCAAAGCGACGGTCACAGACGTCCACTCCTTTTCACAGAGTTGTAATCTTTTCCGATGGTCAAATTATGAGCGGATGAGGCCTCTTCATAACAAAACGGCACCATAGTGAAGTCCTGCTCCTCCATCTCACTCAAAGAATGGAGAGACATAGCTCCTGTATGATCCCCCATGGTCGGAAAAGTTTTCTGAAGAGATCTTGCCTCTCGGGCGCTTTCTTCTAATTGAGAAACCAACCCCTCCGCACGGCCAAGAAAAAAGTTTAGATCTTGGATCAGACGAGAAGCAGAGGCCATTTTTTCATCCAGAGCTCCAGAAATGTTTGCGTTCATATCTTCCAGTTGCTTAAGGCTGGATTGCCCTCGATCCAGAGCTTTTGAGATGGTATCAAACAAGCTTTGGAATTTTTGATGACTCCCCTGAACGGCAACTAATTTTTTGTTGAACCAGATAATGTAAAAAAAACCCATTAACAAAAAAAATCCTGCAAAGATATCTAATATTAAAATTAGAGACATAATTATTCACCTGTCTTCGGTTTAAAGGAGCGTGTCCTCAATCACAAACGCAAGATCCCCTTGCTTTTGTCCCATTTTAACAGCGAATACGGACCTCCCACCACATTGAAGGGTCACAGAAGAATCAGGATGCACCGTCAAATAAAAAGAAGTTCCTTTCTCCCAAGCCATCACCTCTCTCAAAGAGACAGTCATTTCATCGAGGACTGCATGGAGAGTCACGGGCGCATTGGGAAGCTCTCGCTCCATATGGGCCAGCCAAAGAGAATCACGACCCAGCTTTTCACCCACAAAACCATCCGAAAGTAAATGGCGGATCGGCTGAATCAAAGTATGGGGGAGAACCACTTGAAACACACTGTTTGACTGGCCAATAGACACAGAAAAATGGGCAACAACACAAGGACTATCTTCTCTCATAAAAGAAGTGGCGTGCGTATGGTTTTCCAGACGATCCAATTGAAAGCTCACCGATGTAATAGCAGAAAAAGATTCCTGAAGGGCCCCCAGAAGGTAACCTGCCAACTGCTTAATCAGATGCTGCTCAAGCGATGTATAAGACAAACGACTGACGTCTGGCTGCTTGCCCGCGCTCTTATCGTCTGGCTGCCCCCCAAGCATCAGCTCTATGAGATACAGGGTGAGCTCAGGCATCATCATCAGATAGCCATCATTGTCCCATTCTTCAGTATGAAAAACGCCCATCAAAGCGCCATTTTCCAGAGAGCTTATGTATTCCCCGTAGCGAATAGTCTGCGTCGACTCAAGACGCACCTCCAGAGGGACCATCAAAAGGGAATAAAGCCTTCCCATAAACAACAACGCAGACCGTCCTAAAATCGCTTCCAGAACTGGAAATCGCTCATACATCACCGGTTTTCTGAGAAGTACTTCAATTCCTTCTGCATTTTTTTTAGGTTTTTCCATAGCAGACCATCTTTTGTCCAAAAAAATTATTATTGTACAAACATATCTCGGAAGAGAATTTCGTCGACCATGACAGGCGCTGTTTCTGCATTCACCCGCGCAAGAAGATGTTGCTTCAAGCTGTAAATACCTTCCGCACCCTTCAAATCGTCTGGATGAAGCTCACGAAGATAGACCTGAAATCCGTCAACAATTTTTGGCATAATATCTTTGATATATTTGACATCTTTCTCACTTTTAAGCTCAAGCGTTAAACAAAGCTTTAAAAAATGTGTTTTTGACTTGCTTGCACGCAAATTAATCAAAATATCAGGCACGTTCACATAAAATTTTTGGGTATTCGGGGCTGATCCTTTGGATTTTTTCCCTGCCTCTTGAGGGAGGGAGTCAATCCCTAACAACGCTTTCCCTGCGGACGTGAAGAATAACGCACCAGCGCCTGCGAGAGCAATAACCCCTAAAGAAATCCAGAGAGTCCGATGAGAGGACGTCTGTTTCTGAGGATCCAGCTCCTTGTTCGGGGAATCCTGGGAAGAGGGACGAGAAGGACCAGCCATAGACGTTTTCCTTGAACATAAATTATGCTCTACAGAGAACCCCACAAACCCTTAAAAAATTGACAAAAAAAATGCTCTTGTGTCTTGAAAAACGATGCCTATTTCAAATTTTTTCTAAATTATGGTTTTCTTATTGTTTGTCTTATAGGGTCTGTCTGTCATTTGCCTTAGGGGACAAACTGCATGTCTATTCAACCTCTTCTTGGATCTCGCCAATTTACCCATTCCCATGAAATCGAAAATCTTGCAAGCGAGCTCGCCAACGCTGTCATTCCAGGCCACAAAGGACGATACAAAAGCATCAACACCCATGAGATGAGTTTTGGCGGTGCGGCAACAGGCCCCATGAATGGTCTTGCCTACCCCGCCTTAGGAGCCTCTTGGACAGATGCCAGCCAAGGCCCTTTAGAAAAAACAGGGAATGCATTTCATGTTGCTCTCAATGGAAAAGATTTTTTGAGTGTCGCCGATGGGACCGTAACACGGGATGGTCATTTGTTTTTAAACCCAGACGACAATACGTTGAGGACCTTCGACCAAGTCCCCTTTCTTGATACCTCTGGAGAGCCCATCCAGCTTCCAGAGGAAACGCACAATATTCGTATTGAACGGGACGGGCGCATTTTTGATCAAAACAATTCTCTGATCGGAGAATTCAAAATTATGACTGTGAACGACCTGAATACATTAGAGGACACAGGGAAAAACCGTTACACCCCTAAAGAGCCCAACACTCTGACACCCTCTGAGAATCCAACAGTTCTGCAAGGGCACCTCGAAGGATCCAATGTCTCCATCACCCAAACACTGGCAAAAATGACCCAAATTAAAACCGATGCCCAAATGACCGGTGACCTTGTGCGCAAATACTACGAACGTTCGAGTCGGCTCGTGAACCAACTTCTCCATGTCACTGCCTAGCTTTCTTGATAAAAGGACGAATCCATGAGTACATCCACCTTTGTCTCCGCCTCTGCTATTGCCGCCAGCGATTTTGCCCTTCAAACGGTCGCAACGAATCTCTCAAACCAACTGACAGATGGGTTTTATCGCAGCGATGCCATTCTCACCAACACCGTTTTCCAAGATGTTTTAGGAAAAACAGAGGGGCCTACGGGAAAACGACAAAACCAAGGGATCCCTTCTTTGCAAACAGGTAGCGGCGTCTACGTCGCCGCCACGATGCGGGATTTTCGTCAAGGCGTCGCTGACTCTACGAAAAATAAATACGACCTTTTTATTAACGGCCCAGGATTTCTAGAGGTGGACATGGGGAACGACATGAAGGGATACACACGAGCCCTGCACCTCAAAACAGACTCAGAGGGCATTCTCAGGCTGATTACAGATTATCCCCTCACGAATGAAATCAAAATTGACCCAGGGAAATACGTGAGTTTTCTTGTCGAAAAAGATGGGAAAATTCTTGGGCTTACCCCAGAAGGAACGCAAGACGAACTCGGGCAGCTGAGTCTCGTTAATTTTATCAACCCTGCAGGCCTCATCGCCCATGAGGACACCCTGTTCACTTGGAGCCCCGAGGCAGGAGACCCCATTGAAGGGAGGCCTGGAGACCCTGGCTTTGGGTCCATGATTCAAGGATCCATCGAGCGCTCTAACGTAGATGGCCCAACAGAGCTCATACGCGCTGCGATGATCCAAAAATTTAGTAACGCGAATGCCACCGCTCTTCGCATTGCCCAAAGTAAGGAAAACGAAGATGTTCGTCAGCTTTCTCAAATCAGCGCATAATCTCACCATGAAATCAGACACTCTCGCGTCCAGAGTCACTGTTGCTTTCTTTGGGCTTCTGCTCCTAGAGGCATCTCCCTCTTGGGCAATCTCCGACATTGATCAGGTTCTTGCGTCCGTCTCTCCGACAGATGAGCCCCCACAAGCCCCCAAAGATTTCTGGCTTCAAGCCACAGAAAAAATTTCTGGTGAGCTGCAGAAGAAGTTTTCTCAAGACATTCAACTCCAGTTTTCCGTCGCCCGAAGCCCCATTCCAGCAGAGACCCCTTTTACGGTCTCCTCTGTTTATTTTGACCCCAGAACAAAGAGGTTTTCTTCCTTGCTCACTCTGACAAATGGGGGCAGAACCATTCCCGTGGAGGGGAACGTGCGATTTCTCAAACGCGTCCCTGTTTTAAAGCAAAGCTTGAACGCCGGAGAAACTCTTCTCCCCCATCATCTCGATTGGGTTGTCCTTGAGGATGATTATCGTGTCAATGACGTGATTTTAGACCCTCAGGAACTGACTGGAGCCATTCTGAAGAGGTCTCTTCATGTCGGTGACATGCCCCAAAGCCGTTATTTAAAAACGGCCACACGGATTGATCGCGGTGACCCTGTGGAAGTCACCTATCAGATCAAGAATCTCTCGATTCGAAACACAGGGGCCCGAGCCCTTGCCAGCGGCAAAAAGGGAGACCTGATCCCCGTGACGAACCCCACACGCTCTAAAGATCGACTTCCCCCTTTGTGGGGTGTTGTTGAAGCGCGCGGTCACGTCTCAATTCAAGCTTCTTAGGTGATCGAATGGACTCTGTCATGAATCGCTCTTTCTCCCTCCTCCTCTGTTGTTTTCTCTGCGGATGCGCCCAGAAAGGAGTGCGTCTTTATGACGGAAGCGATGCCCCTCCCTTGACACGGACGCAAGACCCAACCGCTTACCCAGACTATCAACCTGTCCATATGCCCATGCCAGAGCCCTCAAATATACTCTATAAGCCTAACGCTCTTTGGCGCGCCGGCTCCCGAACGTTCTTTAAAGATCAACGGGCTAATCGCATTGGAGACATTCTGACCGTCCTGGTGGATGTTAAAGACAACGCCGAAATGAAGACGGGGGTCAGCACAGATCGTACAAGCACAAACGCTGCCTCCATCACCGGTCTCTTTGGATACGAAAACAAACTCAGAGATATTTTGCCCAAAACATTGAACCCAAACAATGTATTAGGCTTTAGCAATCAACCTAAAACAGAGTCTAACGGAGAAATGAAGCGTGGGGAGACGGTTAAATTTTCTGTCGCTGTCACCGTGATCCAGATCCTTCCCAACGGAAATCTTGTGATTTCTGGACGCCAAGAAATGCGCGTTGATTTCGAAGTTCGAGACTTGGCTATTACAGGAGTCGTTCGCCCTGAAGATATTAGCTCTCAAAACACGGTTGATCTCAAGAAAATTGCGGAAGCCCGAATCTCTTATGGAGGCCGAGGTCAACTCTCAGACCTCAAAGACACCCCCTATGGACAAAAATTTATCAATCAAATCATGCCATTTTAAAGTTTTATTGAATTATTATTTTTTTATAATTTTTGGTATTAGAGAAAATGTTTTATATTTTAAATTGCGTAATAATCTTTTTGACTCTGCTCTCCAACGCTCATGCTCAGGGACCTGACCCGCGCAGAGCACAAGAGTACAACAGAAGAGGAGCAAAGCTCCCAGCGAGAAGCGATCAATTTGCTGGAGATAAAGCAAAATTCGACAAAGATTTAGACAAAGCAATCCAAAATAGCATAAAAACTGCGATAGAGGAGGAAATAAAACGCAAACCTTCTGAATTTAAGGAGATCATTGTGGGCGTCTCTAGCCCCTTAACTCAAGGCGCTCAAGACTTTTTAGAGAAAATAATTCTTCAAACGCCCTCGTTTAACGATGAAGGTGTCAACAATAATCCGCTGATGCGCCGAGGATGGACTGGAAAAGAGACTCTTTCATTTAAAGAATTACAAGAAAAAGAATATTTGCTTTTTGGAGAAAATTCTCTAGCTCAAAAAAATGGACAAGAAGAATGCGTCTTCAGGTTTCGTGTAGAAGGTGAATTTTCAAAAGCTCCATTAGATTTATTTTTCTTCCCACCATCCCAAGCTCTGTATATAGATCTGCAGGGAGAACGTTCTCAAAACAAACTTTGGTTCGGAGACGAAACAACAACAGAGTTCATCAAAAACAAACTTGGGAACCCGCCAACAGTCAATTCGGTTTATTTGATTAATATGTGTATGATGCTCCCAGGGAATTAGGCATGTAACGCAGGGCAAGATACAAATTGGGCGAAGCTCATTCGAGAGGCGAATAAGCTCATCAAACCAGGGGGCAAACTCATACTTGCGCCTTGCGACGAAAAGGTTTCAGGCATATCTAATGTATTCACAATTGACGGCTTCAAATATGTTAAAACGGAAAAGCGGCGCATAGCAACAGAATACAAAACAATCAAAAAATCTGACAAACAACTCGATTTAATTTTTACCGTACTATTGCAAGAAAAATCCTTTTTTACTTTTGAAAAAGAATAAACCATAAAATGTACAATCAAAAGAGGGCCTGAACAACAGGCTCTCTGAAATCGTTTTTGTATGATTTGCCTTGACGCAGCAGCCATCCTTCCCTAGCCTTATTTTCATTGGGTTTTGTCTATTCCCTACCCTCCAGAAAGTAGGCTTATGCGTTTCCGAAAGTTTATGAGCGCTGTTTGGGTGCGGATTCCCTTACAAATTATTTGCATTCTTGCATTTTTCATTTTGGGTTTTTTCCTCTATCTCTCCCAGTTCCCCCTGCCTCTGAACGGTTTTCTTCCCCTCATTCGCCAATCCATCCCTTATCCTCTTGAGATCAAAAATCTCCATCTCACTTGGCGGGCATTTAACACGCCTCCCGAACTTCAGATGGAAGCCCTGGAAACGGTGATCCAAACCCCTTCTGGCCCCCTGACCTTCAAAGTGGCTCAAGCCTATCTTTCCATTCATACAACGGATCTGATGTGGGGACACATTCGCCCCAAAGCACTGACACTCATTCGTCCGCAATGGACTCTCCCGAACGCAGGCCCATCCACCACCCATCTTTCAGAGCGGCTCAACAATTTGAAGCCGATGATCTTGGCGGCTCTGCCCCAAATTCCTTTTAAAAAAATCACCTTAGTGGATCCGTTGCCTCATGTCTGGCCCAAGCTCACGATGGAGATGACCCATAACCCAGGGAATCTTTTCTTAGAGTCCAGAGATTCCAAAGGATTTGAGTGCCAGATCACCCTGCGTTATCAGGATGCGCAGAATCCGGTTCACGCAGATATGTCTTGGGCTCATCTTGATCTTCAGACCCTCATCCCGCAGGAAGGGATGGACGATTTTCTCAAAAGCCTTTTACCGATCACCAGCGGCCAGATCAAGGCCGATTTTCAAACAGCCCAAACATTTCAAGGCCACTTTGAAGCGACTGGCACTACCCAGTCCGCTTTCATGGACACGCTTTCTCTGAAAGGAACCTTTGACCAGAAGGTGATTTCTCTGGCGAAAGGAACACTCTCCATCCGAGAAGTCCCCGTCCGTCTCCAAGGGGTCTATACCCTGTCCGATCACCCAAGTTACATGTTCACCGCTTCCACCCAGAACGTCCCCGTGGAAACCCTTCCCAGCCTTTGGCCGTCTCATCTTGCTGTGGAGGCCCGCTCTTGGATTGTTCGCAATATTCCGAAAGGTCTGATCCACAAGGCAAAGATTCATTTAAGTGGGCATCAGGGCCCAGACGGTTGGAGCAGCCCCGCCTGTCGGGGCGTTCTTCATCTTTCTGATCTCCAGCTCTCCTTTCTTGAGGGTATGCCTCCTATCACCAAAATGAATGCTAAGGCAGATTTTACCCACAAGCATTTTGATATTACTGTCTTGAGTGGCGTCCTTGAGGATCTGATCATTCAGAAAGGCCGCGTTGAGATCACAGGTCTCGACCAAATAGACCAAGACCTGAAAACCACTCTGTCTTTCCATGGCTCCCTGCCCCATTTGCTGAAGACTTTGTCCCACAAGCCCCTAGAGTACACCCAAGAAATTGGCCTGCCAGCAGAATTGTTCACAGGGACCACCGCCAACACCCTGGAACTTCAGTTTCCTTTGACCAAAGACCTCACACTCACCCAAGTTGATTTGAAGGCCACATCAAAGCTCACAGATGTTGCATGCGCTTTCCCCCTGGGGGATAGCGTTCTCCCGTTCAAAAAAGGATCTCTGACCTTAGAAACGACTACTAAGAAACTTAACCTCATAGGGGAGGCAAAGCTTTTTGATAAGCCCGTGACTTTTGGATGGTCAGAAGTGTTTGCCCATAAAAAATCCCGGGAGCTCTCTCTTGAAATACAGGTCACACGGGATCTTCTGAAAAGCTGGAACATTGACTTGGCGCCATCCCTGATCGGGACGTTCCCTCTGCGTGTCACCTATAGCCCGCAACAGAAAAACCCCCTCAAAGCAGAAGCGGATTTCACCCAAGCATCTTTAGATATCCCGGCCCTGAGCTGGTCCAAAAAAGCAGGGGTGAAAGCGACTCTTTCCATCGGAGAGACGGATCAGGGTTTTGCCCTGCCCAAAAGTTTTCGTCAAGGGATCACTTTACCTCATATGAATTTCAAGTCTGAGTCTCTGAACATTCAGGGCCTCCTCGCCCTCTCCTCAAAATGGCAGATTGAACGCCTTGAGTTGCCCCGCATCCAAAATGCCGCAAACGATTGCGCCCTGGTGATGATACGGAAGCCTCAGGAGCTCTCTCTTGCCCTATCGGGAAGAAAAGCTACACTCTCTTGGCTCCTCAAGCCAGAGAGCACCCCCTCTGAGTCTCTTCTATCCCCAGGGGACAGGCTGAAAATTTCCCTCAGCCTTGACGACGTTTTCCTCGGGGGGAAAGCCCCCCTGCACAACGCCCAAGGGTCTCTGACGGCCGTCCAAAACCCAGATGGCCTTCGCATCGAAACCATTCTTTTGGGGGGAAAACTCTTTCAAAACAGGCCAAAGGCGACACAAAAAACACCAGCCCAAGAGACAAAAGGCAGAGCTTCAGAAGGGACTTTCTTTCTCCAACTCAGCTCAAAATCTCCTGAGAGACATTTTGCCCTGGAAACAGATAACGCGGGCAGGCTCATGCGCAGCCTTGGCCTCATGTCCAACCTTCGGGGAGGTCAGCTCAGCATCACAGCCACAGAAAAAACCTCCACAGACCTCTTTGAAGGGGAGATCCACATGGGGTCTTTTACCATTGTCGAAACCCCGTTTCTGAGCCAGCTCTTTATGACCCTCACCTCGCCCACCAGCTTTCTTTCCTTGTTCTCAGGAGGGAAAAGTCAGTTCTCCTCCTTTGAGGGTCGTTTTATTTTGTCTCCAGACCTCTTGCGACTGCGCAAATGTCGGATGCAGAATATGAGCACAGGGGTCACGTTCTATGGACGCATTAACCGAAAAGAAAAAACCCTGTCCCTCAAGGGGAATCTCATCCCTCTATACTGGCTCAATAAGCCCCTCAGTATGATTCCCTTCATCGGCAATTTGCTGACAGGGGGAGAGGACGACGGATTTGCAGCAAGTCGCTTCTATGTCACTGGTCCGCTTGACGCCCCCTCTCTCAGCGTGAATCCTTTTCAAATGCTGACCCCTGGACCATTTAAACAAATATTTAGAAGTCTAGAGAAAGACTCCCGAAAAGATGCCTAGATCTCCCTTAGCATCATACAACCAAAGGAATGGAAGGAAATTCATGCAGGATCTCCCCCAACTGTCTCCTAAATTGCTGAGAAATAACGTAAAAAAAAAGAGGCCAAAAAGCCTTAAACCAACCCCTCTCCCCGCCGCCATTGATCAGAGGCCCTTTTCCAGATAGCTTGAAAGACTGCTCTTGAGAAAGCCTTGACTCTCTGAGACGGGCGGCGCTTGACTTGAGGAGATGATTCCACTGTGACCAGAGATTCTGTTCTGTCTGTACAAGTCTTGCTGCCTGTCCCGCTGTCTCATCCTTATACCTATCGGGTTCCGGAAGACAGCCCGACCCCTTCTATTGGTCAGATTGTTCAAGTCCCCTTTGGGCATCGCACCATAGTGGGCGTCGTCTGGGAAGGGCAGCCACCGTCCACGCCCCTTCCAGAACTTAAGACCCTGAACGCCATTGCCCCAGACTGTTTACCTCCCAGTCTTCTGATTTTCATTGAGCGTATGGCGGCCTATACCCTGGCTCCCTTAGGGAGTGTCCTGAAAATGGTTTTGGGCCGGGCGGCGGAGACCCTTTTCCAGACCCCGAAACGCCGTCTCAAGAGTCTTGCAGCACACCCAATCCCTGGAAAAGCCCCGACCCTCTCCCCTGAGCAACAGGAAGCCGCGTCTCTTTTGATGGAGGCGGTAGACGACGGAACGTTCACCCCACTTGTTTTAGAAGGCCTCACAGGCTCCGGTAAAACAGAGGTTTATTGTGAAGCGGTGGACAGAGCCCTTAAGGCTGGCAAGCAGGTGTTAGTTTTATTGCCAGAGATTGCGCTGACCTCTCAAATGCTCAAACGCTTTGAGGCACGCTTTGGTTTTGCCCCTGCAGTTTGGCATGCCGATGTTCCAGAGGCCCGGCGGAAATCCATCTGGCGCTCTGTCTTGAGGGGAGAAAACAAGGTGGTCCTCGGCGCGCGATCCGCATTGTTTCTTCCCTCCTCCAACCTGGGTCTGATCGTTGTAGATGAGGAGCATGAGGGGGCGTACAAGCAAGAGGAAGGGGCTGTCCGCTATCAGGGCCGAGATATGGCGGTTTTGAAAGCGTCTATTGAGAAGATCCCCATCATTCTCTCCTCCGCCACACCCTCTTTAGAAACCCTCTGGAATGTGGAGCAAAACCGCTACCGTCGGGTTCGCCTCAACCAACGGTTTCAGGCAGCCCTCCCCCGACTGGAAGTCATTCCCCTGAAACGAACGGGAGAAGCCATCTCTCCCAGGCTCCGCCAAGCCCTTGCAGCCACCTTTGAGCGGGGAGAGCAATCTCTCCTGTTTCTCAACCGGCGCGGCTACGCCCCCGTCATCCTGTGTCAGGCGTGTGCTCATGTGGCCACCTGCCCTGACTGCAACCAAGGATTGGTCTTTCATCAGAAAATGCGAGGGCTTTTGTGCCATTTTTGTGGGCAGAGCCGTTCGCCTGCTGCCCCGTGCCAGAAATGCAGAAAAAGTGAACCGGCTGTTTTTCAAGGCATGGGGGTGGAAAAACTGGCAGAAGAGGTTTCCGCTCTCTTCCCCAGCGCCCGGGTGGGCGTGATGAGCAGCGACCACATGACCTCTCCCAAAAAATTGGAGGGCTTGATCCGAGATCTCGAAGCGCGGACCATCGATGTCCTGGTGGGGACCCAAATGGTTGCGAAAGGGCACCATTTTCCTGGGCTCACCTGTGTGGGCGTCATCGATGGAGACGGCGGGAGCCAAAGTCTAGATTTCCGGGCCCCTGAGCGGACCTACCAAATGCTGACCCAGGTGGCAGGCCGGGCGGGACGCGCCCAAGCCCTTGGGGACGTGTTCATCCAGACCCATGCCCCAGAGAGTCCTCTTCTGAAGGCTTTTCTCAAGCAGTCTCGCGAGGCTTGGGTGGGGGACGAGCTGGCAGAGCGGGAACACCACGGCTGGCCCCCTTACGGTCGCCTGGCGGCTCTTATTCTCTCCGGCCCTGATGCTTCTAAGGTTCAGGCTCATGCTCTCGCCTTGGCTAGAAAAGCCCCAGTCCATCAGGACATCCGGGTGTTAGGCCCGATCCCCGCCCCCCTCTTTCAAGTGAGGCGGCAGTACCGGTGGCGCTTCTTGATTCAAGGGCCCCGAGACATCCCTCTCCAACCCTTTCTCAAAGCTTGGCTAGAAGGCGTCTCGCCTCCACCCCAAGGCCGCCTTCATATAGACGTTGATCCTTATGGATTTGACTGAGGCTTTGGAGCTCGTCATCTTATAAGACTTCAGACGCTATGGCTAAAAATATCTTCCTCCCAACCGGCGCAGTCGAGGAGGGCTCGGTGAGGCAAGAAATCAAAGCAGGCTGTTGCCAGGTCAAGGCGCCCCTCACGCGCCAGCATAACATCCAATTTTTTCCGAAGAGCATGAAGGTACAACACATCCCTTGCCGCATATTTCTTCTGATCTTCAGACAATTGAGGTGCCCCCCAATCAGAACTTTGCTCTGATTTGGAGATCTCTATCCCAAGCAATTCCCGACACACATCTTTGAGTCCATGGCGATCTGTATAGGTCCGAGCAAACCGTGAAGCAATCTTAGTACAATAAATAGGGGCACAAAGAACACCTAAAGCCTGATACAAAACCGCCACGTCAAAACGAGCGAAATGAAAGATCTTTGTGACGGAGGGGTCTGTAAGTAAGGCAGACAACCGTGGTGCAGGGGTGGATGCCCGAATGCTTGAGGGATTTTGAGAGGGGGCTGGCAACTGAACCAAATAGGTGACACCATCTCCCCATGAAAGCTGAACAAGGCACAAGCGATCCCTCGATGTGCGCAGACCTAAGGTTTCCGTATCAATAGCCACCGCTTCTGAACGGGGATGGTTTTCCGGAAGGTCCCCCCAAAAATGGTGTATACTCACGCGCGCCAACCTCCATTTTTTAAATCATATCAGTTGGAGTTCAGGCCAGACTGAAAAAATCTTTCAAACTGCCTCCAAAACAGAGACAAGAGAGCCGACTCTTATGGTGCCCTGGAGAAGACTCGAACTTCCACGGACTTACGTCCACTAGCACCTGAAGCTAGCGCGTCTACCAATTCCGCCACCAGGGCTCTCTTTCTGTCGGTACCCCGCTTCTACGAAATTGTCAACATCTTCTTTAGATTTTTTTGAATAAAAACAAAATGTCCAATAAAATCTGAAAAATAAGATTTATTAAATTTTTCTTTGTAAAAAAGCTCAATAGACAAGGAAACGCTTCTTTAATTTTTTTAATTCAAAATAATCGAAATTGACAAAAAATAAAAATTTGACTTTTCGACCTACGAAGGAGAATCCTGAATGCGTAATCGTTTTTTTGAAGAGACCCCAACCCCTCAATCGGTTTTGTCAGATGATTATGCCCCCTCAGAAGACGAACCTTTTATGAACCCCAATCAGAAAAAATATTTCCGTAACAAATTATTGCGTTGGCGGGAAGAGTTGATGCACAACTCTCTTGAAACGTTTCACCATCTGCAAGAAACAAGCGCCGCCTCTGGGCCGGATTTCGCGGATAAAGCCTCCGTTGAGGAGGAGCTTCTTTCAGAGCTCAGAGCCAGAGATCGCGAACGCAAGCTGATTGTCAAAATTGAAGAGGCTCTCCATCGCATTGATGATGGATCTTATGGATACTGCGAAGAAACAGGGGAGCCGATCAACCTCAGAAGACTGGAAGCAAGACCCGTTGCCACCCTGAGTATCGAAGCCCAAGAACGTCGTGAACGCTATGAGCGTGTGTACCGCGCCTGAGGGTCTTATCCCAAGTCCCATTGATAGACCCCCCCATAAGGGGTGTGATCAACTATATGGATCAGGGATCTCTATGGGGCTCTGTTGCAGCGCACCGCAGCAGGGGATCCCAAGAGAGAGTGAGGACTTATGGAGAACGTGAGAAATCATTTTGGCCCTCATCAGAAGGAGATTGAAATTTCTCTAAAAAAAATCTCATTTTAAATCGGAAAACAGTATCCGCAGCTTGCAAGCGTTCTTGCTCAGCTTTAAATAAATCAAAGGCTTTGATGGCTTGGGCTTCCTCCTGAGCTGCACCCCTCAGAAGAGCAGCCAAAGTCAGTTTCAGGTAGCCTTCTTGCTGAGGCGTCGCTTCTCCACCATAAGTGTTCCGCAAACGCAAAACACGGGCGAGGAGATAACTGTGGGCCAAAAGCTGAGAGCGCCTCTGGCGAATGCTGGCGATCAAAGCCTCTTGCAACGAACAAGCAGACACCAAATCCTTTTTTTTCATTTGAATGTCTGATTGGATCTGCCCAACACGCATCGAATCTCCAAGCATGGACAGGGCAAACACATCATTGCAAGCCAAAACAACCGAAACACCCAGAAGCAATTTCCTCATCACAAAAGCATCCGCACAGGGTGGGTGAGAAATCCTTGAAGGGTTTTCAGAAACTGGGCACCGACGACCCCGTCCACAGCCCGGTGATCCACAGACAAGGTGAGAGTGAGACAGGTCCCCACAACGATTTCCCCTTCACGCACAACCGGCTTTTGGACGGCAGATCCAATGGCCAGAATCCCGGCGTGGGGCGGGTTCACAATGGCGGCGAAATGGTCCACTCCGAACATCCCAAGGTTGGACACGGAAAATGTGCCCCCCTGAAATTCTTCCGGTTTCAGCTTGGACGCCCGGGCTTTGACGATCAAAGATTTGGCTTCTAAGGACAGGGCATCCAGACCTTTGGTGCACGCGCCCCTCAGAATCGGGGTAATCAGGCCGTCCTCCAAAGACACTGCCATCGCCAGATCCACCCGCTCAAAACAGCGAAGCGTGTCTCCTTGCCAAGCCACATTCATGGCAGGATGGGCTGCAAGAGCCCGAGCCGTTGCAAAAATGACGAGATCATTGATGGAAATCTTCTGGTCACGCTCTTGATTCAGCTGCACCCGCGCCTCCAGAAGGGCGTCAATTTGAACCTCCCGTGTCAAATAAAAATGGGGAACGGTCTGTTTTGATTCTGTGAGACGACGGGCAATAATTTTCCGCATGGAGGACACAGGGGTGTCATAAAAGGGCGTCTCCGGACTCTCAAGGTCACGGAGAGACGCGGGTCTTTGGGCTTGAGTGGGAGACTGATGGGCCGCCTCCAAAACGTCTTGCTTAACGATG
Organism: Holosporales bacterium; assembly: GCA_044361745.1. GTDB lineage: Bacteria > Pseudomonadota > Alphaproteobacteria > Holosporales > CAZGKG01 > JBIKIF01. The sequence goes on along the minus strand of JBIKIF010000001.1, from coordinate 118,333 downwards.
CGCCCCCGAGGGCCCGACCCTTTGAGTTGGGTCAAGTCAATGCCATCTCGGGCCGCAATCCGACGGGCTAAGGGGGAGGCGTGAACCCGAGAGGTCTCCGCCGGAGAGGAATCTGAGTTTTCTTTGACAGCCAAGACCTCTGGAATCTTGATGGGATCTCCTCCTGGAGCAGAGGGTGCTTGTGCCGGGCCAGAGGCAGAGGGTGCGGAGGTAAGCGCCGCCTTCAGCTCCGCCTCTCCTTCCCCCGCTTCCAGCAAAATACCAATAGTTTGATTGACCGCAACTCCCTGGGTTCCCGCAGGGATCAAGATGGCGCCAAGCGTCCCTTCATCCACCGCTTCCACCTCCATGGTGGCCTTGTCTGTTTCAATTTCCGCCAAAATTTCCCCAGCTTTCACAGGGTCTCCCTGCTTTTTATACCACTTGACGAGATTACCTTCTGTCATCGTGGGAGAAAGGGCGGGCATTAAAAGAGGAATGGCCATGGGGTTTTTTATCCGTTCTTAGATAGCTTCGGCTCTTCTAGGCTCTGTAACACACCTTGCGACAGGCTTCAACGATTTGCTGGACAGTGGGCAAGGCAAGCTTCTCCAAATTGCTGGCATAGGGCATCGGCACATCCGCCCCTGTCACCCGCAAAATAGGCGCATCGAGATCATCGAACGCTTGTTCCATCGCAAGCGCTGCGATCTCCGATCCAATCCCTGCAAAGGGCCAGCCCTCCTCCACGCTTACAAGCCGGTTGGTTTTCCGCAAAGAGGTCAGGATTGTCTCCGTATCCAGGGGGCGCAAGGTGCGCAGATCAATCACCTCCACAGAGATCCCTTTTTCCGCCAAAACATCCGCTGCCTCAAGGGCATAGGAAACCCCAATGGAAAAGGCGGTGAGAGTGACATCCGCCCCCGCCCGAATCACAGCTGCCCGGCCAATGGGAAGAACCTCGTTCGTCTCTGGAACGTCGAAAGATTTTCCATACATCAGCTCATTCTCAAGGAAAATCACTGGATTGGGATCTCGAATCGCTGCCTTCAAAAGAGCTTTCGCACTGGCGCTGTCATAGGGCGCTATCACTTTGAGACCAGGACAATGGGCATACCAGCTGGCAAAACATTGGGAATGCTGGGCCCCCACCCGAGACGCAGCTCCATTCGGACCTCGAAACACAATCGGGCAAGAAATCTGGCCGCCAGACATGTAAAGCGTCTTAGCTGCAGAGTTGACCAGGTGATCAATGGCCTGCATGGCAAAGTTAAATGTCATGAACTCTATAATGGGTCTCAGGCCCGCAAAGGCGGCGCCCACCCCGATACCGGCAAAACCGGATTCCGTAATAGGGGTGTCAATAACCCGACGGGGACCAAACTCTGCCAGCAGTCCTTGGCTGACTTTGTAAGCCCCTTGATACTGAGCCACTTCCTCTCCCATCAAGAACACATCCGGATGGGTCCGCATCTCTTCCGCCATGGCGTCTCTGAGGGCTTCTCTGACGGTGATCACTGGGCTGTCTCCTCGATCAAAACATCTGTCCACAATTCACTTTCATCTGGAAGCGGCGCATTCTGAGCAAAAGTCACCACCTCTGCGATCAGCTCCTTAATTTCTTTTTCACACCCTTGAATGTCTTCCTCAGAAATCCCGTAGTCCCGCATCAACCCTAAGCAATGTTCAATGGGATCTGCGTGCTTTTTGCGATCCTCCACCTCATCACGACTCCGGTACTGGGCAGGATCGGACATGGAATGACCCCGGTAACGGTAGGTATCAAACTCGAGAAGAGACGGGCCTTCTCCCGCCCGCGCCCGCTCAAGAGCAGCGAAGGTGGCCTCTCGCACCGCCAGAACATCCTTACCGTCCACTCGCTTTCCGGGAATCGCAAATCCTTCTCCCCGGCGCCAAAGACCTTCCCCCGCGCAGGCCCTTTCCACCGAGGTTCCCATGGCGTAATGATTGTTTTCAATCACAAAGAGGACAGGCAATTTCCAGAGGGACGCCATGTTAAAGGATTCATAAACCTGACCTTGGTTCGAAGCCCCGTCTCCCATGAACACAAGGCAAACGCCTCCATCTTCTTTATATTGATGGGCAAAGCCAATCCCTGTTCCCAAAGGCACTTGGCCGCCTACAATCCCATGTCCGCCAAAGAAATTCTTTTCCCGGCTGAACATGTGCATGGACCCACCCTTGCCTTTGGAGCAGCCGTCCCGACGTCCCGTCAGCTCTGCCATGACCCCTCTGGGATCCATACCCGCCACCAACATATGACCATGGTCCCGGTAAGCGGTCACCATGGTGTCTTGAGGATTCATGGCGGCATAGGTGCCCACAGCGACTGCCTCCTGCCCAATGTACAAATGGCAAAACCCGGAAATATGTCCCATACTGTAGAGCTGACCTGCCCGTTCCTCAAAACGGCGGATCAGAAGCATCTGACGGTGGAAATGCCTCAGCAAATCAGGGGTCACAGCCCCAAGAACAGACTCTGAGGTCGAAGATTTTTGATGGCTCGCGCGGTTCGTCACAGGTTGTTTGTTCTCCATGGATACTCTCTATCTGAAATGATTCAAGCAAAAAGGAGCAGCATTGGCAAGGGTTGGCCCTCCTGATCACGGATCACAAACCCTACAGAGCTTTGGATCGCAACCTGCAAAAGACTCAATGATCCTCTGGGAAAGCCTCCTCTAAAGGGGCACGGTGTTTCTTGGAGATCACAAGATAGACCACCGGAATCACAAAAAGCGTAAACAGTGTTCCTAAAGACATGCCCCCAACGATGACCCATCCAATTTGCCGCCGTGCCTCAAACCCAGGGCCTGACGCCATGGCAAGAGGAATAGCCCCCAAGGCCATGGCCAAGGTGGTCATCAAAATGGGTCGCAGCCTTAAGCGACACGCCTCCAAAACAGCTGCTTCAATCGCCGCCCCTCTGTCCCTCAAAGCATTGGCAAAATCAACGATGAGAATCCCATGCTTCGTAATCAGCCCAATGAGCGTCACACATCCGATTTGGCTGTAAATATTCAGCGTCCCTTGGGGGATGATTTTGAGGGTAAAGACCGCACCCGCCAAGGCTAAGGGAACACTTAAAATAATGATGAAGGGGTCCCTAAAACTTTCAAATTGACCTGCAAGAACCAGAAAAATAAACGCAAGAGCCAAACCAAAAATCAGCAAGATTGTCGATTGCTCTGTGAGGAATCTCTTCAACTCACCCCCCTCTGTGACACGAAATCCCGCAGGCAGAAGCTCAAGAATGTCTTTTTTCAGATCTTTGTAAACATTGCCAAGCCCCACACCTGGATTCAGCCCCGCATAAATGGTGACCGAGCGCATACCGCCCGTATGGCTGAGGGATGGGTTCGATGTTTTTTCTTCAATGTCAACCAAATCCTGGAGAGGCACCATGAATTCTTTGTTGTTGCGACTCCCCCGCACCATCAATGCTTTGAGATCTTGCGGAGACCGTTTGTTCATATCTCCCATCCAAATTTTAACAGGATAGAGCTTCGATTCCCGCTCAAACGACGTTGCCTTCCGTCCACTGACAAGCAAGTCCAAGGTAGTGGCCAAATTCTGAATGCTCACACCAGAAGACGCTGCCACATCCCGTTTTACATTAACCAGGTATTCCTTGGTATCCGCTGCCAGGTCCCAGTCCATCGTCACCCGATTCACTCCTGAATTTTTCGCAATGAGAGAGCGTACACGACGGGCCACACCCACCAATTCCTTAAATGATCGGGAGGTTTGGATCACAAACTCCAAAGGTCTCTCCGAGGCCCCCCCCATCAGAGAGCGGCTTGGACAGTAAGCAATCGCCCTAAAGCCCAAAATATCATCCAGTTTTGTCTGAATTTGAGGAACCAATGTCGCACACGCCGGACGTGTTCCCCAAGGCGTCAGGGTCGCTTTTGTAAAGGTGTCGTCTCCCGCTTGAATCAACAATAAACGGCTCTGAACTTCCGGCAAGCTGCCCACAATATCGTCCATCTCTGTGGCATATTTATCCAGATAATTCAGCGTGGCGCCTGTGGGGGGCTGGGCTGTGACACGAATGAGACCCTGATCCTCCCGCGGGGCAAGCTCCGCCGGTAAAAGCAAGCTGACACCATACCCACTGAGCCCAAACAAAGTCGCCCCCAAAAGAACCCAACGTTTTGCCTGAAAGAGTTTTTCTAAAAGAGACGCGTAAGACGTATCCAACCGATCTAGAAAACGACCAATCCAGAGATTCATTCCATGGATAGAACGGCCCATGGATGTTTTCGGGTGAACGTCTTCAGGAGGCACATGCCGCAAGAGACGGGAGCACATCATGGGAGACAGCACAAGCGCCACAAACCCAGACCACAAAACAGCACCGACAAGAGTCAGGGCGAACTCTGTAAACAGTTTACCCGTCACTCCTGAAGCCAAGGCAATAGGCGTGTACACCGCAGCCAAGGTCAATGTCATCGCAATAATGGAGAACTGGATCTCTCGAATTCCTTTAAAGGAAGCCTTCAGAGGCGAGAGACCTTCCTCAATATGGCGATAAATATTTTCCAACACCACAATAGCATCGTCCACCACAAGACCAATAGCCAAAACAATCGCCAGCAATGTCAGGGTATTAATGGTGAAATCAAGGGTATAAATGACAAAAAACGCCCCCAGAAGAGAAATAGGAATCGTGATCAGTGGAATTAAGGACGCCTTAAATGACCTGAGAAAAAAGAACACCACAAAAATAACCAGGGCAATAGCTTCCCAAATGGACCTGTACACTTGGTCGATGGATTTCTCGATAAAGATCGACCGGTCATTGGCCACCTCAAGAAACATCCCCCTCGGAAGGCTTTCACGGACGTGAGCCAATTTTTCTTGAACAGCTTTTGAAATGTCGATGGGGTTCGAGCGGGATTGGGCTACAATTCCCAGCATAATGGCGTCCTGCCCATTATAGCGCACCCGAAATTTTTTATCATCTGAGCTCAGTTCTGCACGACCTACATCCGCCAGACGAACTACATATCCGCTCCGCTCTGCCAAGACGATTTTATTAAAATCATCTGGTTTCATCAGCTGGGCTTTTGTACTCACCAAAAAGGAACGCTCGTCCCCCCCAATACTTCCAGCAGGCTTATTAATGTTTTGCTGACGCAAGGCCTCCGAAACGTCGGACGCCGTAAGGTTATAGGATGCAAGACGGACAGGATCCAGAACAATATGCATTTCATAGCTGGCCCCTCCATACATATCCAAACTCGCGACCCCTTGAATCGCCTCAAATTCATTTTGAACGTATCGGGTGGCATAATCGTACAATTTCGGAACCGAATGATCCTTTCCGTAAAGAGACAGAGAGACCACTGCATCCGAATCCACATCCGCTTTCGTGACGCGGGGACGGGTCGCTTCCTGAGGCAACTTATCGTCACGGGCAAGACGGTCCCGAATATCAGCGGCGGCTGCATCAATGGAGCGACTTGGTTTAAAATGAAGTTTGATTTTGCTCTGACCCACTTCGCTGGAAGAGGTCATGCTGTCCAAACCCTCTAAACCGGCAAGACTTTCTTCGAGGGGACGGGTAATCTGAGACTCAATCAGATCAGGTCCGGCTCCATCAAATTGCGTCATGACCGTGACGACTGGGAACTCAACTTGGGGGTATTGGCGCACTGGAAGCTTCGAAAAAGCAAGCATTCCCAGGATAATGACAACAATATTCAAAACCCATGCGAGAACGGGGCGCTGAATAAAACGCTCACTAAAATAAGAAAAAGAGGAATTATTCATACACCCCAGCCATCATCTATCAGAAAAACAAAATCTCCTCACGAGGAGCCCCTACCCACGCTTTAAGAAGCGTAAAAGCCACGAACCCTCTTGGGCTGATTTGTCTTCTTTTCCACTCATAGTGGCCAGTTGTTTCTCTTCAGAAGCCAGCCTAACCCGTGCACCGTCCACCAGTTTTGTCTGGCCAACCACGACAACAACATCCCCTTTGGACAGCCCATCTGTGACCTGAACAGCCCCATTTTCCCGGAGACCTAGACTCACCTCTGTCATCACAGCCACATGATCAACAATTTTGTACACAAAATAGCTGTCTCCTTCTTTTTCCGCAGCAACGATGGGAATGAGAACAGCGCTTTCTTCTTCCCCAAGATTCAGGGTCACCCGAGCAAATTGCCCTGGCTTCAGAGCCTCTGAAGGATTGGCCATCTCTGCCCGCACTTTCACACTATGAGTTCCCGGATTAGCCTCCGCGTCAATCGCAACAATTGTTGCTTCCATGGGCAAGCTATCAAATCCTTCCACCATGACATCGACTTTGTCACTCACATGCAGATCTTTTAAGAAGGAGTCCGGAACAGGAAAATCAATATAAATAGGCTCAAGGGCCACGATGGTGAGCAATTCTGTGTTTCGTGCCACCGTGCTTCCGGGGCTAATATTTTTCAGGCCAACAGTCCCGTCAAAAGGAGCACGAATGACCGTTTGGTCCAAATGAACCTGAGCCACCTTGAGGGCCGCTTCTTGGACATTCATCTCTGCCTGAGCTTTTTCCATCGCGGCTTTTGCAGAAAAATTGCGCTCATAAAGATATTTTTGTCTTTTGTGTTCGTTTTGCGCCACGCTGAGACGGGCTTGGGCCTCGCGAAACTGGGCTTGAACAATACTATCGTCTAAGCGCACCAAGATGTCGTCTTTCTTGACGACAGACCCCTGATCAAAAACGATTTCGGAAATTTTTCCGTCCATTTGGGGGAAAACCACAACAGATTGGGAGGCCACCAAAGATCCATTGGTCGACACTTGGCGACTGATCGGGCCAATTTTAACGGGTTCGGCTTCCACCAGAATAGGTGCCCTGAAATCCACAGTTTGATTGGGTGTTCGTGGCCAAAACCACCAGCCCATTGCAGACACAAAGGTCACAGAAACCAAAGCCAAAACGCCCCATTTCTTAACGGAATCTTCCATAATCATTCGAAACATTTAAAAACTCTATCCTGGTTACCGCTAGCTTGAGACATTTTTCATTCTACGCTTTTTCTGATTACAAATTCAAAAGAAAAATTTTGCCGAAAAAATTCTCTGGTGATCAATCAAACCTATTTAAAAACATATCTCACATCATCATGATAACACCTGATAGATTATTTTATCCTACCGTTTCATCAAAAATATAAAAAAACGAGACGCAAAAATTCCAATCATGCCCAAAGCCACTATCAAATTCACACTGACGGAAGTACCGCTTGTATTGAAATAACAAAAGAGGCCAGATAATAAGATTGACCCAGGAACGGCGACACGAAGATCCTGATTCGGCCGCACCAAAAAAGCAGACCCCTCCATCAAAAGTCCTGAAAGAATCCCTCCTCCACAACTGGTGAGACACCCAAAAAAGGGCCCCCAAACCCAAAGAGGACAGAGGCCCTTTAAAGAAGAAACCGCAATTCCCAAGACTGTAAAGGCCGCAAGGCCCAAAGCGTCCATTGCGGGAAACACCCAACGCATCCAAAAAGACTCTTCAAAGAGAGACGGATTGTTTGTTTTCCTGTCAATGAAACGCACAAAATATACCGCCAGGAGAATAATGAATCCATACAGAGGCGTTGTCAGAAAAGCCACAGGATGCCGACACAGGATCAGATCCCGCATCAGCCCCCCTCCCACAGCAGGAAAAGCAGCCAATAACACAACCCCCCCGATGGGAGCCTTCAAACGGACAGCACGCAAAGCGCCATAAAACGCAAAAGCAAAAGTCCCGACGCTATCAACAACGGAAAACCAAGGGGCTTTTAAAATGACATCAACGGTTTCACACGTTTGCAAAAAAGACAAATCATTTCTCCCCGCATCCCCCTAGGATGCCCAAAAATTGATGACGCGCTCAACAAACACTTGGAGAAAATAAACAGCCAACAAAACGACAAATGGAGCCAGATCAACCCCTTTCACAAAGGGGAGAGCCCGACGCAAAGGCCTGAACAGCGGATCGGTCACCTGAAAACAAAAATCCCCAAGCTGGCGGACAAAAGAGTGATAGGTGTTTACAATCTGATAAATGACAAGCCAATTAAGCACAATAGTGACAAGCAAAATCCAGGTATACATTTGAAGCACAATGCGCAAAACTGCGCACAACGGAATAAAAAAAAGATCCATCAGCCGAAAATCCTTGGGTTGATATATTGCAAATTGGTGTCCTTAGTCATTTTGAATCTCCTCGAGGATCAGGCCGGGGAAGTGGGACTGGGCCTCTTGCAAAACAGGGTTTAGAAGCGCATTGTCCTTCAGCTTTTGTTGGGCATTGCGGGCTTGTTGTCCAACTGTTTCTCCAGAAGCCCCTCCTGACCCAACTGTCACCTGCCAACGCGCCCCAGTTTTTTGATGCAAAAACCGCTCAAGACGCCGCACCAAGTCTGCAGGAGCCCCTTGCGTCAAGGAAAGGGTGAGATGCCCCTGCGCCCAATGGTGGATCATCACGTGATCTTGTAAATAGGCACTTAAAAGGGCCTCCCGGTCCTTCTGGGCCGCCAGAATGACCGATTCAAATGTCGGAAAAAGAGGAGCTCCATCTCGGGTCTCTTGTTCTGGAGATGCAAAAGACAGAGGAGAAACCCCTTCCTTCAGGAGCACATCAGGTGTGGGAAGGGGGGAGACATAGGCCAAACGAATCAAAACCATTTCCAAGGCTTTCTGGGGAAAGAGCGCCACAGCCAGCTCCTCCGAACCCTTCAGAAGCATTTGCCAAAGCCGGCCCAACGCAGGAAGGGACACCTGCGGCGCCCAGGTTTCCAAGAACCCTTGCTCCCCCTCTGTGAGCCCTTTTAAAATTTCCTTTGCCCCCACTTTGAGGCAAGATAATTGGTGCGCAAATACCGTCAGTTCCCCCAGAATGCTCTGAGGGTCTGCCCCTTGCGTCGCCAGAAAATCAGCTTGGGCAAGGGCCTGAGAGACCTCCCCCTTCAAAACCGCTTCGAACAAAACGCCTAAAGCTTGCCGGTCCAGAAGACCCAGCATGGAGACAACGTCTAAAGTCTTGAGAACAGAAGGCGTCTCCGTCTCTCCCCCCCCCTGCGCCACAATCATTGCCTGATCGAGCAAGGACAAACTATCCCGCGCAGACCCGCCCCCTGAGCGGGCCAGGAGAAACAACGCATCCTCCTCCGCCGAGAACCCTTCTTGAGCACAAATGTTTGCTAAATATGGCACCAGAACATCCGGATCCATCCGCTTCAGTTCAAAACGCAAACAACGGGAGATCACCGTCGCAGGGATCTTGTGGACCTCCGTAGTTGCAAAAATAAATTTGACGTGGTGGGGAGGCTCCTCCAAGGTTTTGAGGAGGGCATTAAACGCGCTCTTAGAAAGCATATGCACTTCGTCAATCAGGAAGATTTTGTATTTTCCCACCAACGGTTGATAACGACAAGACTCTAAAATCTCCCGAATATCATCTACGCCTGTGTGACTGGCGGCGTCCATCTCCACAATATCCAGATGCTTGTCTTGGGCAAAAGCGAGGCATGAAGGGCAGCAACCACAGGGCTCTGCCTCTTTCCCTGGGCGAGCTCCCAGATCGGAACAATTGAGAGCACAAGCCAGAAGCCGGGCTGTGGTTGTTTTACCGATCCCCCGAATGCCTGAAAATAAAAACCCGTGGGGCAAACGGTTCTGACGCAAAGCCTGGGTTAAAAGCCTGACCAAAGATTCCTGACCCACCACATCCTGAAAACGACGGGGGCGATACTTGCGGGCAAGCACACGGTAACCTCCATCGGAGGGGCTCAAAGCAGGCAAATCAAACAGAAGCTCACTCACACGCCCCCCATCCGTACCCAGGCAATGCCATAAAATACAAAGCTGATTGTTAAAAAGAGGCCTAAGAGGCCCCAACTGCGACTGTCCCTGGGAGACATTCGAGCTCCTCCTCACACCCTCTCAAACACGAGACCGGATTTTAGCTCTGTTTCAAAAAAAACAAAAGAGAATCCTTGACATTTTTCAACCTCTCCAGGAAATTCGAGAGGATCGGGTGCTTAGCTCAGCGGGAGAGCACTGCCTTCACACGGCAGGGGTCACAGGTTCAATCCCTGTAGCACCCACCATCCTTTGCCAAGACGGCTCGATCGCCCAGGACAAATGATCCGAACCCAGGAAAAGGAAGGGCATACCATGCATCTGACGCTAGACCAAATGGAGGCCATTGAAGCTGCCCGGAGCACCCAAGCCCCCACCCGTAGGCCTGTGGCGCCTGCTTTAGAGGAGATTCTCTTCACCCCTTTCCCGGTTCTCGATCATGGATTTGTCCGCGTCATTGATTATATGGGGGATGACCAGGCGATTGTTCAGGCTGCTCGAGTCTCTTATGGCAAAGGAACCAAACGGGTCACTGCGGACAAAGGGCTGATTCAATATTTGATGCGGCACCAGCATTCCACCCCCTTTGAAATGTGTGAGATCAAATTTCACATCAAACTCCCCATCTTTATTGCACGCCAGTGGATTCGCCATCGCACCGCCAATGTCAACGAGTATTCCGCCCGCTATTCTATTTTAGACCGAGAATTTTATCTGCCCGAAACGGCCCATCTGGCCACACAGTCAGAAATCAACAACCAGGGTCGAGGAGCCCCGTTGGGAGCAGAAGAATCCGCCCACGTTCTGGAGTTGCTCAAGCGGGATGCCCAGCAGTGTTTTGACACCTACGATTTTTTGCTCAATGACGGGGGAGACGGAGCACGGAAAGATGAGGAACGCACCCCGCTTGCGCGCGAGCTAGCCCGCATGAATCTCCCCCTCAGCACCTACACCCAGTGGTATTGGAAGATTGACCTGCACAACCTGTTTCATTTCCTGAAGCTCCGGGCAGATTCCCATGCCCAGTACGAAATTCGCGCCTATGCGGAAACCATGTACCAGATGGTAGCCCGCTGGGTCCCCCTGGCAGCAGAAGCCTTTGAAGCCTACCGAATGGGCGGCACCCTGCTCTCTAAAGGGGGCCTGGAGGCGGTCCGTCGCCTCATCCGTGGCGAGACAGTCAGCGCCAGCGACGTGGGTCTTGGCGCCCGAGAATGGGCTGAGTTGACACAGATTTTGGGGTTGCATAGCTAATCCTCTCAATTTTGAGTGATGCGCTCTCAAAACCTGCACTCGCTGATTAGATTTCAATCGCTCGGACAGAGTGAAAATTTTAAAGATATTGTAAGGGAAATTCCAGAGGTGGCGGCAAAGTTAAAGCAGGCAACCCCGGATCGTCTGGATCCTATTGTTAGGGATCCTCACAGTCCTGCCCATGGCAGGATTCTGAAGAAGCCGTGTTTCATACGGTGCTTTTAGACCGAGGCCGGTTGGAAGTTCAAGAGGATCATGGCGATTGGGCGATTCGATCCGTGCCGCCTGTTTTTTAAAGAAAACAAACAAGGAATTAGTTGTGATCACCCACCTCAGACGGACCTTTGGGAGAGGAAACACCCTCTTTCTCCCCAACAGTCTTCTCAGTCAGAGCTTTCTTGCTCTAAGGCTTCTTTTTTTTTGGGGGGGACTTTTTTTTCTGCGAATTTATGGTTTTCAGTTGTTTTTTTTGCAAAATCAGTCAGAGTCCCGGAAACGAATTCCTTTTGAAGCGGATCAAGAAAATCGGCTGCATATCCCTTTGAATCAAAACCGATCCATAAGATACTTAAAATCCATAAGTATGTGATTTTTTCTTTCATGGCTTATCCCCACTCAAATAAATTTTTTGGTAAATCACCTGGACCCTCATTTGGGCTGCGCATTGTAATAGATTTGGTTAGTAGACTCCGGGTGTGGTCTTCATCATTGCGGCTATCAGGCCGATTCATTTTTCGAATATCTAAGGCTTTTTTGTCCAACTTAGGATTGCTATAAACTCCTTCAGGGCAGTCATGGGCCTGGAAAAAACTTGTCTCATCTTGAGGGTTAAAAGTGTCACAGATGCCACAACAAACTGGCCCTGGGGACACAGATGAATCAGCCCAAGAGACTTCGCGCCCCCAAAAAAGACAAATTATTCCGATCACCACCCTTAAAAATCTGGTTTTTATATTTTTCTTCACAAACTTTGCCCTCTTTCAGATTAATGCCCTCCTGTCAATCATAGCCCAAAAAAGTAATTTTCAATGAATTTCTGATGTGTTCAGGATTCTGACTTTTCTCATTTGTGCGCAAAAAACTTATATAAAAATTTACCATTGGGGGGTACATGTGTGTGTATTCGTTGGAAATTAAACATGAATCAACCGGGGTAAAAAATGTTGTACGGATCTTTGGAGATACCCCAGACGGACGCTCAGCACACCCGATTCTTGCTCCAATTTTTTCAAGATTTTTATTATCTTCTCCTGCGCCACAAAGAACGGATCCTTTCAGGAAGCTTGCGCCCCACACTCACGGAACAGGAGGCAGAAAAAAATGAGGGCTCCGATGTTCTGTCCCCATGGGATGAGAAAGCAGATCAGATTCTGAACTCTCTTCAAAATCTCCTCACCTCCCAAGCCCTTGAAGCGAACGCCGAAGGAGGTGCCTTTGGGGCCGCTTGCTACAGGGAAGCTCAGTACATTATGGCAGCTTTAGCGGACGAGATTTTTCTCGGCATGAAATGGGAGGGACGCCGCTATTGGGAAAAGTCTTTGCTGGAACAACGGCTCTTTGGGACACACATTGCTGGCTCTCAATTTTTCAAAAATCTTGAGAGCTTCCTCAAAGAGCGAGATCCTCTGAAACAAGAGGTTGGGATCCTTTATCTCACCACTTTAGGCTTAGGATTTCGAGGCCAGTATCGAGGTTTTGATGAGGGAGAAACTCTCAAACATTACAGGGAACAAATTTTTACTTTCGTGTACCACAGGCGACCCGCCTTATTTGATTACAACGGGCTTATTTTTCCCAATGCCATGCGATCCACACTCGAAGGGGGGGTGGAACAAGACAACCAAGATGCACGCAAATGGACACTTGTCTTCTTGTGCGCGTTTCTGGGGTACCTCATTTTATCTTCCGGGATTTGGTATGGGACAACCTACACCCTCTCTCGTACAACGGACGCGATCCTTGAAGATGCAGCAACCCTTACATGATCTATCCATCGACTTCAACAAGGTGTTCTAGATGAATTTGGTGACGTTTTTGAGCTCTACAACATTCTGGGTCTGGGTTAGCTCCCTAGTCATTGGTTTTGTTTTATGCGGATGGCTGTTTTGGTTTTTGAGAGGCCTATTACACCCTCAAACTTTAGAACAAGACAGTGCCTCTGAGGAGTCCCCTCAAGAGCTCACACCTTGGCAGAAACGCAAGAAGAGCATTGGGTATTTTTTTGCTAGATTGGGATATTTTCCAAAAGATCCCCTGAGCCAATCTTTTGCCTATGCGTTGCGATTAATGCGGGAAATTGTCGGGGGGCGAGGCTATCGGTATCGGCTCCCTTGGTTTGTGATGGTTGGCGCCGAAGGAGCCGGCAAAACAACCCTCATTGAAAGCCTACGACTCCCCCTTCCTGTCGGCGCACCCGCGACTGTTGATCGAAGCGCTCTTTGTAACTGGTGGTTCTTTGATCAAGCGGTGGTCTTAGACGTCAGCGGTCAGCTGGTTCTCCAAAAAGATGGACTCTTTTCTCGGGAAGAAGAATGGCGGTTGCTCCTTGATCTTCTCCAAAACCATCGTTCAAACCGCCCGATGGATGGCATTGTCCTAACGCTCTCGGCCCATGAACTCAAGAACTGCTCCAGTGATGAACTTGCAGCACGCGCCGAGGTTCTGTATTCAAAATTGTGGCAGATTCAAAGAGTCTTAGGGCTGAAGATTCCTGTATTCATCATTGTCACCCACTGCGATTTGATTCCAGGCTTTACGAGCTTTTGTCACGAAATCCCACCGGAGAACCGGGATAATGCCTTCGGCTGGTCAAATCCTTACCCTCTCGAAATGCCCTATCAACCTATTTGGTGTGACGAATTGTTCCACTCCCTCTCTGAGCAACTCATTTATCTCCAGCAGGAGATTTTTACCCGGGGGAAAGTTTATGCCGAACGAGATGGGGTTCTGCTGTTTCCCAGAGAATTTGCAAATCTTCACGAACCTCTCAGCCTCTGCCTGAATCATCTTTTTCAGATTAGCAAGCTCAGCGAACATTTCTTTTTTAGAGGTGTTTACTTTACCGGAGATGGAACTGTCGACACGAATGTCGACACCACACTTCAAAGAACGATGGAGGAGTCTCTGGGCAACGCATTGCAGACCACGAAGGAAGACGGGGAGACCAGCCCTCAAATCAAACTCCAAAAACGATCCATTTATTTTTCAACGGCCCTGTTTCGGGGGAAGATTTTTCCTGAAAAAGGCTTGGTTCAATTTGTGCGTCAAAGAATTTTATCCAACAACCGGGCCTTGCGATTTTTCCAAATGGGCGTTGGATTCTTTTCATTGTTGGGCTTTGTGGGGCTCATCTACTCTTACAATCGCCTTGTGGAAACCCGGATGGCGATTCTACCAAGCCTGAACCGCATTGGGTATGGCATTCAAAGATCTCTCTCAGATAAGAATTATCTCGCGTCTGACCATGCGTTCTTTCAACAGCAAGCTCAACTCATCATTCGGTCTATGCAAAACGTCCGAACAGAGCATCTGTTTCTCCCTCTTATCCCAGCCTCTTGGCTCAGCCCTCTCGAAAATCGTTTGAGCAAGGTTCTCACAGTCGCCTACAATGTGGTCATTCTCAAAGCCATTTCTGCTCGTATCAGAGATCAGATTGATGAAGCGATCTCTGGGCATCTCCCAACCTTGCAATCACCTCAAAAACAGACAGAAGGGGTGAACCCAATCCGTACGCTTCCCTTTTTGATTCTTAAACAGTACGTAGACACCCTCACAAATGCCCAGAAAATGATCCTTAAATTTAATGAACTCAAAGACACAGCGAGTCTTGAAGATTTTGGCTTCATTGTAGAGCAATTATTTAAAACTCCCCTGCCTAAAGAGTTCTACCAAAATAATGGGGAACTGTATCGAAGCGCTTTAAGCCATATTCAGATTGAACCGATCGGGTTCTATGAATACTCATCCAAAGCGAATGAACGCCTCGAGAAGCTCATTAAAGATTTCTTGGTCGAAAGCCTCAGCCCTTCAAAGCTGACCCCTCAGATTGAATCCTTAAAAAAAGCACTGGATGAATTTTATCGGGCCACATCATCCTACAAAATGGAACAGCTCCGTTATTTAGTCGAAAATTTAACAGACTCCATTGCCTTGTTCACCAATCAAGACTCCAAATGGATGACACGCAAGACATTTCTCCCAGGCCCTGATTTTGATCTTTTGGTGAAGAATATTGTCAGTTCTAATTTTTTCTCATCATCAGTCACAGATGATTTCCTCAAAAGATGTGAAACGGCTTTTCAAGGATTCCGAGGAGGCTTAGTTGCCTATAAAACGCCTCTGACCGGATCCCTTTTTGATTTCAAACAAAGTGCGGGCTCTTCCATTGCGCCATCTGTTTCGAATTTACAAGGGTTTTTGAACCTGCTTTTGGCTCAATCCTTTATGTCTGTTCAAGGCTCTGCGCATTTTGATACCACAATTGATCCGGGTGAGGAAATCATCTGGAATTATGCAATTCTGAGAGACGTAACGACTCTTATTAAAGAGTTCCAAGACTTTTTTATAAAAAAAACGTCTGCACTGCCAAAAAGAACTCAGATAACTCTCCGTTCGATTTGCTTGAAAAGCCTTGCTCAAGCTGCCCAAAAAAAGCTTGCCGCCGCCCAACAAAAGGGGCCGCTCGATCCATTCGTTTCAAAAACAACGCCTGAGGCCGTTTACCTACCGATGGTTCAAAATTTGCGGGCCACAACGCCTTTGTTTATAGAAATCCTCAAAAGCCTTGAAACGTTGGGGGAAACCCACCTTGCAGGACAATTAAAAGAAATTCTTACCCAGCAAACCCTTTCTATTTTGGAACGGATTGATTTCATTGTAGAAGAAGAGGGTCCTTACCAATTGAACCTCACCGCCCTCAGCCGCTGGAAAGGGGGCAAGGGATCTATGTTTCATGTGTTTGGCGTCCAGAATGAAAATGAGCTGAGAGATCGCTTGCTCATGACGCGAAACCGGATTCGTTATATCGCGAGAGAATTTATTGATCCACCTCTCAAACTTCTGGGATTTCTCAACGAGCATGGCTCACTCCCTGGAGTCGCACGGAAATGGCAAAGTATTCTTGGACAGTTGACTTTGCTAGACCAAAAATCCCCGAATTCTATTCATGCCCTCGAAGGATTTATTTTAAAAGATTTGCCGAACATGACTCTCGCGAATTGCCCTCTGATGCTGCGCGTTGTGAAAGGTCCTCGGAAAAACTTTTTCATGGACGTTTTGCAAACCATTCGCGCATCCCTTGAGGGCCAGTGTAAAAATGTCAGCCAAAAATCAGCTCAAGACGGCTACGTCAAAATTGCAAACTTCTTTAATAAAAATCTGTCTGGCCGCTATCCTTTTGTTCCTAAAGGATTTGTGAATTATCCAGATGCACAGCCGGATCAAGTGGCCGCCTTTTACAGTTTATTTGATAAAAATGCTTTGTTTGCTCAGGAATTTTTGAAAAAACAAAAAGCTTCAAAACCCCATCTTGAAAAAGCCCTGCTGTTTATCAAGCAAATGACTGAGCTGAGGAAATTCTTTAGGCCTTTGACCACAAGCCCCAGTGACAAAACAGTCGAACCGTCTCTGCCACTTCAGGTCATTTTCCGTACCAACAAAGACACTGAAAAAAATGGGAACCAGATCATTGCATGGACTGTCACTATCGGAGAGGAAACTTTTGACTTCTCCAAAGAAAAGGCGCTGACCCGTTGGGCTTCTGGCGCACCAATCACTGTTGGGATGCGCTGGGCCTTGGGCAGCTCCTACCGCCCAACGATTGATTCAACCCAGTCGGCCTTGAGTGTGGATGCACAAAGCGCAACCTATACATTTAAGGGATGCTGGTCTCTCCTCCGGATGCTCGACCTTCAAAAAGCTAAGGGTTCTGATTTTACAAAAAATGAAGATCCGGATCCAACAACCCTGCGCTTCCGAATCCCAACGGTTTTGAAAAATCTTTCCTATCCTCCCGAGGATCTTCCGGACAATCCCTCCCCTGCAACCCCTTCCAGTGCTCTTATCTTTATGAGTGTAAAGACTCAAAAAGAGGGAGCAGAGAGCTTTGAACCACTGGCGCTTTCCCCATTCCCTACGGAGGCACCAGATTTAGAGGCACTCGAACCGTCAGAGCCTGTGGTTGTCAAAAGACCTCTCAAAAGTCTCGTCCCCGACCCCTGCGGAAGCGGAGGGCCTTGCCCACCTAAAGATCACAAACCCCAACCGGCCAAAGCAAAAGCCACCCCAAAAACCGCTTCTAAGACTTAAAGGATTGCACAAATGGCAAAACATGAGTTGAAAACACTTCTGTCGCCCTTCCCGGGAAGCAATCCCTCTGGGAGCTTTCTCCGCTATACAGAAACTTACGATCTGATTCAGGAAGCTCGCTCCTCAAGTGATCCAAGTGATCTCCCTGAAGGAGTTTGGGAACTGGATGAAAAAAAATCTGATTGGCTCCAGGTTGAACAGTTGTGCACGGACGCTCTCGCAAAAAAAACCAAGGATCTTCAAATCGCTGCCTGGCTGACAGAAGCGTGGATGTCGATGAAAGGGCTGGAAGGATTAAGCGAAGGTCTGTTTTTGGTGGATGCCTTATCCAAAAATTTTTGGCCCACCCTCTATCCCATGGACACTCAAGATGAGGAGTTCCGCCTCGCACCTTATGAATGGCTGGATAAACAAATGGCCACAAATCTTTTGAAGCTCCCTGTTATTTTCCCTAAAAATTCTCTTGGATTACCTTACTTTTTTGGGGATTGGATTGACGCTCAACATTTTGATCTTCTCAGTCAAAAGCAAAAAGATCCGAAACAGTTTCTGGAGTCTCTGAAGAAACCGACTCTTCAACAGGTCATGTCAAGCGTTCAGCAAACACCAGCCTCCTTTTATGAAGCCCTTGAATTTCAAATTCAAAATGTCAAAAATGGGCTTAAGCAGATTGAGGAGACAACCCGGGAAAAAGCCGGCAAAGAATGTGTTGTGTTCTATGATCTCCCGCGTCAATTGAATCAATTGAGTCGTCAGGTTGCTGTTTGGAAAAAAATGGTCCAAAAGCCTCTGAGCCCATCTTCAAAAACGACGGCACTTGAAGATCCTGATTTTCTGGAAAAGGACGATGCCCCTACAGGAAGCCTCAGAACCCGTCAAGATGCGTATCGCTTGCTTCGAAACATTACAGATTTTTTACAAAATCACGATCCCCACAGTCCAACACCCTACGTACTGCGTCAAATTTTAAGCTGGGAAGACAAGTCCCTACCCGATATTTACAGCAGATGGGCAGACGACCCGAGCGGTCTTTCGTTTTTTGTTCAATTTTTAAAACAGAAGTCATAAAGACGCTTCTGGAAGCGTCATCCAGTCGGGAACCGAAGGCCTCAGTCTGGAAGTTCCCCAGGACAGAAGCTCGCCGGAAGCAAGGCTGGCCAGAACACTGGAAACAGATGCAAGAATCAAACCGGATTCTTGGAGGGTGTCGAGAAGGCGCCCCACCGGCTCTTCCTGAAAACACACCGGGGGCAAAGAGATTATGTCTTCTGAGAGTGCTTCTGTTTCGCTGCGTTCCCTTGGGCGGATGATTCTCACAGGAAATACACGCTTACGGAGTTCCCCCCGATACACCGTGCGGGCAATGAGCTCTTGCCCTGGGTAACACCCTTTCTGGAGGCTGACGGCACCAAGCTCTAAGAACCCATGCTCAAGGATAATCGACGCCCCAGAAATCAGGCTCTGGGGGGCTTGGCTGATTCCTTGGTCCATGGAAAAATGCCTGTAGGGATCATCTCCGCTGTCCAAGGTTGAGAGATTACATAAGGGCTGTCCTTTAGGCAGGATCGCCCGAAGACCCAAGCTTTTGAGGCGTGGATCTCTGAAAAGAATGCCCCCCCGATAGGCAAGGGTTTCCCCTAATGTGTCGGGGAGATCGTTTGAAAACTCCCCCTCTGTGTGGACCCAAACCACGTTTTCTGTGAGAGAACACTCTACGTCCATGCGCATGCGGTAGAGAGAAAACTGCCGCAGAACGGTTTCTGCATGGGGGGTTGGCAGATCAAGCAACAGGCCGTCCTGTGTCTGGCTCACAAAAAAGTCTGAGACGTAGCGCCCCTGGGGGGTGAGTAAACTTCCGTAGCATGTTTGGGTCTCTGACAAAGTTCCTAAATCTCTTGTGATGAGCTTTTGGAGAAAAGCCTTGGCGTCTCCGCCCCGGATTTTAAGGACACACCGTCCAGTCAGAATCATAGGGTGGCCTCTTTCCCCCAGCCTTTGGCTTTCAACAACCGGGCCGCATACAACAAAGGAACCGCCCCCAAAGCCAAAAGGAAACGCAAACCAAAAGCGCCGACGATGTAGGTCCACAATAACGTGCGCCAAGGCACGTCTTGAATCCGCAAAAGACCCCAGGCAAGTAGGCTGAAAAGAATATGATCAAGAAAACTGGATCCCACGCTCGCCACTCCGGCACGGAGCCCCAGAAAGCGTCCTTTTGTTTGAGTTTTAAGGGTAGAAAAAATCCAAATGTCCGCCAGCTGACTGATCCCGTAGGCGGAAAGAGAGGCCAGAAACAATCCTGGGGCCGGCAGAAACAAAATCTCAAGGGCCCTTTGAACCTCTAAGTTGGATGAGGTCTGGACCGGAGGATAGGCAATCGCGATCATCATCCAAAGGGTTGCGAGGCCAGGGGCAATAAAAGATAAAAAAAGGGCTTTGCGAGCAATCTGTGGGCCTGCCTGCTCTGTCAGTAAATCGATGGCCCAAAAAAGGGAGGTAAAAATGACTGTCCCCAGGACCATTGGTTCTGCGCTCACCTCAAGAGTCGCCGTTTTGAGAACCTGAATATTGGCAACAACGCTGCCGAGACCAATATAAAGAAGAGTCCCTGAAATCCCTGTGCGCAAAAAAAGAAACAGTAAAGCAACCCAGCAAAAACCCACAAGCATAAGGGTCAAAATTTCTGAGCTGTAGCGAAGAAGGAGTGGCAACACTTATGACCCCTTAAGAATATCTGTTTTTTTGAGAAAAAAGATTGACGCCTTCGAAAAAACACCGTTACTATCACCCGAAAATTGCACCATAGCAATGGGTATC
Source organism: Holosporales bacterium (assembly GCA_044361745.1). Taxonomy (GTDB): domain Bacteria; phylum Pseudomonadota; class Alphaproteobacteria; order Holosporales; family CAZGKG01; genus JBIKIF01. Next base: position 98,101 of record JBIKIF010000001.1, on the reverse strand, counting down.
TTGATCAATAGGGACTATGTCCTCTTGTTCAGGATGAAAGAGTCGTTCAAGAATAAGAAGGTCAGCAAAAGTGAATAAACAGGATCTGGTTTCAGCCATTGCAGATTTGTCTGGTTTTTCCAAAACAGATGCAAACAAGGCTCTTAATAGTGTTATTGAGGCAATCACGAATTCACTGGAGGCGGGTGAAGTCGTTCGCTTGGTTGGTTTCGGTACATTTTCTGTCCAAGAGCGGGCGGAGAGTACAGGTCGTAATCCCCGGACAAGTGAGCAGATTACCATTCCCGCTGCTCGTCTTCCAAAGTTTAAGGCTGGCCAAGGTCTCAGGGACAGATTGGCCTCTAAGTAAAAAAAGAGGCGCCCGTTCTCCTGGGATCTTAGGCGCCTTTTTAACGATGCCTTCGTTGATAAAGACTCTACATTCTGGGAAGGCTTCCATTTTTGTGTCTTGATTGAGATTTGATTGGTTGATTAAACCTCTTGAAAACCACGCCCCATGGGTTCAATAGATTTTAACCGTATTGAGAGTTGAGAGCACCCTCATGTCGCCCCTGCAGCTCTCCTGAGAAATCTGCCTTAGGACAGATGGATTATCTTGACTTTTGAAAGATTCGAAAGCTTTTATAAGGTTCTGTGTAGGAGTTTTTTTGAGAAGCTTTTGTTGATGCTTTTTCAAGATTCAAAAGATTTCTTGATGGAAATAGACTTCTGTTTCTTAGAAAAAACCTCCCGAACATGGGAAAATCACACCCAAAGAGTTCGAAATAAATTTCGTACACAGAACCTAAAATAGAATCGCTAGATTTGAGGGGCTTTTCCGTCATGGCAACACCAACATCTAAACCTTGGACAGGGGAAGAGGCGTTAACAATCCAGGACACCCAGGCGAACCATCCGATTATTGGCAAAAGACAGTCATTGATCGCCACTGTTGAGTCTCTCAATATTCACGATGTCTTAAATTTTGAATGGATCGAAGAAATCTCCCGCCCTTTCCAGGCGGAGGTTTTGGCACGCCTCACAGAAAAATCTAAAATCCCAGATAACTGTATTGGAAAGAGCGCTGCACTTACTTTCAAGGAGACGGACACACAGGGTCTCAAAGACTGTCGTTTTTGGCACGGGCTCATCAGCCATTTCAAAGAAGAATCCCCTATAGATGATTTTCCTCTGGTGCGCTTCAGGGTGGTCCCGGAATTTTGGTTCTTGTCCCTTACAAAAGATTCACAAATTTTTAATGATATGAGAACGATTGATATTATTCAGGACGTGCTCAAAAAAAACAAAATGGCAGAAGTAGAAATAAAAAATACGAGCAACGGAAAAGACAAGCGGGATTTTTGCGTTCAATACCAGGAAAGTCACTTTGATTTCATTTCCCGCATGGCAGAAGAAGCAGGCATCTTTTATTTTTTTCAATTTTCAGAAAAAAAACACAAGCTGATTCTGGCGGATGACGGGAAAGATTATCAGCCTCTCTCTGGGGGACATCTAACCTTTAATGACAACAAAACCGGGGATGTTTCTCTGTTTAAACACTTGCAGTCTTTTCAACGCATCCAAACAGCAACCTCTACCGAATTTTCTACAACTGATTATTCTCCAAAAAAACCGGATGATGATCTGTTTTCAAAAACGGGACGTTCTGAGAGTCATCTTCCGGATTTGAGTATTTATAACTATCCCGGGTGTTTTGAGAAAAAACCCGAAGGGGAAAAAATAAACAAAATCTTGTTAGAAGCTGAAGAGGCACAAAAAGTGATCTTTCGGGGGCGGTCGACGAATCCTTTGCTGTCATCTGGCGTCAAATTTAAAATAAAAAATCACCCGGACAAATCTCTCAATGATGCGGACTATGTGGTCCTTCGCATTCGTCACTTTTACGGGACTGAAAGTGCAAGAGAGGATTATCACAACGTCTTTGAAGCTATTTTAGCGAAAACCCCATTTCGTCCCCGAAGACTCACAGAGAAACCCAAAGCCCCTCTGGAGACAGCCATTGTTGTGGGGCCTAAAGATAAAGAAATTTATACGGACGCAGACGGTCGCATTAAAATTAAATTTCACTGGGATCGTCGGAAGGATTCTGAAGCGCCTCCCGATAAAAGATCTTGTTGGGTGCGTGTGGCAACAGGTTGGGCGGGGTCAGGATGGGGGATGGTCTCCACACCACGCATTGGGCAAGAAGTGGTTGTGACTTTCTTAAACCAGGATCCGGATCGCCCCCTGATCGTTGGATCCGTTTTTAACGGAATCCACGAAGCCCCCTATGTCTCGAAAGATCCAACCCAAAGTGGCATCAAATCCCACTCCACCGAAAAAGGAACTGCTGAGACCTACAATGAACTCCGGCTGACGGATAAAAAGGGGGAGGAGGAGTTTTATATCCAAGCGGAGAAAAAATTCTCTATGCTGGTGAAAAATGCTGTGGAAGCCTTGGTCAAGGACGGAGGGATCAAGCTGACCCTTGAAAAGGGAGACACGATTTTTGAGACGAAAGAAGGGAACGTCAAAATTACCCTGACCAAAGGGAATTCGGAGACCACCCTCTCAGATGGAAACTTGACCCAGACTCTTTCCAAAGGCAACCGGACCACCAAAATTACGGGAAATGATGAGACAAAATTAACCAACGGCAAGCAATCTGTCTCAATCTCCGGGGGAGGCTATACGTTAGAGGTCTCCGGGGGGGATGTGCTCGTAAACGCCAAAACCGGCAAAATGACATTCAAAGCGATGGGGGGTTTTGTGTTTGATTCACCCACAGGAAAATTTACGGTCAAAACGATGGGAATTGATCTCAAGGCCACAACAAATGCGACGATGGAGGGTCTTCAATTGGCTCTGAAGGGGACCGTGAAGGCTAGCCTTGAGGGAACGGTTCAATCGGAAGTGAAGGGAACGATGGTCTCTGCCCAAGGGACTGCGATGACTCAGGTGAAGGGCGCGATGGTGATGATTAATTAATGACAGTGATATCCTGAAGAACACACAACAGTGGACCTCAAATTGAGACAGACAAAACGAGAAGGACGAAGACAGCCATGACCGAAACCCCTTCTGAGAAACCTGTGATTCCAACCGCAGAAACCCCCCTCCCCCCGGAAGGGCCTCCTGTTTTAAATGGACCTGTGGAAGAGATCCAAAATGGAAAACTTCAGCGTGTTCTATCTTACGTGAACGGTGTCCTGGAAGGGGAAGCCCGTCTGTATGATGACGATGGCCACCTGACCCAACGGATGACTTATCAAAACGATCAATTGGAGGGGCCCTTTGAAATTTATTCTAAGGGGATGATTCTTCTGCAATGCGCCTACAAAAACGGCAAGCAAACCGGGCCTGCCACCTTCTATGCCGAGACGGGCCTTTTGCTTGCCCATGGGTTTTATGAAAAAGGCAAACTCCAAGGACCCTTCCTCAGCTATAATGATACGGGAGGGGTGGTTCAGGTGATGCACTATCAAGCAGACCAGAAAGAAGGGCCCAGTCTCACATATTATCCATCGGGCGCCCTTTTAGAAAGGACCCAGTATGTCAGCAATCTCAAAGATGGGGATTGCTATCGTTACTATGAGACAGGAGTCTTGATGGAGACGTCTTTATGGCAGGGGGGGCGCCCTTTTGGCCCGACAATTCTTTATGGACCTGACGGCAAACGGATGAATTCAGGAGGTTGAAATGGGCGCACCAATGGGATGTCTCGGAACGTGTATCAAGTGTGCTTTTGGCATGGCACCCATGCCTATGACCGCTCTTCCAATTCCAAGAGTGATGGTAAGTGGGAGGCCTGCTGCCAATATAATGACCAATATTCCCATGGCAAACGTCCCCCCATTCGCCATGTGTACGTCTCCTGCAAACCCAATGGTGATTGCTTTGACGGCGGCAGCCCTTGGGGTGCCAACACCCGCCCCTTGTATTCCCGCAACGGTCGCTCCTTGGGTTCCCACCAGCCCCACCACTTTGGTCGGGGGGATGCCAGTCCAGAGTCAGCCGTCTATGCTTATGTGTATGTGGGCCGGGGTGATTAACACAACGGTTCCAGGTCAATTCCAATGCCTTGCCTAAACCCCTATCAACGGGACATTTGAACGTCCCGTTGGGGAGCTTATAACGACCCATCCCATCATCCAGGGATTTTGAGAAGGGCGATCGCGCTTTCAAGCTGATGGGTTGCCTGCGTCAGGGCCTCTTCTGAAATGGCGTAAGCCAAACGCACATAGGGAGAAGAATGAAAAGCAGTTCCAGGAATGAGGGAAACCCGTGCCTGGGTCAAAAAGTAATCGGCCACCTCTGTATCCGTTTGGAGAATCTGCCCCGAAGGCGTTTGCCTGCCTAAAAGATGGTGACAGTTGAGATAGATATAAAAGGACCCCTCAGGGCTTTCTGCCTCTAATTCTGGAGTTCTCTTCAGGGCTTCTATGGCATGGTTTCTTCGTTTTTCAAAGCGATCCCTCAGAGACAGTTTCCAAGTGTTCGACAAGGACAAGGCTGCCATCCCTGCGATCTGAGAAATGATGGAGGGACAGGTGGTGCTTTGGGACTGCAAGGTCGTCATCCCTTGAATAAGCTCTCGTGGCCCAGCGCCATATCCCAGACGCCACCCCGTCATGCAATGGCTTTTTGAGAATCCATTGACCACGAGAAACCTGTCCGCAAGTCCAGGGGTTACTTGTAATAGGCTGAGAAAAGGGCGGTTGTCATAAACAAAAATTTCATAGATGTCATCAGACAAAACCCACACCTTTGGAAAGTCCAGCAGGACTTGGCCTAAGGCCTTGAGCTCATCTTCTGAGTACACCCCGCCTGCCGGATTCCCAGGCGCATTTAAAATCAGCCATTTCGTTCGGGGCGTCAAAACGCGCCGAAGATCATCTGCTGTGAGTTTAAACTGGTTATCTTGGGCACAGGGAACAAACACAGGATCCGCCCCGGTTAAAAGAACAATGTCGGGATAAGACGTCCAAACAGGGGTTGGGATAATGACCTCATCCCCTGGACTTAAGGTCGCAACCAGTGCGTTGAAGATCACTTGTTTGGCCCCTGCCCCCACAATAATATTCTGAGGACTGTAAGAGAGCTGTTGGTCTTGGTAAAGTTTATGGGCAATCCCCTCCCTTAACGCAAGGAGACCTGGGATTTCTGTATACGTGCAACGCCCGTCCCGGATCGCCTGAATCGCCGCATCCTGGACCTCTTGAGGGGGCGGGAAATCTGGTTCGCCAACGCCTAAATTGAGAACAGGGAGTCCCGATCCATCCTGCGCCAACGCTTTTGCACGGGCTGCCAAAGCAAACGTTGCAGAAGGCTTGATTCGTCTCAAAGATGGAGCTAGAAGCATATAAGAACTTTCATGATATTTTTTGAATCAAACTATGCCATCCCCCCTCTGAAAACGCCAGAGCTTGTGTTGAACGAGTGGTTCGAAAAAAGGTTCGCACCAACCCATGACCGAAAGGAGCCTCTCCGTGTCCCATGATTTGCACAGCCGCATCCAAGCGGATGTTACAGACAATGCCGTTGTTCTTTATATGAAAGGGACTCCTGCGGCCCCCGCCTGCGGATTCTCCAGTCTTGTCTGCCAAATCCTTCTCAAGCTAAACATTCCATTCGTCAGCCGCAATGTTCTAGAGGACCTAGAACTTCGCCAGGGGATTAAAGACTTCACAAACTGGCCCACCATTCCCCAGCTGTATATTCATGGAGAATTTGTGGGCGGATGCGACATTGTGAAAGACATGTATACCTCGGGGGAACTGCAAGCTTTATTCGCCAAAAAATGAGCGCCCTCCTGGGCGCCCCGGCACTCTTGAGAGCTGGGGTGCTTATTTATGGGTCTGTTCCTACATCTGTGCTCTCCCCTCCGGCAAGATAGGGTTTCGGAGGCCAGGGCTTTGAGGGATGCAAATTTGGCTTGTTTGGCCGATTGTTGTATCCTAAATCCACATATTGAGGTTGGGTTTGCACAGGGGGTGTTGGCCGAAACCCAGAATGATAAGTGGTCGTGATACGGCCGTCCTCATCTGTGGAGTGTTCAATGGAGTTACTCCGGACCAGCTCCTCCTTTGGAGCGTCTTGCTTCGGTGCGGGCGGAGCTGACACCATCATCACCTGCTGAGTGTTCATGGCTCCCCCATTGGTTTGAGCCCTGTTAAGGTTTTCTAGATAGGCTTCCGGGGACATGGAAATCGATGGTTCCTGGGCCTGAGGCTGGGATTTTCTGTTCCAGGACTCTTCAGGTGTGTCGTCCTCGTCTTCATCCATATCCTCGTCATCGCCTCCCTCTGCGTCATCATTATCCCCCTTGATCTCCCTGCCTTTCTTAAGGTCCTTTTTTGCAATCGGAGGAGAAGGCACCTGATCTTCTGCAAGGCTTACAGACTGGGCAATCACCCAAAAGAAAGCACTGGAACATAGAAGAGCACAGATTTTTTTCCAAGGAAAAACATTTGACAAGCGCATAAAGGACCCCCAAGTCTGTAGCAAAAACCCATTTAACAACTCAAGAGAATGAGCTATGGTTCATCCTACAAAAATAAATATTGCCAATGGGTAAATTCAGACACAAGAACTTCATCCCGCGTCTAAAAAAAATCTCAGAACACATCCCTCAGAGGCTTTTTTCTATCAATTCAATGATAGAAAAAAATCATTCTCTATTCATGCTCCCTGTAAATCTATTTTTATATTTATTTGATCTATATTTAAATAAACAAATTTATTTATTCTGTTGGGTTTTTGTTTATGGGAATACTGAGGGAAAATTTTTCAAAGAAAATCAAACCCAGAAAATTTATTTTTCGATCATTTTGGGTGTGTGCTTTTCTGGGGATAGGGGTTTTGTCGCCTTCCGTTCTTTGGGGAGGGCTCGAAGATCGCGACGAGAAAGAAGATACACAAAAAGACACAACAAAAAAGCCAGAGAGCTCTCTGGAGCAGCAGGCTGACAAGACGGGAAATACCAACCAGCAAGAGCTCCAGGACAAAAAAAGCCCTCAGCGTTCCATCCCCGGTGCGCAGTCTCTGAAAAATAAATGGAGTGGGGCGTCTTCTCAGATGAGTGCGGCGGGTGCAAAACTCAAAGGAAAGGCAAAGGCGATGTACAATAAACTTAAAGATGGAGCAGCTCTTAAGGCAGCCGCCGGCGCTTTGGGTGGGGTGGCGGCTGCGGCCGCTACCCTGGCCCTGATGAAGGGAATGAAAGCAAAAGTTTCATCAGCCATCTGTTATGGTGGATGCTCTAGAATAGCGTGTCAAAAGTCTGCAAGAGTTTATAATATTTGCATGAGTCGATGCCCTGAGAGCACACGAAAAAAATGTGAAGAAGGACGAGCGGAATCCCATCCCAATGAGACTTTATAGATTGATTGAACTGAGGTTAGAATGGTTTCAAAATGAAAAAATCACTGAAATTTATCTCAGGTCTTTTTGGATGAAATTGCCATGGCGTTTGCGTTGAAAAGCAGGGGGGAGCCGAAGATTTTCTCTGTATTTTGCAACGGTTCGTCTGGCGATCACAATGCCTTCCTTCTGAAGCAGAAGAGCAATGGCTTCATCGGAGAGAGGGTGATCTGAGGGTTCCAACTGAATGATTTGTTGAATTCTATGGCGTACTGCCTCCGAAGAGATGCCCCCTTCCTGACTGTCTAGCGTCGAACTAAAGAAAAACTTTAGCTCAAACGTACCCCGGGGTGTTGCCATATATTTATGACTCGTCACCCGACTAATCGTACTTTCATGAAGACCTAAAACCATGGCCACATCTTTCAGAATAAGGGGCTTGATATAAGAAATCCCTTTGCTAAAAAAATCATTCTGTTGGCCCACAATTTCTGTCGTCACACGAAGCAGTGTCATGCTTCTTTGATGCAGTGCCTTGATCAACCAATTAGCGTGATTGATTTGTTCAGCGAGGTATTTTTTTTCCACCCCCCCTGTCTTCAGGGAGCGGACAGACGCAACATAGGATTTATTAATCAACACACGGGGCATCGTTTCTGGGTTTAAGAAAATAGACCATCTCTCCTGCACGGGCTCCCACTGAACAAAAACCTCAGGCGTCATATTGACAGAAGATTCTGGATGAAAGAGAAGCCCAGGTTTGGGATTGAGGCGACGCACCCCTTGAAGCATGTGACAGATAGTCATCTGTGACACGCCACATTTAGAGGCGAGCTTTTCCAATTTTCCTTGGGCGACAAGTTCGAGGTTCAAAAGCAATTTTTTGTACGTCTCATTGAACAGTCCTGCGTCTTGCAATTGGATCTGCAAACACTCTCTCAGATGGCGGGCAAAGACTCCAGAAGGATCAAATTGTTGCATCGCAGACAGAATGTTCTCAAGCTGAGACAGAGGAACACTCAACTTCTGCGCAATGACAGTGAGGTCTTCCTCAAAATACCCTGTAGATTGGACCATAGGGACGAGAGCAGCGGCGATGATCCTCTCTTCAGGCTTGATAAACCTTGTGCGCACTTGCTGAAGAAGGTGCTCTTGGAGGGTGCATTTATTGGCTGGTATCAATATTTCTGTCAGATCATTTAAAGAGGCAGACGTCCGTTGGGCAAAAGAATCAGAAAAAGGAGGCCCCACACTCAAAAAATCTTCTGAGGTGGGGGGGGATTCCGCCCCAAGATCAAGATGGGTGGGCGCCCAAGCGTCATCCTCTCGGACAAGAAAGGGGTTTTGCTCCAGATGCCCCTGGAGGAAAGCATCTAATTCATGATAAGACAACTGCAACAGCTGGATGGCTTGCTGAAGCTGTGGTGTCATGGTCAATGCTGTTGAATGACGAAGAGAGAGTTGTTGGTCCATCACATTTCTATAGAACAAATACCCTAGAGAAGGATTAAGTCTCCATGACAAATGAGCAACGCATAGGTGCCTTCTGGAAGATTTTGTCATGCCTTTCTTTCGCCTCAGGAAACTGCCTGATGAAAGAGATTTCCTTTGAGTTACAGGCTGAAACGATTGTTTTTTTTCAAACACTTTTTGGACTTGTTTGCTTGCTCCCTTTTGCTTGGACCTCTCAGGTTTCTGTTTGGCGGAGCAACCGAATGGATCTCCAGATCTTCCGGGTTTTCTTTGCCCTTGTTGGAATGCTTTTGTGGTGTAAAGCGGTCTCTGCCCTCCCCATCGGTCAGGCTGTTGCCCTGAATTTTACAGGCCCCTTGATTACCATTTGTGGATCGATTCTCTTCCTCAAAGAATCAATGACGGTCTACCGTTTCCTTGCCATTATCCTTGGCTTTTGTGGGGGATTTATTGTTGCAAACGCTCGTTATCTGAGTGGGGAAAGTGCTTTTGGGAGTGAATCCATTCCGATGCTTCTTCCTTTAGGATCCGCCGCCGCCTTTTCTCTCTGCACTCTCCTGAACAAAAAATTGACGAATTATGATCCACCTCTCACAATCGTCACCTATTTGATGGTTTTTATGCTGCCGGTCTTAGGGGTTCTTGCCTGGCTCAATGGGACATGGCCAAGCCCCCATGCTTTAGGTCTGCTTGCTATTTTAGGCGCCAATCTTGCCTTCGCTCAGTTTGCCTTGACCCGTTCATTCGTGTGTGCAGACCTGATTTTTCTTCTTCCTTTTGGATCTCTCAGATTGGTGGTCAGCGCCCTCCTTGCTTTTGTCTTTTTTGGTCAAAATTTGAACATCTGGATTTTCGGAGGATTTTTTGCCATTATGGGAGCATTGTTTGTTCTTGCCCGTTTTGAACGTTGTTAGGATTATATTTTGATTGTTTTTCTGAGATGCCTTTGTTTGTTAGGGGCTTTCATTTCACCCCTGTGGCCCTGTTTATCCTCTGTGAAGCCCTACACAGCAATCTATAAGCTTACTTTAAAAAATAAAACGCTACGATCCTTGACCGAAAGTTTGAGTGGCGAATTGCATGTCGAGCTTCAGGACGTCGGAGAAGGATGGACCTTCCAGCAGAAAGGATCTTGCATCCTCCACCAGCCAGATTCTGAAGAAGGCAATCAAACCCTTGCATGGATTTATACCATTTGGGAGGCAAAAAATGGTCGCCACTTACGCTTTCTCTGGAAACGTTGGCTTTCTGAAAGTTTGGATGAAGACTCCCAGGGAGAAGTCATTTATGATCCTCAAACGCAACAAGGTCGCATCCTGACTTTCAACCCGATCAATACGCTCCAACCTGTCCATGGCCCCTTACTTTTCCCCATTGCTCATTTAAATAAAATGCTAAAAATAGCTGAAAAAAGCCAACCGGACACTCTGTCAGAGATTGTTTTTGATGGTGCTGGAGGAGCCTCCCCCTCTCGATTGAATACTTTTATTGCCCTCCCTCATAGCTTGGAAATCACATCTGTCCACAAGAGTGGCCCGAAAGCATCTCCGCACCTTGCGAAGAAAATTTTTAAGATTTGGCCGGTATTTACAGCCGCCTATCACCCTCAAAACATGCTAGAGCTTCCTGAAGACACAGCCAGTTCTATGATCACAAAGGCAGGACTTCCGGTTACTTTCACCATTCCTATAGGAGAAGTGGAGGCGCTAGCGACTCTGGTGCTTCCCGAAGCGCTGTCTCCAAAATTCCAAAAGCTTGCAGATCCACCCAAAAAGGCAAAGCCCCGATCCTCAAAACAAAAAAATTCTGGAGGCTCCCTCTCCGCAAGCGCTTCTCCTCCGATGCTAATCCTCATAGATTGAACCTTTTGGATTGACCTGCAAGACGACATAGTCATTTTGGAACAGCAGGTTCGGATGCTTTTGAAGGAAGCAGTTTTTCGCTTCTAACCTTTTGTAAAGTCTGGAGCTTTCTAAAGGTTGGGGGAGATAAGTCTTGACTTAGGCGCTCTTAAAGAAAAGTCTGATTTTTAATTCAATACAACCTGTTATTCACCTATTGACAGACTTTTGTCCAGCATTGAGAGACGGGGGAATGTTTTCTGAGGGTTTTGGGGAAAAATTTTTGAATTCCTTAAAGATTTGCTCTCTTCTCTGGACCGGCATTAAAAATTCCTTTAGTTTTGTTAGAAATGAGTTTTAAAGGAGGGAAGATGGGCTGTCGCTTGGCAATACAAGGGATTTTTGGGTTGTTCGTCTTTCTGTTCCTTGCGTATTTGATGAGTGAAGACCGAAAGAGTGTTCTCTGGAAGTCATCTCTTTACGGGGTGCTCACCCAAATCATACTCGCAGCCCTTATTCTTAAGGTTCCCGTCGTTCGGGGGGGATTTCTTTGGGTGAGTGGTGGTATTGAAGCCCTGAAGGAGTCCATGCTGACTGGAACCGGTTTTGTCTTTGGGTATTTAGGAGGGGCGGATGCGCCTTTCGACGTCAAACCTGGTGGCAATAAGTTCATCTTTATGTTTCAAGCCCTGCCCATGGTCATGGTCATTAGTGCCCTTGCCATGCTTCTGTTCCATTGGAAAATCCTTCCTGTGTTCGTCAAAGCCTTTTCCTGGGCTTTTCAAAAGACGCTTCGTGTCGGTGGCGCTCTCGGCGTCTGTGCCGCAGCCAAGATTTTTTTTGGGCAAACGGAAGCCCCCCTTTTGGTCAAGCCCTACCTTCCCCAATTTTCTCGGAGTGAGCTGTTTACTGTCATGACAGCGGGGATGGCCACTACCTCCATTAGCTTGATGGTTCTCTACAGCACTATTCTCGAAAAGAGCGTGGCGGGACCTATTACCCACATTTTAACAGCATCTATTATTAGTGTGCCTGCGGCCATTGTGATTTCTCGGATTATGATTCCCCAGAAAGAGCAGGATACAGGGGGCAATCTTGTTATTCCTTATAACTTTTCAAATGCCATGGATGCAGTGTCCCAGGGCACAACGGATGGAATGCGTTTGATGCTCAACATTGCAGCAATGCTGGTTGTGGCTCTCGCTTTGGTAGCCCTAGTCAATAAGATTCTTGGGAACCTTCCGGGGCTAGCGGGGACCCCAATCACTTTACAGCTTCTGATGGGATATCTTCTGGCACCTGTCACTTGGCTTATGGGCATTCCTGCTTCGGAGGCTGTCACAGCGGGAGGGCTCCTCGGCACAAAAACCATCCTGAACGAGGTGGCGGCTTTTATTGATTTGTCCGACCTCCCAGCCCATACTCTCAGCACAACGAGCAGCCTCATTATGATGTATGGTTTGTGTGGCTTTGCCAATCTCAGCAGTATCGCCATCCAAATTGGAGGCATTGGTGGAATGGTTCCCAGTCGGCGCACAGAGGTTATTTCTTTAGGGTTTAAGGCTCTTGTCGCAGGAACCCTTGCCAGCTGCACCAGCGGGACAATCGTAGGCATTCTCTATCGTTTGACTGGCTCAGGTTGTGTTTCTTAAAGTCAATTTTTGTTGAGTCTTCTTTATTCTGAAAGGGCGTTTCTGATGAGAGTCAATGGTCGCGGCTATGACGAGTTAAGGCCTATAAGCCTGGAAATTGGGGTTTCCAAGCACGCAGAGGGGTCCTGTTTAGCACGCTTTGGGGATACCCACGTTCTGTGCACAGCGTCTCTTGAAGACAGAGTTCCGCCGTTTTTGAGAAATACAGGATCTGGATGGATTACCGCAGAATATGGGATGTTGCCAAGGTCGACCCATACCCGCATCGATAGAGAAGCTTCTCGAGGCAAACAAACGGGGCGCACCCAGGAAATCCAAAGACTCATCGGGCGATCCTTACGGGCAGCTGTTGATTTAAAAGCTCTGGGCGAGCGTCAAATTCGGATAGATTGTGACGTTTTGCAAGCAGATGGAGGCACACGGACAGCAGCTATTACAGGAGCCTATGTGGCTTTACATCTGGCTCTCCAAACATTGGTGGCTAAATCTCTTCTGCCTGTCCACCCTCTGCGTGTGCAGATTGCGGCGATTTCAACAGGCCTTCTCCCTATGGGCCCTGTTTTGGACCTTGATTATGAAGAGGATAGCACAGCAGATGTGGACGCCAACTTTGTCTTTGCTTCTGATGGCGGCTTGGTGGAAGTCCAGGCCTGTGGTGAAAAGGGTCCTTTCCAGGAAAGCGCATTTCAGGACATGCTGAGGCTTGCACGCATTGGAGCAGAGCGTCTTTTTGAAGCGCAGAGACAGGTGATCCAAAGCTCTTAACCCTCAGCTAAAGCCTCTCAGCGCAGATTTGAAAGTATTGTTCTCAAATGAACGGGACGGTTTGCATTGATTGGGCACTCTGTTGTCGCTCAAGTCCAATGGGCTTTGAGTGTTCTAAAAGCCCAGGCCTTTTCTCCGTTTAAGCGTTTTTGATCACAGAATCCTTGAGAAGGCGTTGCAAAAAATGTCGCCCTTTATCCAAACCAAAAGGGCTGATTCCATGACCGAGACCTTCACACACCCATGACTCGAAAGGAACCTCTGCTTTTTTAAGAAGATTCTGAGAGTCAGACAGACAGCTAATCGGTAAAACGGTATCACAATCTCCATGCAGGAGAAGGATCGGTTTTTTCAGAGGGGCTAAGCCATTGAGATGAGGGACTAAAAAACCTGAATAGCTAATCGCACCTGCGACATTCGTTGCATAAAGAGCTTGATGTAAGGCCAAAGCTGCGCCTTGGGAAAACCCAACAAGCGAGATGGATGATTCCTTCAGGTTATAATCTTTCTGAATCTGAGAGAGGGTTGCGCGGAGAGACGGTGTCAACGCGTCCATATCTTCCCAAATGCGGGCTAAGTCGAAGTCAACCAAAGAAAACCATTGTCGTCCGACGACAGTCCCAGGGCACAAAGTAGGGGCATCCAGACTGATAAAAACTGTATGGGGGAGATGGGGCGCCCAAGTGTATGCGAGCGGGACAAGATCTTCTTTGTTCGCACCATATCCATGCAAAAGAATGACAGCGGCTTGAATGGTTCCACCCCCATGGGGACCATAGCTTGTACGCTTAAGTTGCTGAGTCATTATAATTGGTTCCCTATCCATCCAGATAAATTGATCACAATCACCACCCCCAAAGGAAAACGATCGCCGCGACCCATTTTCCGCCACAGAAGGCCAAAAATAAATCCGCTGCAACCGACGCAGATTAAAAACAAAGGAATCGATTGCATTGGAACCCATAACCCACAGAGGGAAAGGAACTTGACGTCTCCCCACCCAAGGCCATCTTTCTTTGTTACAAAACGATACCCAACCTTGAGCCCAAAACTTATCCCGAAAAGAGTGAAAATATCGTAAATTGACAAAAAGACATCACCTAACCCCTTCAACATACAGCTAAAAATCATCAAACTCCCCAAAAGGAGATCCGGCAAACGAAGCTCTACAAAATCATATTTTGCTAAAAAAACCAAATTTATCAATAGGCTAGACATTAAAAAGCACTTTATCATCCAATCAATCCTTTTTAAATCAAAATAATTGCCTATTTGGAATAAAAATGACATATGTTTGAATGACATTCAAACAAAGGCTTCCATCGATGGGATTTAATCTCAGAATTGTTTTTGCAAAGCTTGCGCAATATCGGCTTTTCTCCCCACCTTCTGCTGCTTCTAGACTGTGGATTTTTCCCTTTCTTTGGAGTCTTTGTGGGTGTAGTTCTCACACGCCCAAAGCAACTCTTAAACCTTCTGTGTGGCCAGAGGATTTGAAAGCCCCCCCCAAATCCGCAAATCAGATCCCCCAAGGAACTTTTGGGGGCCTTCAGGCGCCCACCACCCCCGTCTTTTTGGACGTTAAAACATCTTTCCAGATCGGCCCACAAGAGAGCCTGGGCCCAAAACTCCTGCGCATTTGCCAAGCCCATCAAATCCCTTTAGCCATGGATGATTTCTCGGCTGAGAAGACAGGAATCACCTATGAAGCTTTGAATCAGCCTCTGAGCCATATCATCCGAACTCTTTGCGAAATGTATGGGCTGTCTTGGTCTGTTCATAATAATAGCTTGTGTCTCCGGAGAGAGACCCCCTATCTGAAGGTTCATGAAATTCATTTTCTTGTGGGCCACCGTCAGATTCAAAACACAATGACCCTCTGGAATGATGGAACGACCGATCTTAAATTACAGACACCCCGACTGTCTGGCGCCCAATTATCTGCTGAAGGAACGATCGATTTTTGGGCTGAGCTCGATCAAACCCTCAAAATCATTATGACCCCAGAAGAGGATCTCCAGGAGAGCCCTTCCATAGACCCCTACGGGACACAAAAAAAATTTACAGATCCGTCTCTCCTGCCCCTCTCTTTTGAGGAGCCCGCTTTAGAAGGGGGGACCCGCATGCGGCTCCTCAGCAGACCCCCCCAAAAAAATCCTTCTTTAGAGAAACCCATGGCCTCCCAAAAGCCTGAACCCTTGAAAAAAATGTCTGAACCTCTGAAAAACCCTCACCAGGGGACACGCCCCTATGGGATCCACAAACAAGCGGGTCTTTTGTCTGTTTATGGCAACCAAAAACAACATACGCACATTGCTGACTATTTAAAGCGTCTCAAAAAGCATGTGGGACAGCAAGTCATGATTGAAGCCAAAATCGTTGAGATCCTTCTCAATGACGGGTACAAAAGTGGTGTGGATTGGCGATTGGTGAGCCAGCATTTTAATGGCCGCGCTCCTTTCATGCCAACCTCTGGGGATTTGATCACGATCGGTGGACATGTGGGATCTCTAAGCTCCGCCATGGCTTTTATGGAGCGTTTTGGAGAGATCCGAACCCTTTCAAATCCACGCATTCGTGTTTTGAACAATCAACCCGCGGTCCTCAAGGTCGCCAAAAATGAAGTTTTCTTCAGCCTCGAGGTTGACCGCGTTATTTCAGCCCATAACAAGCCCGACATCGAATCCGTGGCAAGCCACATGCATACAGTTCCAATTGGCCTGATTATGATGGTGCAACCGTCGGTGGATCCTGACTCTCAAGAGATTACCCTCACCCTGAGGCCGACGCTTTCACGGGTTATGGAATTGCGGGACGACCCAGCAGTTTCTCTCAGATCCAACGACACCATCCACTCCTACGTTCCTGTGGTGCAAACACGGGAAATGGACTCTGTGATCCGAGTCAAGTCCAAGGATATGGTGGTTCTGGGCGGCCTGATGGAGGACCACCAAACAAAAAACCGATCAGGGCTTCTGCTCCCAGAGACTTTTTCATTTTTGGACGCCTTCTTCAGTCAAAAAGAAGAAAGCAGCACCCTTTCAGAGCTTGTGATTTTCCTCAAAGTTTGGATTGAGGAAGCGTAAGCCGCCAAACAATCCTTCAAAATCTGGTCTGCCTTGAAAGAGCCTGCCGTTGGACACGCGCGAAACTCTAGACGAAACGCCTTGTTTCGGTATAAGAAGTAAAGGAAGAGTCCCTCAACCATGGGTGTATGAACAATGACTATGACAGAACGCTTGCGTCCCTTAATGCCCAAGGCGACAGCCATTTGGCTGGTTGAGAACACAACACTCACCTTCCGGCAGATTGCTGATTCTTGCGGGTTGCATATTCTTGAAGTTCAGGCATTGGCTGATCAAGAGGTTGAATCGACCCTGCGGGGCCAGAATCCCATTTTAAGCGGTCAATTGACAGCGGCGGAGATCAAACGTTGTGAAGAGGATGAAAATTCTGTCCTGACGTTCCAAGACCCCATTGCGATGCTTCTCCCCAAACAGAAGAAAGAGCGTCGCTATATGCCCAGAGCGTATCGCCAAGATCGCCCGGATGCCATTGCGTGGGTCATTAAACATTACCCTAAATTAAGCGATAATAAAATCTGCGCCCTTCTCAGCACGACTCCCAAAACAGTTCAGGCGATCCGTCAAAAAACCCATGTGCGGACCCCTCATCTCAAACCCCGTCATCCGGTCCTTCTCGGAATCTGCACAGAAAAACAGTTGCACGATGCTACCTATATGCTTGAGAAGAACGAGTTCGTTGAAGATTAAGCCCTCCTTGCGCTGAGTGGGGAGTCTGACATGAGACACTGTCCCTTCGTGATTGGCTGTAGATGGGAGCCTTCCCTTCTTTGGGATCATCCTTTTTGTCCTGATCAAGCGTGGCTTGAAGAATGGCTTCGCCTGACCCGGGATGAAACCCCCTATGTCTTTCCCCAAGAAGTCAGTCTTCTGTTTACTGACAACGAGACAATTCAGAAATATAATGCCCAATACCGGGGGCAGGATAAACCCACCAATGGGCTGTCCTTCCCATCCCATAGCCCTCAAGATATAAAAGAGTTTGCTCAAAACCCCATACAAGATGGCCCGCCTATCCCCATCGGTGACCTTCTGTTCGCCCATGAGACCCTTCAAAGGGAAGCTCTGGACAGAGGCATTCCTTTCGAAGATCATTTGGCGCATCTCGTGGTTCATGGAATGCTTCATCTCCTTGGCTACGATCATGAGCAAGAGGATGAAGCGGACCATATGGAAGCACTGGAAGTTCATATTCTGGGAAAAAAAGGCCTACCGAATCCTTATGAATCGTGTATGGTATGATATGTTTTGAATTTGGCAGGTCAAGAGGAGTCAACCCGCCATACCCAGGAAGGAGCCCATGACAGACCTGAGGGGCACGTCGCCGTGGAAGCGTTGGTTTCGCTCTCTGACATCTTTTTTTCCAATGAACTCCCGCCGATTGGCGCCTGAGCCTGAACGTCCTCATTTTAACCTATCCACCTGTCGCCTCAAGGATATCATGGTCCCTCGGACGGATATTCTGGCTGTCAATGACAAGTTGACCCTTTCTGAGATTCGCTCTCTTTTTCTCAAAACCCGCTTTCACGCGCTCCCTGTTTTTAAAAACAAGCTAGATCATATTGAAGGCTGGATTGACATCCATACGCTCTTTGAGGACACAGACATTCCCTGGACGGAGCAAATCAAGCCTGTCTTTTTTGCGGCTGCCAGCATGTCTATTTTAGAAGCCATCCTTGAAATCCAGCAACGCAAACTTCCCTTTATTCTTGTGGTTGATGAATATGGGGGGGTCGATGGTCTGATCTCAAGGGAATCCATGTTAGGGGCTCTCATAGAGCATTTGAAGCTCTTTGATCACCCGGAAGAACGAGAAACAGTCTCTTATCAGGAAGACGGCGCCCCTCTTTTAGACGCCCGTATTCGGATTGAAAGCCTTCTCACGATTTTGGGCCCTGGGATTGCCCCACTTATCAAAGAGGTCGCAGAGGAAATAGAAACCGTCGGCGGTCTTGTCTGTCATATTGCCGGTCGTGTACCGATGAAAGGAGAGGTCATTCGCCATCATCCATCAGGCCTTGTTTGCGAAATTATTGACGCAGATCCTCGACACGTCAAACGTCTTTCTGTGCGTATGCAACCCCAAGACTCAAGGCCAGAGGCGGCACATGGCGAAACCCAGACGGCCTAAGGTCGGCCCAAAAAATCTCTTTCTGACCCGCACAGTCCCCTTGCTTATTTCTGGAATGATCAGCGCCCTTGCCTTTGCCCCTTACCATTTCTGGCCCCTTTGTTCCCTCTCCCTGGTGGTGCTGTTGTGGTTTTTAGATCAAGACATGACTCCTCAAGCGGGTGCCCGAACTCTCTGGCTTTGGGGATTCGGGCATTTCTTTGTGGCATTCCACTGGATGTCTTTTTCTTTAGGGGTGGACCTTGGGAAGTTTGCTTGGCTCATTCCTATTGCCCTTGTGGGGCCTCCCCTTATTTTAGCCTCCCTTCTCGCTTGTGTGGGTGCCCTGACAGTCGCTCTCACACCGCCGGCGGGCTTCAAACGATTCTTCTTTCTGATCGGCGCATGGGGCTTGGAGGAATGGCTACGCGGGCATTTTCTTGTCGGAGGATTTGGCTGGAATGTTTTGGGCTCTCTTTGGGGCGGGACCCCTGCCATGCTGCAAACCCTTTCCTTTTGGGGCGTTTATGGTTTGAGTCTCTGTACCCTTCTCTTGCTCGCCTCCCCCTATCTGTGGATTGCCCCTTGGGTCAAGGGGGGCCAGCGCTTTGTCTACACCAGCTTCACCCTTCTTGGGGGGTTCTGTCTCCTCGCCTATGGAACCCTGCGCATCAAACCGGTGTCTTTCGTCTCAGGACCTTGGATGCGCCTGTGCCAACCCAACATTGACCAAAAAGACAAATATGACCCTGGGCACGCCCATGACCACATTCGGAAGCTTTTTGCCCTCAGCTTGAAGCCTTCTGACAAACCGATCACCCATCTTTTGTGGCCAGAAGCCGCTCTCCCATTCGTTCTGACCTCCTCAGACCTCCGAGGTGCCCGCCTTCCTCTGACGCGGAATCAATTTTTACTGACAGGAATGCTGCGCGTGACCCAAGACGCCCACAAAAAGACTTACGTCTGGAACAGTCTCATGGTCTTTAATGGAGTTGGCAGAACCCTTTCCTGCTACGATAAAAGCCATCTTGTGCCGTTTGGCGAGTATATTCCCCTGAGAAATTTTTTGAATCGGTGGACCACCACCCATTGGATGAAAGCTATTTCCATGGGCAGCCAAGACATCACCCCTGGGCCGGGGATTCAGACGCTTTCGATTCCGAAAGCCCCGGACGTCAGTCCACTGATTTGTTTTGAGGTCCTCTTCCCAGGAAACGTGACCGCCTCTCCACGCCCCGGTTGGCTTCTTGACGTCACCAATGACGCCTGGTTTCAGGACAGTTGGGGTCTCCCCCAACATTTTGAGCTGGGGCAACTTCGGGCGGTGGAAGAAGGGCTTCCCCTGGTGCGGGTCGCCAACACGGGCATTTCTGGTGTCATCGATCCTTACGGTCAAATCACAGCCATTTTACCCTCCTTAGAAGAGGGGGTTCTCGATTTTGCCCTCCCCAAGGCTCTTCCTGAGACGTTTTATAGCCGCTTCAAAGATATTCCTTTTTTTGTTTTAGCCCTCTGTTTTCTAGGCATTGCCTTTCTTAAACCCCGGACACGGAGAGGCTTCCTAACCCCCTGAAAAATAAAGCTATAGACAGGGCTACAAGCCATCCCTTAAATTACACTGTGCTGTCAGCTCTGAGATCAGAAAGACACACGCAGAGTGGTTTTTTCTAAAAGGGTCAGCATGGTTACAAATCGCAAGGGTTTTTTCCAAAACAAAGATCAGATACGCGTTGTTTTATCCGCCATGATTGGGAACGCCCTGGAGTGGTATGATTTTGCTCTTTATGGGTATTTTGCGACTTTGATTGCAAAACTCTTCTTCCCCATGGAAGATCCTGTGGCCTCTTTGTTAGCAACCTATGGGGCTTTTGCAGCAGGCTTTGTGATGCGTCCGGTTGGGGGCCTTTTATTTGGGTATATTGGGGATCAAAAAAGTCGTAAAAAAGCCTTGCAATGGTCTATTTACCTGATGGCTGTCCCGACGGCGGCGATTGGTTTTCTTCCAACATTTGAGCACATTGGGTGGTTTGCCCCGATTCTCCTCACGCTCATTCGCCTGGTTCAAGGACTGTCTATGGGGGGAGAATTCACAGGCTCCATTATTTTTATCGTCGAACATGCGGACCCAAAATCCCGAGGATTTTCCGGAAGTCTTGCCCCCATGAGTGCGGTTTTTGGAATTCTTTTAGGCTCGGGAATTGCTGCTCTGTTGAGCACGGTGATGTCCCCTCACAGTCTCAGTTCTTGGGGATGGCGGATTCCTTTTGCTCTGAGCATTTTCGGAGGCGCCATTGGATCCTACATGCGGCGGATGCTGGCAGACCCCAAGACCTTTCAAGAGATGAAAGCTCAAAAAAAAGAACGGACGTTTCCCCTGACGGAACTCTTAAAGAATTATAAACGTCAAATGATCACAGTCTTTCTGATTGACCTCATCGTCGCCGTTGGTTTCTACATTGTTGTGACGTTTGTCGTGTCCTACCTAGAGAATTTTATTAAGCTTCCAAGGGACACCGCTCTCTGGATTAGCACCGCAAGTATGACCGCCTTTATGATCACCATCCCCCTTATCGGTCTTCTCATTGATCGCATTGGGAGAAAACCGGTGATGGTGGCAGGGGCCATTGGGTTTTTTGTCCTCAGTAGCTTTGCCTTTACTGGTTTTCTGACGGGGATTCCTGAGATGGCCCTGATTTCTCACGTGCTCTTGGGTATTTTAATGGGAATTTTTTGGGCACCTATTGCGGTCGTTCTTGTGGAATGCTTCCCTGCGGACGTGCGGTCTTCTGGCATTGCGATTTCTCACAATCTCTGCATGGCCATTTTTGGGGGCAGCACCCCTTTTGTCGTGACATGGTTGATCCAATGGACAGGCGATCCCTTAATGCCTGCATACTATTTAATGGCGGCCTCTGTGGGATCTCTTTTTGGGCTTATACTCCTCAAGGACCGATTCCAAGACACAGAGCTTCTCTAACCGCAATGCCACTGCAGGACCGTCGCCTGGGGAAATGATATTCATCCAGGCCCTGCCCCGGCACCCTTTGACCCGAGTTTTTGGATGATGCGCTCTTTCAGCGCCTGAACCGTCGGCTCTTGAGGAGCGCAGAGGGGAAGGCCTCCTGGGATGAGGGGCGCCTGTGTCCAAGGGGCCAGGCTAAACACAGACACACACTCAAGGCCCGAAGCCAGATTTTGATTGAGAAGGCAGGCCTGGAATCTCTGAAATCCTCGAAACGAGAGCAAAACAATCCCCCCCAGGGACGCCCGCTCTTCTGGAGACGTCAAAAGCCGGACAACCCCCTCAGGAATCCCCGGAAGAGTCTGACACGTATACATGACAGCCTCCAAGCTTTTAAAACCAAGGGAAGACAAGGCTTGCGTGAGCTGAAAACGCACATCCGTTCCTCGGAGATAGACGAGAGGCCCCCCTTCCCGTACACACTGCTTGGCAATGAGAGGCACCAATGAGGAAACGGTTCCTTCCCCTTCTGTGACCTGACGAAATCCAAGGGCGCGTGCAAGAGCAGCCGTCCGAGCGCCCACCGCCCATAACGGGATTGTCTTGTCTACGGAGGGATGGGCTTCCAGTCCCCGCACCCCATTTCGACTGGTGACAAGAAACCCTTGAGGACGCTCTGGCAAGGGAGGCTGATGAAACATAATTGTCGTGAGAGGGCACGGAACCAAGTCCAGACCTGTCCCCTCAAACATGCAAACCATTTCTTCCCATTCATTCGATGCACGGGTCACAAGCAGTTTGAGAGCCATCCGTTCTCTTCCTTTGTTCAACTGAATATACTATCTTGGATGATCCCCTGTCATCAATGGTTGGAAGACCTCATGGATCCATCTCTGACCACCTCTTCTTTGCGCTTGGCCCTTTTCCTCGCACGGTCTGGTGTCGCCTCTCGGCGGGGCGCAGAAACCATGATTGAACGGGGTGAAGTCGCAGTGAACGGCTCCATCATCACAACCCCTGTTTTTTTTGTCACCCCTCAAGACCACGTGACTGTTCGGGGACGGCCAGTTGTTTTACTGGAAAAGACCCGTTTGTTCCTCTATTACAAACCGGTCGGCCTTCTCGTCACCCATCATGATCCACAAGGGCGGCCCACAGTGTTTGAAACGCTCCCTCCCCATCTCCCACGCCTGATGTCGGTGGGACGTCTGGACCTGAACTCTGAAGGCCTTCTGCTCCTCTGCACCAATGGTGCTTTGGTACGCCAGCTTGAGCACCCATCCAGCCAGCTCAAGCGCGTCTACCGTGTCCGTGTTCATGGACGTACGCCCAAGACAGCCCTGTCTCAGCTCACTCAGGGAATCACCATCGATGGGGTTTCTTATGGGCCCATCGATGCGCATTTTGAGACGCCGTCCTCTCCCCAGGCTTCAGTCGCCTCGAATCGCTGGCTTCAAATGAGCCTTTGGGAAGGAAAGAACCGAGAGATCCGCAAAGTCATGGCTCATTTCGACCTCTCCGTGAACCGGTTGATTCGCACCCATTATGGGCCCTTCACCCTAGGAAATCTTCAGTCAGGGCAAGTCATCGAAGTCCCAGAGACACAGATCCAGCTGTTGGGCCCTTCTGAATACCCCTCAAAAACAATCGCTTAAACATTTTTTTATCTTAAAAAGGCAATATATAAGGACACAGTCTTTGTTCTGATAAGGAGTTTTTTTAATGAATAAACGATCTCTTATTTTTTTCGCCCTTTTGGCCGGAACCTTCGCTCCCAAAGCATTTTGTTCAAAAACTTTGAATGCATTGGTGGAGGCAAAACAAGCCCGACTCCAAGCCGAGGAAGCACGCAAAGCTGAAGAAGCCCAAAAGAATGCATTGCTGGAGGCAAAACAAGCCCGACGCCAAGCTCCAGAAGCACGCAAAGCTGAAGCAAGACGCCAAGACAAGAAAGCTAGTGCCAGCCGAGCGGCTTCAGCCGCCGGTGACGATGATCAGCCTCCAGTGTCTCAGGAGGAACTCGAAGCCCAGAGTAGACTATGGGCTGAGGCAAAAGCCGCTCGTCAGGATCCCAAATACGATAAAAGCGCGATCTCATCATCCCCTTATAATCTTTCCCGGTCTCCGCAGGCAGCGGTCAGTCTTCAGAGTTCCAGCGCAAATTCAAAGCCCTCGGCCGCTGCTCATGATAGCTCCCGGTCTGCGATGGCAGATGAACTCCAGCGAAGAGCATTGGCTGAGGCAAAAGCCGGTCGTAAGGAGAGCAGCGCAAGGGAAGTGGCTTCAGCCTCTCCTGTGGAAACCGGACCGATGCAATTGAGTCCCTCAAGAAGTTTTTCCGGAGAATCACATGAGGATTGGGAGCCAGGAAGTCCTTCCCGAGCCCCAGTCCCCTCTTTCAAGAGGTATTTCCCTCCTCGGGCCCAAACCGCTCGTCCAGACCAAAAGGCTCCAGTCTCTCCTGTGCAAAAGCCATCAGCGGAACCACTGACAGCCGGACCAATGTTGAAGGGGGACCCAAAAGCCTCTCCTCTGGCATCGGCAACGGCCAGTCCTCAGGTTACCACAGAAAGTGCAGTGAGTTCAGCCCCCACTTCGGATCCGAAGACAAGGATGACAACCCAAGTGCACGAGGATGAAGAACCTCTTTGCAATTTAAAAGGGGACCAGGAAGGATGCTTGAGTAGATTGCAAAAGCGGTTTTGGCGTAAACCAACAGTGTCTCCTTTGCCAGTGACAACAGGGACAGCCGAACGAATTCAACTGTATCCCCCAAGCAGTTCTTCCTCAGAATCAGATGAAGATTCGGCACTGGATTACTTAAGCTCAGACACAGATTAAAAATGAAATATATAAGGACACAGTCCTTGTTCGAATAAGGAGTTTTTTTAATGAATAAACGATCTCTTATTTTTTGCGCTCTTTTGGCCGGAACCTTCGCTCCCAAAGCATTTTGTTCAAAAGCTTTGAATGCATTGGTGGAGGCAAAACAAGCCCGACGCCAAGCCGAGGAAGCACGCAAAGCTGAAGAAGCTAGACGTCCGGTAGAGAACAGTGACAGCTCAGAGACTTCAGACGACGACTGGGATGAGGAGGAGGAAACTTTCCTGGCTTCAGCCGCCGCTTATGATAGCTCCCTGTCTGCAGCGGCAACTGAGCGCCAGGAAAGACTATTGCGTGAGGCAAACGCCGGTCGTCAGGAGAGCAGAGCAAGGGCAGGGGCTGAAGTCTCCCCTGTGAAGAAAGTGACGTTTCAGGAGGAAGAACAGCAAGTGTTGAAGAAGGTCCCACCAGCGCCTCCTTTGCCAGTGGGATCACCGGAATCACTGAAAGCCGGACCAATGTTGAAGGGGCCCCCACCAGCGCCTCCTTTGCCAGTGGGATCACCGGAATCACTGAAAGCCGGACCAATGTTCAAGGGGGTCCCACCAGCGCCTCCTTTGCCAGTGGCAACAGGGAAAACCAAACAAATGCAACTGGGTCCCCCAAGCAGTTCTTCCGGAGAATCAGATGACGATTCGGGACCGGAGTACTCTGTGAGTATCAATTCGATGTCTACGGAAGATATTATGAGAGAAATTGCGGCCCTGAGAAGAGAATTTCAAAGCGCGATGAAACTGTTTCGAGAAGGAGGAAGTGGGGCAGTTGGTGCCGCAGTTGGTGACGCAGCTGCAGTCCCCAAAAAAGATAAAAAGGGCAAACCAGCACCAGCCGGGGGTGTGGGAGATCTCGCGGCTTTTGCTGCTGAACAAGCCCTCGCCCACGCGGAAAGAGTACAAGCCAGCATCAAACGACTGGAAGAAGGTCTGCAGGCAAAACAAGGCGCAAAAAAAACCTAGGCTCTGTGAACATTTGATGACTTCGTTCAATCAATAGGCGCCGTATCACACTGTCATCCCGGGGCTAAGGGAGTCCAAGGCTTTGCTTTGGGCAGGAAGTTCCACCCGGGATCTATTGGTAGATCGTAGTCGCAGACCGTAGCCAGCCTAGAAATGAATACCGGATCAAGATGCGCATGAACCATCAGATGGCTGCTGACCTAGGCCGGCATGACAGCCGTTTAATGAATGGAGTCTTAGAAATGTGCACGAAGCCCTAAAACGTCCTCCATCGTGTACAGGCCCTTTGGTTGCGTCACAAGCCAGAGGGCTCCCTGCAGGGCACCGGATGCGAAGGCGTCTCGCCCCAAAGCGTGATGAGACACCGTGAGGGTCTCACAGGGACCCACAAAAGACACCGTGTGCTCCCCAAAATCCTCCCCCAGTCTTGACGAAAGAACTGACGGGGGAGGGCTGGTGGGACGACTTTCCTGAATCGCCTCCGCAAGAGCCAAAGCGGTCCCGGACGGCGCATCTTTTTTGTGCTGGTGGTGGCGCTCAAAAATCTCGGTCTCATAAGCTGCCTCTAGCCGAGAGGCTACAAGACGGACCGCTTCCGAGAGGAGACAGGCCCCCAGGCTCATGTTCGGGGCTGCTAAAATTGCTGTCCCCTCGGAGGCTGTCTTGAGAGCCTGCTTCTGAGGGTCCCTGAGGCCCGTCACACCAGTGACGAGGGGTTTCTGGGTCTCTACCGCCAGGGCCAGGTGGGCCTCCAGAGCCGAAACACTTGAGAAATCAATCAAGACGTCGCTTCTGATGAAGAGCTCACTTAGATCCTGAGTCAAGAACACATCAACATCACCATCAGGACGGGTGCCCTGGTAGCTACCGCCACAGATCTGAACCCGGGGATCTGTCTGAGCAAGCCCTAAAATAGCCCGTCCCATCCGACCCCCCATCCCCAGAAGTCCGATCTGAAGAGGGTGGGTCATGGGGTTGCCGTCTTTTGGGTCTCTTGTTCCTTCAAGAAGGTTTCAAGCCAGTGAATGGTGTAGTCTCCCGATTGCATCGCTGGCTGTTCCAGAAGACGTCGGTGGAGGGGCAGAAGGGTCTCGACGCCGCCAATCACATATTCCTGAAGCGCACGGCGGAGGCGATTCAGACAATCCGTCCGGTCTGTCCCGTGAACGATCAGCTTAGAGATCAGGCTGTCATAATAGGGGGGGATTGTGTAGCCCGTATAAAGAGGACTGTCGACCCGCACCCGAAATCCTCCAGGCGCCAGGTAGGCGGTGATGGTTCCAGGGGAGGGCATAAAGGTTTCCGAGTGTTCTGCATTGATCCGACATTCCATCGAATGCCCTTGCCAGGTGATATCCTGCTGGGTAAACGACAGGGGAAGGCCTGCGGCAATGCGGATTTGCTCCTGCATCAGGTCAATCCCGGTCAGCATCTCTGTAATAGGGTGTTCCACCTGAAGACGGGTGTTCATCTCGATGAAATAAAAAGCCCCATTTTCGTAGAGAAACTCAAGGGTTCCCGCGCTGTAATAACCAAACTTTTCCATCGCACTGCGGACCAATTCTCCAAGCTCAGCCCGCATATCCGGGGTCAAAGCGGGGGATGGTGCCTCTTCCCACACCTTCTGGTGCCGCCTTTGGATAGAGCAGTCTCTCTCTCCCAAATGGACTACAGTGCCGTGACGATCCCCCAGGACTTGGACCTCAATGTGGCGCGGGGCTTGGAGATAGCGCTCCATATAAATGACGTCGCTGCCAAAATTGTTCTGGGCTTCAAAGCGGGCCAGATTATAGGCATCCTCCAGTTCACTGGGGGATCGTGCGACCTGCATCCCTTTTCCGCCCCCGCCGCTTGAGGCTTTGATCAAAATAGGGTAACCGATGGCATCTGCCACCGCTTTGGCATCGTCAAAGGACGTCAGCTCCCCGTCCGATCCGGGGGTGAGAGGGAGGCCAATCTCAGCAGCCGTTTTCTTGGCCTGGATCTTGTCTCCCATCAGGGCGATGTGTTCGGCGGATGGACCAATGAAGATGATATCGTGTTCTTCTACCATGCGGGCAAATGCGGCATTTTCTGAGAGAAACCCAACGCCAGGATGGATAGCATCCGCCCCTGTGATTTCAGCGGCGGCGATGATGGAAGGGATGTTGAGATAGCTGTCCTTCGAGGGCCCCGGGCCAATGCACACGCTTTCATCTGCAAGGCGTACCGCCATCGATTCAGAGTCAGCAGTTGAGTGGGCGGCCACCGTTTGGATGCCCATTTCTTTCGCCGCCCGCAAGGTCCGCAGGGCGATATCCCCACGATTGGCAATGAGTATTTTTTTGATCACCCCAATGCTCCTAAGATATCATGTACAAAAGAGCTTCCCCAAATTCAACAGGCCCCCCGTTGGTGACTCGAATGTCCGTAATTTCCCCAGCAACAGTTGCTTTGATAGGGTTCATCACTTTCATCGCTTCAATAATCATCAGGGTTTGCCCCACCTGGACTCGGTCACCTACTTGAACGAATGGCGGGGCGCTTGGATCAGGCGCCAAATAAACTGTGCCCACGAGAGGAGATTTTACAGGCGTTCCTCGATTGTCAGACGGTGGGCTGGCTGCAGCGACGGGTGCGGCTTGAGTTTCCAACAAGGGCGCGGGGGTTGGGGAGACAGCGGTGACAGAGGAGACAATCGGTGCCGGCGTTTTGACCACACGAATCAAGGTCTCCCCTTGGCGGTACTCAATCTCTGTCAACCCAGACTCATTCAGAATACGCGCAAGAGCCGATATAGCCTCTGCTTCAACGGTTAAGGGCTGACTCGCCTTGTCCATAGGATCTCCTGGTCTCATTCACACTCTGTTAACATTCTGTTAACGCACCCATGTTAGCGCGTTCTCGAGGAAAAGGAAGAGGGGAACGTCTGTGATACAGATTTTGGGAAACGTCCCCCCAAAATATCACCATGCTCTCGGTGTCCGCTTCCCATTTTGATGATGGGTCTGGCACTCCTGAGGCTCATTCCTGGAGTTCAATTCCAGACCATCCCCCAAAAAGTTTTTTCGAGATCCCATGATCTTCATGAGCGAAGCTGAGAGCCCAGGGGATGCTTGGTGGCACTCTGGAGCTCCGGAGGCATGTCCCCTCTGCTGTTTCAAGCCAACTGGTTTTTGCCATATCCGTCTATTGATTAATCCACTCTTATTAAAAAATATCTAAAATAGACTTTTGATAGGGTGTTTTTGCAGGAGAAGGCTATGAGAAAAATTTGTTTTGTTTTGTGTGGACTGTGGATCTGGGCAGGGGGAGCCTCTTGGGTGATGGCTGATCAAGCTTATCAGATTGCCAGAGAGAGAAAGAAGCACCTCCAGGAGGAATCAAACACGCTGGAGAAAAAAATTAAGAAGATTGAGCGGAAGAAAAGGATTGCGGATCTTGACGCAGAAATTTCCCAAGAAATGATGAAAAAAACTCAAGACCCTGCGAAAAAAAAAGCCCTGAACACGGCAAGAAACACAGAAAGGACAGTCGCGATGATGCTGGGAGAACGAAAGAAGCGCTTTGGAGAGAAAAAAGAGGAGCTCAGAGAAGCAATCCAGGATCAAGATGAAACATTAAAAAACTTATCAGGGGGAAATTTCAAATCCCGCTATCAACATGTGCGCCCTCAAAAAGATGAGCCAGCCAACAACGTTGAGCAAACACGTGAGACCCTTGAAAACCGTCGCATTAAGATTCGGCAGAAGATTCTTAAGGGCCTGAGGGAATCCTAATACCAGAATCTCAGAAGTCTTCTGAAGAAGTTTCACTGAGAGGGTCAATCGCCAGATCTTCTTCAGACTCTAAAGGATCCCCTGGGATTCGGTAGTCACCTGACAGCCAAACGCCCAAATCAATGTAGGCACAGGCTTTTGAGCAAAAGGGGCTGTCTGCCTGGCTGGGCTTTCCACAGAGAGGGCAGCCTTTGCGCGCGGGGGATGATTTGTTCATTGAGAGCCCTCTTGAGACCAGAGGGGAAAGCCGTTACCCCCAAGAAGCTGGGTGGTTTCATAAGCTGGAAGGCCACGAATATTCGAGTGGGTGCCGTTGATTTGGCGCACGAAACCATCAAAAAAACTTTCGAGACGGTATCCAGCCACCCCTTTCCAAATCCCGGACTCCACAAAGAAATCAGTTTCCTGTGGGCTTAAGGATTTTAAAGAAACGTGGGTGCAGGCGACCCGAGACCGGATGGCTCCGGAGGGGGTGATCAGACAGACCCCTGTGTACACACGGTGCCTTCTGCCGGACAGAAGGGTGATGTTTCTCCGGGCTTCCTCTTGATCTTGAGCTTTTTGAAAAATACGGCGGCCAAGAGCCACAATGGTGTCAGCCCCTAAAACGAACATTTTTTCTGGCAATGTTTCAAAAACATGCTGGGCTTTTTCTTGCGCAAGGCGTAACACGTAGGCTCTGGGAACCTCCCGAAGCTGGGGGGTTTCATCAATATCCGCAGGGTGGACTCTGATCTCTTGAATCCCGAGAGACCTCAGCAATTCAAGACGAGACGGGGAAGCGGATCCAAGAACAAGAGGGCACGTCATCATTCATAACCTTTAAGGAATACATCACCCATCCCACGCCTCTCGGGATCTGTCAACGTTTGGGCTGTCGAAATTGGGAGGCTTATGAGGTCACGGAGGAGAGCCACCACTGGGGACTGTCGCTGTCAACAGCGCGTTCAAATGTCCAGACTTCTTCAATGGTCTCCGTTTGTCCGCCGCAGGTTTGTTCTGAAGACAGTTGAACATCAATATAAGCCACGGCGTTCACAATGGTTTTGGAAAGAACGGTCGAACTCAAAAGGGTCAATTTTTCAAGGGACGCAGGTTTATTTTTGAGAAACGCGGGGAGAAAGCTGGGGGCCACACGCTTTTCAAGGAAGGTCTGGTCTTGCGCATGATAGGCCTTCACGATCTGATAAAACGCCTTTTCAACCCCCTTGAGGAAGAGAGATTCATCGAATCCCGGGTAGAAGCCGTCTCTTTTTGTGGCTTGCGGTGTGATCTCAACCTGATCCTGGGGAACAATAAAAAGATTGGGTTTGGTGTTCCGACCGGCGGGGCCTTTGGGTTTCTGACCCAGGAGGGACCACAGGCGCAAACCAATGAATACACTGAGGGCCAATAAAACCAAATCAATCAATAACATGCCTCCGATCTCCTTTAAGTGAGTGCGCCCCCCTATGATAACATAACACGAAACGTAGACAAAATTTCTTCGTGTGTAGGGGCCATCTGGCACGCGCAAAAGCGCGCCATAGATTCACTTGTGCCTTTTGGCATTTCCCTTAAGGAAACCTCTAGAAATCATGAGGATGTTCTTTTCAATTCCCTGTATTGAGATAGATCCTTTTCCAGAGAAGCACTTGTTTTATAAACAAAACTATTTATATATAAAAATAAAATTTTATATTAATTAATAAATAATTAATTATAAAATTTTTTTAAATCTGTTCATTAAAAATCAAGTGAGAATTCCATATGACAAAAGATTTTTTATTCAGAACTGCGTCCGTTTTCATGCTGGTCGGAACGCTCTCCAGCAGCATTCCGGTTTTGGCTGCGGGTGGCGACTCGCAGTACAGGGACGAGAGTTTGTTATTACCGAGTAAGGCTACGGTAAAAATCTCAATAGCGAATCATTTCTCGACGCCGCCTAACAAACAAAAAAAATCTCCCACACTGGCAAAATGTGTTTTCAAACACCCATTCTTAGCATCCACAACAGCATTCCTCACAGGGGCAGTCGTAACGGGAGGTGTGTTGGCAATTGCGTATTACCAAGGTTTGTTACATCCAGAATGTTTGCAAGGGGTGATCACAAACCAAACATCTGATCCCAGCACAGAAACCACAGCACCTCATACAGCGAATTCAAACCTACTCACTCCAATTTATGGATTTTTTGCAGAGTTTCACGGGCTTAGCTTGAAAGAAGCCCGGCATTTTTGCGGCGGGACTGATGATTATGTTATGGAGTCCATCGAACACATGATATCTTACGCGACTGAGTATTTTCCAGATTTTGCAAGAAAAGTCACCAAACCAAGTAACTCAAACGAACTCAAAGAACTTTGCAGGAACATGTTAGGTGTTTTTAGAAGTCTTTTTCCTGGGAATGCTTGGATCATTAGATAAAGTCTTGGTCTCCATTAGATTTTTAATCTAAGCTCTCATTCTAAGTCCGGTTGGGGTCACACAGAGGCAGATAGGAGTTTCGGCTGATCTTTCTCATAATCTTTTGGAGGCTTAATCCAATTTTTTGCATAGGCTCTCGCGTGATCCCCCATCCATTCAAACAAGGGGCGCACAATCCCAAAAGAGATCATTTGTGTGACCATTATAGAGACATTAGGCGTGTAGGGCGCTAAAAATTCCATCCCTGAGACAGCAGCCAAGGCATTCAAGCCAATAAGCACCTGGGATTCGATCACAAACAGAACGGCAGTTCTCAGGATGATCTCTACCATTCTATAGTCCATGACAAAATAAGCAGTGATATTAAAGGCATCCTCAGGATTTTCGTTGATCCTCTGAAGCAATTCTTCAAACAAATCTGCTGGTTTTTTCGTCAACTGTGGCAACACACCCTCCAAAAGGCTTTTTCCCTTGGAAGGAACCACTTCGGTGGTGCCAGCTTTCTTAGGTCCTGAAGAGTTTTTGAATTCTTCAGTTGTATACTCCCGCCCTGGAACAGGTGAATCATTTTCATCGAGCAGATCAACAATCTGAGAATCGTCATTCACCCCCGATGAACAGTTTTCATCCTCTACTAAACAAATATCTAGATTATTCCCGAACCCTTGATTTTCAAAAGGAGCACAGAGACACCCCAAAAGAATTACTCCACAAAAAAACCAACGAACCACGGCTCTGTATCCTTCAAAAAATCATCACCCTTTTAATTTAAAGGGTCCCGAGAGGCAAAGGCAAATTCTTGTCTGTATATTTTTGACTATTTGGCTTTTTTGGGGCTTTCGCACAAAAGACTGAGGATGCTCACCCGAAGATGCTTTCCCGTGTGAGGTGTTTTCCTCTATCCTACAGGCCAAGCAATCACTTACGAAGAAAGACAAAAAGATGTACGGAATCACCGCGATTGACCTGAAAGAAAAATTAGACCGCCAGGAAGTGCTGCTCATTGATGTGCGGGAACCAGAGGAATATGCCAGAGAATTCATCGAAGGGGCGCACCTGATTCCCTTGGGAAATCTCTCTCTCAAAGATCTTCCAAAGACCGACCTTCCGATTGTTTTTTATTGTGCCTTAGGAAGACGGAGTCAAGAAGCGTGTCGAAAGATCCACGTTCAAGACAGCACTTTGGTTGTCTATTCTTTGGAGAGGGGAATTGGGGCCTGGAAAGACCACGGGTTTTCTGTGAGCACAGGAGCTTCTGTGGGCGCCTGAGACAGAAAATTATTTCCACCGGTTGTGAAACCAAAACCATTGCTCTGGCGTGTCACGGATCCAACACTCAAGGCGCTCATTGAATGCACGCAGCAGAGCGTCTTCCCCTAAAGAAGGATCCAGGGGGGGGTCAAAAGAAACCCTAAAATAGGCGCCTCCGTTCAGACGCTCCACCCTGCCCATGACAAGGGCGGCTCCTGTGCGGAGGGCCAGCTGAACCGGCCCATTCGGCATCGAAACCGGTCGCCCAAAGAAAGGAATTTTAGGGCTCTTTTGAAGGTCTGTTCGGGTAGCCTGATCTGCAAGAATCAGAAGGCTTTTGCCTTCCCGCAGACACAGCAGAAGATCTTTGAAGCTTTGGCGCGTCTTAGGGATCCCTTCGTTGACAAAAGGAGCCAGAGCCTCCGAGAGAATGCTGTTCGTGAAAGGATTCGTTGTGGGGCGATAAAACTGTGCGATTGGAATGCCCAGATTCTTCACAACGAGGCTGAGAATTTGCCAATGGCCTAAGTGGGCACTCATCAAGAGAATGGGGCGGCCCCCTTCGGAAAGCTGTGTCAGGACATCTGCGCCATGCACCTCAATCCGCTCTGAAAACTCAGGCCTAGAGAACGTGTGCCCATGAGAAAATTCCGCAATGACGCGACCCCAGTGATCCCACATCTGAGCCAGGGTTTGTGTCACAGTCTGCTCACTCCAATCTGGAAAAGCAGCCTTGAGGTTTTGACGGGCCATTCGGTCCGCCCCACGAAGGAACGTCGGGCCAACCCACTTGAGAAGACGCCCAGACAGAAAAGAGGCCTTGTCCAGGGGCAAGGCTCTCAAAAAACTGCGCAATCCCAGAGCACCCCAAAATTCAAGACGGTAAAAAAGTCTGCGCATCCTCATGCTTTAAAAAACCCAGCGGGCGTTTTTTTCCAGTAAAAATATCCACTGAGACAGGTCAGGAAAGCAGAAAACCAAAGCCCCCAAAGGCCCAGAGTGATCAAAATATCTGGAAGGCCCGAACGGTCACACATCAGGAGGGTCAATGTGATCATCTGCACGCCTGTTTTGATTTTGGCGAGGGGGGAGACAGAAAACACAGGAACATTCCGAACACTCATCATTTGCCTGAGGCCTGGAATACACAGCTCCCTTGCAACGATCAAAAGGGCGGGGATGAGAAAAATACCGCGAATGGGACCGAATCCTGTGAGCATAAAAAGGGTCAGGACAACCAAAAGCTTATCCGCCAAAGGATCAAGAATCTGACCAAGGTCTGAGATCGTTTGGTAGGCTCTTGCAATGTAACCATCGAGATAATCCGTCAAGCAAGCTGCAATAAAAAATCCAATGCGCACCCAAAAGGCCCATAAACTTTCGACATAAAACAGGCCAACCAAGAGAGGAATGACGGCAATGCGGGCAAGAGTCAGAACATTCGGGAGAGACGCAAGCATGGAGCCGCCTTGGTTCAGAATCAATAATACCTCCAAATCTAATGATGATTTTGAAAATAGCTATAGATTTTTTCCGCAAGAGCCTCTGGAATTCCTTCAACCGCCACCATATCTTTGATCCCGGCCCGTGCCAGAGACGCGACTGATCCAAAATGTTTTAATAAATTGGCCTTGCGTTTGGGTCCAATTCCTGGAATCTGGTCCAGGGTGGATTTCCGAGATCCCTTCTGTTTGCGGTGTCCGTGGGTCGCAATGGCAAAGCGATGGGCCTCATCCCGAAGACGTTGAATATAATAAAGCAGGGGATCATCGGGGGGAAGCTGACAGGGGGTGCATCCCATCCGATGGAGGGTTTCGCGGCCCGCATTGCGCTCAGGGCCCTTAGAGACTGCCAGGAGGGGAATGGACAATTGATAGCGCTGCAAGACATCTGCACAGACGCTGAGCTGCCCCGCCCCCCCGTCCACCACAATCAGATCCGGAAGGACCGGGTGATCCCCACTGGGTCGAAAGCGCCGCTCAAAGACCTCTGTCATCATGCCGTAATCATCTCCAGGTATGACCGCATCTGAGATTTTAAATTGACGGTATTGTTTTTTGACAAACCCTTCTGAGTCTGCCACCACCATGACACCATAGGCTTCTTTCCCAGAGCTGTGGCTGTTGTCATAGATTTCAATGCGGTTAGGCTGCTGGGGAAGATTCAGAAAATTGGAAAGGCGCTGGAGGGCCTTCGCCTGGCTTTCCCTTTGCGCAAGGGCACGGGCCAGAGCTTGTTCGGCGTTCTGAAGCGCGTGCTTGATGAGGGCCTGGGTCTCCCCCAAAGGGGAGACTTCGATTGTGACCGGGAACCCTGCCTGAGTGCTCAAAGCCTCCGTCAGCAATTTGAGATGGGCTGGGGGCTGACTGAGAAGAATCAGAGGGGGAGGCGTGACCGTTTGATAGAACTGCAGAAGACAGGCTTCAAGAATGGCGGATGGATCTTCCCCTTGGGTTTCATGGGCAGGCATCAGAAAGACTTTGGTCCCATAATTCCCCCCATTTCGGAAGAAGAACATCTGGAGACAGGTCAGGTTTGAGGCTTGGGCCAGGGCCACCACATCTCCGTTTTCCACAGATGCACTAAAGATGGTTTGCCGAGATTGCAACTGGGTCAGAGCACGAATACGATCCCTCAGAATGGCGGCTTGCTCGTACGCTTGGTCTTGACTGAGCCGTTGCATTTCAGAGGCAAGATCCGCCTGAACTTGAGTGGATTGGCCTGCAAGGGCCGACCGAGCATTTCCCACAAGAGTCTTGTAATTATTTTCTGAGATCAAATCGACGCAAGGGGCGCTACACCGTTTAATGTAATACTGAAGACAGGGACGTTTCCGCGTTTGAAACACACGGTCTGAGCAAGAGCGCAACAAGAATGCACGATGCAGTGAGGATAAGGTGGAGGTAACGTCTTGCACAGAGGGGAACGGACCGAAATAATCCCCTTTCTGGGTGCGAGGGCCTCGATGTTTGCGCAACACAGGATAAGCCTCTTCACTGAGAAAGATGTACGCCATAGAGCGATTATCTTTAAAAACAATATTGTATTTAGGATAAAGTTTTTGGATAAGGTTGGCTTCTAAAAGCAGGGCCTCAATTTCCGTGTGGGTGACGATAATTTCCATGCGGGCCGTTTCGGACACCATCCGCTGCAGCCGGAGAGGAAGCTTGTCAACCTGTGTATAACTTCTCACCCTTTTTTTGAGGTTTTTTGCCTTCCCGATGTAGAGAACTTCCCCCCTCGTGCCCAGCATTCGGTAGACCCCAGGGCTTCCTGAGAGCGTGTGCAACGTCTCCTCGACAACGGGAAGACCGCAGATATGGTTCGTTCGGTCAAAAATTTTAGAATCGCTCATGATAGGTTATGGCTCTCAAAAAGAAGCCCCTGTCAAGAGGTTAATTATTTCTAAAGATATCCACGGAACCTGTGGATAACATTGTGCATGACTCATCTGTAATCCTGAATCTGCCCAGGAATCGTGCGCCTTTGTGGCGTTTTGCACCAAAATGTATCAAGGACATTTTGCGGGAAGCCCCTCTTGCAATTGGAACGTAATTTGATAAGGATCCTTTTAAAGAGAATCTTTAGGAGAGGTTTATGGCAACCCATCAATATATTTACGTTATGAAGGGGCTCTCAAAGATTCTACCGGGTGGGCGAGAACTTTTTAAAAACATTTACTTGTCTTTTTACCCCGGCGCCAAAATCGGGATTCTGGGCGTTAACGGATCCGGGAAAAGTACCCTCATGAAATTAATGGCGGGCCTTGATACGGAATTTCAGGGAGAAGCATGGGCGGCGGAGGGAACGTCTGTTGGTTATCTTCCCCAGGAACCTGCGCTGGATCCCACTTTGACAGTTCATGAAAATATTATGTCTGGCCTGACCCATACAAAAGATCTTCTGGATCGTTTTGAACAGCTCAGCGCACGCTTTTCAGAGCCTTTGTCGGACGATGAAATGACTCAATTAATTGAGGAGCAAGGACACCTGCAAGAGCAGATTGATGTGCTTGGGGGATGGGACATTGACCGTAAAATTCAGATTGCCATGGATGCTTTGCGGTGCCCCCCAGGGGACGCCTCCGTGACTCAGCTCTCTGGGGGAGAGAAACGTCGGGTCGCCCTCTGTCGCCTTTTGATGCAACATCCGGATCTGTTGCTGTTAGACGAGCCTACAAACCATCTCGACGCAGAATCTGTGGCTTGGCTCGAGCGCTTTTTAAAAGAGTATACGGGAACCGTGATTCTCGTCACCCATGATCGTTATTTCCTCGACAATGTGGTCAGCTGGATCTTAGAACTGGATCGTGGGGAAGGCATTCCTTTTGAGGGGAATTATTCCTCGTGGCTTGAGCAGAAGCAAAAGCGTCTTGAGCTTGAAGGGAAGCAAGAGGCGGGACGTCAGAAGATTTTAGCCCGTGAGCTTGAGTGGATTCGCAGTGGCGCCAAAGCCCGTCAAGCAAAAAACAAAGCCCGGATATCGTCTTATGAAGCTTTGCTGGCGGATTCTGGCCGCGAAGCCCAAGAAGCCCAACAGATTTTGATTCCCCCAGGGCCCCGTTTAGGCAATTTGGTGGTGGAAGCAGAAGGCGTGTCCAAAGGATTTGGTGACAACCTTTTGATTGAAAATCTGGATTTCCGCTTGCCTGCTGGTGGAATTGTGGGGGTCATTGGCCCCAATGGCGCTGGTAAAACCACACTCTTTCGCATGATGACGGGGACAGACTCTCCAGACAAAGGTCAGCTTCGTATTGGGGACTCTGTGCTGCTGGGGTATGTGGATCAATCTCGGGACACTTTGTCGGCAGATAAAACGGTTTGGGAAGAAATTTCGGAAGGCCTTGATGAAATTCAACTGGGGAAACGGAAGGTCTCTAGCCGCGCTTATTGTGCCGGGTTCCATTTCAAAGGAACGGATCAACAGAAAAAAGTTGGATTCCTCTCAGGGGGAGAGCGGAATCGGGTCCATCTTGCCAAACTTTTGAAATCAGGTGTGAATGTCCTCCTTTTGGACGAGCCTACCAACGACTTGGATATTGATACTTTGCGGGCTCTTGAGGAGGCGCTCCTAAATTTTGCCGGCTGCGCCGTTGTGATTTCCCATGATCGCTGGTTTCTCGACCGGATCGCAACCCATATTCTGGCGTTTGAAGGAGACAGTATGGTCACCTGGTTTGAAGGCAACTATGAGGCCTATGAGGTGGATCGCAAGAGACGCCTGGGGGACCTCACACCCCGTCCGGTCAAATACAAGCCTTTGGTGCGTTAAGGAGACCTAATGAACCGTTAGAGACGCACGGGCGGAATGCCAAAGGGCATCCATTTGATTCTGCAAGTGTCCCTCACTTATCAAAATATTGGCTTTGGAAAGATCGTTATGAATTTTTTCAAGCAGGTCTGATGAATGCCCTTGGAACAGATCAAACATCAGCAAATCCTCAACATACTGTTCTTTAGCCTCGGGGGGCAGCCCCAAAAGATCCGCCACCCAAAAACCTAAAAGTTTATGGGTTCGGGAACGAATTTTGAAAGTGTCAATTTCACGTGCACTGTCATCAGAAAAAGGGTTCATTTTGAACCTCCTGAATAAAGATGAGCAAGAAAACCTTTAGATCGATGATTTTATAGTGCGCCTGTTTTTTTTCAAATTGATTAACATCGCCCTCCCCTAACAGAAATAGACTTTTTCCCGCGGTATCCAGCTATTGCCCCATTTAATAAAATTTAATAAACATTTGCCTTCCCAGGATGGCATCGTTGATAGGTCACCTGGATTACAAACAA
The DNA here is from genome assembly GCA_044361745.1 of Holosporales bacterium. GTDB lineage: Bacteria > Pseudomonadota > Alphaproteobacteria > Holosporales > CAZGKG01 > JBIKIF01. Next base: position 59,834 of record JBIKIF010000001.1, on the reverse strand, counting down.
TTCTCTTAAAACATAAAATTTTATCCGATCCTCGGGAGGTATTTCTTTTCAATAAATGGATTTTAAAGGATTCTTTTGAAACGACTCAGTTTAACAATAGAAAAAAGAGAAAAAATTTTTAAAAGAGTTGCTTGCAAAAAAATCCTAAATATGGCTTCCTGAGGCCAATTCAAACGGGGTGTGGCGCAGTCCGGTAGCGCGCCTGCTTTGGGAGCAGGATGTCGGAGGTTCGAATCCTCTCACCCCGACCATCAGATGGAGATTCCTAAGGGATCAATGGACCCAGATGGTTTGGAGAGATTTCAGATAGGGCCATTGCGTCCTTTTCCCTTCATCAGCGGGTGGGCTTTTGCGTAAGCTTCTAGAATCCCGTCTTCCGAGACTTGAATATAGGCCTGAGTTGAGGCGAGAGAGCTGTGCCCTAGAAGCTCTTGGACATGCCGCAGGTCAACCCCCGCCTCTAAAAGATGGGACGCAAAGCTATGGCGTAAACTATGGGGCGTTGCTTTCGGAGACAAACCAAGGGGGAGTCTCAAAGCCGCAAGAGCAGAAGCCGCTTGCGCGCCGCAAAAACGTTTCCCCCGTGTGCTGAAAAAAAGTGGAGAGTCTGGAGATTTGACAAAGGGCGTTGCCTCAAGAGACTGCAAGATCAAAGCATGAACTCTCTCTAAAAGAGGGGAAAAACGCTCTTTTTGTCCCTTGCCCAGAATCCTCAGGGCGCACCCTGGGTGCCATTCCCATGGAAAATCCCTCATATTCAAGCGAAGCGCTTCTGAAATTCGTAGACCGCATCCGTACAAAAGAGCAAACAAAGCGCGGTTTCGAAGCGTCTGCCAAGAGTCTTGTCTCTCCTCACCAGCAACGGTCAAAGGCTCTGTCAGCTCAAGGGCTTGAGACGGAGTAAGAGGGCGCGGCAGACGTTTGGGAAGCCGAGGGCTTCTCAGTCTGTGAATCCCTTCTTGAGAGACCCCGGTCTCCATTTCCATAAAGCGAAAAAAAGTCCGCAAGGCAGAAAGCATCCGCGCATTGGTCCTTTTGCTCACACTTTGACTCACACGGGACGCGAGAAGAGACCTGAAATCACTGGCGGTCAGGCTGGTCAAAAAAGGTTCGTCTGGAAGAGTTCCGTGGGCATCCCGAAAAAATTGAAACGCTTGCTTCAAATCCCCCATGTACGTTCTGTAAGTTTGGAGAGAGAGAATGCGCTCCGATAAAAGCCACCGCTCAAAACGCTCAAGCAAAGGCCAAAGGGAAGGGTTGCACAGAGGTTTGAGACCACTGAGTGACAGGGGTGTAAGCCCACGAGACATCGACCGATCCCCCTTAAGATGACGACACAAAACCTACTCGAGACCCTAATCCAGAGACGCCTTATGACTGTCTTCAGCGAACTTCGCAAGTCCCTGCTCTGTGAGAGGGTGATCATAGAGCGACCAGAACACGGAGGCAGGCATGGTAGCCACATGGGCGCCAGCCAAAGCAGCCATTTCGGCATGAGCTGTGTTACGAATAGAGGCGGCTAAAATCAGAGTTGAAGAGTCATGTTGATCGTAGAGTTCCCGCATCCTCAGAAGAAGCTCCTCCGGGTCCTGTCCCCCATCTTCAAGACGCCCCAAAAAAGGAGAGACGTATGTTGCCCCAGCGCGGGACGCCAGAAGGGCTTGGCTCAGAGAAAAACAAAGAGTGACATTCACTGGAATATTTTGCATGCGAAGCGCACGGCAGACTTTCAGACCATCCGGCGTCAGGGGGACTTTCACAACAACATTGGGGGCAAGCCCGTAAAGACGCTTCCCCTGTTCAATCATTTCAGACGCAGTGTGACCGGACACCTGGAGACTGACAGGTCCTGGGACCAGCTCACACAGGTCTTTGAGGAGGCCCGAATGAAAAGACTTTTCTTGAGCCAAGAGGGTTGGGTTCGTGGTCAATCCCTCAAGTAAACCTGTCTCAACGACAGCCCGAATGTCCAAAAGATTGGCCGAATCCAGAAAAATACGCATCTTTGCCTGGTTCCTTTATGATGCTCTCATTCTATCGAACCTAAGCCGTAAAGGCAAGATTGATCAGGGATTCTCTTTCCAGATCACCGACCCTCTGCCGATAGATCCCGGACAGTCACAAGCGCTGCCTGAATCATAGAGCCAAAACACTTTAACTTGAGACAAAATCTCCGGAGCAAATGGAAACCCTTCAGCTCCCAACCCTCCGCCGGCCGCTATCCATGCTTGACCCCTTGCATTTCAGGCAATGGCCGCGTAGAAGAGAGAATATCCGCTTGCTGTGCACGCTCGAGGGCTGACCATTGTCTATTGAAACATCCACTCCCTCTCTTGAAGAGCGGGCCTCCCAAGTTGTGCAGGCCCTCCAAGAAGCACGTCTGCAAGATCTCTCAGACTTGCTGGATGGCGTTCATGCGGGTGATCTGGCCAAAATTATCCAATACCTCAGCCCCCATCTTCGGGCCGATTTGATCCATACGATTTTACCTCACATGAATCCAGAGGTTCTAACCTACCTGGATGATACGGTGCGAGAAGAGGTGACCCGTCTTCTCAATCCTCAGGAGCTGGCGGCGGCGGTCTCTGATCTTGAAAGCGATGATGCGTTTTTGGTGATTGAGGACTTGGATGAGGATCAACAAGAACAGGTCCTCAGTTCGATTACTCCGGAAGCGCGCCTTAGCCTTGAGAAAAGCCTCAGCTATCCTGAGGATAGCGCAGGCCGCCTCATGCAAAAAGAAATTGTGGCGTTACTCAAAGACTGTACCGTTGTTCAGGCCATCCGATATGTCGCCCGCAATAAAGATCTCCCGGATGTCTTTTACGATTTGTGCGTAGTGGATGGGAACAATCACCCCTTAGGTCTTGTGCCGTTATCTCGGTTGCTGAATTCTCCCCAAAAGGCCACCCTCGGAGACCTCATGACTGTTGGCCAAAAGCCCATTCCAAGTACCATGGATCAAGAGGGTGTGGCTTTACTGTTTAAGCGTTATGGCCTTCTGTCAGCGCCTGTGGTTGATGAGAATGGCCAACTTCTGGGGATGATTACTCTTGATGATGTGATGGACGTCATTGATGAGGAGGCGGAAGAAGACATCATGCATATGGGCGGGATCGCCGCTTCGGACTTCTATTCTCCCATTTTTTCCACCAGCATCGCGCGCCTTCAATGGCTTGTGGTAACGTTGCTGAACACCCTTTTAGCGTCAGCCGTGATTTCCCATTTCCAAGTGGCCCTTGAAAAGAAGGTGGCGCTGGCGATTCTCATGCCCATTGTAGCGGCCATGGGAGGGAGTGCGGGCATGCAGGTCATTACGGTCACGGTGCGTGCCCTCGCCAACCAAGAACTTTCCCATGTCAATATGCGCAGAACCATTACAAAAGAGGTGATGGTGTCTTTTGTAAATGGGATTATTTGTGCCCTTGTTCTGGGTGTGGTGGCATTTTCATGGTACCGGGACGGCCCTTTAAGTATCGTTTTGGGCAGCGCCATGCTTTTCAACATGCTCTGGGCTGGATTTGCTGGGACCCTGCTCCCTTTATTGGTGTCCCGCCTTGGGATGGACCCTGCTCTCAGTGCTGGTCCTCTGCTGAACACAACGACAGATGTTTTTGGTTTTGCTATTTTTCTGAGCCTTGCCATGGGCTTTCTTTTGTAATGATGATGTAACCCCCTAGACGAGTGAGGCAAAGCAACCATGTGTGGCATTATAGGGATTGTGGGGCGTCAGCCTGTAACCGATCGTCTGCTCAACGGCTTGCAGCGTCTCGAATACCGCGGATATGATTCCGCCGGCCTTTGCGCAATGAATGCCTCCCATTTTGAACGGCGGCGGGCCTGCGGGAAAATTAAGGCTCTACGAGCCTGCTTGGCCGCACAGCCTCTCGACGGGACAGCGGGCATTGGCCATACCCGTTGGGCCACCCATGGTGTTCCTAGCGAATCCAATGCCCACCCCCAGGGGAATCATCGTATTTTTGTGGTGCACAACGGCATTATTGAAAATTTTCATCCTTTTCGGGAAGCTTTGAAGGAACAAGGCGCTGTCTTTGACAGCGAAACGGATACAGAGGTGATCGTCCACCTGGTCGATAAAATCTTAGAATCCGCCCCATCCAAAGAGGATTTGCCTGGCCTTCTGAGGTCTGTGTTCTGTCGTCTTGAAGGGTCTTTTGCCTGCGCCATTCTGTTGAAAGACTTTCCAGACACCCTGGTGGCTTATCGTCAAGGGAACAGCCCTCTGGCGGTGGCTCTTGGGGAGCATGAGACATTTTGTGGTTCAGACGCCATTGCACTCGCCGGACTCTCCAGCCACATCATGTACTTGGAAGACAAGGATTTTGCCCTTCTGTCCCCTGAGGGGATTCAAATTTTTGATGCTGAGGGCGCCCCGGTCATGCGGGACAGTCTGCCCAATCCCATTGACGCGACAGGCCTTGAAAAGGGCAATCATCCCCACTTTATGCACAAGGAAATCTTTGAACAACCCCAGATGCTTGCTGCCCTTTTAGAGCACGCCCCTCAAACGTTCCCAGGAATCTTAGAGCGACATGGACTTCTGGAGTCTGCTCAAAAACTTTCCTCTCTCACGATTACCGCCTGCGGAACCGCTTACTATGCAGGTTTGGTGGCCCGTCCTTGGTTTGAAGCCTGGACCCGCACGCGCACCATTGGGGAATTGGCGTCAGAGTTGCGGTACCAAAATACCCCTCTTCCTCAGGACGGATGGGTTGTGTTCGTTTCCCAATCAGGAGAAACCGTGGACACTTTGGGCGCTTTTGAAACAGCCCAAGCGTTGGCGCAGCACACCCTTGCGCTGGTGAATGTCCCGGCCAGCTCTCTCGCAAGGCGGGCAGATGTGGTGATTGAAACCCATGCGGGCCCTGAAATTGGTGTGGCCTCTAGCAAAGCTTTTACCGCCCAGCTTTTCGCCCTTTTGAACCTAGCCCTTGATTTGGGGCGGGTGAGAGGCACCCTCTCGGACGCCCATTTTGAAACATTGATTCGGGAAGCCCAAGGATTGCCTGCTGTGCTGATGAAAGTTCTGGCTTTAGACCCTGTGATCAAAACACTGGCAGCACGCCATCTGGCGGATGCCAAGAGTTCCCTTTTTTTGGGGCGGGGGGCTTTTGCAGCTCTAGCGTCCGAAGGCGCCCTGAAACTCAAGGAATTGTCCTATATTCACGCGGAAGGGTACGGTGCGGGAGAAATGAAGCACGGGCCTATTGCCCTCCTAGACGCCAGTCTTCCTGTGGTGGTGCTGGCCCCCTTCGGAGACACATTTGATAAGATGATTGGGACGATCCAGGAGGTTGCGGCACGCAAAGCCCCTTTGTTGATTCTCACAGACGCCAAAGGGCGGGACCGGATGCCCCAGCTGAAAGCCTCATTTTTGGTTTTGCCAGAAACATCCACTGTTACGGCGCCTTTTGTGTACGGGGTGGCGCTTCAGCTGCTCGCCTATCAAACCGCTTGTCTTTTAGGCCGAGACGTAGACCAGCCCCGCAATCTGGCGAAGTCTGTCACCGTGGAATAGGGGGCAAACTCAGGCCTCTCTCCCTTCCAACAAGGCACCTACGCCAACCGCTCCCCAAACCCCTGCCGCCCCTCAAGCAACACCGGCAGCCATCCCCACAGGCGGCACCCTCTGTTGTCGCGTCCCCTCCTCCCAGTGCTGTGGATCGGATCGAAAATGCCCTGCAGGAAAAGATCGAAAACTGATTGGAAGACCGTTGGGTCAATGCCATCCTTTAAAGTCGGAATTTATGCAATTTTGATTAAAATTTGACTTTTATAGGTTTTTTTCATACCTTTCCAAAACAATTTAATTGATTGTTTTGAAAGGTTTTTTTGATGGAAGAAAACAATTTTTCAAGCTCTTCTTTTGAAAAAAAGTCTCATAAAAATATTTATTCGGCAAAAGCAGACCCGTCTTTGGATGAAGGCAGACGCGCTCAAAGCCGCACCTCATTTCACGAAAGGAGCCCTTCCATGCGGCGCATTTTGTTTATCTTACTCGGAGTCGGTTTATTGGGGGGGGTGTCTACGCGAAGACCGACGAGATCAAACGCCCAATTCTAATACAGATCAATCCGTTTGCACAGACACGAACACAGAAATGGTTAAAGGGGTTTGTCAAAACAAATGCCCATCAGATCAAACGCGCAATTCTGATACAGGGCAATGCGTTTCGCAAATAAATCCCCAAGCACAAACGGCCACCCGCCTTCTTGACGTGATTGAAGAAAGTGTAGACAACGCGGTTGTTCCGCCGACACCGGAGGAGACCCCAAAGAATTCGGGTGGACCTAGGTTTCGTGTAGGAAACTGTAAAAATTGACGAAAAAGCGGTAGGTTTTCCGTGAGTTACAAGAGGAGAACCTACCCCATGCCATACGACGTGAAAAATGCTGTTTGGAAAAAACTTTTTCGTGTTTTGAGGACGATTCCGGGAATCCACCTTCGGCATGAGCGCCGTGTCCGGCGCTTCGTTGATGCTGTTCTTTATGTGTGCCGCAGTGGCTGCCAGTGGCGGTTGTTGCCTTGGGTATACGGAAAATGGCGGACCGTGCACGCCCGTTTTAAAAGCTGGTCTCAAAAAGGCGTCTGGGAAAAACTCTTTGAAAACCTCAAGGATGCCCCAGATCACGAAGAACTGATGATGGACGCGACGATTGTCAGAGCCCACGCCTGTGCCTCAGGGTACGGAAATCAAGAAAATGAAGGCCTTGGCAGAAGCAAAGGTGGCTTTACCACCAAAATTCATGCCCTTGTGGACGGCCTTGGAAACCCTCTAGCCTTCAGGCTTACCGGTGGTCAAAGGCATGAAATCACCCAAGCTGAAGCCCTTTTGGGAGACCATCGGGGCACCTGGGTCATTGCCGACAAGGGGTATAATAGCAACGCCCTGATCCAGCACATTCAAGAGAAGCACGGAACGCCTGTGATTCCACCTCGTAAAAACAGAAAAAATCCAAGGGATTACGATAAACACTGGTACCGAGAACGCCATCTCATCGAGTGCTTCTTTGGTAAAATGAAGCACTTCCGGCGCGTCTTCTCAAGGTTCGACAAATCTGCACAAGCCTTCCTCAGCTTCCTTCACATCGTCGGAGCCCTCATCTGGATCAAATAGCCTATCTGGAAAATTGACCAGATCCTACACGAGGCCTAAAGAAAGGATGGACGATCCATCCTCATCCCCGAAAGGTGCGTATGCGGGTGTAAGTCTGGGGTCTTCTTGGTCTGATTCGCAACAGAGTGCCACCAGCAACGGAACTGTCTTTCAGAACAACGATGTGAATTTTGGCGGAAAATCTCAAGTGACCCAGGCCCAATTGTCTCTTTTGCTTGGCTACGAAATGAACGTTGGGTCCGTCAACGTTTCAGTCGAGCCTTTTGTGTCTGTCGGTCTTGGCAGCACCCCTCAAAAAACGACCTCTGAAACCATTACGCCTGCCGGCGGCCTTCAGACAACAAACGTCGCTCAAACGGTTTCATCCCCCTATCAGGTCGATGTCAACGGACCAATTGTAAATAATCAATGCGTTCAAAATGTTCAAAATTCAACCTACACGACCACTTCGATCGCCCCTGTCTCCGTAAGCCACGGAAACACTACAACGACCGTCAGCACAGGTTCCGGTCTAATTGTTCCCACATCCTCTGGTCCGCAGCAATTAACCTTGGCTATTCCGAATACGACGACAATCCAGACCACGACAGCGCAAAATCTTGTGGGATCGACAGGTGTTCAAGAGAAAAATCAAGCAGGCCTGGTTGTCCGGGGCGAATATCGCCTGTCTCCAACCTTTGGGATTTCTCTCCTTGCGGGCGTCTCACTGAAACAGGTGAAAAGCTCAAGTTGGATCACAGATTCAGATACGGGCGCCCCTTACCCCCAAAGCGCCACCGAAGCAAATCACAATCTGCTGGGCGTCAAGGGCGGGTTTGGGCTTAGTTTTTCACTGAAATCCCTCCCCCATACCAAATTTCACTGCGAGTTCACACACACAAGTTTCAGAGATCCCTCATCAAAAACCGTTGGATCTGGTCCAACACTCTATACACATAAGCTTAGAGACCTCAAAGAGCGTCGCGTCATGTTTTCTGTCAAACGTTACTTCTCCAGAGAGAAAGAAAAATGTTCTTAAGGTTTTTTGGGAGGGGCAACGCCGTTTATTTGGATATGCTTGCGGACCGTCTCTTCTGTCAGGAGTAAGGCTTGGGCGATAGGAACCGGCCGCCCCAATTCGTGTCTCATCGCCGCAAGCAAAGCAGAAGGCTTTAGCTGGCTTGGACAGAAAGCACGGATCAAATGGTCAAGGTCATAGGGATTCAAAAAGCAAACCAATCAATATTTTTGCCAAAACTCAAAAGCGCCCCATTTAATTAAAAAAAGAATTTTTGAAGATATAGGAAGATATCTTGAACGGGCCTCTTCAGGGGCTCAAAGGAACACTCTTTGAAAAAAGCTGGGAAGCGCGTATAAAAACAGACATATTTTGGGAAACGGACATTCAGAGAGCTAGGAACAAACGATGACATACCGGATGGGGGTTTTTGTAGCAGGGTTTTTTTTGTCATTTGTGGATTGTTCTCACGGAGACGAAGTAGTTGATCTTGCGCCTGGGCATCAGGAGAGCGCGCCCCAAACAGATGCTCAAAAATCGAAAGAACTGACATCGTCGATGGGAACTCAGCCTCAGAAGGGTCCTGTCAATAAAACGTCTCAAGCAGGCAAACCTCTCCCCCCTCTTGCGGCAACCACGCCCATTTCTCAGCCGGATGATTTATTGGTGAAGCCTGTGATTGGTGGCATCAAAACTTGGAAGGAAGCGCTGTCCCAGGCCTATGCCTCAAACCCAGACTTAAAAATTGCGCAAGCGGATCTTCGGAGAATCCAAGAGGGGAAAAATATCGCGTGGTCTGAGTGGATTCCCCAGCTGAACGTCACGCTGTCTCAACAGGCCTCTCAAAACAAAAGAACAGAGACAAAGGTTGATGGCTATCGAGAAGCGGGACTGTCTCTTGAGCAATCTTTGTTTTCAAGTGGCGCGTCTCTTGCCCGCCTGAAGAGCGCTGACTACAACACACAAAGCGCTTTAATGTCTTTGGTGGCTGCAGAAAACAAAGTTCTCTTAGAGGCCATTAATGCGTTTTTAGACGTCTGGCTAAAGCAAGAAATCCTCAAGATTCGCAAGCAGGATGAAGCCAATTCCCAAATGACTTTGGAGCAGGTGGAAGCCCAATTCCATGTGGGAAGCATCTCTCAAGGGGAGGTGTTAAGCCAGCAGGCGAAGCGCTCGGCTTCCACGGCTGCCCGCGTAAAAGCAGAAGGAGATTTACTCTCTGCCCGTGGAGACTTTGCGCGAATTATTGGCAAAGAGCCTTCCCAAGAGCTGACGTGGCCGGAAGATTTGCCGATCGACATTGTGGAATCTTCGGAGGAGCTGATTGCCCGGGGACTGCGGGAGAGCCCATCAGTTCTCGGCGCATTGGATCAGGAACGCGCTGCGGAAAGGGATGTCTACGCAACCACAGCTGACCAAATGCTTCCCAGTGTAAAGGCGAACGCCAGTGCTACCCGTAGGCTCGATCGTTACAAGCTTGGGGAAGACACCGCGAATGTAAGAAATTTGTCTGTGATGTTTAGCCTCACTGTTCCCATTCCCACAGGTCGACAACAGGCTCAGGTGCGTGCGGGACAGAATAACTTGACGAAAATCAGCTATCAAAGACAGATGGCCCAAAGAACCATTCGCTCCAACATGCTGCAAGCCTATGCGCAAATGCAAGCGACATTTGAGGCAACGCGCCAGTTCGACAGAGAAGTTAAAGCGCGGGAGCAGGCGTATCAAGGGCTTCTTGAGGAGTGGAACTTGGGAAGCAAATCCATAACGGATGTTCGTCTCGCTCAGTATTCTCTCGTGGAATCCCAAACCCAACGGGTTCAGAGCAAGAAAGATCTAATTATGGCTAAAGTTCAAATAAAAACACTTTTGGGCCAATTTTTAACGAAAAATTTAGGACTTAAAGTCCATCAATATAACCCGGAAGCTTACGATCCCTGGTTCACAATCGGGGTGGAAGAGAGAGCCGAGTGAAATTTATGGTCGAAAAAAAGGGTTGCACAATGGTCGCACAACCAAAAAATGCTGAAACAACAGACACGTTTGATCAGGAGATGTCTATGGACGAAATCCTGACGTCTATACGTAAAATCATATCGGACGATCAAAAACCTGGCGTTCCTTCGTCTTTTTTGAACAAAGAAAGTTCGCCTGGGAGAAATCAAGGAGGGATTTTGGACCTCAAAAACCCACTCCAGCCCTCTGAAGACAGCCGGCCTTCCCAAGGGATTCAAGCATCTCTGGAAGCCCATAACCAACGTTTAGCCCGGGCAAACACTTCCCAGATGGGTCAGCCTCAGCAGACGGCCAGAAACCATCACCATGCCGCCTTACCCACGGTTCCATCGGCAGCGCCTTCGTCAGTCACGCGCCGGGCTCTAGATGGGGCTTCAGCGACCTCTTCTCCGTTGCTGATGTCCTCAGAAACCCAGTCTGTTTCCTCGGCAGTTCTTCAAAAATTAGCACAATCTCCTCAGATTTTGGTGGGCGGGAATCAGTCACAAACTTTGGAAGATATGATTCAAGAGCTTTCAAAACCTCTCCTCAGAGCTTGGATGGATGCCCATCTTGCGTCTCTTGTTGAGCGGGTGGTCAGAGAACAAATCCAACTTCTTCTCAGTCAAAAATCTTAGGGGGCGAGATCCTATTTCCCCTACTCCCAAAATGGCGTACAGTGATTTTTAGGAACTTAGACATGGACAGAGCGCGCGTCTAACGAGTCAGATTCGGAAGAAAGCAGCTCCGGCGCATCTGTTCTGGGTCATCGTTTAAGTTCCAACCTGACAGCACCGCAAGGAGAATTCGAGAGGGAGCATCCATGGCGCAGCACAAACTTGGACTTATTGGGGCAGGGCAAATCGGGGGGACATTGGCCCATCTCGCCCTCATCAAAAACCTAGGCTCTGTGGTTCTTTTTGATATTGCCCCTGGCTTTGCAGAAGGCAAAGCACTGGATCTCTCTCAAAGCGCCCCCCTGGAGGGATGGAGCTGTAAGATCATGGGCACTGATTGTCCAGAAGATTTGGCCGGGTGCGATGTTGTTATTGTGACCGCTGGGTTTGCCCGCAAGCCCGGAATGAGCCGGGATGACCTTCTCAACAAAAATGCAGGCGTGATTCGAGACGTTGCTCAGATGCTTCGGGTCCATGCGCCGAACGCCTTTGTGATTGTGGTGACTAACCCCCTGGACGTGATGGTGTGGGTCATGAAGCAAGCCACAGGGTTTGCCGCCCATCAAGTGATCGGGATGGCCGGCATTTTGGATACGGCACGCTTCCGCACGTTTCTCGCCAGCGCGCTCTCTGTAGACGGAGAGGAGATTCAAGCGATGGTTCTGGGGGGACACGGAGACCTGATGGTTCCCTTGGCCCGTTATACAACGATTTCCGGAATCCCTCTCAGTGAGTGGGTTGCCCGCGGCGCTTTGACGGAGGCAGATCTGGAAGCCATCATCACCCGCACCCGCAACGGTGGCGGGGAGATCGTGTCGCTTCTGAAAACGGGGTCTGCCTATTACACCCCGGCCCATGCGGCGATCCAAATGGCAGAGTCTATCTTGTTTGATCGGAAGCGGGTCCTTCCCTGTGCGGCTTGGCTAGACGGTGCTTATGGCCACCATAACGCTTACGCCAGTGTCCCAGTCATCCTGGGCAAAGGAGGGGTGGAATCGATTGTGCATCTGGACTTATCAGACCATGAGCAAGCTGCCTTTGATGCCTCTGTGCTCAGTGTGCGCAAGCTGATTCAAAGTTTGGCTGAGTAAGTGTCTCTGGACTGGGCTTGATCCCAAAAGAGAGTCAAGGCAACCGAGCCTTTCTCAACAGGGGGAGGAACTTTGGAGCACTCCCCCGTAATTTTCCCCTCTTGACGAGACGGCGCCTAGAGATTTCACTTCATTATCTGATCTCTTAGATCTTCGGAGTTTCCTGTGTCATCACCTCTGAATTTTTCACGCGCCCGAACCAATCGCACGTTTTTTGGCTATTGGTGGTGGAGCGTCGATATGTTCAGCCTTCTTGCGACCCTCATTCTCATGGGGGTTGGGACATTACTCATTTTAGCTGCCAGCCCAAGCGTTTCTGCCCATTACACGGGGCAATCTTTTCATTTTGTCAAACGTCACTTGATGATGCTGGTCCCAGGATTCTCTTTGCTGATTGGATGCGCATGGCTCTCCCCCAAAGGGGCCCGGAGAATATCCTTGATTATCTATTTTGTCAGTCTGGTTTTACTGATTCTCACGTTTTGGATGGGGGTTGAAATTAAGGGAGCCCGGCGCTGGCTCAGTCTCGGCGGAGGACTGACGCTTCAACCCTCCGAATTTGCAAAACCTGCCCTTGTAGTCTTGTGCGCATGGATGTTTTCTGAAGCAAAGCGCCTGCCAATCTTTCCCGGGAACAGCCTCTCTTTTGCTTTGTACGCCCTGGTGGCTTTTTTGTTGACTTTACAACCAGACTTTGGAATGACTTTTCTCATCACAAGTGTTTGGCTCATTCAATTTTTTTTAAGCGGCCTCTCTTTGATCTGGGTGGGTTTGGCTGTGGGTCTTGCTTCCGGCGCTTGCGTCCTGTCCTACCTTCTCCTTCCCCACGTGCAGCAAAGGATTCATATTTTTTTCTCTCAAGGGGGGGACCGCTTTGGGGATCAATTCCAGATTTTGCAGGCTATTGATTCGTTTGCAAGCGGAGGCCTCTGGGGCCGCGGTCCCGGAGAAGGAATCATTAAAAAGTCACTTCCTGATGCTCACGCAGATTTTATCTTCGCCGTCGCAGGAGAAGAGTTCGGATTTGTGCTCTGCGCAGGGATGATCGCTTTATTTGCCATCGTGATTTTCAGATCTCTTTGGCGTGCGTTTCATCAGTCAGATCTATTCATTTTTTTAGCCGTTTCAGGTCTGTCTCTTCAGCTGGCTCTTCAGATTATCATCAATATGGCCTCCACACTTCACCTCATGCCTGCGAAAGGGATGACCCTTCCTTTCATTAGCTACGGAGGCTCCTCCCTATGGAGCGCGTCCATCACCGTCGGGGTTCTCTTGGCGTTGACGCGGAAACGGATCGACGTTTAGTCCAATAAATTGCCTCTGATCTCTTTGCATCTGCTTCAGATTGTGGGTATAAGGAAGGATCTCAGCGTGATGAACAAGGAAATGAAAGAGCTATGGCGGGCACCTTAAATAAAGTCACTCTTCTTGGGAATTTGGTCCGGGACCCAGAGGTCCGCTATGGTCCGGATGGGGGCAAAATCGTGACATTTTCTGTCGCAACATCTGAGCAATGGAAAGATAAAAATACGGGGGAACGGAAAGAAAAGGCTGAATTCCACCGGGTCGTTGTCTTTAATGAAAAGCTTGCAGATGTGTGTGAGCGTTTTCTGAAAAAAGGAAAAAAGGTTTTCCTTGAGGGGCAACTTCAAACCCGCAAATGGACCGATGCCGCATCTGGTCAAGAAAAATACACTACGGAAGTTGTGATCCAACGCTTTCGCGGAGAGATCATTCTGTGCGACAGCGGCGGACGGGATGGGGGATTTGGCGATGCCATTGACGCCAGAGATGGATTCAGCCCTCTGCCTTCTTCAGGATCTTCGTCCAAAGCTCTGGACAGTTTTGATGACGATATCCCTTTTTAAACTCTTTTTGCCGTAGGAAAACCCATAGTCTTCTGGGAAACCATTGTGCAAGAAGAGAAAAACATTCGTTAACGCATTGCAAGCGACTGGAGGGTGAAGGGATATGAACATTTATAGGGAACGCATTCAGGCGCTTCGCACTCTGCTCCACAAAGAAAACATCACAGCTTTTTTGGTTCCCCAAGAAGATGAGTTTTTAAGCCTTCTTTTATCTCCGTGCGACCGCAGGCTTGAGTGGCTCTGTGGCTTTGGGGGAACAACTGGCCTGCTGATTGTCACCCAGACCCAAGCGGTTTTTTTTACGGACACACGGTACGCAACCCAAGCCCAAGAAACCATGGACCCGGACCTCTTTGAGGTCCTGAACACTGCACAGATGCCCTGGCTGATGTGGCTTAAAACCCATCTAGATTCGGGGGATCGCTTAGCCTATGATCCTTGGTTATACCGGGCGCAAACGGTGAGTCGCATTGAAAACACCCTGCGACCTCTGGGCGTTGACCTTGTGTCCCTGTCCCCGAATCCGATTGATCAGCTCTGGATAAACCGGCCAGCCCCTGCTGACGGAAAACTTTTCCTTTACGACGCGTCTTTAGCCGGAGAATCTTCTGATTCTAAGCGGTCCCGTATTGCACAGTCTCTTCCCCCAGATGCCCTTCTTGTGATTGCAGGAGGGGATAGTTTGTGCTGGCTTCTGAATGTGCGGGGTCAGGACAGTGATTACGTTCCTACTTTCCAGGGATATGGGGTTCTTGAGTCTTCAGGCCATGTCCATCTATTGACCGACCCAAGAAAAATCACCCCAGAGGTTGAGGCGGCCTTGAAAGACAGCGTCTCTTTCTGGCCCCTTGAGGATTTCACCTCCCGTTTGTCCGGGTTCGCCCAGGGAAAAACTGTTTTGTTCGACCCTGTCGAAATCCCAGAGGCAGTCCGTTCTATTGTTCAAGCCGCAAAACCCACCAGGATCATTCAGGGTCCCAACCCCTGCCTTCTGCCTAAAGCCATTAAAAATACCCAGGAGCTCAAACAAATTCAAGAAGGGCATGTCTGGGATGGCGTTGCTCTGGTCCGTTTGTTTTACTGGCTGCAGACTCACCCCTGCCTTTCAGACGTCAGCGAATGGGATGTGGTGGAAAAGCTTTGGTCCTTTAAGAAACACAACCCTTTTTACGCGGGGGACAGTTTCCCAACCATTTCAGGATTTGGACCCAACGGCGCCCTCATTCATTACCGCCCACAACCAGAGGCCCGAAATCCACTGGGCTCAGGGACTTTTTTCCTGCTGGATTCAGGCAGCCAATACCGGACAGGTGCCACCACAGATGTCACCCGAACCCTTGCTTTGGGGGACGTGAGCGATCTTCAAAAATCTTGGTATACACGGGTTTTGCAAGGCCACATTGCCCTCAGTCGGGTGGTTTTCCCCAAAGGAACGCGCGGCTGCCAGCTGGATACTCTCGCGCGCACCCCTCTTTGGGAGGTCGGAGAAGACTACGGTCACAGCACAGGCCATGGAGTTGGCGCTTTCTTAAAAGTGCATGAAGGTCCCTGCGGTATTTCTCAGCGAGATGATGGTCTTCCGCTCCAAGCAGGCATGGTGATCACTATTGAACCGGGCTACTATCTCCAGGGGCAATTCGGCATTCGCCTTGAAAATATGACCCAGATTGTAGAGCACCCCCAAGACCATGGGCGGGAATTTTCCTTAAGGTTTGAACCCCTCACCCTGGTCCCTTTTGATCCCAAAGCCATCCTCCCAGAGCTTTTGACAGAGCCTGAAGTGTCTTGGCTCAATGCTTATCATGCCCGTGTGTATGACACCCTGGCCCCCCATCTTGATGAGGAGGTGAATCGTTGGCTAAAGACTCAAACCCTTCCCATAAAGCGTCATCCATAAAGGTCTTTTGACTATGACAGAAATGGTTATTTTAGGACTCTCTTTGCTTTGTGTCGTCGCCTCTCTTGGAATGGGCCTCAAATCTTTTATCCGGGCGGAACCTTCTCAGAATTCTGCCTTCTGGATGCGCGCCCGTATTCTGTTGCAAGGCATTGCCATTGCACTTCTTGGATTATTTTTTTATGGGAGAATCCTATGACCGACATCCGTTTTGAAGACGCTCTGAAGGAACTAGAGCAACTGGTCCGCCGCCTAGAAGAAGGACAGGTCACCCTTGAGGAAGCGGTTTCTGTCTATGAGCGGGGCATCACCCTAAAAAACCTCTGCGATGAACAGCTAAAATCTGCCCGTATGCGGGTAGATCAGATTACGTGTGCCCCTGACGGAACCCTCGGGGTCACGCCGGATCAGATGTCATCTTCACGATGATTTTCACGAGACCATTTTTCTCGATGCGGAGGTGAATCCCCAAAAGAAAAATTTTTCTGTTGTGAATCAGAGGGATCGTTTGTATGGTAGATTTGCAGATTTTGGAAATCGTCGGGTCTTCCTGTGTCACTTTTTGATAGGGCTGGATTTGAGTGTTTGTCAGTTGAGTGTTCTGTGTGGGTTTGAGCTTATGGGCTCAACGTTCCCGGACTTCATCTAAGCCATGTGTTCCTTGACGGGTTCATCTTACGCTTTGTTTTTTTGTAAGATGCCGCCCTTCTGTCCAAGGAATCGTGAGGCTCCCGTGATTTCCCTTTTCGACAGGGAAACTCATTGCATAGGGGTCTATCTCCTCTTCATGTGTTTCAAAACCATTTATGTGCCTTGAGGCGTCTCCTTTGTGTGATGGCGCTCAGGCGCGACAAAGGACGATATATGGCAAAGCGAATGCTGATTGATGCCTCGCACGTGGAAGAAACCCGTGTAGTGGTACTAGATAAAGACTATCTAGAAGAATTTGAATGTGAAACTTCCACCAAAAAACCCATTAAGGGGAATATTTATCTCGCACGAGTGGTGCGGGTCGAGCCCTCTCTCCAAGCGGCCTTTGTGGATTTTGGGAGTAATCGCCATGGGTTTCTAGCCTTCGGCGAAATTCACCCCGATTATTACAAGGTTCCCGTGGAGGACCAAGAAAAATTACGCCAATCGCTGTCGGAAGAAAACCAGGCGCGAGATGAGGAAGAAGACGGGGATGAAGAAACCCCCAAAGTGCGCTCTCGCTTGAAGAGTGCCCGGCCCTATAAAATTCAAGAGGTCATTAAAAAGCGCCAGGTGCTTTTGGTGCAAGTCGTGAAAGACGAACGGGGTGGGAAAGGGGCAGCACTGACCACCTATCTCTCTCTCCCAGGGCGCTACTGTGTTCTCATGCCGAACACGCCTCGAGGAGGGGGGATTTCCCGTAAAATTACCAATACAGACGATCGGAAACGTCTAAAGGAACTTATGGGGTCCTTGGAGGTGATGGAAGGGGCCGGCCTTATTTTACGGACAGCAGGCATGGGGCGGACCAAGCTGGAAATCAAAAGAGATTACGACTATCTCATGCGTCTCTGGGAGGAGATCCGGGATAAAACGCTCACCGCTGAAGCACCCCAGCTCATTTATGAAGAAGGGAACCTGGTGATCAAGGCGATCCGCGATCTTTATAGCAAAGAGATTGAGGAAGTCTGGGTCGAAGGAGAGGAGAGCTACAAAGAGGCCAAACGTTTGATGCGTATCCTCACCCCTAGCCATGCTAAACGGGTGCAGCTCTACAAGGACAATCGGGTTCCCTTGTTCCATCGTTACGGGGTGGAAAGTAAGATTGACAACATCCATCATCCCGTCGTGACCCTGCCATCAGGTGGGTACATTGTGATCAACCCAACGGAAGCCTTGGTGGCGATTGATGTGAACTCGGGGCGTGCCACTCGAGAGCGTCACATTGAAGAAACAGCCCTGAAAACAAACCTTGAGGCTTCGGAAGAAGTGGCGAGACAGCTGCGGTTGAGAGATTTGGCGGGTCTCATTGTCGTCGATTTTATTGACATGGAAAGCAGCAAGGCCAATGCCCAAGTGGAAAAGCGCTTTCGGGAGTCTCTGAAAGGGGATCGGGCCCGCATTCAAACGGGGACTATCAGTGGCTTTGGGCTTTTCGAGATGTCGCGTCAGCGCCTCCGGCCCAGCTTGGAGGAAACCATTAGCATGCCCTGTGCCCAATGTCGGGGAACAGGAACCGTGCGCTCTGTGGAATCGTCTTCTCTTCAGGTCTTGCGCTCTTTGGAGATGGAGGGCATAGAAGGAACGTTCTCTGAACTTCTGGTTTATTTGCCCACCACAGTGGCCTTTTATTTGCTCAATCAGAAACGGGACAGCCTGGTTTCTCTAGAGCAAAAATATGATCTTAAAATCACGGTGATTCGGGACGATAGTTTGATTCCTCCAGATTTCCGTGTGGAGCATGTGAAGGGGTCAGACAGGCCTGCGGCGGAGCGGATTGCCACCCTCCCTCCCCTCGAAATGACAGTCGATCCGGCTGATCTAGAGGCAGAGGCGGCGGCAGAAGAAGCCCAGACTCCGGAAAGCTCTACAGAGGGGTCAACGGAGGAGCGTCCGTCGGGGTCGAAACGTCGTCGGTCCCGAAGACGGAATCGTGGGCGGAAGCCAAACCCTGAGGGAACGCCGGACACCACGTCTGAGGGGGAAGAGGCTGAGAGCTCCCAGGGTGCTGTTTCTGCCGTACCGTCCGAAGACAAGCGTCCCAAGCATTCCCATCAGAGGCCCCAAGAAGGATTTGATCGTGGAGGACGTTTTGCCCGTAAGCGCCCGCTCGTGGTCCCTGGAATGACCGATGAGGGAGAGGGAGAAGAAGGCGTAGCTGTTGCGGCTCAAGAAATCGCCTCCCCTGAAGCACCCCCAGAAAAAATTTCTGCGCCTTCTCGGAAACAACGTTCTAGACGACGCAGACCGGAAAGATCTGAGAGTCGGGCAGCACCTGCTCCCTCCCTAGATGCAGCTTCTGGAGAAGAGGAAAAAGAGATCGCGTCTTCAGAGACTCAGAGCTTGACGGGTCTGAATCGGCGGGGCGCCACTCATCTGAAGGTGGGGCCTGGAGGAGCGCGGCATTTTGGCCGCCGTTTTGCGAAAGGCGGGCGGGAAACCATCCGGCGCGTACTCTCTGAGGATTCCGAGACGGGGGACGTTGAAGCGTTGGTTCCTTTGGCGCACCCTGTGCCTCCCTCTGCTACGCAAGCCCCTGCGCCCACAAAGAAGCGGCGCGCTCCTTCAAAGCCGAAAACTGTAGTAGACGCCCTACCGCCAGAGAGTGCTCCCGCTTCTGAGGAAGCCACGGTCGTACCGACGAAGGCACGTCAACCTCGCTCACGGGCTACCCCAAAGGAAGCGCCCGTCAGCGCCCCCCAGGCTTCCCCCGAAGCGCCTGCGCCTGCGAAACCTCGGGCCCGCCGGACCTCTGCCAAGGCCTCAAAAGATGATCAGACAGGCAAGACAGAACCCGAGCCTCTGCCTGAGGGAGGCACCAAAAACCCTAAAGGGGCCTGGTGGAAACGCCTTCTGGATTCCTAGGCTCAGATCAAAGCCGGCTTCGATCTGAATAAAGGTCTGATACTAAGTTGCACCCAACTTAGTATCAGATGAATCCAAAGAGTCTCAGAATCCGTCTCCTGGATCACCTCCAGAAATCCAAGACTCCAAGTGCTGGTTGATTGTCTCGTGCTCTACAGTCACAAGGCCCATCGTCTCCAAATTCAAGGTAGCCGTGATGTTCCACCGGGTTCTCCACCCTGTCTGCAAACACAATCAACTCAGTCACTCCATGACAAGCACTTTGCATGAGATGGGAAAATCGCTCACTCCAAACATTTTTTTGTTTAAAGAACAGCTTGTTAACCTAGGACCTGTAAATTGCAGGGCAATCGATCGTCAGTAACCGATCCATTCATTCGGGAATCAAGAAGGGCATCTCTCATGCTAAATCGCCTTAAAAGCAAAGCCATCTTCTGGGTGCGCATGAGTTGGGTGGTCTGTATTTGGGGCACAGTTTGGCTTTTAATGGCCTGCAGCTCTGCCGAGCATGCAAGTGAGCTCCTCAAAACAGGATGGGTTGGGCCCAGTACAGAAGCACGGGCGCAAATGGCAAAACGCAAGACCCTTTACTGCTATAAAACCCTAGGGAATCCTGACTGCTACGAAGCACCACAGCACCCATTTACCTCCCGGCTTTTAGGCGTTTATGAGCCTGTTCCTCCCCCCCAAAGCAAAACCCCTTGATGCCAGAGAGCAAGGAGCCTGTCCGTCATAAATTAGGACGCAACGGATAGCGGCACATGACCTCACAGAGTCTGAACGGAGGTCAAAGACCCGCAGAACAAAACTTTTGGAATATTGGGCTGAAGCAGAGCTTGAGAAGAGGTGCGCACTGTGGGTAAGTTAAACTCTGCTCTGGAATGCATTCAAACTTGAGCGCACCGTTCCATTGCCCTAAAGTAGGGACGGGATAGATCACATTTCTTAAAAATGAGATCTCGATAATTTATACCCAATACTCCTTCATCAACAGGATCAATGACAATTTCCAGACCCTTGGAGCACTCAAATACGTTAGAAGGGGAAAATTGGGGATAGCCTGCTGTTTCCAGAATAAAAAACAATCATTTGATTGTGTACTTCCGTTCAATACTGCACTCAAAGATGACAGCGTTCCGGTTAAGGTTCGGGCGTATAAACATCTGGACCTCATGCAGCCTCGTGCCACAGACTCCCCCTCAGCCCGAGACACAGCCTCCATTTTTTAAAAAATATTTAAAAAGCATAAAAATCTCTAGATTTTCTTGTTTTTTTGACATATTGATATATTTTAGATAGCTCAATTTTTAAAGTATGGTTTGATGTCCCACAAAGAGTCCGGTTTTAGCCTCATCGAAATTGCCATGAGCCTCATGGTGGTGGGCGTTCTGATTGGGGCCACCCTTAAAGGGCGAGACATTATCCTCAGCGCGCGCCTTCACAAAACGTTGTCTCAAATAACCCAGATTCAATTGGGGAAAAGCGTCTTTCAAGAACGGTACGGGGCGCTGCCTGGAGATTTTGGAAGGGCCACCCAGCTCTGGGGGGCAGACACCTTTGATGGAAATCAAGACGGTCATGTTTCGGGTCTTGGTCGAGCGCCCCAGCAAGAGAGTACAGGATTTTGGAATCACTTGGCGTTAAGTGGACTGATCTCTGGAGGAAAAACCTCCGATCCCTTATTTTCCCACAGTCTTCCCACCACCCCTGTTGGAGGAGAATTCACGGTGGAAGAAGACCCAGACGGACTCTCTGGATTGTGGCTGATCCTGGGTAAGGCGAACGGGGACCGAAACACAAGCCCCCTTTTGACCCCGGCACAAGCGTCCTTTTTAGATGGAAACCTGGATGATGGCGCCCCCCACCGCGGGCGTGTCCAAGCGCGAGAGGGCCATGGGATCCAGGCGGGCCAATGTGTGCGGGACGGAACCTATCGCTTGGACGTGACAGACCCCACATGTATTCTTTACGTGGCCTTGGAGTAGGCGATGGCGGGGAGACCAAAACGACCCCCAACCGAACCTGTGGGGGACATCTTGCTTGCGGCCCGCAAACGCTGGGGATCGGGCCTATTTCCCCATTCAAAATCTTGGCTGAAGGGGGGCATGACAGCAGCAAGGATCCAAAGACAGCCCCTGGGGAATGATCCCCAGCCTGCCGCCTCTCCCTCCCTGCCCTCCAACGGGGAGAGCGGCTTCTCCCTCATTGAGCTTACGGTCAGTTTGATGGTTTTTGGGCTTTTGCTCAGCGCCAGCCTCCCCCTCTATCGGGCCCAAAAATGGGCCCATCATCTTCAAACAACGCGCACCCATCAAGAGCAAATCCTCTACGCCCTGGCAGCCTTTGTCCAAACCCATGGACGTCTTCCCTGTCCGGCGGACCCAAAAGGCGATGGCGCGGAGAGGGGGCGCTGCCAGACTCCATCTCTTGCCCAAGGGATCATCCCTTTTGCAACTCTGGGCCTCAATTCACGGATCGCCCAAGACGGACAGCGTCAGTTTTTTCGGTATGGCGTACACCCCCAGCTGACCCTGACCCAGTCCAACCAGGAATTTTGTTGCAGACCTCTCAAGCACTTGCTCATAAAACATCCACCGGAAACCCATCCCTTTGACCCCTTTGCGTTCTACCTGATCGGAAGCCGTCAAGGAGAAGGTCACCCCCCGCCGGTTTTAGGAACCCTGGATCACCATCCCGTTTTAGGGGACGCCACAGGGGAAAATCTCTGGATCCCCCGTCAATTTTTCGCTGCTTTTTATGGAAGGCTTTTTTGCTCAGCCCCTCCGGAGAAAGAGGGATCCTAGGATGGGATCCATTCAATGATGACCCCGTTCCATCAAAGGGTCAGGCCTTTGGCTCCTCCGAGAAAGCGCTGAGAACTTTGTACAACTGACAGGCGTAAATGCACGTCACAAGCGCCGAGAGCAGAGCAAAGATCTGGGTAAAGCCCCTCACGAAAAGATTCGTGTCCAGAGATTTGAACACAAAAACAAAAGAAGCGATCGTAAAAGGCAGAAGAATAGTCAGAGCCATTTTGATGCCAAAATAGAGAGCTCCCCAAAAAATGGACCACACCTGTCTCCGGGTTAATTGCCAACTGACCCTGAACAGATGGGGTTTTCCCATGACAATGAGAACCGGTAAACAAAAAAATCTTAAGCCCAGCCAACAAGACACGAACACACCGAGCATAATGGAAAAACTGCCCCAGAGCGAATCATCCAAAAAGCCTAGGGTACAGCTGACTTGAGCGAATAATGAAAAGGCTAGGTAATAGATAAAAAACCCGGGAGAAAAAAGGGGCTTTCGCCAGGAGGGCGCCTCCCCCCCTAAGAGAAATGGAACAACTGAACTCCAAATGAGGGTGATAAGAAAGGCCTCGGGGAGCAATTCTTTCCACAAAAATACATAGAAAACCTCTTGAAAAGCAAGAGCTTGGCGATCACGGGCCAGTGACGCCATGTGTTCCAAGAATGATATGCCTCCGCTGTAGACCGGGTAATGCTTGAGGGCCAAGAATACAAGGCAGATCATTAATGGAGGAAAGAGAACGTTTGCCCAAACCCGCCACCTATAGACGTCTTTCGCCCCCAGCTCGGCAGCCATTATTCCAGAGGAGATGGACGACAGATGAGACACTTCGGATTCCCGAGAGTCTCTGGACGACTGCTTATTTTTTGCCATGATTTTTTTCCCATCATCATTCATTCTTTAATTTCATTCTTTAATTTTGCCACTTATGGGTAAAAAATTCTTTGACTGAAGCCCTCAAATGTGTCTCTAAAGCATCGCCCCCAGAATTTCTTCTCAAAAAATTTTCAGAATTTGCTTTTAAGGCAATTGATCTGTCATCATCAAGTCTCCCCCATTTTTGAAGAGAAGATTCCATGTCCCTCCATCCGAGCGATTTCGATCATGGCGCTGTCCATGAACGCCGTACCTTTATCCAAGAGGTTGAAGACCTCTACGAAAAATTTCTCGCCCAAGAGCTTTGGTCGTCTGCCATCCGTGCGAAGACCCTCTCAGCACGCCTCCGGGGCTTTCTTGCCCCTCCTCTCAAAGGGCCCTCAAAGTCCAAAAGTTCCAACCCAGATCCAGCAAACCCCTTTGCAAACTGGGACACTGAAACCTTGAACGCTTTTCTTGAAGCCCTTGAGCGGAGTTCTTCCCATGACTCAGATCCATCCCCTCATTCCTAAATGGACGCGCTGGGGCGCTCTCGAGAAGGCGCACCGAGCGGACACAAGCCATCTCTATGATTGGTCTCTCAAAGCCCGCCCCTCCCAACGAGAGCCCTCGGGCGACTGGAGAATTTGGTTGATTTTAGCCGGACGGGGATTTGGGAAAACCCGCACCGGCGCAGAGACGATTCGCGCCTGGATTGAGTCCCGAAAGGCCAAGCGGATTTGCCTTTTAGGGGCCTCCTATGGAGAAGCCCGTCAGGTGATGCTGGAGGGGGAAAGCGGCCTTCTCTCTGTGTTTCCGAAGGGATCGGGACCTGTCTACCGGAAAAAAGACAACCACCTCATCTGGCCCAACGGGGCGAAAGCATGGCTTTACAGCGCGCAAGTTTATGAACAACTGCGGGGCCCCCAGTTTGATGCCGCCTGGGTGGATGAACTGGGGAAATTTCCCTATGCTCAAGAATCCTGGGATCAGTTAATGCTGGGTCTTCGCTTAGGACAAAACCCTCGGGTCATTGTGACCACAACCCCGCGCTCCATTCCTTTGCTCACCCATCTTCTGGAGCGTCCCGACAGTGTGTGCACCCGCGGCAGCACCTTTGAAAATGCAGACCATTTGGCGCCGAGCTTTTTGAAAGATGTCAAAGCCCGCTACGGCGGCACCCGATTTGGCGCCCAAGAACTGGAAGGCCTGATGCTTCCAACCTCTTCCGAAGCAGCGCTCTGGCGGGAAGACATGATTGTCCATGGAACCAGCCCTCCCCCAGAGGCCTTCAAACGCCTTGTGGTTGCGGTGGATCCCGCAGTCACCTATCACGATGACAGTTGTGAAACGGGCATCCTGGTGGCCGGTATCAGTACAGAGGGAGTGGCGTATGTGATTGAAGATCTGAGTGGTCGCTTGAGTCCTGTGGATTGGGGAAAGCGGGCCATTGCGGCATACCACAAGTATCAAGCCAACGCCCTGATTGCAGAAATCAACAATGGAGGAGATTTAGTCCAAAGCCTGATGACCAGCCTGGATAAGGCGATCGCCTACACAGGAGTCCGGGCCAGCCGTGGGAAATACATCCGAGCCGAACCCATTGCAGCCCTGTACGCCCAAAAGCGCGTGATTCACACCCAAAGATTTCCAGAGCTGGAAAGCCAAATGCTTTCCTATACCCCGGGAAGCCCTCTCTCCCCGGATCGTCTGGACGCCTTGGTGTGGGCTCTGACAGATCTCATGCTCACCCATGACTCTCCCCTGGTCCAGATGAGTCCTGTGATTTGGAAAGGAGGCGCCCCATAAGTCTGATGAATTCTCAGATCGATGATGACATCTCTCAAAAATGTCATGTCATCAATTCTGTCGTTAATGCCCTCCCGGGGCTAGAGTTTCTGCGGGCTGGCTCGCTTTTGAAATCTCCATCCGGGAACCATTGGCACACCATAGACGGTCTCAAAATAGATCCGGCTCGGTTCGTTTCCAAGAAAAACTTAGGGATCCTCTCAGGCCAGTGGTGACATAAAAATCGATCCCAATAAAAAACCCTCCCATCTTTCTCACACACGTGTTGGAAACCCGGTGAGGGATGAGGGGATAGAGTTGAGATTAGAAGTTCGTCTTCACACCTGCAATGAGGATTTTTCCTTTGTTATCCGTCACAGCCGGAACTTTCAGGTTCCCATTCTGGGACTGGAGAATCGCCTCAGAGTTTGCGGCAGGGTTTGTTGTTTTGATATCAAATCCAGAAAGATAGACATCAAGCCCCGGCGCAATATTCCGTGTCACAGACAAGTTGAGAATTTTCGCTTTGGCTGATGCATCTCCAAACCCTGTTTTCCGCCAGCTTTGCATATAAATCGCGGAAAACTTGTAAGGAGCCTGAACCCACCGAACGCCTACGTTAAATTGCTGAGGCGCTTTCGCTTTGGACGCCGTGTACGCAAGAGGGAAATCATCGACTGTATCAGCAGTTTTGCCATCAGGCAATGTGATTTTTTCCCCGTCTAAAGTGCGATCGTTGGAAAACTGGAGAGATTTCCCGCCATTCTGGTATTCTGCAGCAAAGCTCAAATTTTTGTATTCCAGCACGCCACCGAGAGCCCAAGAGTTGACCTTATTGCGCGCCATGCTATCAGCTACAAATTCCGCACCAGGAGCTTCCGTACGGGCATTCGCCGTAATCCAGGTCCCTGAGAGCTTCAGTTTTAAATCTTGCCCAATATAGGTCAGATAATCCATGGTCATCGCAAGGTTTTCAGAGGTCCCAGGAGTCGTGCTTGAGAGCAAGTTCCGAGACGTGTTTTGAGACATGGATCCATATTGATTGGAGCTTGGCGTATAACTTGCGCCTAAACGAACCCCCCCAAACCGCGGAGAGAGCAGGGTAATTTTGGTCGCCTCTGCGGTAGAGCCAACTTGATTCACCACTGTATATGTTCCAAACGCAGGGGACAGGATGGAATTCCAATTCGCCTCAATACCCCCATCAACACCTGCAAGGTTGTTCCCAGAATAGGAGACGAGACCTTCAACGCCTTGATAATTCCCAAGATAAAGAGCAAGCCCACCAGCGCCCCTAAAGGTCAGATACGCCCGCTTGACGGCTTTCCCCGCAGCAGAGGCGTATTTGTCCCGATCTGCACTCAAGACGATATTGGCAGACCACGTGTTGAAGAGAGGAGACCTGAGAGCATTCTTCACCTGGAACTCAATGTGGGCTCCATAGAGGCCAAACATGTTGCTGTCTTCACGATTTTTTTCACTCGTAACAGTCGTTTTCGGAGCTCCGGCGGCATCGGTGGAGGTCTGGACTGTGTTCATAAATTTATTATCTTGGGATCCAAGTATTGCGTTAAATCCAAGGCTTCCCGTGACAGTCACTGCAGGCTTTTTTGGCTTTTGCACAACAATAAACCGCTTTTGAGGCACAGGCTTTTTCAAGGCAGGAATCGAAACAACAGGTCCTTTAAACTGAGAGCCTTTAGGAGACACCTGATCAGCGAAGGCAGCAGTGACCGAACAAACACTCGCCCCGCAGAGGGAGAGGACCAGGAGCACGCTAGATTGTTTACTATTCATATGAATTCCTTCTTAATATCCCGTACAGAGCTAACAGGACAGTAAAATGGGAAGCTGCACATAATCAAGTCTTTATTTTGATTTTTCATGAACCGTTTGCTTAATGTAACAAAAATATAACACCTTTTAAAGGCAAATATTTTTTGTTTTTTGTATTATTTTGATAGAAAAAAGAAAAAACTTTTGCTCCATGTAACAAAAATAAAATTCCTTTAATGGAAAATATTCGTTTTATTTTTTATATTATAATTATAAAATAAGGAGAGGCCTTTGAATTCAAATAAAAGCGAAAGCGAATTTTATCTTGTCGATGCCTCTGGTTTTATCTTCCGCGCTTTTCATGCTTTACCTCCTCTTCTCAGCCCTCATGGTCTCCCAATTGGTGCGGTTTATGGCTTTATCAGTATGCTTTTGCGCTTATTGGCGGAGCACAAGCCCCAGAACCTCGGCATCATCTTTGATGTCGGGCGCGTGACTTTCCGGCAAGCCATTTATCCCTCTTATAAAATGAACCGCTCGGAGCCTCCAGAGGACTTGATCCCCCAGTTTTCTCTGGTGCGGGAAGCATGTACAGCCTTCGGCCTTCCTGTCCTGGAAAGCCCCGGATTTGAAGCAGACGATCTCCTTGCCAGCTATACAGTTGAGGCAACTCGTGCAGGCTTTCCCGTCACCCTGGTTTCCTCTGATAAGGACTTGATGCAACTGGTCTCAGACACTGTGCGCCTGTGGGATCCCCTGAAAAACAAGGCGATGGGAATTCTTGAGGTCATTGGAAAATTTGGAGTCCCACCAGATCAGGTCGTCCAGGTCCAAGCACTCATGGGGGACGCCTCTGATAACATACCCGGAATCCCAGGCATTGGGCCTAAAACTGCCGCTGCTCTGATTCAGGAATTCCAAGACCTCGATACCCTTTATCTTCATCTAGATCAAATTCCCCAAGCCCGCAGACGGGACCTTCTTCAGACCTACAAGGACCAAGCTTTGATTTCAAGACGCTTGGTAGAGCTGGCTCAAAACGTTCCACTTCCGGTGCCCATCGCCGATCTTGCCTTTCAAGGAATCCCCTTAGCGGCGGCCCAAGACTTTCTTGAAACCCATGGTCTGAAAACCCTTCTCCCCCGGCTTCTTAAACAAAAAACGCCCCTATCTGAAAGCCCTGGGCCTTCCCCAGAGCCTCTAGCCGTATCTGTGACTTTTAGGGAAATTCAAAAAATTAACGAGCTTGAGGATCTGGCCCGTCGAATCCAACAAACCGGCCGGGTGGCCCTCACGTTGGAGGGGGAGCGAACGCTGGCTTTATCCGTGTCTGGAGACCAGACCTCTATTCTCTCCTTGGGAGAGGCCACCCTTCTCACCCAGGATGTTTTAACGCTCCCACAGGCGATTCCCATTCTCAAGACTCTCCTAGAAGACCACTCCATCACCAAAATTGCCTATGACATTAAACCCATGCTCCACCATTTGACTGCTTGGGGGATCGACACGAAATCATTTGAAGATCTCTTAGTGATGGCGGACATTCTGGAAGGGAATGAAGCGGCCCGTGACCTACCCCAGCTTGTGCAAACGCATCTGAATCAAACCCTCACACCTCTCCCACGCAAAAGTACCAAAGACCCAGAGACGCTCGTAAACTCTTTTCAAACACTGGCAGAGCGTACGCGCATTCTCATACCCCTTGGGGAGGCTTTGCAAAAAGGGCTGACAGAGGCCGGCACTCTTCCCCTCTATGAAACGTTTGAGCGACCCTTGATTCCGGTGCTCGTCACTCTTGAGAACACAGGTATTGAAGTGGACGCAGCAGCCCTTGCGGACCTTAGCCATGTCTTCGAAGTCCAGATGACCCAGCTCTCAGACATGATTTATCGCCACGTTGGGATGTCTTTCAATCTTGCCTCCCCCAAACAACTGGGGGAGATTTTATTTGAAACCCTCAAGCTCTCCGGTGGAAAGAAAAGCCAGACGGGCGCTTACGGTACTGCCTCTGATGTTCTGGAGTCCCTGGCGGCCCAAGGGCACGAAGTGGCGAAATGGATTCTGTCCTGGCGCACCTTCGCTAAACTCAAGGGAACCTATACCGATGCGTTGCCCAAATCTATCAACCCCCAGACCGGCCGCATTCACACATCTTTTGTGATGGCGGGCACATCTACAGGCCGCTTGGCCTCCTCAAACCCGAACCTTCAGAACATTCCGATCCGAACGGAGGAAGGACGGGGAATCCGACGAGCTTTTGTCGCCCGCCCAGGTTGTGTTCTCGCATCCTTTGATTACTCCCAAATTGAACTGCGCCTGCTAGCCCATCTGGGGCAGGTGACCCCTCTCATCGAGGCCTTCCAAGGAGGGATCGATATCCACACCCAAACCGCGTCCCAAGTTTTTCGCGTACCTTTGAATCAAGTGGACCGAGATCTCCGCAGAAAAGCCAAAATGATTAATTTTGGGATCATCTACGGCATCAGTCCCTTCGGCCTGGCGAGTCGCCTCGGGATCTCTTCCAAAGAGGCGGGCCAGGCTATTGAAGAATACCTGGCCCATTATCACGGCATCGTCCGCTATATGGAGGAAACGAAAGCCTTCGCCCGAACCCATGGTTACGTGGAAACCTTGGCAGGCCGCCGCTGTTTCATCCCAAAAATTCATGACAAAAACCATGCTCTCCGGATGGGGGCAGAACGCCAGGCTATCAACGCCCCTCTTCAAGGCACCGCGGCGGAGCTCATTAAAAAGGCCATGATCAACATCCACGCATTCCTGAAAGAGCAAGCCTGCGCCACCCGCTTAGTCCTTCAAATTCATGACGAGCTTCTCTTTGAAGGCCCGGCCCAAGAGATCATGTCCCTCACCCCTGACCTCAAGAACCTCATGACCACCCCCCTGACCCTGTCCGTCCCTCTGGTCGTTGACACCGGGACCGGACGAACCTGGGAAGAGGCCCATGGGTAGAAGGGCTTAGCTCACTCCAGAGGCCTGCCAAATCTCATGCTGTTAAATCAGCGCAAATGGAATTCTATGATAGAAGCTTTCATCAAAATAAAAAAACTTTCTTTATTTTTTGAGTGAGCGGCACCTCGATTCATCCGTGATTCTGAATGTTCACCTGCAGCGGAAGGCTGCAAATGTGCAAAGGCGGGCTCTTTGGGAATTTTATATTTTTTGAGATTGATTTAAGGGGGGCTGGCGCAATAATCTTGATAAACAACTTCATCAGACAAGAAAATCAGCGGGCGCATATGATCAATCAAGGTGTGCATGTCGATAGAAAATCCCACACGTACCAATGCTGGGAATCTGAAACCGTTGTCGCCCGTTTTTGTTCCATGCAAACATAGGCTCTACCTTCCCCCGAACTTTGCCCCTGGATTTATTGGCGTGTTTTTGATGCTCCTTGAGCGGCTTTCCCCAATACGCCCGGTGCTGCCGTTTATCCGTCAGAAGTTTTTCTTCCACAAATCCATCCATCAAACCTCCACGGTAAGCGGTGTCTTCATACAGGTTGGAGCCCATCTTGCTTGCGTCAAACACATCCTCAAAGACTTGACTCTCCTGAAAGACACTCCGTAACGCCTCACAAAACCAAAACGCTCGTCTAAACTGACGTGATTCTTGTACCCAAAATACGTCTTGCTCCCCTTCTTTGTAAACGTGGCGTCTGTGTCGTGCTGCGCTTTCCCAGCCTCTGTCTCATAAGTCCTCTGGGACCAAACTTCTTGGCTTGCGAACTTATTGGATGCTGGCATCGATGAGTTGACCTTTTTGAGCCCGGTAGCCCAAGACCTCCAGGTGGGCGCCCGAAGCCGCCAGACCATTCTTAAACAGCCCAATAGTCTTCGAATCCGGGAAACGATCCAATTCTCTCAGCCCCACAAACTGCCGGAAACTCAGGCGATCATAAAGCTGAAACGCCATCTCATCGTCCGAAAGCTGGTCACTTTTTTCAAAAGTCATTTTGCAGAGTTCCGAAGAAACACTGACAATCACACAAGATCGATTTTTAAACGTGAAAACGTCAGATCAAAGCTCGTATATCTATAGAAACGTCCCTCTTTCTGTGTCATCGAGGATGGTGCCTTAAACAGTCAGGATATCTTTTTCTTTCGTCACCAAAAGCGCATCAATCTGCTGCACAAAAGAATCTGTCAGTTTCTGAATATCATCAGAGATTTGACGCCCCTCGTCTTCAGAAATTTTCTTATCCTTTTCAAGTTTTTTAATCATGTCCATGCCATCTCTACGCACCGAGCGGACCGCCACGCGGGTTTCTTCTGCATATTTATGGGCAAGCTTCACGAGGTCTTTACGACGCTCGGCAGTTAAATCTGGCAAAGGGACCCGCACAAGAGCTCCATCTGCAGAAGGATTGAGCCCAAGTCCACTCTCCCGAATGGCTTTTTCAACTGCTTTAACCAACCCCTGATCCCAAACTTGAACCCCCAACAAACGGGGCTCTAAAATTTGAATATTTCCCACTTGATTGAGGGGTGTTTTCGATCCATAAGCTTCCACCAGAACCGGTTCTAGCAATTGAGGAGACGCCCGTCCTGTCCGGAGCCCCTGAAGTTCTTTTGAAAAAACATCACAACTTGATGTCATCCGCCTTTTCAAATCCGCTTTTAAATCATCATGCATGGAATTAATCCTTTGTGTTAGAAGTATGAATCCAGGTCAGAGGAGCCGCTCCCGCAAAAGCTTCCAGGAGACCGTTAGGTTTCTGAATATTGAGCAAAACAAGAGGAAGATTGTTTTCTTTGGCAAGAGTAATCGCTGTCAAATCCATCGCACGCAAATTTTCTCTCACAACTTGATCATAACTTGCAAATGGATAAAAGCGTGCATTGGAATCACACATCGGGTCCCGATCGTACAGTCCATCCACTTTGGTTCCTTTCACAAGCAAAGAACACTTAGAACGCAGAGCCCACAAAACAGCCGCCGTATCTGTTGTAAAATAAGGATGGCCAGACCCACCGACAAAAATGGGAAGACACCCAGGGCCAAAATAAGACTCACATTGGGCTTGGATAAATGGCTGAGCGAAGCCATCCATCATCAGGTTTGAAAACAACGTTGCACGGCCTCCACGACGATTCCATTCGTCCTGAAGGGCAAGACCGTTCATCACCGTTGCCAGGATTCCCACTTGGTCTGCCACACCACGGGAAAGCTCGGTTTCTTGAGCGCCTCGAAAAAAATTACCCCCTCCCACCAAGAGAGCCACGTCCCAAGAGGAGGGAAGCTCTGCAATCTGAGTCAGAAAAGAGCGAATAAAAGAAGCATCAAAGCCATATCCTTGGGGCCCCGCGAGGGCTTCTCCAGAAATTTTAATTAAAACACGCTTTGGATGTTGTCTTTCAATCCATTGGTTTAAATGTTCCACGTGAAACATCCCTTTTGAATACACGATTCGGCCATACCTGACATATTGGAAGAAGATGGAAGCAAAAGAATCACTGACCCATAAACCTCAAAAAAAAATCTCTCCAGTTGAATCCTGGATTATGCCTTGAACACAATGCTCTCTGGTTTTTTGGAGGGGATAACCGTAAGAAAATTCCCCATCCAGAAAGAATGTTCCACGTGGAACATTCTTTCTGTGGAGACTCTTAAAGTTGTGCCTGAGCTTGAACCTCTGCCGCAAAGTCTGTTGTGGGCTTATCAATGCCTTCACCCAGAGCGATCCGGGAAAATCCTTTCAACATCACAGGCGCACCTACTGTTTTTTCTGCACCTGCAATGAGATCTGCAATGCGGGTGACGCCATCCACAACAAAAATTTGCTCCTCAAGAACAACTTCCTCAAAGTATTTCCGCAAACGACCCGAAACCATTTTTTCAATCACATCTTCCGGACGTCCAGAAGCCCGTGCCTGTTCTGTCAAAACTGTTTTTTCACGGGTGAGATTCTCTTGATCGACATCCGCCACTTTTAAAAACAGCGGCTTGGTGGCTGCAACATGCATCGCAATTTGACGGCCCAAATCATTGAGAAGGGAAGTCTCAGTGGACGCACTCTCAAGAGCGACAAGAACAGCAATCCGACCCAATTGCGGACTGACAGCGCTATGAATATAAGAAGCCACAACACCCTGAGTTACAGAAAGAGCCTCAAGACGCCGTATATTGAGAGACTCTCCAATCGTTGCCACTTGCACAGAGAGTTCTTCATCGACACTGCGACCCGTCGGCAAAACAGATTTCTGAAGAGTCTCTAGCGTTTCAATTTTCTGGGAAGATATAATCTCTAACAGAGAGTTGAAAAACCCCTGAAATTTGTCGTTTCTGGCCACAAAATCTGTTTCGGAGTTCACCTCAAGAGCCACAGCCCAGGGCCCCTTCTGAACAACCCCCACAAGACCTTCCGCCGTGACGCGCCCTGCTTTTTTAGCAGCCGCCGCAAGACCCTTGGTCCGCAACCAATCCACCGCTTTTTCAACAGATCCTTCGGATTCTGTCAGCGCCTTTTTACAATCCATAAATCCAGCGCCCGTGGTTTCCCGGAGAGTTTTAATTTTTTCTGGTGTCACCATTATTTTTGATCCTTATTCTGAGGCAGATATTTGAACAGATTCCGCAATCACTTCTTCCATGGCTTCTGCAATCACGCCTGGCACCTGGACCATATCTCCAAGGTCAATGCCTTTTGAGACCATGTCTGCCTTAATTCCTTCCACAACCGCACCAGACAACAGGTGACAATACAGCTTAATGGCACGAGACGCATCATCATTTCCAGGAATCGGATAGATGATATGATCAGGATTTGAGTTGGTGTCAATAATCGCAACCACAGGGATGTTGAGACGATGAGCCTCTCCAATGGCAATCTTTTCTTTGTTCGTATCAATGACCACCAACACATCCGGCAGCCCACCCATATCTTTGATGCCCCCTAGAAAAGACTCAAGCTTCAAATAGCTCCGCTCAAACTCAAGCTGCTCTTTCTTGGTGTATTTTTTGATCTCCCCCGTTTCAATCTGATGCTTTAACTCTTTCAAGCGCTTAATGGACTTAGAAATAGTGCCCCAGTTTGTCAGCGTTCCACCTAACCAGCGGTGATTCACATAATATTGACCACACCGAAGCGCTGCTTCTTTCACAAGCTCAGATGCTTGGGGCTTGGTTCCCACAAAAAGAACCCGTCCTCCACTCGAGGCGATCCCTCGGACCGCATCTAAAGCGCGGGTCAGACATCCAACGGTTTGTTCTAAGTTAATGATGTGGATCTTATCCCGCGCGCCAAAAATATAAGGACGCATTTTCGGGTTCCAACGACGAGTATGGTGACCAAAATGAACACCAGCTGTAAACAGCTGACGGAGTGTAAATTGAGTTAATTCAGACATAATCATTCCTTTGTTTTCCAGTTAAACCACTGCAACCCCCAGAGGAATGGATCTGCCGCAGCAGAAGCACCACTGGAAAGTGGGGTCACATGAGACGTCGCCTTGAAAGACTTTCCCCAAGACGCTGAAAGCATTCTACGTAAAAACAAGGCAGATGCAAAGTGTTCTCTCTCAATCAGCGATCAGCTGGGCTTTCTCCCCCAATGGATCGCGACCAATCCACCGGAAAGCAAGCGGAATCCGGTGTCTGTAAACCCTTCGTCCTGAACTAACGCCTCCAAAAGTTGAGGCCCTGGGAACGCTTGGATGCTTTGAACAAGATACTGGTAGGCCTCTCCATCCTTGGCAAACAAAGACCCCAGGGACGGAATCACCCGCCCATACATTTCGTACAGCCCGGAAAGCCATGGAGAAGCAATTTCACTAAACTCTAAGCAATAGAAAAACCCTCCAGGAGCCAGAACACGAAAAGCTTCCTCCAACGCACCCTCTGTGCTTGCCATATTTCGCAGGCCAAACGCGACAGTATAAAGGGACACGGATCGGTCCGCAAAAGGAAGATGAAGGGCGTCCGCAATCACAGAAGGCGCCCCTGCCACACGCCCCAATCCCACCCTGAGCATAGGCTCGTTTAAATCCGAAATAACAAGAAGCGGATTGTTGGCCAGAAAAAGATGACTCACAAGGCGCTTTTGAATCCGCACCCCAATGTCCCCAGTCCCTGAAGCCACATCCAGAATGATTGTACGACCCTGGGAAGCAGGCAAGTGGTCCAAAGGCAAACCAGAGACAAAAGTGTCTTTCCAACACCGATGGAGTCCCAAGCTCATGATATCGTTCATTCGATCGTAAGCAGGCGCCACACGCCCAAAAAGACCTTGAATCCGTGCCTTATCCGCAATCGCCCCAAAAAAAGATTGATTGTTTTTAATCTTGGTCATTCCACCCCCGTCCGCCCCATCTCTAGCCCAAACCTCCATTTGATGCAAACATCCCCCTCAATTTCAGCGCGACATTCCTTGTTGACCCTTGAAACTTGAGACCTTCTCAAAAAAATTCCTCCACAGAGCCTAGGGTTCTGTAATCTCTGGGGTTTGAGAAAAACCTTCAAGTACAGTCGCATGCGCCTTTATGGCTAGGTCTTTGCGAGACGAGAAATGCTCCGGCGACAGAGGGTTGTGAAAGATCACATCAACGGTGACAGATCCGAGACGGAGGATTTGAAGAAGATGGGATTTCAAGGGCACCTTTGCGGGCCATCCGTAGAGATGGCGCAAAAACCTTCCCATGGGAATGCCATTGAGGGTTCCATAAACCAAAGTGACCGGCTGCACACCCGAAGATGGCGCTCCTTCACCAAAGAGAATGTCAAAAAAAGCACTTTTAAATGGGAGGACAGAAGTCCCTGCTGTGGATGTGGCTTCTGGAAAAAGAATGAGGCTCTCTCCAGAGGCAAAAACGTCCCTCAGAAGACCCCGTTCTTCCAGTGCTTTCTGAGGTTTGCGACTAATAAACAGCGTGCCTGTGCATGCTGCGACCCAACCAATAATAGGCCAGTGTTTCACCTCTTGTTTGGAGACAAAACGGCCCCTCAAAAGATGGCCCAAGAGAATAATATCCAGGTAAGACGTGTGATTGGACACAAAGAGAGTAGGGTTTTGGGAGGGATTCCCCTGAATACGAAGGCGAATACCGGCAGCTTTATAGAGCCAGCCAAAAACCCACTGCCGAGTTCGGGTGGGCTTTTGGGGCATCATGAGCGCAAGAACGCCAATCAAAGGAAGGGCTGTCGTCAGCAAAACCCCCAAAAGAAAAAGGCGGATCCACACGATCGATTGTGGCACAAAACCCAAGGGAGCTATTGGCAAAGGATGCTCTGTCATCGCACGGAAAAACGCTTTGTTTCTTGAGATCGGACATTAAAATAATGGGCGTAACGTTCAGTCAGGCTATCGGTTTTCACCACAATACACACATCCATTGTATTAAAACTGTGATCGATAAACAATCCGTCCCCGACAAAGCAGCCGATGCGCAAATAAGACAAGGCATGGGCAAAACGAAAGGGGTCAGTCCCAGGGGGACTAACGCAACCAAAAAAATAGGCAATGTGATAGTGCAGAGCATATTCTGCAAGGCCGCGCCATAAAAGCGTAAGCGTTGGAAGCGTCCAGTAAGGGAGGGCGACACAGGCACCTGAGAGCTCTAAAATTTCATCTGGTTCGCTCAGAAGGCAGGACAAGTTAAATTCATTCTCTGTCAAAAAAGCCCCCAAAAGCCGTTCTTCTTGGCGACGAGCTAAGCGATATGTGCCAACAATTTTGTTTACTCTCGTGTCTTTGACAGCCAAATGACTGCAAATTCTATCAAAAGGATCTGCGTTGGGCGCTTCTTTTGGATCGGGAAGGCAGGCACCTCTTTCTTTTGAAAAAATCTCATAACGTAGGGACTGAACCTCCTGAATGTCTTCAGGTGTCTCGGCCAGAAAAGTCTTGAAGGCCCCCGCGACAATCGGCTCAAACGCTCTGTCGTGGCGAGAGCAAAAATCGTGACTTTTTGTCAAAAAAACTCCTGGAAAACAGTTGGTGCGCAAACAGTGAGATGACACTTATAACGCAAGAATTTAATTTGAGTATAAACGCAAGAAGCGAAGTGGAGTCAACCGACATGAGAGACCGAACAACGCATCATCAAGTGACAAAGGCTTAGCTATAGATCATTAAAGAGGGGCTACGCGTCTTTGGTCAAGGGGATTGCATAGAGTTCAAGTCGGCGATCAATGAGTTGATACCCAAGAGTTTTAGCATGCTCTTCTAAAATTTTCTCAATTTCAGGCGCGTAAAATTCCAAAACAGCTCCCGTTTTGACGTCAATCAGATGATCATGGGGCTGATCTGTCGCTTCCTCATAGCGAAAACGTCTCTGCCTGAAATCGTGTTTTTCAAGGACCCCTGCTTCCTCGAAGAGCCTGAGAGTTCTATAAACTGTTGTAATAGATGTTTCCGGATCGAGTTTGACAGCACGGGCATGGACTTGATCCACATCAGGGTGATCGGTTGATTCGGATAAAACCTTTGCAATAGTGCGCCTTTGATCCGTCATACGGACACCTTGGGCAATGCATCGCTCCTCAACTCTTGAATTCATCACCCCTCCTTTGAAAGGATGCTTGAGTAAAATGTTCGTACGTTTCGGTCATTCGAGAACCTATGATCAAAAGTTTGACTGAATCCGCTCCTTATCTTTTATACCGAAGATGGCATTTTCTCTCAAGGTCTCTTTTAAAAGACATGGCGAATGCAGGACTTTTTTTGCAAAAAAACCAAAAAAACCTCTTGTTTTTGAAAAATAATTTGCCTATATTGAATTTAAATTAGGCAAATATGGGCATTAAAAATAAAAATGGACAATTTTTTGCGACAAGACTCAGCTTTAGATCGGGGGGTCCAGGGACAGGATTTTTTGTCTTACTTGATCTTCCGCGGGATTTTGGATCCTTGTAATCGAAAGCGTCTGATGCAAGAAAATCCAAGGTGCCAGGATCATATGGTGTCTCTGTGTGTGAGCTTAGGATTCGTCAGTGCAGAAGCTATGGCGTCCGTTACGGCCCAATGGTCTTCTAGGCGCGGATTAAACTTAGAAAGCCAGGTATGCCCTTCTGGATTGCTAGAAAAACTGACTCTGCCATTTTGTCAAAAAGCATGCCTTTGCCCTTTAGTGGATGATCAGGGAATGACATGGGTGGTGATGGCAGATGTTGGAGAGGTGGCAAGTCGGGATCATGTACGGCGCATTTTAGGTTCAGTGCGTTTTTGGGAAGCGCCTCAAGAGATGATTGAAGCGATTTTAGCCCGTTCAACGCCCCTAGCCTCACCTCATTTTGGAGACCTTTTGGCGACAGCAGAGGCAGAAGAGTGGGGAGGTGCCTCTGGAGGGGGAGGGGTTTCGGCTCTCTCTTTTGAGATCAAAGATCACCCTATCGTACGCTTTGTGGAGGGATTACTCCGGGAAGGCGTCAGAGTTTTGGCATCTGATATCCATTTAGAGCCAGAGGGGGATTTTGTGCGGGTGCGCTTCCGGTGTGATGGATTGCTACGCACCGTTTTTGCATTTCATCCAAAGTCTTGGGGCGCTATCCTCGTTCGTCTCAAGCTGATTGCGGATCTTAATATTGTGGAAACACGGGCACCGCAAAGTGGTCGCGCCCGTCTCATGATTTTGGGGCGAATGGTGGATTTTCGGATCTCCTCCCACCCGGTGATTGATGGGGAAAATGTAGTCATCCGCATTTTGGCCCCTCTGAAGACAGAGCTTCGCCTCTCCTCTTTGGGATATGAAGCGGGAACTCAGGCGGCCATTGAGACGGCATTAAAGCGTCCCGATGGATTGTTTCTGGTGACAGGGCCAACGGGCAGTGGCAAAACCACATCGTTGTATGCCTTTCTCACCCAACTCAGCCCAGAGACCCGCAATATTATGACCCTTGAGGAGCCTGTGGAATACGCTCGCCCCTGTGTGCGTCAAACGAGCATTCGGGAGCAGGGCGACTTTGGATTTGCAGAAGGGGTGCGCTCTATCCTCCGGCAGGATCCAGATGTGATTTTGATTGGGGAGATTCGAGATCCTCAAACGGCCCATATGGCTCTTCGGGCTGCCATGACAGGCCATCAAGTGTTGTCAACGCTCCATACATCGGATGCTTTATCAGCGGTGTTTCGAATGATGGAATTGGGGTTGGAGGCCCCATTTTTGGCCGGTCATCTTCGGGGCGTTCTCTCTCAGCGGTTGGTGCGCCTTCTGTGTAGACAATGCAAAATTCCTCAAAAAATTCAGAAGGACTTTGGGAGCATTCCCTATGGGACGGATCTTATCTTTGAAGCGGCGGGGTGTTCTATCTGTTCAGGGACAGGCTATCAGGGGCGTCAGCTGATTGCAGAATTGATACAGCTGAATCCTGAGTTTGACGGATGGCTTTTAACGGGCAAAGATCGCCGAGCCGCAGAGCAGATTCTGCGAAGGCACAATCACTACCGGACTCTTTGGGAATCCGGTTTGTCCCTTGTATTTCGGGGAGAAACAAGCTTGCTTGAGCTCGAACGTGTTCTTGGGGATGTGTCCTTTTCGATTCCTTGGGAGGAGGCTCTTTTATCTCCAGAAGGTTTTTCCTTGCCAAACGCGCCAACGTCTACGGTTCTCCAATGACCCATCCCCACGTCTATCTTTGCAGAGTTTTAGACCCCGAAGGCTCTCTTCGGGAAATCCCCATTCTGGCTCTAGGTCGTCCTCAGGCATTCCACCTAGCCAGGCAAAAGTCTTTAGATGTTCTGAGATGTCGTCGTTTGTGGACAGCCTCCGAGCCCCGGTTCAAAAAATCTTTTCTGTTGAAATACCAACAGATTTTTTTGAACCTTTCAGAACTCATAGGGAGTGGTCTCACGCTTGTTCACGCTTTGGATGCGCTGGCAGATGAAATGGATCTTTATAGCCGCTGCCAACTCAAAGCTTTGCGAGATCGTCTTCAGGAAGGTGCCGTGCTCTCAGCGATTTGGGGGTCTCGTTGGGAGGGACCTTTGATTCGCGCTTTTCTTAGCCTGGGGGAAAAAACCGGTAATCTCCCCTCTGCCCTGAAGGGACTCTCGGAAAGCCTCGGTCATATTGAGCACATGCGAAGTCTCACCTTTGAATCCCTTCGCTATCCTTTGATCGTCTTCCTGTGTTTGCTGGGAACTTTTTTCGTCTGGTTTACCCAAGTTCTGCCAGAGGTTTTGGAGTTAATGCGGGTAGAGATGCACCAAACCTCAGGGGAGACCGTGGGTCTTGGGTTTGCAAGCAGAAGCCTTTTATCCTTTCAAACGTTTCTGATCACCTATGGGTTTCAGCTGAGCATCCTTTTGGGAATCATTTGCGGAGGACTGATTGTCCTTGCGCGCTTCTATCCACCTGTCCGTTTTTTGGCCCATGGACTTTCTGTACGGATACCATTCCTGGGGCGTATGCGCTTAGGAACACTCTGGGCCCGCTTTTTTTATACCTGGGGAATTTTGTTGACCCATCAAATTCCCTTACTTGAGGGGCTGAAAGAAGCGGGGGAGCATATTCAAAATCCTTTTTTGAAAACGCAATTAATGGCGGTTTCTTTAGATATTCGAGGTGGATCGAGCGTTAGTTCCTGTTTTTTTGGCCTTTCGGGGATTTCCGCCCGTGCCCTTCAAATGATCGTTTGGGGTGAAAAGACCGGATCTTTAGGGGCTGCTTTGATTCGGATTTCCCACATGTACCAACGAAACCTGGAAGAGTTGCGGTCACGTCTCATCGCCTATCTACAGCCGTTGTCTTTTCTTGCCCTGGGCGGGATGATCTTATGGCTTATCGCGGGCCTTCTACTGCCCATGTATCACACCTTTGAAGGGGGAGGTCTGGCAAATGTTTAACAAACAGCTTCTCATCTTAAAGGGGGAGATTTTGGCCCTTCAGGGAGTCGGTCTGTCAAACACAACCGTGCACATTTGGGATCAGGGATGGAACGATTTACCTACCCTCCTTCAAACCTGGGGAGCTTCTCCTCAGGAAGTCGATTTGTATGTAGGTGGAGACGGCAATGTTTGGACGTGGGAATCGTTCTCACCCCTTTTGGGTTGGGTTGACCGAATACGCTTGTTCCGAGCTCGGAGAGCTTTTTTAAAAAAAAGCATGGGCTTTTGGGCCCTGATAGGGTGTTTTTGGAATCCAAGAGAGAGTCTTTCCGTGGGTTGCGTTCTGTCTCAGCCTTTAAGGTCTCTTGTCTCGGCTCTGAAGGGCTCTTCGGGAATTGCGGATTTCAAAGTTTACAGTCTTGCGATTGAGAGAGCCGGTCTTGTTTATGAGTGGGCCTGCCACAACGGTTGCCTGTTTTCGGAAAAAACCCTGACAGTTGTTGTTTTTCAAGAGAGTTCTTCTGGGTCTCCTGAGTTTTTGGCGCATTTTGTTTTTTGGGGGCGGGTCCCTCTTTTTACACGAACACCTGGGTATGAAGGAGAGACTTCTCTGAATGGAGAGGACCCCCTGGATACGGAGGGGACCGAAGATACCCTCAAGAAGGCTGCTCTCGAAACAGCGGCTTATGTGGGGCGTTGGTCCCCAGATCTGAGCACGTCTTCCCCCAACGTCTTTTTTCTCCGAAGCCCCTTTGGACAGGAACAGGTCAATGATCTGAAAGGTTTTGATGTTCTCGATCTCGCTCTCCTGAAAAGGCAAGCGTCTAAGGCTTCCCCGGTGGGTCCTCTCACAGAGAATGGATCCTTTTTTCAAAAATTTTCCGCTTGGGTTCGGACTTTTCAAGCGCCTGTCCGCCAGAACCAATTTTTAAAAAGAGTGGCACTCGTTTTGATTGGGGGCTTGTGTTTTGAAGGAGTCCTCTTGCAAAAAACATGGGAAGCTGTCGGGCAGCTGAGAACAAAAATTCCTGTGTTGCAAAAGCAAATTCAAGAGGGCCATGCTTGGGAAGCGTCTCTTCCTGTGGCGTTTTTGGAGGCACAAAGACTTCTCAAAGAAGAGGCCGAGCGTGATCTCTCTTTGCTTTTTCTTCAGAAAGTCCAGAACCTGATACAGCCCCCCGTTGAATGTCAAAAAATCCTGTGGCGGCGTCTGAGACCAGGTCATTACTGGATGCGTCTTTGGGTTTTTGAGAGTTCACGCAGATTGGAGGAGAGGGGGGTGGAGGATTCAAACACCTTCAATGAGCCCAATGATCAAACTTGGGAGAGCTGGAAAGCATCTCTTCAGGATCTTTTCCCGGGCGCTCAACTGGTCCGCAGTGCTTCTCCGCGCCATTCCCCGGGGCCTAGATCTCCTCCTCTTTGGGAGCTAACAGTTCGGTGGTCAGATGAGGAGTCAAGAGCGCATGTGTCTTCTCAAAAAGAGAGACTGAACATTCTGGGATCAAAGATTTTTTAAACACCGGTATCGCAAAGACAGTCAGCTGAAACTGACCGTCTTTGAAATCAACCTGACTCTATTCATGGCGGTCTACATGGGCACAAAAAAAGGTTTTTGGGGAAATTTGCAGAACCCTTTCAGGGGTTTTCGGTTTTTGAAGGGGGCTCCTAGGCCTATGGAAAAATGGATCGATGATCCACCCATACCCTCTCGCAGCGGAGCGTTAGGGGACTGGGTCAGAGGAGATTTTTTCAAAAAAACCCTTTCTGTGAATGAAGGGGGGTCCTTGCCAAATGTTTTTTTGAAAATTGCATGTATGGGGTGTCTGCTTTTGGGCGTGGGGCTTTTGGGCGGCATCTCTTATTTGAAAGCGATCGAATCCTCAGAGGTTCGCAGTGTTGAAGACCTGAAGGAGAAAGTGTCTCAGCAGGAAGAGATGCTGTTTTTTTGGAAAAAAAATCATGTGGCTGTCCAAGAAATTTTAGAACGCCTGGCATCGCCACCAAATCTGTCTTTGAAGCAATGGTATGCTGAACTGAAAAGAATGGGGGAGTCGTGCGGGCTTTTGACCCTGGATATCACGCGGTTTCCTGTCCGTGCGAATGCACCAGAGTTTGTGAAAAAAAGAGGAGAAAAAGCCCACCGATTCAAGATATCTTGGACAGCTGAAGATGAAAAATCTTGTGTTGATTTTTTACAAGGGATGGCAAGGCGCCAAGCTGATTGGATCGCGTTGGATGAAATCATGCTGAAGACCGTATCCGAAAAAGATAGGCAAGAATGCTACCAAGGCTCCTGTACTGTCTTTTCTGCAAACACAAGAGAACATAGGCCTGATGGATTTTATTCTCGTATAGGGAAGACCTCTGGCCTTCAAACACAAATGGGTTGACTCCTCCAGCCCATTTGATGTGATCTCCCTCAGCTTCACAGCCCCTAACAGCTTCATCTGTATTTTGCGCTTCAAGGCTCCAGCTTCAAGCCTTTCTTAAAAATTTTCTTGCGTTTGATTCAAAAAACAGAAGTGCTCCAATAGGGGAGGGAAGAGAACCCGTTGACGAGAAACGGGAGCGAGGGATGAAGAGTCACCAAGATGAGATTCGTCTCTGAACTTTTGAGTCCAATCAACAAGCCTTTGCTCCATCTGTACGAACCAAGGCACTTCCGGTATGAATAAAGGACGACATATTTTGGATAAGGAGGACGCTCACTGATGGCGCAAGACATTTCAGACAAAGACTTACAGTCCCAAGAGAACGCACCCGGCCTGGCGATCAATGCCCAGTACATCAAGGACCTTTCTTTTGAGAACCCCGCACCCATCGAAAATTTACTCAAGCAAGACGAAGAGGCATCAACCCTCGTGAATATCGAAGTTGGATGCACCCCTTTGTACGAAGGAACTTTTGAGGTCGTTCTCGGCGTGAAATCCCATATTCAGCGGAATGATAAAACCGTTTACTTGGTGGAGCTTGCTTACGCCGGTGTTTTTACACTTTCCGGCATTCCTGAAGAACTTCTGAGATTTGTTTTGTTTGTGGAATGCCCGCGCCTTCTCTTTCCTTTTGTAAGAAATCTCGTGGCCCAGATCACTCAAGAAAGTGGATTCCCACCCCTGTATCTCAAGCCTGTAGATTTCGCTTCTCTGCTTGAGCAAAGGCTTCAGGGGGAATCATTGACCTCCGGAGACACAGAAGGCAATGCTTGAACCTGAACCCCGATGATTGTCTTAGGCATTGATCCTGGCCTGAAACAAAGTGGATGGGGTGTGCTTGAGAATACCCAGAACAGCCGCCTCATCTACAAAGCCTCGGGCCTCATTACCACCCGGACATCCGCATCCATCCCGGAACGTCTTGCCCATATTTTCAAGGAAGTCACCGCCATTCTTGAAATGTATCAGCCTCACGAAGTCGCGGTTGAGGAAGTCTTCGTTAATAAAAATCCGGAAAGCAGCCTAAAGCTGGCCCTTGCCCGTGGGGTGATTCTTTGTGCCCCCTCTGTTTTTGGACGACCTGTGTTTGCCTATGCCCCTAACCACATCAAGAAAGCGGTCGTTGGTCATGGACATGCGGAAAAACAGCAGTTGGCCTGGGTCCTCCAAAAAATTCTCGCTCTTCCAGAAGCCCCTGTCAAAGATGCCAGTGATGCTTTAGCCGTTGCCCTTTGCCATGCCCATTCACGCACACAATCCTAAAGTTCATTGGAGCACTCAAATAAGTGAACAGGGAAAGCTTAGGGAATAGTGCATGAGGTAATATATCTAAAGCTTCCATTTGACTGAAATGCTTGCATCAAACAGAGGTTTGAAGGAAAAGAATGAAGCGGTGACTGCCGCGGTAAATAAAAATAAACCTTGTGGAAAAAAGGTCAGAGATCAATGACAGCACTTCTTTGGATTCGCAATGACCTGCGCTTAAAGGATCATGAAGCGCTCCTCCAAGCAGCCCAGATGGGATGCCCTGTTTATCCTCTTTATATTGACGAAACCCACCCTCAAAGACCCTTAGGAGGCGCTGCAAAGTGGTGGTTGAACCACAGCCTCACCCATTTGAATGCCTCTCTCGGTGGGATGCTTGCGGTCTACAAAGGAGAAGCTCTGGAAATTTTTCGCACAATTTTTCAAGACCATGATCCGGACGCTTTGAACATCCATGATGTTTTTTGGAACACGCGGGCAGATCCTACTGGCGCCTTGGTTGACAGCCAAATCGAAAATTTTCTCACTCAAAAAGGAATTCGTGTTCACCGATTCCCTGGCAATTTTCTTTTCAATCCGGCAGCGCACAAAAGCGCCACCGGGAAACCTTTTCAAGTGTTTGGGGCCTATCAACGGGCATGCTTACGATTGCCTCCGCCAAATTATCCGAAAAGCCTTGCAAACTCAGTGTTTTGGAAACGTCTGCCAGGCAGCCTA
The DNA here is from genome assembly GCA_044361745.1 of Holosporales bacterium. GTDB lineage: Bacteria > Pseudomonadota > Alphaproteobacteria > Holosporales > CAZGKG01 > JBIKIF01. The sequence continues at coordinate 15,188 of JBIKIF010000001.1, read as the reverse complement.
TCCCTATCAGAGCTGACTCTTTTGCCCACACAGCCTGATTGGAGCGGAGGCTTGAGAGAAGCTTGGACCCCTGGAGAAAACGGCGCCCAAAGAGCTCTGGACACTTTTCTAGACAAGACCCTGGAAAATTACGGAGATCAACGCAACCGTTTAGACCGGCCCACAACATCTATGCTGGGGCCTTATCTGCACTTTGGAGAGATCAGCATTCGTCAGGTGTGGCATGCGGCCCTGTCCTGCAGCGACTCTCAAACGCCCGAAGGCAACGCCTTTCTGTCCGAGTTGATTTGGAGAGATTTTGCTGCTCACCTTCTCGCCCATTACCCCCAGCTCCCAACTGACCCCTTAAGGGTCACTTTTCGACAGTTTCCTTGGCCTGAGACAGATCCTCACCTTCTTGAATCCTGGCGCTTTGGGTACACAGGATATCCCATCGTCGACGCCGCCATGCGTCAGCTGTACACCATGGGCTGGATGAACGGTCGGGCCCGCATGATCGCTGCATCTTTTTTGACGAAGCACCTTCTCATTCCTTGGCAGGTGGGCGAGGCTTGGTTCTGGGATACCTTAGTGGACGCAGATCTTGCGAGCAATGGAATGAATTGGCAATGGGTCGCAGGCTGTGGCGTCGACGCGGCGCCCTATTTCCGGATCTTCAATCCCGTTCTTCAGGGGGAAAAATTTGACCCTTTAGGGATCTATGTCAAACGATGGGTTCCAGAACTCAGAAATCTCCCAGCTTCCGTGATTCACCAGCCATGGAACGCCACCTTTCGTATCTTACAGGAAGCAAGCATCACCTTAGGAACCACCTATCCCAAGCCCATCGTCGATCATGGGATTGCTCGAGCCAGAGCCCTTGCGGCTTACAGCTCTCTCAAAAACGAAAGTGGAGCAAGGGAATGAAAATACGTCACGCTATACCCCATCTTCCCCTGTGCACTTATTTGAATGCCCCAATGGCCTGAAAGTTGTCATTGATTCTGTGGATGAAGGGCCACCGCATGACGTGCGCCTCGGAGATTTTGTGGCAAATAAAAGGGTTTTGGCTATCCATAAAGCCTTAGTTATGCCCAAAATATAATCCAGCCTTCTTATCTTGAAGTAGGAGATATTTAAAAATTCCGCTTTTAATTTTGTCAAAATTTGATTAATCTTTGCCAATGTTGACTTAAAAAGGCTGGATATGTTTTTTTCCATGAAGACAGTGTGTTTTCAAGGTTTGGAAACCACCCCTATTGATACACAAGTTCAGATCATCCCGGGTTTGCCGGCGGTGATTCTTGTGGGGCTTCCGGACAAAGCCGTGACAGAATCTCGAGAGCGCGTCCGGGCCGCCCTCTATGCCCTGGGCATTGCCCTGCCTCCCAAACGAATCATTATGAATCTATCCCCAGCCGACATCCAGAAAGAAGGCAGTCATTACGACCTCCCCATTGCTCTCGCCCTTTTGGCGACCCTTGACGTCATTCCAAAAGATGTCCTCGAGAGATACCTCGCCCTAGGTGAGCTGTCCCTCAGCGGCAGCTTGCTTCATATCACGGGCGTTCTTTCTGCCGCTTTGTTTGCATCCTCTTTGAATCTTGGACTGATTTGCCCAAGCTCCTCAGGCCCTGAGGCGGCCTGGGCAGGGGATCTCGAGATCCTGGCCCCTAACAATTTGCTGGCATTGGTGAATCATTTCAAGGGCACCCAAGTTCTACGCCCGCCCACACCTCATTTAGCGCCCCCGTCTCCCCACTCCCTCGATTTAGGAGATATTCGAGGACAGGAAGGGGCGAAACGGGCCCTTGAAATCGCTGCTGCCGGAGGCCACCATCTCAGACTCATCGGACCTCCGGGCGCTGGAAAGTCTATGCTCGCCTCTCGATTGCCCGGGATTCTGCCACCCTTAAGTCCGTCAGAAGCCTTATCGGTGACCATGATTCATAGTTTGTCTGGTTTTTTAAAAAGTGGGCACCTTTTAACAAGCCGTCCGTTTCGAGATCCCCATCACTCCGCCTCCATGGCAGCCATTGTGGGTGGTGGGATCCGCGCCCTCCCGGGAGAAATCTCCCTCGCCCATAACGGTGTTTTGTTCCTCGATGAAACGCCAGAGTTTTCTCCCCATGTCCTTGAAGCACTCCGCGGTCCTTTGGAGAGCGGAACCGTTGTGATTGCACGGGCCAACGCCCATCTACGCTATCCAGCAAGATTCCAGCTTATCTGTGCCATGAACCCCTGCCGCTGTGGGTTTTTCGACGATCTGACCCGCGGGTGTACCCGGCGTCCCCTCTGTGGTCAGACTTATCAAAGTCGCCTTTCAGGGCCTTTTCTTGACCGCATTGACCTGCATGTATGGGTGGAGGCAGTCCCGGTTCATGAAATGTCTGCCTCGACGCGAGCGCCTTCTGAAAGCACACAGGTTGGAACCCGTGTTCAACAAGCAAGAGACCACCAACGGGAGCGATTTGAGCGCATGAGCCCTGGGTGTGGCCTGCTCACCAATCATCAGGCGGATGGCGCCATTCTCAAACAGATTTGCCCCCTCAGCGATCCTGCGTACGCCCTTCTTCAGAAGACTGTGGAGGTTCTGAAGCTGTCCGCGAGAGGCTATCACCGAGTTCTCCGGGTCAGCCGCACTCTGGCAGATTTGGACGGCTCTGAGAGCCTTGAGCGCCAGCATGTTGCCGAAGCTCTCAGCTATAGACCTGAAAAAACAAACTCTTAACTTGAGGTCGATCGGACATTGGGCTTCGGCTGAACAGCCTGGCGGAGATCGGTTTACCGTCACTTAGCCAACTCCAAACTAGGGTGGTATGGTCATGTTTTCACTCTCCACGGTGATTATAGAGGCGTACTTGGAGAGTGTCGAATAAACGATTTTGGATTCTCTACCACAAAACATTGAGTGCGTTTATCGTGCCCTTTAAATGACGCTCTATGTGATTTTACGGACACGCCTGAATTTGAAACGCATATGGGATTGCAGCTCGAAGCATTGCTTTTACAAAATTTCCCTCTTTTTCTTCAAAAACTAGGCATTTCACCTGTTGATCATGTGCGTAGCGACCCTTATAGGAAGACGAAAACCACAACTCAAAAAGGTTGCCAAATGGATTATCTAGTACAACCCAAAACGAACAGATTTTTTATTTGTGAATTCAAATTCAAAAAGCGTGAAATTAACAGCGACATCATTTCTGAAATGCAAAACAAGATATCAAGATTAAAGACACCTAAGGGATTTGCAAAGGGAGCGGTACTGTTTCATTTAAGCGGCGTTGCATCTTCTATTGCTAAAAATCCTTCATTTTATCGCATTGTCTATAGTGTAGGTTTTTTTGACAGAGCTCTATGAGGGATCATTGTATTTTTAATGACACCACCATATGTAAAGATTTAAGTAAGTTGCGAATAGAATCCATGACATATAAGGAATCATCAGCAGCGAAACCAATTTCATTCTTCGGTAAGCTAGGCAAATGAGCGCACAGACTAAAATGTCCATAGCTACCAAAACCATGAGGGACATTCCCGTTAAGTGGAGGCCAAAAAATAGAGATGTCCAACTCCAGTTTAAGATGAGTTGAGTGACGTATACAGTTTTGATGGCCGCGAGTTTGGGAAATGCTTGAGGGAGCCAAATGAGCCAACCGCAAGCACCAATAATCCCGTATAAAACAGTCCACGCTATTGGAAATACATAATTTGGCGGTGTCAGAGTTGAGCGATTTAATGTGCTATACCAAGTACTAATCTCTGGCTTGGATAAAGAGCCGATTACACCACCAATCGCGATCAGCGCCACGATCCAGATGATTAAAGAGAGATAGGGTTTATTTGCTGCATTCATAAACGATAGACTCATTTCGCTTTGGGGGAATAAGTAAGCCAAGCATCTGCCTCAGAATCCGGAATCCAAATTTCTTTTTCGTCCAATGTCCTTAGCTGAAGTCTTGCAACTTCGGAGCCTAATTCTGCGTCTTGATCAAAAACTGCTGAATTGGCATGGAGCCTGTTAATTTGATTTTAAGCCTCTGATACATTTCGATCATACTATTGAGATATTCATGGTTATCATCAACGAATAAACATTAAGAATCTTTCCATCATACAATCTGATCCTCACTTGAGTTTTTTCTTGTTTCGCAAGGCGCATAAAATTGACTTCAAAATAACATATTTCTCGTTAGAAGGATAGTGCAATCTGGTTTCCATCCCCTTGATATAGCTCATTTTCTCCGTTTCAAATCTCTATCCCTACTCCGGTTTTCGTTCTCTAAAAAATGAAGCCTCCAAAAAGGCTTATAGCGCATTAAATTAAGAGATTGATATATGTAAAGGCGTATGCAATGGCCTCCTGGAGAGATGTGAACAGATTGGATCGGGGTCGGATTTGATCTTTGAGCTCACCGGTTTGTTTGCACAAATTTATCCAGTCATCAATTGTTTGACGAGACAGCTTAAAGAGGCTGGAAGCCATAGCCTGACTGTGCCCAGCATCAATATATTCCAAAACACGCTCCCGAAGATCTGTCGAAACCCCATCCAAACAATTGAACATCCATAGTTAATTGGTCAATTTAATTTGCCTCATCCTCTAAAGCCCAGGTAAATCAATGGTTTGAGGGCATGCGTACCTTCGCCCCGAGTGTTCGCATGTATCGGAGATGGGGAGACCAAAAACAGAGATTTTGGGGAGAAAATGACAAAATGGGAGAAAGCGAAGTAAGGTTCTAACACTAGATAAAACCCCTAGAAAGCTTACAAATACTGGGGTTTAGAGATGTGGTAACACTGGAACAAAAAAGTGAGAAAAGTTCGAGCGCTGTAAACTGGCGGAGGGAGAGGGATTCGAACCCTCGATACGGGATTAGCGTATACACGATTTCCAATCGTGCGCCTTCAACCACTCGGCCACCCCTCCAGGAGTGTTGATTGAGTGATCTGTTATAACGAAAAAAGAAGATAAGCTCAATGGATCATTACAAAAATCCTTTTCGCCTGACACAATTATAAATTCTGTTGACCCATCGACCGGAATAACCTCCATTTAATCTCAAATCGAATTGAAGCAAGACTTCAGAACTGGACCTCAAGCCAGATCATCAGGCCATTTTAGGTGAGTGGTTTATAGGCAAAGGAATAAACTTTTGCTTTTCTCAAAGAGGCATCATTTTTTGTGATTCTCCAGACCTTTTTGAAAACGGCGGATATACGGGGAGTTAAAAGTGGGTGAGACCGGTGGACGCGTTAGGGGGTCTTTGCCCATAATTTCTTGAATTTTGTCAGCTTTCCGAACATCTTTGTTCTGTTCGATTCCTGAAAATCTTCCTCGTTGAGGCTTGTTCCGTATTCTCTATAGGGTTTGATCCTGTCTTGCCCAGAAAGGCTCAATGGAGATTCCAAGGTTTCCCTTTCTTGAGACTCTGATGCCTGACGGATTTCTGCCTTGAAGCCAGAAGATGATGGGACATCTGTCCAACTTTCAACGTCACGGGATTCTGGATCCTGAGAGGTCCAGAGAGCGCCAAAATGCAGAAGATCCCCCTCCTCAAGGATACGTTTCTGGCCTTGAAACAGGGGAGCATCCTCTATACATAAAGAGTCTTCCAAATCACACAGAGAGTTTCCAGGTCCTCTGTCGTCGCGCTTGGGAGGCCCACAGTTTATTGGGGGGCAGGTCCTTATTCCTCATAAAACCCAGATAAAAACCCACTGAAGAGTGTTCATATATTCCAATCCCGGCACCCAAAGTAAATTTTTTATTTTATTTTTCCATTAAAAGTTCAATATAGTCAAAAAATAATCAAAGCGTACACGCTGCCATGAAACAAAATAGGCGGGATCCACTTTAAACGACCCCCATCCGGCCGTTCACGCTGATCAGGGGAAGCCTGAAGACAGGATCATCTCATGGTTTGCGAGCCTCCTTTTGTGTTGTTGTGTAGAAGCGTGTTTTTTCCAGGAGATCTTCCAAGTACACAAGCCCAAGGTCCGTGAATTGATCACGGTGGCTTTGCAAAGCACCTCTCAGAAATGCCGTACAGGCAGAGGCCTTCTGCAACGCTTGATCCATGAGCTCTGTGCCTAGGCGGACTTCCGCTTCACGGTAAGGAAGAATGGCGGCATAGACACTCAGAGCGTGGAGTACCCGGTCAATCTCCCAAAAACGTGTGCGATCGTCGTAGTCTTTCCGCCAAGGAATATCAATCCGGGGGGATGTCTGGGTATGGTAATGAGGAACCAGAAGATCGCGATCGAGTAGATGGATTGTCACCCAGTGGTGGGTGGCCTCATGATAAAGGTTCTCTGCTAAAAACGGGATCAATGGCTTGTCTGAGACAATGCCTGGGGGAATATGGTGAAGCGCCTTCAAAGAGAGAAAGCTTGCAAAAGGAAGTGCGGGCAAGGAAACGGACGTTGCTTCGATGCCTTTCCCGTGATTCTCTGGACGCAACGCAATCTGTCCAATAGCTTTCAGGAAATCAAGGCGATTTCCTATGCGTGACCCGTGGATGGTTTGTAAATAGACAATGGCTTGCGTTAAAACGTCTTGAAAATCCGGTGTCATCGGCACAATTTTGTGATCGCCAAGAGACAAGGTATTCCAAATGGCAGGCTCTATATCACCGTCTAAAAGAGAGAGGGACAAGCCTCCGATGGACACACTGGAGGCCTGTGTGCGGTCCTCTTTGAGGGGACCGTGAATCTGCTCAAAAGCCTTCACACATGTGCCCCAGCCTGTGGAAGAAAGGCTGTTTGTGTAGAGAACGCTCTCACAGCTTTTACGGATGAGAGAGAGTGACATGGCCACCTCCTTCCGTCTTCAATGTATTGATTCGCTGCAGATGGGGCCAAAACCGCTCTTCCAATGTCCAACCAGGAAAAGGAACGCTTCCGTTATCGATCATCCGCCGATCCCCAATTTTTTCCAATTTCTCAAAAAGTTTTTGTGCGGGGCCAGGGACGAGATCGTGGGTCTTTTGAACTAGAAAATCAATGCGTCCCTCCGAATTGAGAGACGGGTCAGGGACCAGGTCCGCCAGTCGCAGGCGAATTTGGTTTAACTTTTTCCGCGCTGTCAGATGCTGAGAGGAATCCTGAATGCTTTCAGAGATGACGCGTGCTAAACGCTCCACCCGCTCCAGAGGAGAGAGGGATGGGTCTGGCAAAAGTGCCTGAAGCTTTAAAGACAGATGCTCCAGCTCTTTGTGGACAGAGTCTTGAGGCTCATCAGCAATACGCGGGTATTGAATGGTGATCGGATAAGATGTCATCGTAAAGTGATCCTTTTTGAAGTCTCCCTTGAGACACTCAGGCACCTCAAGGGAGCTATGTTTCAGAACAGAATGGTGACTTTAGTTGTTCCCAATGCCGTTTCCGCCTTTGATATCAACGTCTTTGACTTGGTGATCCAGCCTTTGGGTCAAAGCGGCCATTTTGTGGCCATAAGTTTTTGTCATAAATGACTCCTTTCTTTGGTTTTGCAGAGGGACCATTCCCTTCGCTCGGCATTAATATGGCAAGAAAAGATAATTTGTCAATCTTTTTTGGCAAAAAAATATTAAAAAATCTTTTTCCCGCAACGGCTTGTTTTCAGGCAGGAAACTCAGGACACTCAACTGATGAGCACTCTCACTTTTCAGCAGCGCCAAGCCCTCAATCCCTCTGCCACCATTTGGGTGACGGCGTCTGCTGGCTCAGGAAAAACGAAGGTTCTCACAGACCGCCTCCTGAGTCTGATGCTGTCAGGGACACCTCCAGAACGCATTTTGTGCTTAACCTTTACAAAAGCGGCTGCTGCTGAAATGGCAACGCGTCTTGAAGTGCGCCTAAAAGCTTGGGCGCTTGCGGACGAGACGGGAATTGACTCAGACCTGAGAGATCTGAATCTCTCTCCTTCACCGGCGCTGTGTCTGCGGGCCCGGACGTTGTTCCATCAGTTTCTCGATACCCCTGGCGGGTTTAAAATCCAAACGCTTCACGGTTTTTGCCAATCTCTTCTCTCTCGCTTTCCTTTAGAGGCGGGTGTCTCCCCTCACTTTCGTGTGATTGACGAACTCACAGCCAAAACGCTCAAAGCCCAAGCACAAGACCAGGTCTTTGAGCGGGCAGACCAAGGGGATCCTGTTCTTCAACCGTCCTTAGCCCTTCTGACAGCTCATTTTTCTGAAAGCCATTTGCGGGAGCTTCTGGAAGCTTATGGCCAAGGAAGCCTCTCCTTCAGAGCGTTGTGTCAACAGCCAGAGTCTTTGGAGGAGATGCTCCAAACACTCAAAACCCTTTTCAGCCCTCAGAACATGGCCTCTCCTTCTTTTTCTTGGCCCCCCGGTGGGGCTGAGAGCTTTGAACAGATTTGTGACGCCCTTGAAGAGGGGTCTGCGTCAGAAAAACACACAAGACTACTTTTGATCGGCGCCCTGAAGGGGCCTGAGGCAGAGGCACTCTCCTCACTCCAAGCCCTGTGTTGCACGAAAACCGGTGAGCCTCGGAAGCGTCTTCTACCTGCGACTCTTGCGAAGAAGCATCCGGCTTTTGTGGCTTCTCTTCGGGAAGTCCAGGAGGAGCTTTCTGCGTATTTAGACAGCCTCAAAACCCGCCATGTGAAAGAGATCTCTACAGCGTTGCTCCATCTGTACGGAGCTGTTTCTCAGGCTTATAGTCACCTTAAAATGGAACAGGCAGCCCTCGATTACGATGATTTGATCGCAGGAACATTGCGTTTACTGACCTCACCTCAGGGGGTCCAGTGGATTCTTTATAAGCTAGACAGTGGGCTTGATCATGTTTTGATTGATGAAGCTCAGGATACAAGCCCTGAACAATGGCAGGTCATTCAAGGCCTTGCAGATGCCTTTTTTGAAACGCCTGAGAGCCGGAAAACCCTGTTTATTGTAGGAGATCCCAAGCAGTCGATCTACAGCTTTCAGGGGGCCGATCCGGATGCCTTTGCTTTCATGGGAAAGCATATTGAACGCAGGCTGTCCTGGAGCAAACGGTCTTTTGAATTGGTGAGTTTGGAGATGTCTTTTCGATCCTCTCCTGCGGTTTTGCAGCTGGTGGATCATGTGTTCCAAGAGGGCGCTCCGGCTCTCCAAGGGGTTTCAGAAACGGGTCTGACCCACACCCCTTTTCACGTAAATTTGCCAGGCCTGATCGAGCTGTGGCCTTTGGTCAAGCGCTCTCCTCAAGAGGGATCCGGCGTGTGGACTATGCCCCTAGAGACTCCCAGAATCCAAGACCCTGAGAGCCTTTTGGCCCAGGGCATCGCTCAAAAAATCTCAGCCTGGATTCAAGATCAATCCTTTCAGCCTAAAGATATTCTGATCCTGCTCCGGAAGCGGGGGCAGCTGATGGAGCGTCTAGTGAGAGCTTTGAAGGCCTATGATGTGCCTGTTTCTGGGGTTGATCGTATGCGTTTGGGCTCCGTACTTCCTGTTTTGGATCTTTTAGCTCTGGCATGTTTCTGCCTTTTGCCAAGGGATGATCTGAACCTTGCGGCTGTCCTGAAGGGCCCGTTGATTGGGATGTCTGAGGAGGACCTCTTTGCTCTCTCCTTCAATCGTCACCATCGCAGTCTTTGGAGCCGCCTTCAAGACGCCCAAAACCAGAAAGAGATTTTTGATCAAGCTGTCCGATTTTTAAGGGCTCTTTTGTCCAAGGATTCTCAGGGGCCATTCGCATTTTTCTCCCATCTTTTGAATCAGTTGGAAGGGCGCCGCATCATGGCGGAACGGCTGGGGGCTGATGCTCAAGATGCGCTTCACGAACTCTTGTCCCTCAGCCTCCTGTATGAACAATCCAACCCCCCCCATCTGCAAGGATTTGTCCATTGGTTGTCAAAAAACAATCCAGAAATTAAGCGAGACCCAGAGAGTGCCCAAGAAAATAGAGTTCGGATTCTGACGGTCCATGGGGCCAAGGGCCTTGAAGCGCCAGTGGTGATTCTACCTGATACGGTCCAAACCCCCAGTGTGTCTCCGGATTTGCTGTGGCTTCAGGCAGGAACCCTACCCTGTTTCTGTCCTCCCCAGGCTCAAATGCCAGACATCTTGAAGACTGCCCACGCTCAAGTGGCTCAAAAACAACAAGAAGAATACAACCGCCTTTTGTATGTAGCTTTGACCCGCGCGAAGCAATGTTTGTACGTGTGTGGTTGGACCCATCGGGATGGGCACTCGGACAACAGTTGGTACGGCCATGTGGAACGTGGTCTTCAAAAGCATCCTGAGTCAGTTTCCTTTAACTTTGATCCCGTTCTGTGGGACGGGAAAGGCAGACGCCTCATTTTTGGCCAAACGGAAGAGAGATCCCCTTCCTTTTCCACGCCGCCTAGGAATGAGAAGTTGTCTGTGCCTTTTTGGCTTTCCGAAAATCCCCCCGCAGAATATGATGCACCCGTTCGAACCCCCAGTCTCCAAGCAGAAGAAGGGTCTTCCGAAAGAGGGCTAAAACGGGGTGAGACCCTCCATAAATTGCTTGAAACACTGATTCCTCTGGCGCCCTCAAACAGACGTTCTTTCGGGAAACAGTTCCTGGAGAAGATTGGTGCAGACCCGGACGAGACACGCGCTTGGCTTAGGGAGGTATGTTCTCTTTTGGAGCGTCCAGATCTTGCGTGGATTTGGGATTCTGAAGGCCAAAGTGAAGTCCATGTGCAAGGATCTGTGGAAGGCGAGAGGATGTCCGGCATCATGGACCGGCTGCTTGTGACGGATTCCTATGTCACAATTGTGGACTTTAAAACAGACCGAGAGCCCCCGCGCCATCTTCCTGCAGCTTATCAGAAACAACTTCAGGTATATGCAGAGCTCCTGAAACCTCTTTATCTTCAGACGATTCGCGCATGTGTCTTGTGGACTGTCACCGGAGAGACGACCTGGGTTTCCCTTTAAAAAATATTTTCATTACAGCAATCAAAAAATTAATTTTTATTAATTCTAATATAAAAAACAATACATTCTAAATATTTTTTTATTTTTATTTTATATTAATTTTTTAAATATTGAATTGATTTTCTTGTTTGTGTTTTTTTGTTGGGATCATTTTAAATGAAAAAAACAATTATTCATTTTGTGATGATCTCTTTAGGATTGCAATTCCATGAGGTGAGCGCAGGGGACTTAGGTGTCCAGCGTTGGTCCAATCGGTTCAATCCCGCCACAGGGACTCTTGCTTTAGAGCCTCAAAAAACACCGGCTCCAGCACATGAGGTTGCCGTCAAAGAGTGCTATTGGACCACCGGTCCTCGTGGAGAGCCTGTCTTTGTCCATAACCCATCTCTTCAACATCAATCGGCTAGGAGCACACACACGTCTTCCCCTACAGATTCAGGGTACTCTTCGGGAGATGAGGGGGGCGCTTCCAGACCGGACGATCAAACCCTTAAGACTCAGAAAACCTTAAAGCCTTCCGCAAAAAATCATCGAAAAGAACTCTATTGGGGGACTGACTCTCGTGGGAAACTTATCCTGATCAGGGAGGAAAACTCTCCGGACGAGCCTCCCGTCCTGATCAAACACAAAATCATCTCCTGTAAAGGGGATGACTGCGAAGAGGACTTTCAAAACGACCGCGGGTCCGAGCACAAAGATTTTGTTTTGAACGATGCGGCGGAGATCCCAAGCGAAGACTCCCCTGAAGAGCCCGGGGATTTAGAGGAGACCACAAGCGACGCAGAGTCAGACCATTTCTCTGAAAATGATTCTCAGGAGAGGGGCCACTGGTCTCCAGATGGGGACAGTGAGACTCCTGGCGAGCAGAACGCAGCAGAAGAAAACGATCCCTCAGAGACTTCAGAGTCTTTGAATGGGGAGAGTGATGAAGAAACATCTCAGTCAGAACCAAAAAAAAGGGTAGGTCATGTTCCGCCACCTTCGGGAGGTTCAATTCCCAAGCCCAAGGCAGAGCAGACAGATGCTAGTGGCAGTTTAATGGAAGAGATTATAGGAAGCAAGACAATTCCCCAAATTGACCCAACTGAACCTTCTGTTGGTGATATTGCGACACCCCCTCCTGGAGGTTCAGCTAAACGTGCACCTGCTATTGCACCCCCTTGCAAGCCTACAGCCAGTGCGTCAGCTCATGTTCCGCCACCCCCACCACCCCCTCCGCCACCTTCGGAAGTTTCAATTCCCAAGTACAAGGCAAAGCAGAGAGATGCTAGTGGCAGTCTAATGGAAGAGATTCCGAATCCAGAAAACGGTGATAAGGCGCAAAAACCAGAATATTTAAAAAAGATAGACGCTTCGTTGCGCGAAGAACTAGAAAAACCCAAGAAAGCTTTGTATGGTGATGATTGTGATGATCAAGACGAAGATTCCCCTCCAATAAAACGAGACAATGTTCCGCCATCCCCTCAGCCACGTTCGGGAGGTTCACCTGTAGATCGGCGCACGCCTCCGGCCAGTGGGTCAGATCATGTTTCGCTAGCTCCTCCACCCCCTCCCATAGATCTACTGGAAAGTATTAGAGCAGGAGTCACACTCAAGAAGACCCCAGATTTGAAAAATGCAAATAATGCGTCTAAACCAAAAGAAATGAATGACGTATTAAAAGATAGATTAGAAAATTTTGTGTTTGGTAATTCTAATGATTCTCAGGAGGAGGATTCTGATTCGGAGGAGAAGTTTGATTGGAATGAGGATTGTGATTCAGCTGTTAAGGGTAAAAATTTTCAGAAAACCAGGGAAACTCAACAGTTCGGAATTCATATAATAGTCAAGCATCCCGGTCAACAAAGAGATCAAGGCAAAGATTCTTCTCAAGGAGAATATAAGAATCAATCCAAGGATGATTCTCAAGTACAATATAACTATCTTTTAAGCAAAGATTTTTTGGACAAGAGAAGGTCAGCTTATTATTCGGATGATGAGGACAATTCTTCGGATGATGAGGGAAAAGATAATCAAAGTAATTCGCATGAGAAAAACGGTGGAAATGAAGCAGGTCCAACCCCTTGCTCTGAAGAGCCGACAGATGGCTATCAGGATGATAGCGACAACAGTGGCGGCGGTGTAGACAGCGGCGGTGCTGATGGAGATAACAGCGGAGACGGCAACGAATATGCACGAGGCGCCACTGATGACCAGGGCAGGCCAGATGGCTATCAGGATGATAGCGACAACAGTGGCGGCGGTGTAGACAACGGCGGTGCTGATGGAGATAACAGCGGAGACGGCAACGAATATGCACGAGGCGCCACTGATGACCAGGGCAGGCCAGATGGCTATCAGGATGATAGCGACAACAGTGGCGGCGGTGTAGACAACGGCGGTGCTGATGGAGATAACAGCGGTGACAGAAACGAATATGCACTAGGCGCCCCTGATGTCCCTGAAAGCCCAGATGGATATATGAGCGAAGACATTCATGATATCCCTGATTATAGTGAAAGTTTTGAAAGCATGTTTAGAGATGGAGCTGAAAATACCAGCACCAACGATGGCGACAACGGCGTCAAGACTGACTAAACGCACTAAGCCCTCTTCGGAGGGCTCTTTCTTTAGACAACCGCCCTCCCTGTTATAACCCCCTGAAAAAAGAGTCACAGAGGGTGGCCCCAATCCTCCCAACCTAGACCCCCGTCACTTTCGTGGAGATGGTTGGATGAACCCCGTCGCCGAACGAAATCGGCTCATTCTCAGGCGTCTCCCGCTTGAGTTGCTTGTACGTGCAGGCGAACGCTGCTGGTGCCGCAGGATCCGCTTTCCCCGGTATCCCCTTCGGTTTCTTGTAGAAAAAACCGTTTCGGTGTGGCCCATTGTGCATCCCCCTCCGCTACATGGGCCCGGATGTGCTTGCGCACCGTCTCCTCTGTCAAGCGCAAAGCTTGGACGATGGAGACCGGCTTCCAGACTTCCGACACCAGAAAAATTACCTTAATCCGATTCCCATGACGGCGACTCAAAGCCTTATCGTGCACCCTCTCAAGCTCGGCCCTCTTCTCAGATGTCAAAATAATATTCATGCAAAATTGATAAATAAAAAACATTTCAATTAAAACTAATTTTAATCATAAGGAGCATGAATATTTTTTATTTTTATTTGATATTAATTTTTTCAACATTGAATTGATTTTCTTCTTTGTGTTTTTTTTGTTGGGATAATTTTGAATGAACAAAACAATTCTTCCTTTTGTGCTGATCTTTTTAGGATTGCAATTCCATGAGGTGAGCGCAGGGGACTTAGGTGTCCAGCGTTGGTCCAATCGGTTCAATCCCGCCACAGGGACTCTTGCTTTAGAGCCTCAAAAAAAACCGGCTCCCAAACAGACGCCTGCTGTGAATTCCTCAGAATTTGTTGCCGTCAAAGAGTGCTATTCGGACACCAGTCCTCGTGGAGAGCCTGTCTTTGTCCATAACCCATCTCTTCAACATCAATCGGCTAGGAGTACACACACGTCTTCCCCTACAGATTCAGGGTACTCTTCGGGAGATGAGGGAGGCGCTTCCAGACCGGACGATCAAACCCTTAAGACTCAGAAAACCTTAAAGCCTTCCGCAAAAAATCATCGAAAAGAACTCTATTGGGGGACTGACTCTCGTGGGAAACCTATCCTGATCAGGGAGGAAAACTCTCCGGACGAGCCTCCCGTCCTGATCAAACACAAAATCATCTCCTGTAAAGGGGATGACTGCGAAGAGGACTTTCAAAACGACCGCGGGTCCGAGCACAAAGATTTTGTTTTGAACGATGCGGCGGAGATCCCAAGCGAAGACTCCCCTGAAGAGCCCGGGGATTTAGAGGAGACCACAAGCGACTCAGAGTCAGACCATTTCTCTGAAAATGATTCTCAGGAGAGGGGCCACTGGTCTCCAGATGGGGACAGTGAGATCCGTGATGAAGAAACATATCAGTCAGAACCAGAAGGAGGTCGAAAAGAGAAGGAGTCTTTAACTGCAGATGCAAATAATCAAAAACATGATCCTATCAATGATGGGAATACCGTGGGGAGGGCCACAGAGACTCATGACGCGGAGAACGCAGAAGAAGACGATCTCTCAGAGACTTCAGAGTCTTCGGATGAAGCGCCTGATCCTGAGAACAATGAGACCAGAGATAAAGAACATGATCCCTCAGAGACTTCAGAGTCTTCGGATGAAGCGCCTGATCCTGAGAACAATGAGACCAGAGATAAAGAACATGATCCCTCAGAGACTTCAGAGTCTTCGGATGAAGCGCCTGATCCTGAGAACAATGAG
>JBIKIF010000002.1:0-181143 GCA_044361745.1 Holosporales bacterium | reverse complement strand
GGAATGGGGAGCTTGGGGATGGGGGGAGGCCGAATCGACTGGGTTGGAGAGACTTGGGTTGAGGAGAAACCAGACCAAAGGGGGGAATAGGGAGCTTGGGGATGGAGGGGAGACCGAATCGAAAGGGTTGGAGAGACTGGCATTGAGGAGAAACCAGACCCAAAGGAGGAATGGGGAGCTTGGGGATGGAGGGGAAACCGAACCGAAAGCCTCATACCCTTAGGGCACCACTCCCTTCAGCCTCATACCCTTAGGGCACCACTCCCTCAGCCTCATACCCTTAGGGCACCACTCCCTTCAGCCTCATACCCTTAGGACACCACTCCCTCAGCCTCATACCCTTAGGGCACCACTCCCTTCAGCCTCATACCCACTGACACTGTCTCTTCTCTTTTCAAGAGCACCGGCGCGCGGTGGACGGTTCCCACCATTCATAACCTTGTCAAATCAAAAATAAATTGTCAATTATGGATTTAAAATTATCTTTAAATTGACATTTTAGACACTATTTGACACACTTCCGAACGGTGGATCTCGTCCGCTGCGTGTCTGAGTCAGGACAAGAGGGAAGAGACTTGGGTTCGGGAGAAACCAAACCAAAGGAGGAATGGAGGGCTTGGCGATGGAGGGGAGACCGAACCGAAAGGGTTGGAGAGACTTGGGTTGAGGAGAAACCAGACCAAAGGGGGGAATAGGGAGCTTGGGGATGGAGGGGAGACCGAACCGAAAGGGTTGGAGAGACTTGGCTTGAGGAGAAACCAGACCAACGGGGGGATGGGGAGCTTGGGGATGGAGGGGAAACCGAACCGAAAGCCTCATACCCTTAGGGCACCACTCCCTTCAGCCTCATACCCACTGACACTGTCTCTTCTCTTTTCAAGAGCACCGGCGCGCGGTGGACGGTTCCCACCATTCATAACCTTGTCAAATCAAAAATAAATTGTCAATTATGGATTTAAAATTATCTTTAAATTGACATTTTAGACACTATTTGACACACTTCCGAACGGTGGATCTCGTCCGCTGCGTGTCTGAGTCAGGACAAGAGGGAAGAGACTTGGGTTCGGGAGAAACCAAACCAACGGGGGGAATGGGGAGCTTGGGGATGGGGGGAGGCCGAATCGACTGGGTTGGAGAGACTTGGGTTGAGGAGAAACCAGACCAAAGGGGGGAATAGGGAGCTTGGGGATGGAGGGGAGACCGAACCGAAAGGGTTGGAGAGACTTGGCTTGAGGAGAACCCAGACCAAAGGGGGGATGGGGAGCTTGGGGATGGAGGTCTGAAATATGAGGTTCGCTCCGGAGCGTTTGTCTCAACTGAAAGGGGGTTGGCTTTATCAGAAGGTTCAAGTGTTTGAACGATCCTGAGATGAGACTGAAGCTCATTCAACTGCGGGGTCTTTGGACAGGATCGGGCGCTCAAAACTTGCCAGAACCCCACGTAGTGTCCTGATTTCTTGAGAAGACAATTGGGCTTTTGCAAACAAAGCCCGTAAATTGCGAAGCATGGGAGGGCGCATCTCGGGCGGATACAGAAACCCGGACCCGTCGAGCGCACGCTCTAAATGGGCCAGAAATCCGTGAAATTCTTCGTAAGAAGCCAAATTTTGCTTGCTTCCAGAAGTCAGAAGTGTCTTCTCGTGAGCAGCGGCCTCAGAGGTGTGCTCCCACAAGGTATGGGCCACCAGTAAAACTGATTGAGCCAGATTCAAAGAGGTATACTCAGGGTTTAGAGGAATGGTGAGAATACCAGAAACACTTGATATTTCATCCGTTGTCAAACCGGTCCGTTCCGTTCCGAAGAGGACCCCCGTTCGCAGACCTTGGGCCTGACGCTCCCGGAGAAAGGCTGTGCCCGTCTTCAGGGTGTAGACTTGTTTTGTGAGCTCTCGATTCCGAGCCGTTGCAGCCAAAACCACTTGAAGATCCCCCAAAGCCTCCTCAAGCGTGTGACAAATTTGGGTATGGGCCAACAAAGCATCTGAGGCCCCTGCAGCCGCATTGATGGCTTTCTCCTGAGGCCAGTCTCGTGGCCCCACCACCCGCAATTTCTTAAACCCACAATTCAAGAGCGCACGAAACGCCGTGCCTATATTTTCCCCGATTTGAGGGCGCAAAAGAATAAAGACAGGATCAATCATCAAAAAGAACACTTACTGAGAGAGAGTTAAAGGAGAGAACCTCTCAAAAAATTTGACTTTTGGAGGTCGCTTTCCGTCGCATGGGAACAGATGGAGAAATACTGCGCCTCACCCAAAGGAAATTTTACCATCTTCTTCCCTCAGGTCAATGCTTCTGTGTCTCTCCCAGGGTCAGCCCATTGAGTGCGTCTCGTAGAATTCTGCCTAGGGAACGTTTTGTTCAGCCCAACAGGATGGAAGATCGCAGTCGACGTCTGAATGTCTGCAGCGCTTTTGAATCCCATTGTCTTTGGGATCCCTGTCCCCTAAAGTCTGACCCAGTGCATCCGTTCCTCCAGGAGGACTCCATGACCATTTTCCCCCCAGGGGACACTCTTCTGACCCTCCAAGAGGTCTCCTCCCGCACCCGGGACACCTCTCTGCTGCGCGACATCACCTTTTCGGTCCATGCAGGAGAACTGATGACCCTGATTGGGCCCAATGGCGCGGGAAAATCCACCCTTCTCAAAATCATTTTAGGATTGTGGACGCCTTCTGGGGGGACGGTCCGCCGAGCTTCATCTTTGCGTTCCGGGTATATGCCCCAAAAGCTTGAAATCAACACGTTGCTCCCTCTGACTGTGGAGCGCTTTTTAGCCCTGACATTCGAGGCGGTGGTGACACCCTCAGAAGCCCTCAGCCGTGTCTCCGCCCTGCGTCTGAAGGAGAGAAGTCTCCACCACTTGTCAGGAGGGGAGCTACAGCGTGTCCTTCTAGCCAAAGCCCTGATGAGGGATCCCCATCTGTTGATCCTGGATGAGCCGACCCAAGGCCTGGATATTGATGGCCAGAGACAATTCTATGGCTTGTTAGACCAGCTCAAAAGAGAAAATCCTTCCCTGACCATTCTCCTGGCGTCCCATGATCTCTATATGGTCTTTCGACAGAGCACTCAGGTGGTTTGCCTCAATCACCATGTGTGTTGTATCGGAACACCGGATACGGTGGAAAAGCACCCGGATTATCTTCGCTTGTTTGGCCAAGATGCCTCCCCAGACTTAGCCCCCTACACCCATATTCATTCCCATTGCCATGATCCGCTAGACTGTCCCTGATTTTATATTGGATCGCGCTCATTCAAGACTCTATTGAGTCAAGAAAGATCTTCAGTAGGCTCCCGAACCGGCATCTCCTCTCTTCGACTCCAGGAAAACATGTGGGGTTGCAGGGATAGATCTTGACTTTTACCCCAGAGTGTCGGTTTAGTTCTTTTATGGATGTGTTTGGGGTCGTAGCTCAGTTGGGAGAGCGCGTCGTTCGCAATGACGAGGTCAGGGGTTCGATTCCCCTCGGCTCCACCATTTTAAGACGTCTTTTGCACCTATGGGTACTCCATTGTTTCCCTCCCTTAGCTCTTTACAAACAGACAATTGGAAACTGATTGACCCCTTTTTGGAGATGCTACTCAGCGAACGAGGGGCGAGTCTTTTAACAGTGGACGCTTACCGAAGAGACCTTTTTAAATACCAAAAATTTTTGGCAGAAACATCTTTGGGCCAAGCTACGAAAGAAGATCTGCAGGCCTATCTCGCTTTTCTCCACGCAGACGGCCTGAAAGCCCGCTCAGTAGCCCGCCATCTCTCCACACTCCGGCAGTTTTATGGATTTTGGGTCCTGGAAGGACGGATGACAACAGACCCCACCCGGTTACGCCAAACCCCCAAACTCCCCAAATCTTTGCCTAAAATTCTGTCAGTTCAGGAGGTCCTGGCGCTGCTCAAGACCGCCAAGAACGATGAAAGCCCCCAGGGTCTTCGCCTGTCCGCTTTTCTGGAGATTTTTTATGCCACAGGCCTGCGAGTCTCTGAACTTTTAAGCCTTAAGCTCAACCAGGTCGTCTGCCCAACAGGGGAGCGCAGAGAGACCCCCTTTCTCCATATCACAGGGAAAGGAGGCAAAGAAAGGTTGGTCGCCCTCACTCCCTCTGCCCATGATGCCATCACAGCCTATCTGTCCATTCGATCCGTCTTTATTGCGGGGTCAGAGAGCCACGCCTATCTCTTTCCTTCCCGAGGAAAAAGCCCTCATTTGAGCCGTCAGAGGGTCCTCCAGCTCCTCAAAACCCTTGCAGATCGGTCAGGCCTTGATCCAGAACAAGTGTCCCCCCATGTCCTACGGCATGCCTTTGCAACCCATTTACTTCAAGGAGGCGCTGACCTGATCAGCCTTCAGCGTTTACTCGGCCACAGCGATCTCCGGAGCACCCAAATTTACACCCATGTGGCCCAGGATCATTTATCGGAAGCCGTCTTCACTTATCACCCCTTAGCTAAAGAACAGGAGAAGGAGTAAACACTCCCTCTCTTTCTGCCTGATCTTTTTCTTTAACTTGAAAAAAGAGGGCTAGAAGCATGAAGCGCAGAGTTGCTTTTCAGCAACGGAGGCAGCAGGTCATCGTCATCACTCAGCCACTCAATAGGAATCGGCTTCCCGGCAAGAGCATGCTCAAGAACTTCGTCCACGGTGCTGACAGGAATAATCTCCAGCCCTTGCTTCACATTTTTTGGAATGTCCTCCAGATCTTTGACATTTCCAATCGGAATCAAAACCGTGTGAAGATTCCCTGTGTGGGCTGCGATCAGCTTTTCCTTCAGGCCACCAATGGGGAGGACCCGTCCTCGAAGACTGATTTCCCCCGTCATGGCGACCCGCCCTTTGACAGGAATGCCAGTGAGCACAGAGACAATGGAGGTGCACATAGCCACCCCTGCAGACGGACCATCCTTCGGTGTCGCCCCTTCAGGAACGTGCACATGGATATTCCGCTTTTCAAACAGCGGAGGCTTGATTCCGTAGGCTGTGGCGCGGGACCTCACAAAACTGGAAGCGGCTTGAATAGATTCCTGCATCACCTCCCCAAGTTTCCCCGTTGTTGTCATTTTTCCTTTGCCTGGCAACATCAGCGCTTCAATGGAGAGAAGCTCCCCCCCCACCTCTGTCCACGCAAGACCCGTTGTCACACCCACCCGATCCTCAAGGTCCGCAGGATCCCGGTGATACCGGGGAATCCCTGCATATTTTTCCAGATTGTCTTCCGTGATGGATAGGCTCACGGCAGGAGATGTCACAATCTCTTTCAAGGCCTTGCGGGACAGGTTTCCAATTTCCCGCTCCAGATTACGAACGCCCGCTTCCTGACAATACTGACGGACCAAACGCCGAATGGCGCCCTCTGAAAGACTCAATTCACGATCTTTCAGGCCGTTCAACGACCGTTGCCTCGGAAGCAAATGTCGGATTGCGATTTCCGTTTTCTCATCTTCCGTGTACCCAGGGATTCGAATCACCTCCATCCGGTCCAGCAAAGCAGGGGGCATCTGAAGACTATTAGCCGTTGTCACAAACATCACCCGTGACAGGTCATAGCCAACCTCAAGATAATGATCATTAAACTCCCCATTCTGTTCCGGGTCTAAAACCTCAAGTAAAGCAGACGCAGGGTCTCCCCGCCAATCCGCACCCAATTTATCGATCTCGTCCAAAAGAATCAGAGGATTCGTCGTCTTTGTTTTCCGCAACCCCTGAATAATCTTTCCGGGCATAGAGCCGATGTATGTGCGCCGGTGGCCACGAATTTCTGACTCATCCCGCACACCCCCTAAGGAGATGCGTACGAACTGACGCCCCGTAGCTGTCGCAATGGATTTGGCAAGGGAGGTTTTTCCCACACCGGGAGGTCCCACCAAACACAAGATAGGCCCTTTGATCCGGTCAACACGGGTCTGCACCGCGAGGTACTCAACAACCCGTTCCTTCACTTTATCCAGACCATAGTGGGCTGCATTCAGAGACTCTTCCGCCTTATCCAAATCTTTGCGAACGCGACTCTGTTTGTCCCATGGAATGCCCAGAAGCCAGTCGAGGTAATTACGGATCACTGTTGCTTCCGCAGACATGGGATTCATGTTTTTGAGTTTTCGAAGCTCGCTGCGGCCTTTTTCCCGAGCTTCCTTCGACAGCTTGGTCCGCTCAATTTTCTCCTCAAATTCCGCGAGTTCGTCCCGTCCCTCGTCTGTTTCCCCAAGTTCTCTTTGGATCGCCCGCAGCTGTTCCTTCAAGAGGTATTCTCGCTGATCTTTTTCCACTTGGTTTTTCATTCGACCGCGAATCCGCTTCTCCGCCTGAAACATTTCAATTTCAGTGTCGATATAATTGAGAAGAAGTTCGAGACGTTTGAGCAGAACAGTCTTTTCCAGAACGTTTTGCTTGAGCTCCAATTTCAGAGAAACATGAGCCGCAATCGTATCAACGATCTTAGAGGTATCCTCAATCTGAAGAATAGGAGACAGGATATCCCCAGGATTTTTCCGACTGAGCTTGACATATTGCTCAAAAGATCCCAAAAGGGCACGCTTGAGTGGCTCTGCCTCTGGCCCTTCTTCAAGAACCTCAGGCATCGGCTCAGCAAAAGCCTCAAAAAAATTCTCTGACTCTCCCCAACGGGTGACAGCCATACGGTGCTGCCCCTCAATGAGGGCTTTCACAGTACCATCCGGAAGGGTCAAGACCTGAATCACAGTCCCAAGAGTTCCCACCCTATTCAAATCATCGAGCGTCGGATCTTCAACGGAGGAGTTTTTTTGAGTGACCAAAAGAACTGTCTTCGAATTATCAAGAACCGTTTGGATCGCCCGAATAGATTTATCCCGCCCAACAAAAAGCGGAACAACCATATGGGGGAACACAACAACATCTCTGAGTGCAAGGACTGGATACGGTTTTGATGAACCGGAGGCCAAAATCGGTTGTACCAACAGCAAATTCTCCTCAAAGGTTAGGAAAAAGACATTTACACACTGGTTATAAGCTTGCCCCCAGTATACGCGACTTCTCCACAATTGGTAGAGTCATTGTGGGCATAGAGTGACGAATGTGAGAACAATCGAAATTAAATGTTGTTGAGACCCCTCCAGGTCCCGGTAGGTCCCGACCCGATGCCACGATTTTTTGCAAATTAAAAACCTACAGAGGTTGACGTCATAGAGGGATCGACGACGAGATCAAAGCTATAATCCAAAACTTCCCCGGGCAGGAGGTGAGACTGACCTAATGAATAAGAGCGTGTCTCAAGAGGAGGGTGCTCCTTGGGAAGCCCCCCATCGGATTCATACTTGGGCCCCCACAGATGAACTTTGACGGCAGGAAGAGGCTGAACTTGTGAAGACGTGTTCGTGATAGAGCCCGCAACACGCACCTGCGGCAACCCATCTTTCTGTCCGAGATAATTCATTTGTGGGGGGCTTAATCTGAAAATTTCAAGAGATTCCGGAGGGTTAGACGCTAAAAACCCTGAAATCACACGCACTTGATCCCTGATGTAGATCCAATAGGGAGCGGCAAAATGCCATCCCCAAGACACTCCACAAGCGGTGAGGATACTGAAGAAAAACCAGAGACCGATCCATCTGAGCCTTCGGATTTTTTGTGATGGGCTCACGGCTGGCTGACTGAGATGGTTTTCTTGAGCCTCTGAAGGCATTACCTGAAACCAGATATATTGGCAAGACGTACAACGGACAGAACGCCCCCGACCCAAAGAGTCTTGGTCAATATGATAGCGACTGTCACAATTTTCGCAGGTCAGAATCATCGTCATGATTAAAGCATCATTCCCACAGAGAAAGGAATCCCTTCAACAGAATAGCCTCTTTCTCTCCCAAAAAACAAGCTTTTTTATGCACTTAACCGGAAAAATTAAAATTTGAGAGAAAGGGCCCCTTCAGCCTATGGGGACTCAAGCTTTGTACGCTTTTGTGTTCCCAAAGGAAGAATCAGGGACATGAGGACCCTATGGGTTCTGAAATCCTTGAGTTGATGGGTATAAGCATCTTGGATTTGGCCCCCATTATCCATCCCAGTCACTTTTTTGGAGGCTGTTCCTTTGGTCTGAGACAGCGTGTAATCTACGCGAAAATTCACACGGCCAAATCGATAATCAGCCCCCAGACCCACCATAAACCCTGGATTCCAAGTAGTTTCTTTAAGGGCGCTTTGCGGGAAAGGCTTATTTTCTGCCAGAAAAGTTTCTGTCTTCAGTTGGCTCAGCTCCGCACCAAATTTAAAGAACGGCGCAAATCTTTTTCCAAGAGTGTATTTAAAAATGAAGTTTGCGCCAAGGACTGCTGAGATTTTGACGCGCGCCTCCCCCATGAGAGTCAGAGGCGCCCCCTGATTCACAACACGCCTCGATGATTGTCCACAATTGGAGAGCAAACCATAGACTTCCCCCCCCCAACCAAAAGGACCTGAGGTTGCCTCATAACCAGAAAGCAGACCCCACACAGGACGAAAATGATCTTTTTTTTGCCCAAAATTAACCGCTAAATACGGAGGAGCCAATGTTTTTGCTCTTTGATCCAGGGAGAGGCAGGAGACCCCAAACGAGCCCCCCACATAAAATCCGCCATAGGAGGGAGACGAGACAACAAAAAATGTCCCCATCAAAAAACAACAAAACTTCATTTTTAACCCTCCAAAAAAATAAAACATAAAAAATGCGAAAAAGTAAAACAATTTAAAGTAAAAATAAGTTATTTTTTATGTAAGTTATTTTTTAGTTTTATGGGGTTTTTGTGAAAAACAATACAATATTTATTTTTATTTTCAACTTTTTATTTTTTAATCAATCTTCGAACGCTTTAAGTAATACACATAAAAGCTTTTTACACGATGATTACTTGGTCAAACCCGAGAGATATTCGCATAAAGGTTTTTCCAAAAACCCAGAAAATAAACAAATCACGATTCCTCGCCAAAGCGGTGATAAGGCGGGAAGCTTAGCCCCATACAATGCCCAAACCCCCTCTCCCATTGAAAGCTGCGTGACACAAAAAAAACCTTTGCAGTCAGACAATCTTGAGATGCAAGAAGTGATTCAGAGTCTTCAGAAAACGTTGGCGTCTCAAAGCGAGACACTCCAAACGAAGGAGGAGCTTCTGCAGACTTTGCAGTCAGACAATCTTGAGATGCAAGAAGTGATTCAGAGTCTTCAGAAAACGTTGGCGTCTCAAAGCGAGACACTCCAAACGAAGGAGGAGCTTCTGCAGACCACCCAAACAGACCTGCAGAAGACGAGAATCTTCGAAGAAAACCAGAGAAGAGAGAGTGAACGCATCAGGGCGCAATTGGCTGATTTAGAGAAAAAAAACAGAGAAGCGGAAGAAGAAAAAGAGGCTGAGAAACACCTCATAAATTCTCTTCAGAAAGCCCTTGCTCAATCAAAAAGAAAGCACGCCAACGCCCAGCATATCATCAAAGATGATGCAGAAATGGATAGAAGTCTCTTGAAGAGTCTCAATGCGATTAGCTTTATCCCAGAACCGCAATGCCGGAACAATGATGAAGGCAAGAACAACTCCACCTCTAAGGTTTCTTTAAAATCACAGCATCGATCTCAGCCAAAAGCTTATCTAAGGACGGCGTTTGGCGTACCGGATTTTGATGCACAGGATTTTGACCCACAGCAGAAGTGGGAGGAGGATTTTTAGCCGGTTGAGCTGCGACTGCCTTCTGAGGCAATGGTTCTGCAGGTGTTCCTGCAGACAGGCTAGGCGAATCGGAAGCCACGTGCTCTACCGGTTCTGGCTCCTCCAAAAGGGGTGTTTCTAAGGGAGGGAGGAGAGATTCTGATGGGGGGTTTGAGCCTGATTTCCGGCTTAACCCCTCGTAAATTCTACGGGATTTTGTTTCTTGAGCCGGAGACACTTTCAAACGTAAAGGGCCCGGGCACCCCTGAATAAAAGGAATTTCATCAGAACTCGGCACCCAAAAAAGACGAAACAAAAACGTGAGACACAGAAAACATCCTGCCAGTGCGCTGCTCCATAAGAGAATTCGAGGGATCCCCCCCTGTGCTTTCCAACGAAACAACGCCATCAACCAAGGGGATCGAGAGGAAAAAGTCATTATCGAAGCTCCTGACAGGGGGTCACACCTAAAAGATTGAGACCAGAGGCAAGCACAACCTGGACGCCCTGAACAAGGGCCAGACGCGCTTCCGAGAGGGCGCGCTCCCCGGGAACCAAAACCCGCATGACGGTGTCTTGATTCCCTTTGTTCCAAAGGGTGTGGAACGTATGGGCTAAATGATGCAGATAAGTTGTAATGCGGTGAGGCTCCCGGGCTTTGGCCGCCCCCTCCACTTGATCTGGCCATTCAGCCAAGGCTTTGAGAACCGTCATCTCAGCTTCATCCGTCAAGAGGTCTAGTGCTGCCTGCCCAAAGGATTCAGGGCTTGCAACGAGCCCTGGAAACAGTTGGGGCGCATGCCTCAGAAGAGAGCAGGTCCGGGCGTGGGCATATTGAACATAAAAAACAGGATTCTCTTTGGATTGTTCACACGCCTGATCAAGATCCAGGGTAAACTGGGAATCATGTTTGCGGGAGACCATCAGAAAGCGAAAGACATCGGGCCCAATTTGATCAACAATATCCCTGACGGTGACAAAAGTTCCCGTCCGCTTCGACATCTTCAGCGGCTCCCCCCCCCGGACGAAATGAACCATTTGAGCTAAAATGATCTCGAGGGAAACCTCTCCTCCCGAAAGGGCTGTGACTGCCGCCTTGAGACGATCGACATGGCTTGCGTGATCAGCCCCAAACACATTCACAAGATGATCAAACTTGCGGCCAATCTTGTCCATATGATAGGCGACATCCCCAGCAAAATAGGTCCAATCCCCGGTGCTTTTTTTGAGGGGTCGATCCGCAGAGTCTCCAAATTGGGTTGACCGGAACAGCATGAGGGGTGTGGGCTCCCAATCGTCCTCCGTTACGCTTTTCGGCTTTTCAAGAATGCCTTCATAGACCAGACCCATAGTCTCAAGCTTTTCAACGCTTCGAGCCACCTCAGGCCTCAAAGAGAGCTCAGAGGTGAAGACATCTTGGTCAATCCCGATGGCTTTTAAATCTTGAAAGATATCATCCATGAGTTTGTTGAGAGCGAAAGTTCCGAGAGTGTCTAACACCTCTGTTTCCGGAGCCTCCAGCAAACGGGCGCCCAAAGCTTTGAGCGCTTCTTCCGCCACCTCTTTCAGGTAAATCCCAGGGTAGTAGCCTGGAGGAATGTCCCCAATCTCCTGGCCCAAAGCTTCAAGATAACGCAAGCGCATGGACCTGGCGAGGACGTCGATCTGACCACCAGTGTCATTGATATAATATTCTCTGGTGACCTCAAACCCAACCTTTTCCAGGAGGTTCGCAATCACGTCTGCCACCACAGCGCACCGCCCATGACCCGCATGAAGGGGCCCAGTAGGGTTGGCTGAAACGTACTCAATGTTCACCCTCTGCCCCCCCCCGAGCGTGCTCGCCCCGTAAGCGTCTGGCCGGGACAAAAGATCTTGGAGCATCCTGTGCCAATAGGACGGCTTCAACCTCAGATTGATAAAGCCGGCACCTGCAATGGTGGCCTCCAACACATGGGGATTTTCCGCCAGAAGAAGACACACCTGTTCCGCCAAGTCCCGAGGCTTAAGATGGGCTTTTTTTGCGAGTACGAGGGGCGCGTTGGTCGACACGTCACCGTGAGTGGGGTCTTTGGGGGGCTCAACCACAACCCCATCAAAAGAGAGCTCATTCGGCAAAATCCCTTGGGCCTGAAGAATCTTCAAGGCAGCCATCACAGGCTCACGAAACATGTTCAATCCTCATTCGTCAATGATGGGTTTCACCATACCAAATCTCTTAAAGGGATGATATAGGTTGGAAATTGTTCATCAAAAATCCTGTCCTTTGCCTTCAAAAAATGTGGAGCCCTTTTTCCGTGTCCCATGTGCTCAACCACTTGATTCAGCAACTGGCAAAGCTGCCAGGGTTAGGTCCGCGCTCGGGCCGCCGCATTGCCCTTTATTTACTCAAACGGCGAACCCAAGTTTTAGAGCCCTTGATTCGCACCCTTTCCAATGCTCACGAACACCTCCACCCTTGCGGGATCTGTGGGCTTTGGGACGAAACAAATCCATGCCATTTTTGTACGGATCCTAAAAGAGAATCCCGGACCTTGTGTGTCGTAGCCGAAATGGGGGATGTGTGGGCCATCGAAAGAAGCGGGTTCTACGCAGGAAAATACCACATCTTAGGGGGGGTTCTCTCTATTGTTGAAGGGGTAACGCCAGAAAGCCTCACCTTAGCCCCCCTCGTTCTCAGATGCCAAAACAGCCCTCCCGAAGAAGTGATTCTCGCCCTCCCCCAAACGGTGGAAGGCCAAACCACTGCTCACTATGTCACCCAGGAGCTGTCTCGTTTTGCCTCCATTCGCTTTTCAAGCCTAGCCCGGGGCATCCCGATGGGTGGGGAGCTTGATTATTTGGATGATGGCACCCTGACCGCCGCTTTCTTAGGAAGAAAGCAGTTTTTATCTTGAAGCGAAGGAGGAAATGGTGTTTCCTGGTGTAAGAAGGTTTATTTGAATAAAATAGAGGATGTGTCTCATGACAAAGAATTCCTGGTATTTGTGTGGGCTTCTGTTAGCCGGCGCCTTAGGCGGGTCACTACACGCAGAAGGTCCTGCACCAGCGGCTGGCAAAGCAACGACTTCCGATTCTTTAGTTGCCGCCAAAGTTGGGGACGCAGTCATCCTCCAGAAGGAAATTTTGGACACCTTAAATACGGCGATGCCTGGAATTCTCGAGATTCAAAATAAAAATCCCAAGCAATTTGCGCTCTTTTATGATTTTGTTTTAAAATCATCCATTCTGGAGCGCTTGTTTGCAGTCGCTTCTGCAAAGGAAGCAGAGCGCCTCATGCAAGATCCTAAGGTCAAGAATGCTCTCGAGAGTACCCGGAAATCTATTTTGTCTCTGGCCTACAGAAATGATGTGATTTCTAAAAAAGTCACAGATGGAGAGATCAAAAAAGCCTTTGATACTCAGGCAGCCCCTGAACAAATGGTGACGATCGGCATGATTTTGGTGGACAAAGAGGACATCGCTAAAGCGATTGTCAAGGAACTGAAAAAAGGCGTCTCTTTTGAGAAACTCTCTAAAAGCCGCTCCATCGCTCCCAATAAAAACACAGGTGGAGAAATGGCCAACGTTCCGAGCTCTAGCTTACCACCAGAGATCAACAAATTAGCAGTTGGAACATTTTCTGATCCTATTTCTATCAAGGGTAAATGGGCCATCATCTTGAAAAAATCCAGCAAAAAAGCAACTCTTGAAGAGGCAACTCCAGTCATTCGTGCAAAGCTTGAGACAGACGCGACAAAAACTCTGGTGGAAGACCTCAGCAAAGCGATTCCTGTGGTTATTCATGATATGAAGGGTGCCCCCACTCAAGAAGTGTACAAGCTCCCATCTGAAATGCCTATGACACCAGCTGGCTAAATCTCACCCATCAAGGCCAACGAACTTTCTGTTCGTTAGCCTTGATGACTTTCAGCATATTTAAGCTTAATCTGCCCCACCTTGGCTACGAAGCCGCCTCTTTTAGGTCGAGGGCCCTCCTCTTCATGACAACGGAAACTCTCTCGTTCTGTCCTGAGCCCCCTCCCCTCCAGCTCCCGTCTTCTTCAAACTCTCTCCGAATCATTTCTGGCTGAGCTCTTCCAAGATCTTCTTCCCCCGTGTATAAGGGAAGGATATATCCACCCTATCCGAGATCGCCCGAACTGTGACATCTGAGACGACCCCTCTTCCCCAAAATCTTGAGGCAGAGCAAGCCCTTCTCGGGGCGCTGCTGTGTGACAATAGTTTGTTTGAGCGGGTCGGTGATTTTTTGCATGCGGTTCATTTCGCCGATCCTCTTCATGGCCGTCTGTTCGAAACGATTGCGTTCTTTGTTCAGCGAGGGCAGCTCGCCAACCCCATCACTCTCAAGGACTACTTCAAAGACGATCCAGCCCTCGCCCAAGCGGGAGGGAGTGCGTATCTTGCCGCTCTTGCGGGATCAGTGGTGTCTTTCCTGAATGCGGCGGATTACGGTCGCCAGATCTACGATCTCTATCTCAGGCGGCAGCTGGTCTATATCGGTGAGGAGGTGGTGGAAAATGCCCGCACCCATACCCTGGAAGCCACCGCCATTTCCCATATTGAACATGCGGAAAAGCAACTGTTTGACCTCGCCACTAAAGGCCAGTCAGACAAAGGATTTCAGATCTTTCGCACCGCTCTGACCCAAGCCATTACCACCGCAGAAGCGGCCTTCAAACGGGATAGCCACGTGGTCGGGGTGACCAGTGGATTTAAAGATGTAGACTTGAAGATGGGGGGGCTCCACCCATCAGATCTCATCATTGTCGCAGGCAGACCGTCTATGGGAAAAACCGCCTTCGCCACAAACATGGCCTTTAATGCGGCCACTGCCCGCCTCAAAGATCCGGTCAATGGAGGGGGAGCGCCAGTCGCTTTCTTCTCCCTTGAAATGTCCGCGGAGCAATTGGCTTTACGTCTGCTTGGCCAAGAAACGGGCATCTCCTCTGACCGTATTCGGCGAGGCTCGATCACCCAAGATGATTTCCCGAAATTTGTAGAGGTCTCCCGCAATCTCAGCCAACTGCCTCTGTTTATTGATGATACGCCCGCCCTCAGTGTGGCGGCCTTGCGAACGCGTGCCAGAAGGCTGCAGCGCCAGGAAGGCCTAGGCCTCATTGTGATTGACTATCTTCAGCTGATGAGTGCCGGCATGAAAGGAAGTTCTGAAAATCGGGTGCAAGAGGTCTCGGAAATTACACGGGGACTCAAGGCGATTGCCAAGGAGTTGAATGTCCCGGTGATTGCGGTTTCTCAACTCTCCCGTGCGGTGGAACAACGGGACGATAAGCGCCCTCAGCTTGCGGATCTCCGGGAATCGGGCTCCATTGAGCAAGACGCGGACGTCGTTTTATTCGTCTACCGGGAAGAATACTACGTCTCCCGCCTAAAACCGGGTGAGAATTCAGAAAAATTCCAAGGCTGGCAGCAGCAAATGGGGGATGTCCATAACCAAGCAGAAATTATTATTGCCAAGCAGCGCCATGGACCCATTGGCACAATTACTCTACACTTTGAGGGCATGTTAACGAAATTTTCTAATTTTATCCCAAAGGATCATTTGCCTGATGTCCGCTCCTGAAGCTGTTGCCTGCCTCCAAAATTCTCCTGTGCTTTTTAAAAACCCTGAGCCCATTCCAGCGACTGCGCTGACTGTTCTAGATGTAGACTTGAACGCCATCGCTCATAACTACCACTTTGTTGTCCGCCACATCGGCTCCACCTGTCTCTGCGCCCCTGTCGTCAAAGCCAATGCCTATGGCCTTGGAATGATCCCCGTGGCCAAACGCTTATTCCATGAAGGTGCCCGATCTTTTTTTGTGGCAACGCCGGAAGAGGGCTTTCGGCTCCGGGCTGCCCTCCCCTTTGTCTCTATTTATGTCCTCAGCGGTTTATGGCCAGAAGCGGGCCCTGCTTTTGCGAATGCGCGCCTTACCCCGGTGCTTTCTAACATGGAAGCCCTTGGTTTGTGGAAGCAGGAGGCCGCCCTTCTTCAAACCCAGCTGCCCAGTTTGTTTCAAGTCGATACAGGGCTCGTCCGGCTTGGGTTTTCCGCTTCCGAAATGGAGGAGCTGGGGAATCAGGCATGGCGGTATGAAGGCCTTTCCGTAGATGCACTCCTGAGCCATCTGGCTTGCGCCTATCAGCCGGGCCACCCCTACAACCTGGAACAACAGGCGCAGTTTGAAGCGATCCGTCAAACGTTCCCCAAAACCCAAGGCACTTTGGCAGGATCGGGCGCTCTTTTCCAGGACCGCTCTTATCTCTATGATATGGTGAGGCCTGGACGGATTCTCTATGGATCCACTTTTACAGCCCCGGATTTTTTTGTCTCCAATGTGCGCCCAGCTGTCACCTTAAGAGCCCGGATTCTTCAGGTTCAAGACGTCCCCAAGGGACAGTCCGTTGGCTATGACCAAACCTTTTATGCAGAGCGCCCCCTTCGCCTCGCCACCTTAGGCATCGGCTATGCAGATGGCTATTTCAGATCCCTCAGCAACAAAGCCTCTGGCTTCATCGGAGAGCATCCTGTCCCCGTGGTCGGCCGTATCTCAATGGACCTGATGACGGTGGACGTGACAGATCTTCCGGAATCTCTGGCCCACCCGGGCGCTTGGGTCACCTTGATTGGAGGGACAATCACTGTCGATGATGTGGCGGATCTTGCGGGAAGCATTTCTTGGGAGGTCCTGACGCGCCTGGGAGGCCGTCCATTTTTTCGCTATCACGGAGACATCGAGACGGAATCCATCTTCAGAAACGAATAAGCCCTTGGGCCTGTCTCTTGCGGGTTCAATTTTGATCCGGTTTGAGTTGATTGCGAGAAGAGGACATTGTACTTTTATAATCAAGCAACCTTCAAAACGGTGCGAAGAACCCAATCTGAGAAGTTTTTCAAGGCGAGCTGAGTCAGGTCAACGAGGAGACAAACGCCCTATGATCGCATTTTTGGTACGCATTGGTTCCTGGGTCCGCAGTTTCCTGGAAACCATGGGATCCTTGGCTCTGTTTGGTTTTCAGTCTCTGATAGTTGGCTTTACACCCCCCTATTACGGCCGCCAAATCCGAACTCAGCTTCTTGAAATCGGGTATTTTTCCCTTCCTGTGGTAGGGCTCACTGCACTGTTCAGCGGCATGGTCCTGGCCCTTCAAAGCTATACAGGTTTTTCCCGCTTCAATGCGGAGAGCTCGATCGCGACCGTTGTCGTTCTGTCTATGACGCGAGAGCTGGGGCCTGTCCTTGCCGGTCTCATGGTGGCAGGACGTCTGGGCGCTTCGATGGCAGCGGAAATCGGAACCATGCGGGTGACAGAACAGATCGATGCCCTCGTGACCCTTTCCACCAATCCCTTTCGTTATCTAGTATGGCCGCGCCTCCTGGGTGGCGTGATCATGGTGCCTTTTCTTGTCCTCATTGCCGACATCATTGGTGTAATGGGGGGGTATCTGGTTGGCGTCTTCAAATTAAATTTCGATTCTACCATCTACATCAAAAACACCATGACATATCTTCATATGGACGACATCACCTCTGGCTTGATTAAGGCGGCTGTCTTCGGATTTATTATTTCTCTCATGGGATGTTACCACGGTTATACCTGTAAAGGAGGAGCCCAAGGGGTCGGTGCAGCCACCACAAGAGCTGTGGTCAGCGCCTCTATCCTCATTTTGCTGGCCAACTACTGGCTGACAGCCCTGTTGTTTGAGCAGTAAAAGCCGCGTTGTCAATTCAAAGGCCCCCGGCCCTGCCGTTCTCAGCCCTTTTTTCCTTGAAGACGGTCTCTTCATTTGAGAACAGACCCATCACTTACACCATCAAAATCTAGAACGAATATTTAGACTGGAGATTTGCTCTCGACCCGATCTGATTAAAATTTCTTTGAATTGAGTCAATACTTATTTATCAATGCATGAATATTATTGTGACATCTGAGAAGACAGACCAGCTTGAGGGGACACAAAGCATCTACGCAGCCTTCTTGAGGGAAAAACCTGGAACGTCAAAAGACGACAACAAGATCGCCTCAGATGCTCTGCGCAAGGTCAGTCCGTAGATCTGACGGCGATTTGAGCGATCCCTGAGTTCCATGACCGCATTCTTAAGCCCCTCAAGAGCCCCATCCTCAGCATATTGCTTGAGATGGCCATAATACCGAGTCCCTTCTTGACGTAATGAGCCGTCAGAATTCCAAAGGGGAGCCCTGACCAGACAGACGCCATTATAATAAGCACTTTCCGTTGCCAAGCGTTCATTGGCCCGTAAAAGAGACCAAAAAGGATATTCAGCCCTCAGCGCTTGCTCCCGAAGAAACAATCCCCTTGCAAAAAGGGTGTCCATCTCAAAATCATCCAAAAGACGGGCCCCTGAATAAACAGCATCGAAGTTCACTGTTCCCTTTGGAAAAGCCAGGTCCCATTCATCCCGAGCTTCTGGGCGGTCCATATTAAAGCCAATCCCAACAGTGACATACCCCAGGACATCCTTATAAGAACTGGCCATGCGACCTTCCGCGATTCCAATATAGAAATTGCGCCAGTGCTCATAGAGTGCGCGCTTTTGACTGTTCTCATCTGGATCTAAAAAATAAAGTTGGTCACGCAATGCGCATGTTTCCGCAGGAGTCATTTTCATGCCTCAAGTCTCCCTGGTGTTTTGTTTTTTTGTCAATATCTTGTCTAACATTAGTGATGTTTGAAAAACAATCTTTTTACCTTTTATTAAGGCAAAAACCTCAAAAAAAGATGTCTTCTTTCCCAGAGGTTGCAAAAAAATCACGTTGTATCTCAGACAACCTGTGATTAAGAGCACATTTTAGTCAAAAAAAGCGGGATGTCGTTTTGAAAAATGAGCGAAATGTGTTCGCTGATTTTCGTCATGAGCCCCCCCAGAGCCTCTTTCTCCGCATTCATAAAATTCCCCAAAACATAGGGAGTGACGAGGTCCCGATCCCCTGGGTGACCAATCCCAATGCGCAAACGTTGATACCCTGGCCCCAGGCAACTGTCCAAGCTTTTCAGGCCATTGTGACCACCGGCGCCCCCGCCTGTTTTGAATTTGATTTTTCCGAAAGGAACGTCCAGATCATCGTGAATCACAAGCACTTGGGTCAAGGGGACTTTATAAAAGTGGACCACATCCGACGCCGGTGGGCCAGAAAGATTCATAAAGGCCAACGGCTTCAGGGCCATCACCCGCCCCCCCCCGATCACCCCTTCTGTCAGCGCCCGCTTGCCTTTTTCTTGGAAAGGGGGAAATCCGTAGGCGCGGGTCAGGTGGTCCAGAACCTGGAACCCCACGTTATGACGGTGGGCTGCGTACGCGGAGCCGGGATTCCCAAGACCAATCACCACCCACACGTTAAGAGGACCCCTTGAGAGAGTCCGGAGATGCCGCCCGCAAGGCCTCTCCCTCCGCCAAAAGTCCAAGGCGCTGGGCTTCAAGAGTCAGAGAATCTGAGGCACGTGCTTCTTCCTCTTGGGTATTCCCATGCCAAAAGCGAGATTCTCTTGCACTCGGCCCAAAGGGAGCCGTATTGATATCCGGAAAAGGATCGGTTGGCTGTAAGCTACATCCCGAAAGAAACAGCAGAACACAAGAAAGACACCGATTAAAAATAACCATTTGAATCCTCAAAGAAGAGAGACTCCTTTTGAAAATCCTGAGGAAATCGAGGATCCTCATCAAAGGGTTTTCCGTCCCTCACCAAAATCCTAAGCCCCGCTTGTCCCATGTCTGCAAAGCCTGAAGAGACCCAAAATTTTTGAACGTGATCTGCAAGGGTCAAGATCACAAGCCCAGGGCACAGAACCGTGAGGAGAGGTGCATGGTGAGGCAAAATCACCAGAACACCATCCAGCGCTGGAAGGGAGACTTTGGAAACAGAGCCCTCGTACAGAGGATTATCAAAACGACTCAGGGTACAGGAAAATGTTTTCATTGGTCTTTTCCGCCTCCTATTGGATCCCCGAACACGCGGTCATTATTCTGCATCCCCTTTCAGGCCCATGGCAAGAGCACGCTCCTCAACCTCCTGAATGCTTCCCACCATATAAAAAGCAGCTTCAGGAATATGGTCATAAGCCCCCTTCGCAAGGGCTTCAAAACTTTCCACCGTTTCCTCGACCGAGACCCACTTTCCAGGGCTTCCTGTAAACACTTCCGCCACATGGAAGGGTTGGGAGAGAAAGCGCTGAATCTTCCGTGCTCTGGCCACAATCAGCTTGTCCTCTTCCGAAAGTTCGTCCATCCCAAGGATCGCTATAATATCTTGAAGAGATTTATAGGTTTGAAGAATCCGCTGGACCTCCCGGGCCACCGTGTAGTGTTTTTCTCCAACGATCCGAGGATCTAAAATACGGGACGTCGAATCCAAAGGATCCACCGCAGGATAAATCCCGAGAGACGCAATTTGACGACTGAGAACGGTTGTGGCGTCCAAGTGGGTGAAGGACGTGGCCGGGGCAGGATCTGTCAGATCGTCTGCCGGCACATAAATCGCCTGAACGCTTGTAATAGATCCCTTCAGGGTGGAGGTAATCCGTTCCTGAAGCTCCCCCATTTCACTCGCCAAAGTTGGCTGATAGCCAACCGCGGAGGGAATGCGACCCAGCAACGCAGAGACCTCTGCGCCCGCTTGCGTAAAGCGGAAAATATTGTCGACGAAAAACAAGACGTCTTTCCCCTCCACATCCCGGAAATATTCCGCAACTGTCAAGGCTGAAAGAGCAACACGGGCCCGGGCTCCAGGAGGTTCGTTCATCTGCCCATAAATCAGAGCTGCCTTGGACCCTTCTTCATGGATTTTAATGACCCCTGATTCAATCATTTCATGGTAAAGGTCATTCCCCTCCCGGGTCCGTTCACCCACGCCGGCAAACACCGAATAGCCTCCGTGCGCTTTCGCCACGTTATTGATGAGCTCCATAATTAAAACGGTTTTTCCAACACCTGCACCCCCAAAGAGACCGATCTTTCCTCCTTTCGGATAAGGCGCCAGAAGGTCAATCACCTTAATACCGGTGACAAGCATTTCCGTTTCAGTGGCTTGATCTGTAAATGGCGGGGCATCTCTATGAATCGACCAGCGATGGGTGGAGTGGATCGGGCCTCTGCCATCAATAGGCTCCCCGATGACATTCATAATTCTGCCCAAGGTCTCAGGCCCCACAGGCACTTCAATGCAGCGTCCTGTGTCTTCCACACAAAGGCCACGCTTCAAGCCATCAGTTGAATCCATCGCGATCGCACGCACGACGTCTTCCCCTAAATGCTGAGCCACCTCAAGTACCATAAAAGTGCCGTCTTCCCGGTATAAATGGAGCGCCCCCATGAGGGGGGGGACATGTCCCTCAAACTGTACATCCACGACGGGCCCTAAAACCTGGGTCACAGAACCACGATGGGTTTGCAAAGATGTCATAGATTTGCTCCTGAAATAACTTCAATCAGTTCATTGGTAATAAGGCTTTGGCGTTTACGATTGTAGGTGAGATCTAGCTTCGCCAGGATATCCTCGCTATTGCGGGTTGCGCTATCCATCGCCGTCATACGGGAGCCTTGCTCACTCAAACAGCTTTCAAGCAGGGCCTTCATCACCGTCGCCTCCATCGCAAAACGTGTCAAAGATTCGCACAGAAGCGTCGGGGTCGGTTCACAATACACCAGCGGCTGCCTTTGATGTTTTAGAGGAGCTGCAATCGTCTCCAAAGGAAACGGAAACAGGGTTTGGGCCACAACATCTTGACGCATCACATTTTTAAAGCGTGTGCTGAGGATCACCACTTCCTGCACTTGTCCTGCCTGAAAAAGGGTTGTCGCAACCGCAAGAATATCCTGAGCCTTCGAAAAGGCTGGCTTGTTTTCCATGGACTGCTTACTCACCACCTGGAGATCAGTTTTTTCAAACAAAGGCCCCATTTTATCCCCGATGGTCATCACCATGGCCTGGGTCTCATCGTCTTGAGCCGCATCAAAAGCCCTAAGGATTTGCGTGTTGAAGCTCCCGCAAAACCCACGATCCGCCCCCACAACGATCCAAAGAACATCAGAAGGAGAGGCTTTCCGGGGGCGCGTCACAGACGGCCAAGAGGCCGGATCCATTGTGTTCGCAGTGACAGCAAGAGCTTGCTCGATACTCTCCAAGTGGGAAGAGGCCAACTCAAATCTCTTTTGGAACTGGCGCATTTTAGCGGCAGCCACCATCTTCATGGCTGACGTCATTTTTTTAGACGTCAGAACACTTTGTTTGCGTTGGCGGAGATCTCTGAGGGTCGCCATGGCTTAAACAAACACCTTACAAAACTCATCCAAAAACTGGGTGAGGTCTTTTTCCGTTTCCGGCTTCAGAACCTTTGAGAGACGAATGTCTTCCAAAATTTCAGGTTTCTGCGCCTTCATTTGAATCAAAAGCTCCTCCTGAAACCGGGGCACCCCATCTTCCGAGATGCCGTCTAAATATCCCCGGGTTCCCGCAAACAAAACCACAACCTCTTCCTCTGGTCCAAAGGGACTGTACTGGGGCTGCTTAAAGAGAGCTGTCAAGCGATTGCCCCTCTGGAGAAGCTGCATAGACGCGGGATCGAGATCTGAAGAAAACTGCGCAAATGCCGCCACCTCTTGATACTGAGCCAGCTCTAGCTTAATTTTGCCGGCCACTTGACGCGTGGCTTTGGTTTGGGCCGCAGATCCCACCCGGCTTACGGAAAGTCCCACGTTGATCGCCGGCCGCACCCCCTTGTAAAACAAATCTGACTCCAAAAAGATTTGGCCATCTGTGATGGAAATCACATTCGTTGGAATATAGGCAGAGACATCTCCCGCCTGGGTCTCAATAATGGGTAAGGCTGTCAGCGATCCACCCCCTAAGACAGCACTCATCTTGGCGGCCCGCTCTAACAGACGAGAGTGCAAATAAAACACATCTCCAGGATACGCTTCCCTCCCTGGCGGACGACGCAGCAGCAAAGACATCTGTCTATAAGCGACCGCATGTTTCGACAAGTCATCATAGACGATCAACGCATGCATCCCGTTATCTCGGAAATACTCACCCATCGCAGCTCCAACATAGGGAGCCAAGAACTGAAGAGGCGCCGGATCCGAAGCCGTAGCCGCCACTACAATCGTGTAAGCCATCGCTCCAAAGTCTGCCAACGTTTTGGTGATTTGGGCAACCGTTGATCTTTTTTGCCCAATAGAAACATAAATGCAATAAAGCTTTTCTGAATCCAACCCCTCAAGATGGGCGGCCTTTTGATTCAAGATGGCGTCCAGGGCAATCGCCGTCTTTCCTGTTTGACGATCTCCAATAATCAGCTCTCGCTGCCCACGACCGATGGGCACTAAAGCGTCAATGGCCTTAATACCTGTTTGCATGGGCTCTGAAACAGACTGTCGCTCAATAATGCCCGGAGCTTTCCGCTCAACGGGCGCCTTGTGGGTATTCTCAAGGGCCCCCAGCCCATCAATGGGATTCCCAAGGCCATCTGTCACGCGCCCCAACAAACCCATTCCGACAGGGCACTCCATGATGGTCCCTGTGCGCTTGACAATGTCCCCTTCCTTGACAGAGCACGCATCCCCAAAAATCACCACACCTACAGTGTCCGATTGAAGGTTCAGGGCCATCCCTAAAATATCATCTCTAAACTGGACCATTTCTCCAGCCTGGACATGACGCAACCCCCAAACTTTAGCAATTCCATCGCTCACAGTGATGACGCGTCCAATTTCTGCCACCTCAGGTGTATCATCCAATTGGGTAATT
The DNA here is from genome assembly GCA_044361745.1 of Holosporales bacterium. Lineage (GTDB taxonomy): Bacteria > Pseudomonadota > Alphaproteobacteria > Holosporales > CAZGKG01 > JBIKIF01. The sequence continues at coordinate 157,729 of JBIKIF010000002.1, read as the reverse complement.
TCGCTTTGCAAGAGAGAGAGGATTTCATTCGGACGAAGGGGCATCTGTAGCAATCCTATGGGTGGAGACGATTGAGAACATGGGCGACCGATCCATCAATCATACGGCCCCCCCAAAACAAAATGCTTCCCCCCAGAAGCTCAGGCTTTACCTTGATATCTAGGTAAACTCCCGCAGGGGACTGGGCGTTTAAAACGGATTGAATATGATCTTTTTGTTCCTCTTCCAAAGGTTTTGCGAGCTGGAGATAGACAGGCTCACGATCCCCTCGAAGATAGTTTTTGTCAAAAAGATTGATCACTTGAGGTAAATATTTCAAGCGCCGACGATCCACCAAAAGCTGGATAAAGCGCTCACTCAAAGAATGAAATCCATGGGATGCCATGATTTGCGCCATCGCACGCTTTTGGACAGGAGCAGTAAAACCCCCTCCCGTGAGGAGACCCCAACCCAAAGCATCTGATTCGATCAACTGACGAAGACATAAAAAATCTTCACGGACTTGAGGCCTGAGGCCGTCAGGACAGACGGACTGGATCAAGCGACCATACTGCAAGACAACTGGGCTGATATAAGATTCCATACGCTTACCATCGATCCGCTTACCCCCCCCCAGAGACTCTTCTAAGAGGGCTCTACAGGAACATTATCTCCAGAGGGTCCGCAGGTGAAATTTAAAAAATCAATTGCAAACAAACCTTCAAAGACAAACGATTCGCCGCAGAAAAAATCAGGGGAAAATTTCCATTTGATTAAAAAAGAAGGGAATTTCAGCAACAGCGGATTCAAGACTGTCTGATCCGTGTACAGAATTCGCTTCGATGGATTCACCAAAATCACGCCGGAGAGTTCCCTCATCCGCGTTCATAGGATTCGTCGCCCCCATCAATTCACGATTTTTAAGAACGGCATTTTCGCCTTCAAGCACCTGAACCACAATGGGGCCAGAGCTCATAGAGATGCAGAGATCTTCAAAAAAAGAGCGCCCCCGATGGACTTCATAAAAGCTCTCTGCCTGAGCTTTTGTGATCCGAATACGTTTCTGGGCAATGATTCGCAAACCTGTTTGCTCAATACGGGCGTTAATTGCACCCGTCAAATTGCGATTGGTTGCGTCGGGTTTAACAATCGAAAGTGTTCGCTGAAGTGTCATGGCTCTTTCAAACAATTTTAAAAACAAGATTTCCTTTTTTGTCTATACGCGTTTTAAGGAATAAAGGAAACCCCCTTATAACTCCAAAGCGACATTAAAACGTCGCGCCTCACCTTGGCACATCTTTGATTACAGTCATACCCAGACTTTTTAAACTTTCCATCGACGGAACGGCGAACCTCTGTTTTAATCCAGAACTTATAGAGGAAAATAAATTTCCTAAACAAAACCGCAATGATATCATGATCCACTGGAGAAAGCATCAGACATGGATGTATCCGCCCTTTTAAGAGACATTCACAACGCCTCAACACTTGAAGACTTAGACACCTTAAAGGCCTCCCTTCTCGGGAAAAAAGGAACTTTAAGCCTCCAAATGAGAGCGCTAGGAACCCTGTCGCCTGAAGCCCGAAAAACCCAAGGTGAGGTGTTAAACCAGTTGAAAGAAACACTTTCAGAGGCCTTTGAACAAACGCGGAAATCCCTGTTGGCATCTGCTCTAGAACAGCGTCTCGCCTCAGAAACCCTAGACATGACCTTACCTTTAGAACCCTTAGGGTCTGGGACTGGTCGGATGCACCCTCTCAGTGTTGTAGCCCAACAGCTTCTGGACATTTTTTCCAGCATGGGTTTTACAAGCCGTGAAGGCCCTGACATTGAGGACGATTTTCACAATTTTACCGCCCTCAACCTCCCCCCCCATCATCCTGCGCGCGCCGCCCAAGATACCTTCTATTTCCCTGCAGAAGACGATGGGCGTCGCTTGCTTTTGCGGACCCATACCTCCCCCGTTCAAATTCGGACCCTCCTGTCTGAAAAGCCTCCCCTGCGAATCATCGCCCTGGGGCGGGTGTTCCGATCAGACCATGACCAAACCCACACCCCCATGTTTCACCAAATTGAAGGGCTGGTCGTCGATCAAGAGGTTCATATGGGGCATTTAAAAGGATGCCTTGAAACTTTTTTTCGCCTCTTTTTTGGAAAACCTGTTGAGCTCCGCTTTCGCCCCAGTTTTTTTCCCTTCACAGAACCTTCCGCTGAAATTGATATGCGTTGCGACCTCAGCTCAAGCACCCTGAAAATTGGAGAAGGAAACGATTGGCTTGAAATTGGGGGCTGTGGCATGGTGCACCCGCAAGTTCTCCAAAACTGCAGACTCAACCCAGAACAACACCAAGGGTTTGCCTTTGGAATGGGCATTGAACGCCTGACCATGCTCAAGGATGGCATTCCTGATCTGAGGCGTTTTTTTGAAAACGATACCCGCTGGCTTAAACATTATGGCTCTCCTGTTGAAACAGCCGTTGGTTAGGGTCTGTGGAGGAAATTTACTTTGAACCCTTCTGTGAGTTTTACTTTGAACCCTTTTGTGAGTTAGAGGCCTCCCGCAAGGAGAAAACTTTGCTGAGAAACCAAAGACTTAAAAGACTCTCGCACCCCCCCAGCAAGATGAAAAATGGACCCAATTGATAGGAAAAAATCTCCTGAAGACCGCTGTATAGCCCACCGCCCAAAAGAATCGCAACCGGATAAAATCCTTGAGCCACCAACCGACGCACCCCAAAAACACGACCTCGGCTGTCTGTCTCAGTTTTTTCAGTCCAAAGCACCTGGTTTGCCGTATTCATCATAGGAACAACGCCCACCCGCAGACTTGCCCAAAGAATCAACAACCACAGAGATGTTGAAGCCCCGAAGAACACTCGGCCGCACACTGCAGCTCCAAGTCCGGACCAGAAAATCAGCCATAAAGGCTGCCATCTGGAAATAAGAAAATTTAAAGAGCTCCCCAGAAACGTTGCCACTGCGGCACCAACTCCTAAGGCAGACACAGACCGAACGTCCCCGCCTGTCCGCTCAAGGACGTAAGCTGTGATCAGACCAGCCCCCAGCCCATTGAGAAGATTGTTGAGGCAAAAATACCTGAGAAGACTTCCTAAAACTGGGTGCTTCCAGATCCAAGGAAAAAGCTCCAAAGACGGCAGAATTTTACGATTTTTAGGAAAACTGGTGGAGGTGAGCCCCCCCATAGAAGAGACCCAAAACAAAATGAGCAATGCGGAGAATCCCTGGAGACAAAAAAGATTTCCCAAAGGCACAATCATAAACACCACAGGTCCCAGAACAGGCGCTAAAAGAAGAGAACTATTGCTAAAGAATTCCATCCAGCTGTAGACACGCGTGTAACGATCTTCTGAGACAAACAGGGGCACGAAAACCATAAGTGCGCTGTCATAAAACGCAGCCAACGCCCCTAAAACACCGTTCAAACAATAAACAAAATCTGCTGAAGGAATTCCTTTTCTTCCCCCGATGAAGAAGAAGGCAATGACTGACACTCCCAAAATGCCAAAGAGAGCGATCCTTAAGATCAAACGTGCCCCAAGACGGTCTACGACCACCCCCGCACCAAAGCTCAGATAAATCTTAGGTGCCATAAAACAAAACAAGGCATTGGCCATGAAGGCAGGAGACTGGAACTCTTGGTACAGGTGTAAGGAAACAACAAGACCCAAGAGAGCTGATGTGAGACTTTGCAATCCATTAAGACTCAAAAAAATGCACACCCAAGACCAAGTTGAGTGCGCACAACGCCTTATGTTCACCGGAAAACCCCCTGATGTATTTTTTTAGACAAAAGTAGTAACTTTTTATGGCAAAAATAATTTTTAAAGTCAATGATTTTGGCAAAAATAAAACGTTTCACCGCCAGCTCCTGAGAACAATTTCAAAACGATTCAACTGAACACACCAAAAGGCAAAATTGACTCTCAAATTCTTTCCAAAAATTTTACCAGAAACCTTTAGGTTAAGTGATGCAATATTACTGAAAGACACATAAGCTTATGGCGCAGAAGTCTTCCAACTCAGAGGAATCACAATCCAAAGCTCAGAAGAAAAAAGTGGCACTCGCCCTTCAAGGAGGGGGATCCCACGGGGCTTTTACCTGGGGCATCCTTGACCGAATTCTCGAGGATGGACGCATTGATATTGAAGGGATTAGCGGAACAAGCGCTGGCGGCTTGAATGCTGTCGCTCTCTGTCAAGGAATGATCAAAGGCGGGAGAGAAGGCGCGCGTGCAGAGCTGAAAAGACTCTGGAAACGTGTGTCGGAGCTTGCAATTGGCAGTCCTCTGAAACCTCTCCCATTTGAGGGATCTGTTGGACACTACAATTTGGATCACTCTCCTGGATATCTCAGTCTTCATATGCTGCAGAGTCTTCTTTCACCCTATGAAATCAACCCCCTCAACATTAACCCCTTTCGAGGATTTGTTGAAGATTTTTTTGATTTTGAGGCTCTCAACGCCTTTAAGGGAATTAAACTTTTTTTATGTGCCACCCATGTGTCTACGGGAAAACTTCGCCTGTTTAACACAAAAGATTTGTCCGTTGATACTGTCTTAGCCTCAGCCTGCCTCCCCAATCTGTTTCAAGCCGTCCGTATCGGTGACGACTATTATTGGGACGGTGGGTTTGTTGGGAATCCAGCAATCTACCCCCTCATTGACTCCTGTGATACGTCCGATATCATGGTTGTCCAAATTCGTGTGATGCGACGACACACACTTCCCATGACAGCCATTCAAATTCACGACCGCCATGCCGAAATTACTTACAACGCATGTCTGATGAGAGAAATGCGCAGCATTGATCTGATCACACGCCTGATTGACAAAGGGCTTCTAGACTCCCAAAAAGTCAAAAGACTGTTTATGCATTTAATCAGAGACGAAGCTCTATTTGGCAGCCTTGAAATGTCAAGTGCCCTGAATGGAAGCTGGGATTTTTTGAATTTTCTTTTTCATCAAGGGCGCGTTTGCGCGACAAAATGGCTCGTTTCTCATTTTGACGACATTGGCGTACGTACGAGTGCATCTATTTATAAAGATTTTGTTTCGGATGATTAGGGTTTGTGTACGCAATTTAAATTTCTACAAAAAACCCAAGCTTTTTGAATTTTTTGCTCCCTTTGGTCTTGCCTTTTGAGGGGAGACCAGGTAATCAAAAAGGTGAGAAAAGGGCGTATAGCTCAGCGGTAGAGCACTACGTTGACATCGTAGGGGTCACAGGTTCAAATCCTGTTACGCCCACCACCTGTTTAAGCTCATTTCAGGGCTTCAGTGTGGATTCTCAAATTCAGCTACGCTCTCATTGTTGCGGTGAAGGCATAGCTTGAATAATCCTCAGCTCTCTGGAGCAAGGACATGGAGGGGTGGCCGAGTGGCTGAAGGCGACGGTTTGCTAAACCGTTATACGGGTCAAACCGTATCGAGGGTTCGAATCCCTCTCTCTCCGCCAGTTTATAGCGCTCGAACTTTTTGGGCGTGAATTTCTAAATTATCAAACACCCATCTGAACCCCAGTATTCATAAGCTTTAGTGCCTTTTAGCTGCGTGACACATGCGTACTTAGAGAATCGCAAAATCACCGATTTTACCCCAAAATCTCCCTTTTTATTCTCCGTTTCTCCATTACATGCGAACGTCGGCCGTCAAGGTACGCATGTCCAGAACCCTTGATTTTACTGGGTTTTTCAAAAACGGGTCTTGAGGTTCGTTATTGGGGCGGAGAATAGGCGCATGTACCCACAGAGCGAGATTTTTCTGCTGAAATGCACTTAATATGGTAAAATTATACTAGGGAATCTTTAGGTTAATCAGTGAGTTATTTGATTAAATAATGGGTTCGTTTCAGGTTCTGTGAGGGCTATAAGAATGAGGATACAGCATGCAAGTACAAGTAGTTAAAGCCACCATAGAACAGAAGCCCGTGCTGGCTAATCTATTAGAATTATACGCCTACGACTTCACAGAGTTTTGTGACTTTGATATTGGTGATGATGGCTTTTATGGATATGAGCGCCTGCCTTTGTATTGGACAGAGCCAACTCGCTTTCCCTATTTGATTTACGTTGACAAAAAAATAGCCGGGTTTATTTTGGTACAACAGGGATCCCCTATTTCGGATGATATGACGGTTTGGGATATTTCTGAATTTTTTGTCATGAAAAAATACAAGCGACATGGGGTTGGTACTGCGGCCGCTATTAAGATATGGGAGCAATTTAAAGGGCCGTGGCAAGTCAGAGTATTAGTGGGCAATCACATAGCCTGTTCATTTTGGTTGCAGACAATTAAAAAGTTCGCTTCAGTAACCCCTGCTAAAACTGAGGCAACCATTAAAGGAGAGGACTGGATTATTTACGCGTTTGAATCACAAGACAGGAGTGGCATATGAACTCTCCATTAATAAAATTATACCGCCAAGCTGAAGACTACTTTTTCAGAGGTATTTCCTCAAAATGCTTAGATTTGGGCGATGGGGCTAATGCTTATCCTCATTACACCCAAGAAGAATGGCGTAAGATCGAGCAGTCAGTCGCTGAATTACCAGAACAAAGCCCCCTGATCCATGCGTTGCAGGACTATATGGACTTGCTAGATAAGTTGGAAGCATGTCAAAAATATTGAAATTGAATTATTTGCCAAAATAGGGTACTATGTGAGCATAGTATGTCAGAAAAATCAATTTGAGGTTTTATCCGTATCATGAAAATTATCTCTTAAAGTCGCCCTATCAGAGGGCATAAGACACAGCCAGCGGGCTACGTCTTATAGTGTTACCGCCCTTAAAATACTTTAAAGAGATGCCTTATGATACATAAACCGATTCAGATCAAAAATCTTCAGCTGTCCTTCCCACATAAAACCTGCTTTGACGATTTTAGTGTGCAAATCCCCTATGGGAGCCGTATTGCCATTATTGGTCGTAACGGGTGTGGAAAAACGACGTTGCTCAAAATATTGCATGGTATGGTGGAACCTACAAGTGGTGATATTGGGCGCACTGACGATGTAGTCTTTGGGTTTGTGCCACAGATTATTGAAGATAATGATTCGCTAAGCGGTGGGCAGCGTTTGAATGCGACAGTTACACAGGCATTGAGCCTTGAACCCAATGTTTTGCTGCTCGATGAGCCCACCAATCATTTAGACAGACATAATCGTAAAAGCCTAATGCGGATGTTGCAATCATACCCTGGCACTCTCATCGTTGTTTCCCATGATACTGAGTTGCTCAGAAATTGTATTGATACTTTATGGCATATCGATAACGGCAAGATCCATGTGTTTTCCGGCAACTACGATGATTACATTCGTGAATTACGCGGGCGCAGAGCTTCTATAGAGCAAGAATTAGCACGTCTCGATCGACAAAAGAAAGACATGCATCACGATTTAATGAAAGAGCAAAAACGCGCAGCTAAAAGCAAAGCCAAGGGTGAAAAAAGCATTCATCAAAGAAAATGGCCAACTGTCGTAAGTAATGCCAAAGCTGGTAGAGCTGAAGAAACCTCTGGCCGTAAAAAATCTGCCATCGATCATAAAAAGCAGGATTTAACTGATCGACTTTCAAATTTGCGCTTGCCTGAAATTATTATGCCTAAATTTTCATTAAGTAGTGCAAGCGTTGGTGACCGAACAATTGTATCCATCAGTGATGGGAGCATTGGGTATGCGGAACAAGAGCCTCTGCTTCAAAAAATCAGTCTATCGATAAGCTCAAGAGATCGTATCGCTATACAAGGTGATAATGCCAGCGGCAAGTCAACGCTGATTAAGGCGATCTTGGATGATGCCTGTGTTATAAAATCTGGCAACTGGCATGCACTCAAGCTCAGCGATATTGGGTATTTGGATCAGCATTACGGTACCTTGTCTGCTGAAAAGACAGTATTGGAAACAATTGCTGAGCTAGTGCCAACCTGGACTCATATTGAAGTGCGGCGTCATTTGAACGATTTTCTATTTCGTAAAAATGAAGAGGTCAACAGTCTGGTTGCTCAGCTATCAGGCGGTGAAAAGGCAAGGCTCAGCCTGGCACAAATCGCAGCCCGCACACCAAAATTACTGATCCTTGATGAAATCACGAATAACCTTGATCTTGAAACCAGAGGACATGTGATTGAGGTTTTAAAAAATTATCCCGGCGCTATGATTGTCATATCGCATGATGCAGATTTTTTAAATGAGATTGGGGTTAATGCTTATTTTAAAATTAGTGATGGCTATGTAAGTTTTAGTGCCAGGTGATGGCAATTAAACTCGAACCCTTGTTTTAGGTAAACTTTATGTGCAGCATGTCTTGTATATCCTGCGACTCAATACTCTGTTCTCCTTCAGAAACGTCAGGCAAAATCTCTAGAATTTTAACCGAATTGGGTTCATTGTGGAATCCCTCAAAAGTCTTTTTATGGGGGGCACAGAGTGCTATAAAAGAATCAATTATGCAGGGGAATCTTGACAGACAGCCCTGGCTTGCGCATCGTTCTAGAAAGAGGATTGGGAGACGTTGCATGAGAGATCTATTTCGAGTCATGGGGTTATGGGCTGCGGTGGTTTTACTGTCCGCATGCGAGACAGACAAGGATAAACCCCAGATTGAACGTCCGGTTGATTCTCTGTATGGGACAGCGTTTACCATGCTCCAAGAGAAAAAATATGAAGATTCCGCGGATGAATTTCTTGAGTTGGAACGTCAACATCCTTATTCCCCTTGGGCTGCGAAGGCCCAATTAATGGCAGCCTATGCTCTGTATAAAGATCAAAGGTTTGATCGTGCCATTGGGGTTCTTGATAATTTTATTCTCCTGCACCCCTATCACGAGCAGGTTTCTTATGCCTATTACCTGAGGGCTTTGTGCTATTATGATGATATTCCTGGTGTCGCTAAGGACCCCAAAGTTGCAGAAATGGCCCTCTCTGCCCTTGAGGAGCTTCTGAATCGCTTCCCGGATTCAAAATATAAGCGAGACGCCCAGTTTAAGCGGGATTATGTTGCTGGACATCTTGCGGGTCATGCCATGTCCATTGGGCGCTTTTATGAAAAACAACAGAACTACCTCGCGGCCTTTTTAAGATTCCAAAGTGTGGTCCGGTTACACCCAAGGTCTGTCCAAATTCCGGAAGCGCTTCACCGCTTGGTTGAATGTAGCTTAGCCTTGGGTCTTCGAGACGAGGCGAAACGTGCTGGGTCTGTTTTGGGCCATAGCTATCCAGAAAGCTCTTGGTATTCAGAAACCTATCGCCTTTTAGGAGGCACTCAAGCAGGGGGAGAAAAACCCCTCAAAAAACAGTGATGGTTGATGGGGTTAGGGCCCTATTGAGCTCATCTTGGTGGGATAGGTGACGTCCCATCCGTCTGGCCTAGGTTCCTTGTACGAAATTGATCTTGAACGCTTCTGGTCTGTGTTTGCGATTTTGGGCAGATTTTTTCTAGGAAATAGGGGGTATTTCCGTCAACACAATCTTTAAATCTTGAAAAAGCATCCACAAACAGAATCTAGTGCTGGATTTCGAAAATTTTTTCCATTTCCTTGAATCCGCGAGGATTCGGATTGTTTTTGATGAAGTCCATGATCTCCTGGGCTAATTGAAAGGGGGAACGGTGGGTGCTATCAAGGGTGAGATCATACTTTCGGGTTCCGCTGTGGGCCAGGTCCATCTGGCTATTTGCAAGGCCAATAGGTCGATTTTTTCTTAAAGTTTCCCGTTCTTGAAGATTTTCCCACGCGCAGAAAATCCCGACAAAATAAACTGTGTAATGTTTAAGTCCCTCAACGTAGGCTTTGAGCATGCCATCACTCAGGACCACTTCATCTAAAATTAAATCGTTCCCTGAATCAAGAAAGCCTCTTATCACTGCAGGGAGTGCGTAAAAAATTTGATTCCCGAGCATCCCACTTTCACAACGCAGACTTTGGCCTCTTGCATTGATTTCTGGGATGAAGGCTAATCCTTCTTTCGCCTTAGCCCCTGCGCTGAGATATTGCTTTGGGATCATTTCAAAGATTGCGTCCACCCCTAGGCGAAGCCAGAGAGTCTCGCTGAGGTGTTGCATGGCTTTTGCGACAGACGTTTTGCCACAAGATCCTGGCCCATTTAAAAACACAACACGATTCAATGGGAATTCTCCAATGAGTTAACCTCAGATCGATACAAGCATCGACCTGAATAATGCTTTAAAACTGGCCCGAGAGACGGCTCCTTAAGCCAGTTTGGTTTAAGAGTACACAGGCAAAAACAGAAATGGACTCCTGTTGTTGCGCAGAAAGAAATTCAAAATGGAGCGTAAGGCTTCCAATCCAACACGACATTTTAATGTTGAGTTGGGATTAATCAAGAAACTCTTGACATAAAAAATTAAATTCAACAACAGAATTTTTGAGATTGTTTTGTATTTTTGAGTGATTGCCCCGCTCAATAGGGAGTGGCCCTCCCGATCATGAGATAATTCCCAGGCGCCGCTTGAATGCCTTCCCAAGGCAGAAGCAAATTTTGGGTGCGCAGAGGTCATATCTTCGACGTATCAGCATGTTTTGAACGGACTCATAACAATTTCTCAATTGATTGTCCCGGATTCAAAAGAGTTTTCGAGGACTCTCGGAGACCCAGAAAATTGTTTCCCCAAGCCTTTTTGGGGGTGCCTCAAATTTAACAAGGAGAGAACTTGTTTTTCTCTTTCAGACTGTGGTATAAATGAAGAAGTGGTTTTCTTGGGGAATTTTCCCCTGGTGATTTGGCAGACCTTCAAGGAGGAAATGAAGTCCGTGCAAGTTGTGGTTCGTGAGAATGATGTTGAGCGCGCTATGCGGGTTCTGAAAAAAATGATGCAGAGAGATGGTTTTTTCCGCAAAATGAAGCTGATGCGTCATTATGAAAAACCTTCTGATCGCCGTGTTCGCGAAAAGGCGGAATCTCTTCGTCGCTTACGTAAGCTTGTTCGGAAGCGGGTTGAGCGCGAAGGATACTAGGTCCCGTGAACAACAATCATCTGAGCCAAATGATGGTTGAGGCGATGGCAATGAAGGCTGCATAGGCGTCTTTTGTTTTGTCGAAACGCGCGAAAACCCGCCTGAAGTGTTTGCGTTTTCCGAAGAAGCTTTCGATGAGGTGCCGTTCCTTGTAGACATCCTTGTCGTATTCTCTGGGCCTTTTCCGGTTTTTTCGGGGTGGAATGACAGCGACACAGCCCTGAGCCACGATTTGAGCGATGAGCTCTTGGCGATCATAAGCCTTGTCAGCAATAACAAAAGCTCTCTGCGTCGAAGCGACAAGTTCGGAGGCTTGGGTCATATCGTTGTGTTGTCCTGGGGTCAACGTAAATTTGAGTGTACCCCCAACCCCTCACAAACCCTGTGAACTTTTGTTGTAAATCCCCCTTTACTGAGACCTCAATCTTGCGATGCACCACTATCTCTTTTGTCACCCGCCCCACAGGCGTGGGCCCGGACAATGGTGGAATCGATCATGATTTCCGTTCAATCAGCTTGCCCACTCAAAGCATAGTGCAGCCAACAGTCCCCAATCCCTTGCCGTTTCCATCTTAAAAATCTTCGATGAACGGTGCGCCAAGAGCCATAGGCAGGAGGCAGGAGGCAAAAAGCGCCACTGCATCCCACTTCTGAGCACAAGGCAAACGCCCTCAAAAAACCGACGAACCTGTCTTTCATCTTCTGTGTGGAGCCTTTTCTGGGCTTGCAAAAATAAATAAACCTGATCCCAGGGCAAACTTCTGATAAAATCTTCCATGGCGATCAAATCCTGTTTCTTTCGACGGAAAAAAGAATGTTACCGTTTTATTTGTCCAGCATTTAAATAATTTTTATTTTTTGTTCACGAGGCCTAGTCTCCTTGAATTTGAACCGCCTTGACATGATCACAAGGGAATTCGAGGCCATCCGCCAGCATCTGGAGGCGGTCCGGGCCCGTTATCCCAAGGCGCCTCCCATCCACCAGATTCTCGATGGGGATGGCTATCACAAGACAGAGGAGGTTCGAGAAAAGGCGAAGGGCCTTGGGATGATCCTGCATGATCTGCCGCCCTACAGTCCCAATCTCAACTCCATCGCGCAGGCTTGGATGGTCATGAACGAACAGGCCCTAAACAATGTCTATTTCAGATTGAAAGACGAATTCATTCAGGCAATCCGAGGATTTTGCCAGGACACCTGGAAGCGCCTTGCCCCTTCCCTCATCGACAGAATCAATGACACCTTCCCGACAATCGCGGAGATTAACTTAGGTTAACCTGGGGGAATTTGGCATAAAAAACAAATAAATGAATTGATTTTATTGAAGAATACAATATATTGCCTATTAATTTAAATAAAATTTAAATAAAAAATTTAATAAAAATATGTAATAAAAATAACTTTTTATAGGTTCTATATGATTGAATTCAAAATTAATTTTCAAAAAACTCTTTGTGTTCTTTCTATCCCACTCTATTTGTCAAGCACCTTCTCAGTGGATGCAGCCCGGAGTAATAGTTCTGATGATGATGATTATCAAAACATTCTTTCGTCTTCGAGTTCAAATCGGGCGCAGTATTCGACGTCAAATCCGCTGAAGAAAACAAAAGAGGATCAATTATTGCCTATAGCAGAAGCGCAAAAGCGGGAGGCGGAAAGGCGGGCAAAGCACGATTTGGAGGGGCAACGGGACATGCAGCAGAGAAGCCGTTCTAAGGATTCAGGATTCTTAGCCCACATAAAACGCAAAAAGAAAACTTACGGCAGTTTATTAGCTACTTTATTAGGAGGCATCGGTATGGTTGCTGCTTGGTGGGGTGGAGCCTTCCCTGGGAACGAAATTCAGAGTGCGGGCCCTAAAAGATGTCCTTCGTTCGATCTTATGTATACGCATAACGGCCTTTGTGAGGGAATGTACGTGGAGGGTTCGAATTGTTTTAATAATCCCGCAGACGGTTTGTTGTGTAGGGATCATGGGATGCAGCAGGGTGAGCTTTGGATTCAAGCTGCTCTTGGGAGTGAGAAGATGTCGCGTAAAACCTTGCCTTTAGATCGGGCTTTCTATACCTGCTCAAAGCCTGGAGATATCACACATGTGTCAGCCCCTGATGGCTTCCATTCTACGGGGGTTGTAGGACAATGTTCAGATAGAATGTCAGGATCTCTTATTTATGATAAAGACTGTGAGACCTTTTATACTTGTGGAAAAGACGGTTACGCGTATTTTTTAAAACTTGCGCCCGGTAGAGATCCTCACACAGTTCAAGAGAAGACTTTCCTCTCTAATCAGTGTCCGCCTGGAATGAAGATAAGTAAGAATAGAAATATAGAATGCGCTCCTGCAAATTCATACATACATTACCCTCTAAATGATCCTAACCTTACTGTTCGTGGCTACTGCGACACAGAGGAATCCTTTAGACCTTGCATTGCAGTAACTCCAGGGCCTCCAGTTCCTCCAGATCCTCCGCCTTCAGCCAAGCCTACAGCCAAGCCTACAGCCAAGCCTACAGTTCCTCCAGCCAAGCCTCCAGTCCAGCCTACAGCCAAGCCTACAGTTCCTCCAGTCCAGCCTCCTCCAGTTAATCCTCCTACAGTCCAGCCTCCAGTCCAGCCCGATCCCAATCAGTGTGATTCTTCGAGTCCAACCGTTATCACAAGTGGGATGCTTCTGGATATAAGAGAGAGCAAAAAATGTGCCACTCACCCAGATAGGCAGTGCTGGACCATAGCCATAGACCCTTTCACATGCCAAGTCTTCGCTGAATCTTTGACAAATTGCCAATTCAAAATAACGTACGATAATAATGAGTATGATATCTATAGCGTTGCTTGTGACAATGACAGCAGAAAATTTGATGTGATTGTGGAGCATGGAGCTAATCCTCAAGTTAATCCTCCAGTTAATCCTCCTCCAGTCCAGCCTCCTCCAGTTAATCCTCCTCCAGTTAATCCTCCTCCAGTCCAGCCTCCTCCAGTTAATCCTCCTCCAGTCCAGCCCGATCCCAATCAGTGTGATTCTTCGAGTCCAACCGTTCTCGCAAGTGGCATGATTGTGGATATGAGAACTCAAAAAAACTGTGCGAATCAACCACAGAAGCAGTGCTGGCCCATACAAGGATCAAGCTGCGAAGTCTTTGTTGAACCTCTTGCAGGTTGCGAATCCCAAATCATATCCAGTACTGGTGAGTATGATCGCCATCAGGTTAATTGTACGAAAGTCATGAAATGTCAAACTAATGAATACCGTGTGAGCTGCAGAAACAGATATCTCTCTAGACAATTTCAGGTGATTGTGAAGCCTGGAAAGAGATTCATTCAATACTGGCAAGAGAGTGATGATTACCCTTTTACTGAAGAACGTTTGCGTAAGGACTTTGGTGACATGCATAAACTTTGGTACGATACTGTAGACGCATTAGAAACCTATCAAGGTCTTTTTTTCCGTCATGATGTTGTCGAAGGGGTTCTATGTCGTCGGGTTCGCAGTGACCCGCGAATGACTGAATCATGTGCTTCCGCTATACTCAACGCTCTGGATAATGAGGGAAAATTCGTGACTCAGATTGGCTTTATCCAGATGGATCCGCGTCAAAACCCACGAGAGACGGCCCTTCATGAAATCTTACATAATGTCAAAGACCATGACCAACGTAATCACGAGTTCCTAAAGGTCTCAGGCCAGCGAACTTATCACATGGGCCCACATACCATGGCAGCAAATAATGGTCAACCTGTCAGGATGCAGCAGTATCAAAATGTGCATATTGATAATGGTTATCCTATGGCGCAATCGTCCCCATCAGCTTACGATCAAGTCAAAGAACATATCGGAACGTTTTCCATTGCGGGCTTAAAAGATGTCAAAAAGACAGTGAATCCGTATGTACGCCATCTCTCCGTCAAGCAATCTACTAAAGATGATGAATTAATTTATAGATGCGCTTCAGCTTATTCCAACTCTACTCTAGGAAAAGTGTACGTTTTGTTTGGTTTTTATAAACAAAATTCTTTGTCTCTGAGAATTGATGTCCAGAGTCAAAATCGTCTTATAGACCATTTTTTTCAAGGTCTCCCCTGGAACTGACTGCAGAGACAGCCTGAAAATGTGCCAAAAAAAAGGGGGGGGTCCCCCTTTGTTTGGGCATTTTATATCTTTTTAAATTGATTCAAGGGGATTCTGGCGAAAGAATTCTAAAAAAATAGCTGTATTCCATAAGAATATAAGCCAATAAAAATCCGGAACATGAGCACTTCTGGGAACGGAGGCCGCCCTCCAAATGGCCAAAACCTATACATTCACGGCGATTGTGGATGGAGGTTTGCTCCCTCAGACGAGAGACCCCCGCGTTTCCGTATTTTCCCAGGCCCCATTTGGCTTTTCGGCGGAGCAGATGGCTCCAGAGTTTCTTCTTTGGGAACGTATCAATCCAGGCATACATGGACTCATGAGAAACTCTACGCTGCTTGGTTTGCCTGTGTTTCAGGTCTCCTGGGATCTGTTCAGGAGGCACCTAAAACGTCTGGTGTCATCGACAGATACCTTAAGGTGTGGCCCCTCATTTGAGAAAAGGCCTAGGTTCGAAAATTCAGGGAAAATCCCCTAGCTATTCATTAATAAAATCCATATAATGGATTAAATAAAAATAGTAAATTTGTTCCCCATGGTTCGTATGGGCTTGGGTTTGACAAAATTTCTAAAAATAATCAGGGGAGGTCTTTTGCCAATGAATCATCTGACGGTTGTTGTCTTAATTCTTTTTGGCCTGCTTGTGTCTATTCAGTTTGGAGATCATCAGAGCATCCACATTGCAACTGAAGTTTTTTAATTGGGATGACACTGGCTCCTTATTTTGCATGAGAAAAGGGGGGCGGCTCTCCTGGGATTTTCTATCGAAGATCCCTTGACTGAGACAGAAGAAGGCTCGCCCCTTTAGCTTTTTTGATGGGATCTTCTTCCCCTATTCAGCTTGAGCTTCAAGACTCTGGGATGATATGACTGAGAATCATTTTGTATGAATTGATTCCTGCAGATCCAATAGGAAAATGCTGTCTTGAACACCCTACCCCTCAAAACAAACCTCAGAGGCGGCAGATCGGCGACATTTTTGAGGCATTCCAAGATAAAGCAGACGTTTTAATGTCGCGCTGGGGTTGAACACAGATATAATAGCCCATGCGGTTAGGCGGACAAAAGAACATTTCGCAAAGGTTTCATGTGTTCAAGGGCTTTGCCAGTTCCAAGAACAACACAGGACAGAGGATCCTCAGCGATCGTGACCGGCAGGCCCGTGGTCCGACGGAGCACAATATCGAGGTTGTTCAAGAGTGCCCCACCGCCCGTGATCACAATCCCACGATCCACAATATCAGCGGCCAACTCTGGAGGCGTATTTTCAAGGGTAATCTTCACCCCCTCCACAATAGCCATAACAGGCTCCGCAAGGCTTTCAGAAATCTGACGTTCACTCACGGTGATTTCTTTAGGCACACCGGTCATCAGGTCGCGCCCCTTAATGGCAAGGCTGCGGCCACTTCCCTCTTCCAGCAATATGGCAGATCCTAAATCTTTCTTTAGTTTTTCTGCACTGGCTTCCCCAATCAAAAGATTATGGGTTCTCCGGATAAAACTGATGATGGACTCATCTAATTTATCCCCACCCACGCGAATGGAACGGGCGTACACAATCCCCCCGAGAGAGATCACGGCCACCTCTGTGGTTCCGCCGCCAATGTCCACCACCATGGATCCTGTGGGTTCTGTGACCGGCAAATCGGCACCAATGGCGGCTGCCATGGGTTCTTCAATCAGAAATACCCGCCGAGCTCCTGCACTTTCTGCGGACTCTTGAATAGCCCTGCGCTCAACAGCGGTTGCCCCGGACGGCACACACACGACAATCTGAGGGCTCACAAAACTACGCCGGTTGTGAACCTTGTGGATGAAAAATTTGATCATCTCCTCTGCGACCTCAAAGTCTGCAATCACGCCCTCCCGTAGAGGACGGATCGCCTGGATATTTCCAGGCGTTCTGCCGACCATCAATTTCGCCTCTTCCCCAACAGCCAAAACTTGTCGTTTGCCCTTGTGGGTTGCAATGGCCACCACAGAGGGTTCGTTCAGGACGATCCCTTTTCCCTTCACGTAGACAAGGGTGTTTGCCGTCCCCAAATCAATCGCCATATCTGCAGAGAGCCACCCTAGAATCCGGGAAAACATCCAAAATTCCTTCCTGTTCTGTTTTCAAGTTTTTGATATTTTAAAAATATATCTGTTTCTACACGATTGCACATCTACCACGCAAGCGTTTGTAAAGACTGAACAAGCGAATTTTTCTTAAAAACTCTCTGGAAACGGGGACGCCCTTGACAAAAGGGACCTGCAGGAGAGAAAACAAGGGGGTGATGTCCCGAATATGAGGTAGCCATGAGGTATTCTGCTTATTTTATACCGACGCTTCGGGAAGCCCCTCAGGGCGCTCAGATTATTTCCCATCAGCTGATGCTTCGGGCGGGTCTGACTGACCAGATTGCCTCTGGGATCTATGCTTGGCTGCCTCTTGGGTTTCGGGTTCTCCAAAAAATTTCCGCCATTGTTCGGGAAGAACAAGATAGAGCAGGGGCCGTGGAGCTTCTTGGGCCCATGATCCAACCCGCCGAGCTTTGGAAAAAGAGCGGACGTTATAACGATTATGGCAAAGAGATGCTGCGTTTTCTGGACCGGCATGAGACAGAACTTCTCTACGGCCCAACGGGGGAAGAGATTCTGACAGATCTTTTTCAAAGACACATTAAAAGTTACAGGGATCTACCAAAACGTCTCTATCAGGTTCAGTGGAAATTCCGGGATGAAATCCGTCCTCGGTTCGGTGTGATGCGCAGTCGGGAATTTTTGATGAAGGACTGTTATTCCTTTGATCTCAATCAAGCGGAGGCTCTTAAATCCTACGACGCAATGTTGGGGGCCTACTACCGAACTTTTGAGCGCATGGGGCTGAAAGGCATTGCTGTCCGCGCTGATACGGGCCCCATTGGCGGGGATCTCAGCCATGAGTTCCATGTTCTTGCAGACACCGGGGAAAGCACTATTTATTATGATCGCGCTTTGGACACCATTCCTGCCCTGACCTTAGAGACCATCCACAGTTATTATGCGGCGGAGCAAGGGAAGCACACCCCTGCAACCTGCCCTGTCCCAGAAACGAATCTGAGATCCGCCACCAGCATTGAGGTGGGCCACCTCTTTTACTTTGGCTCTAAGTATTCTGTTCCTCTGGGAGCCCTCGTGACGAATGCAGCAGGCGCTCGCGTACCTGTCGAAATGGGATCTTACGGTATTGGGGTGGGTCGTCTGGTAGCCGCCATGATTGAGGCGTCTCATGATAGTAAAGGCATCATTTGGCACCCCTCCGTCGCCCCCTTTGATGTGGGCCTTCTCAATCTTAGAACTCAGGATGCTGTGCTCACCCAGACAGCGGATTCCCTCTACGCAAGTCTGAGAGCCGCTGGTGTGGACGTTCTTTATGATGACCGGGACGAAAGTCCAGGCGTGAAATTTGCTTCCATGGATTTGATCGGACTACCCTATCAGGTGATCCTTGGCCCCCAAGGGCTGGCCTCCGGAACTCTAGAGGTGAAAGAGCGATCGTCCGGAAACATCCAATCTCTCCCCTTAGAGTCTCTCCTGCCTCTGATGGTGGACCAAAAATTATCCACCTTGTTTCAATCCAACGGGACGTAAAGACGTCGCACCTCATCTTGGAATTCTTGGAAAACGGAGGCTCAGGACAGCCCTGCGTTCCGTTTTCAGTTGTTTGGTGCTCAAAAATAGGAGTTGATTTTTTACCAAACTGGCGGGGAGAGACACCTCTAGGGCCAGTTTAAACACTTTTATTCAGATCGATATTTACATCGAGCTAAGGTTTATTGATGTAATTTGTTGACAAATCCAAGGAAAGACGTTGGTCTCTCTTTGAGAGTTTTGTCTTTTTAAGGGGGGGCCTGTGATTCTTTTTAAAAAATTAGTTAAAAGTCTTCCGTTGCAATTACTCGCAGCCATTGGGATAGCTCTTCTCGTGGAGCCTTTGCTTAGCGGACCTGTTTTGTCTTTTTTCTACACTCTGAGTTGCCTATTTAAAGATCTCCTCATCATGGTTATTCCCTTTGTGGTGTTTGGATATCTCACCACTTCCATCGTTTCTTTTGATAAAAAAAGTCTTTGGATGGTTCTGTCCATTTTTGGTCTGGTCATCCTTTCCAATGGGCTCTCTGTGTGGATTGCCTATGGATTGGGACGCACGCTTCTGCCTCTCTTCAGCTTTCCTCCTCTCACCAATTTAGATGCTCCCCAGGGGGGACTGCAAGTTCTCTGGACATTGCCGTGGGAATCTCCCCTGACGGCAGGCAGTGCTCTCATCCTGGCCCTCATTCTTGGGTTTGTCGCTATTTTGTTTGATATTCACCCCATTCGGAAAGTGGCTCGCCACATTCGAGATGATGCGACACGGGTCTTACGGGTTGCGTTCATTCCCTTGCTGCCTTTGTATGTCTTTGGTTTTATGCTGCGCCTTCAACACGATGGGATGTTCGGACTTTTGGTCCAGGGGTACGGGAAAGTTTTTGCCCTGTCCATGGGCGCGACATTTTCTTACATCCTGTTTCTGTACGGGATTGCAGCACGCTTTCGGTGGGTGCCTTTTAAACGGATGGTCGAACACATGCTCCCTTCTGGGATCACCGCCTTCACAACGATGTCCAGTGCAGCGACGTTGCCTGTCACCTTGACCTGCGTTGAAAAATCTTTGGGTCGCAGAGAATACGCTGATTTTGTCGTTCCCCTGACCGCCAATAACCACTTGATTGGGGATGGGTTTAATATTGCCCTCGCCTCCCTCGCCCTTCTTTGGATGACGGACCATCCCCTTCCAGGAATAGCCGACTATGGGATTTTTGTGGTCTATTATTGCATCGCCAAATTCTCCACTGCCGGAGTTCCTGGTGGTGCGGCTTTGGTCATCCTGCCCATTGTCCAAACTTACTTGGGGCTCAGCCCGGGGCTTGCCAGTTTGCTCACAACGCTTCTTGTACTTCAGGATCCCCTGATTACCATGGTCAACGTCATGGGGAATGGGGTCTTCGCTACCCTCACAGCCCGTTTGTTTCACGTTGAGAAGCTGCCGAAAGGACACACCTAAAGCTTCTTCTAACAACAGAATGGGTTGGGTAGGCGCACTGGTTCACCAACCCAGCTCGAAAAAACCCGCGCCGAGCTGGGGGATGAGCTAGGAATTTTTAGGGCTTTTGATGGTTATGGGAATGATGTCCACCGTGGGCATGCTTTCCACCATGGTGATGCCCACCCTGTTTATGAGAATGATGTCCACCGTGGGGATGCTTTTCACCATGGTGATGCCCACCCTGTTTATGAGAATGATGTCCACCATGGTGATGACCATGCGGCTTCTCTTGGGACCCAGCGTAAGCAGCCAAAGAGCCTCCTAAAAAGACTCCAGCCATAATCAAATAAAATTTTGCGTAAGACATAAATTTGATACTCCTTTTTTACCATTAAAAGACAATAAATATAAAAAAGAATAAAATTTCCAGGAGTCCCGTGAGCTATTTTGGGTTAAAAGTGCAGAAGTACACACAAGAATCAACATCTGTTTGCGCCCACTCAAAACTAAAAACGGAGCTCAGGAAGCTGCACACCATGAGGATTTAGAGAGACTTTTTTGAAAGAGTGTCATCGCAAAAAACCCTATTTTATTAAAAGTATATTTTTATGAATGATAGGCTTGGCAAAAATGTTCTCTCAATAGCTCTTGTTCATGGAATGATTTTTTGAAGGTGTGACATTTTTGTTCATGCGGCCACGGGCTTTGAAGTCTGGTTTTTTTGAGCGAGCCCCTCGGTCGACGCCTAGCTATTTGTGGGATTTTTGTCCTAGGATCGGGTGTGAGACGCCTATCGCACACAGCATTGAGAGCTCAGGTTCAGTCAGATGCTTGCATCGATCTGGCTTGATACATATGGATTTTAAGACAAAGCCGACGTAAGTTAAGAGTCATTCGATCTTCTCTGGAGTCCACGCCTGTGACCTTTTTTTGGAAAAAAGCAAATCCTACCGCCCCTTCTGCTATCCCACAGCAGTCGTTTCAAAGGACTGTCTCCTCCCAATCAAGTCTAGGGCCTGAAGAGGGATATTACCAATTCCCCACGTTGTCCGGGGATCACGTCGTGTTCGTCTCTGAGGGGGATTTGTGGCGGGTCTCTACTGCAGGCGGAACAGCGGAAAAACTGACAGGCGATTTGGGCTCGGTCTATGATCCCTATTTCTCTCCAGACGGACGGTTGATCGCCTTCACGGGCACCCAGGAAGGACACCGGGATGTTTATGTGACGGATGCAAACGGGGGCCTTCCCAGGCGCCTCACCTTTTATGATCATGGAACTTCGGTTCTGGGATGGACTCCGGAAGGCCGCATCGTTTTCAAGTCTAATTTTGAGACCCCTTTTCCTCAGATCCATCATCTCTATACCCTATCGCCCTCAGGGGGAGAGCCTCAAAAGCTGCCCACAGGAGCGGCCAATGACGTGGCCTTTGGGCCAGGGGGACGTCTGGTCATTCAGCGCCATGGCTATGGATACGTGTCTTGGAAAAAATACCGGGGTGGAACAGCAGGCGAGCTTTGGATCAACACCTCTGCCACAGGAGAGTTTGAGAAACTGCTCTCCCTCGACAGCAATACCTTGTCGCCTCTCTGGATTAGAGACCGGATTTATTTTCTCTCAGACCATGAGGGGCACGGCCAGATTTACTCCTGCACAGAAGGGGGGGAAGATCTTCGGGCCCACACAGACGCCAAGGATTTTTATGTCCGTCAAATCTCCCGCGGCTCGGGACCTCAGGATACACGGATTGTGTATAAAGAGGGGGCTGATCTCCGGATTCTGGAGACCCAAACAGGGGAAATTACAGACCTGACGATTCGCTATCCCAGTGCCCGCCCTCATAAGGCCAGGGTGTTTGCCCGGGGATTCCAGAATCTTACCGCCTATGACCTGGACCCAGAGGGAAACACTTTGCTGCTGACCAGTCGAGGGCGCCTCTTCTCCCTGAACCCGTTCCGGGGGCCTGTGGTCCAACAGGGGGTGCGCCATGGTGTCCGCTACCGCCTGGGTCACTGGCTGACCAAGGATCAATCTGTTGCGGTCCGGGATTTAGGGGACCAAGAAGTCATTGATATTTTTGGGAACGGCGGTGCTCTTCAAGAGACCCTGTCTGGCCTAGATTGGGGGCGGATTCTGGAACTGAAGCCGTCTCCCAAAGGGAGCGCTCTTCTGCTGACGAACCATCGCCATGAGCTTGTGCATGTCGATCTGAAAACCCACAAAATTCTGACCCTCGACCACAGCCCCTTTGGGCCCTTTGATGGGATGGATTGGTCTCCAGACGGGCGCTTCGTTGTGTATAGCATTCGCCTGAGTCATACGATTCAGATCGTTCGACTTGTCAACATTCAGACCCTTGAGAAAATAGATTTGACCACACCTTTGGCGAAGGACACGCAGCCGTGTTTCGACCCAGACGGCAAATATGTGTATTTTTTGAGTTTCCGCACCTTTACACCTGCAAAGGACCCCCTCAAGTTTGATTGGGCGTTTGAGGATGGGGTCCGCCCCTATTTGATTCCCCTGCAAAAGGAAACCCTTTCTCCCTTCCTGACACCCAAAGACGGTGAGGAGGAGGAGACAGAGGATGGGGACAAAAAACGCGCACGCAAAAAAGAAGGGGCCGAGGATGCGCCCCTTCTTTCCATTGATTTTGAGGGGATACGAGACCGCATCGTTCCGTTTCCCGTTCCTGCCGGGGACTACAAAGATCTCCGCTGCACCCGGGGGAAAGTTTTTTGGACTCTGGGAGATCCAGGGCCCTCTCTCCCGGATGAGGATGAGGAAGACACCAAACCAGAGGCCCATAGTCTTCAGATGTATGATATGCAAGCCCTCAAGCTGGACCACTTGGCGGCGGGCGTCACGTCTTTAAGTCTGTGCCAAAACGGTGGCTGGATTGCTTATACAACGCCGGATAAACGCCTCCGAGTCATTAAATCCGGGGAAAAACCAGACGAGCATGATCTGTCCTACAGGGCGGGAGGCTGGGTGGAAGAAAGCCGTGTTCGCATCGAAGTGATGCCGCTGGACGAGTGGCGGTTTATGTTTGACGAAGCCTGGCGCTTGCAAAGAGATTTGTTTTGGCGAGAAGATATGGGAGCTCTGGATTGGCAGGCGATCCACAGGCGGCACAGACCCCTCGTTGAACGTGCAGGAACCTTGGCTGAGCTGATGGATATTGTGGCGGATATGCAGGGCGAATTAGGCTGCTCCCATGCCTATACGTGGGGTTTTTCAGAAGGCCATGGGGTACCTTACACTTTGGGCCAATTGGGGGCGACCTTTAAGTTTGAACCGTCTCAAGGGGCCTGGGTCCTTCACAGTTTTTCCCGAGGCTCTGTGGGCGATCCGGATCATGGATCCCCCCTTCTCAGGCCTGGCCTCAATTTAAAGCCTGGAACGCGTCTCTGGTCTATTGATGGGACCCCTGTGTCCATTGAGTTCTCACCCGCCCAAGCCCTGGTCCACAAAGCCGGTGTGGAAGTGGCTCTCTGTGTGAGCGATCCTGAGGGGGACACAAGACGGACTGTCTGGGTGCGCACTCTCAGTCACACCAGCTCCCTACGCTATAGGGATTGGGTTGAAAACAATCGGGCTTACGTCCATAACAAAACTGGAGGAAAATTAGGATATATTCATATTCCCGATATGGTGGAGCACGGGTTCAGTGAATTCTTCCAATCCTACCTTCAAGAATTTGACCGAGACGGTCTTGTGATTGATATCCGCTTCAACAACGGCGGCCAAATCTCCAGTTTGCTTCTGTCGGTGTTATCTCGGAAACGTTTGGGGTTTGACCAAACACGCTGGGAGGGTCGCGTCTCCTATTTAACCGAGTCCCCCCGTGGCCCCATGGTGGCTTTGTGCAACGAAACCACCGGATCTGACGGCGACATGTTTGCCTATAGTTTCCAGCGTCTGGGTCTGGGACCCCTCATTGGAAAACGCACCTGGGGAGGGGTGATTGGCATTTTCCCCCGCCATCCCTTGCTGGATGGCACGATGACCAGCCAACCTGAATATGCTATTTGGTTTCATGATATTGGATGGACCCTTGAAAACAGAGGGGCTGAGCCAGATATCCTCATCGAAAACACCCCACAAGAGGATGCTCGTGGCCTTGACCGCCCGCTCGACCGTGCGATCGAAGAGGCCTTGAAACAAATTCAGCGCACCCCATCTTAACCTCTAATCGACAGAGGAACCGTCGTGTGCACACCTAGGACACCCAGTGTGCACATGTTTTGCTCAAAAGCGCCTGCCCCTCTCTCCACGGGCAGGACGACGCTTCCTCATAAGCCCTCTCAATGCGCAGCATGAATTTTTCGAAAACATCGTCAAAACTGATTAGAAAATATTTGACGCACTTCCGAACGGTGGGAATCGTCCACCTCGTGCCTGAGTCAGGAAGGAAGAGATTCGGGTTGAGGAGAAACCAAACCGAAGGGGAGAGAGGGGCCGAGGAATGACGTTCGCTCCGGAGAGTCTGCCTCAAGTGAAAGGGTTTGAGCAACAGGAGATGGGCGGAAAACAGGGGAAGTTTCGGACGTGAAACAACAGAAAAAAAACCCATTTTCCCCCAAAAGGAAAGTCTCCAGGTGCAACAATGGAGCGCCCTGCTGGATGCGTTGACACTCAACAACTCCTGAAAACCCCTGAAGAACCAATCATTGCCTATGGAGCGGGGAGGATTTAAAAAGCCATCACATGTTCAGAAGGTCTCAGGGTCCGAGAACCCTTTCAAGGGTCTCCGGATAGGGGTTTAGAGGATGCTCTCTTCCAGACTGAAGGAATGGAAATGCCCCTGCCGTTGGTCTCTTGATGGTCTCGCTTCAGGCCGATGGCAGGGAATTGAATAACAACCCCCCACAGAATGCCCTATGGAATCCAATGTTTGAAAACAATATGCCTGGCCCTATTTGCTTCTTTAAAAAATGAAGCGTGACTCGATAGGGCATTGAGCCTTAGAGAGATCTTTGGATTGTCTCCACTTCAAAGCATTCGATCACATCTCCCACCCGGATGTCTTGATAGCTCTCAAACGCCATACCGCATTCGTAGCTTTCTCGGACTTCACGCACTTCATCTTTGTTGCGCTTCAAGGTCTTCAGAGCACCTTCATGGATGACCACATGATCCCGAAGCAGACGGACCCGCGCCCCACGACGC
Source organism: Holosporales bacterium (assembly GCA_044361745.1). Taxonomy (GTDB): domain Bacteria; phylum Pseudomonadota; class Alphaproteobacteria; order Holosporales; family CAZGKG01; genus JBIKIF01. Next base: position 132,413 of record JBIKIF010000002.1, on the reverse strand, counting down.
ACCATTCCCGAGGTCACGTAGCACCCGGCGATCTTCCCCACCTTTGTGATGTTAAAGACCTGGCGAATCTCTGCGTTTCCAAGGAAATTTTCCTTGAAAATTGGGCTTAACAGACCGGACAACGCCGCTTTCACTTCGTCAATGAGGTTATAAATAATGGAATAATAGCGAATCTCCACACCGTTTTGCCCTGCCACTTCGCGGGCTTGAATGTTCGCCCGCACGTTAAAGCCCAAGACAAGGGCGCGAGACGCTTTCGCCAAATGGATATCACTCTCTGTGATTCCGCCAACACCACTGTAAAGAATGCGGACCTGCACTTCGTCCGTCGCAATCTTCAGAAGACTTCCTTGAATGGCCTCCAAGGATCCTTGCACATCCGCCTTCAGAATGAGGGGGAGCTCCTTCAGCTTCCCTTCGCTCGCGCGGACAGCCATGAAGTTCTCAAGGGTTAAGGTCGGTTTGCTGATCACGGACGCCGCTTCTCGGCGCTTGCGATCCCGCATTTCTGCAATGTTCCGAGCCGTGCTGTCATCACCCAGGACAACAAAATCATCCCCTGCAGACGGCGTCGATTCAAACCCAATAATCTCCACAGGCTGGGACGGTAGCGCCTCCGCTACTTTGATCCCCTGATCATTCAGAAGGGCCCGAACTCGGCCCCATGTAGCACCGGAGACAAACGTATCCCCAACTTTTAAGGTCCCATGCTGCACAAGGACTGTCGCCACAGGGCCACGGCCTTTTTCAAGTCGCGCCTCCAGAATGGTTCCCTCCGGACGCCCGACAGGAGATGCCTTCAGAGCCAAAATCTCTGCCTGCAGAAGAACTGCTTCCTCTAGCTTATCCAGATTCATTCCCGTGCGCGCTGAAATGAGCACATCCTGAACATCGCCTCCTAAGCTTTCCACAACCACTTCATGGCTGAGAAGCATATTCCGCACAAGGTCCGGATTCGCGTCATTTTTGTCCATTTTGTTGATAGCGACGATGAGAGGAACCCCCGCCTCACGGGCATGGCGAATCGCCTCTGCCGTTTGTTCTTTGACGCCGTCATCAGCTGCAACCACCAAGATCACCAAGTCCGTGACATGGGCACCACGGGCCCGCATCTGAGTAAAGGCCGCATGACCCGGCGTATCAATAAAGGTAATTTTTCCCCCTGGGAGAATAATCTGGTACGCCCCGATATGCTGGGTAATGCCTCCCGCCTCACCCGAAACCACATTGGTTTTCCGGAGCGCATCCAGCAAAGATGTTTTCCCATGATCCACGTGACCCATAATCGTGACTACCGGAGGACGGGGGCGCAGAACGTCTGGCCCATCTTCATCTCTCTTGAGGAGCTCTGCCACAGAAGCTTCTTCCGAAACCCGCAAAGGCACGTGCCCCATCTCTGTCACCACAAGCTCAGCCGTATCCGCATCAATTGCCTGGGTTAACGTGACGGGAACCCCCATTTTTAAAAGAATACGAATCACATCCGCACCCTTTTCTGACATCCGGGATGCCAATTCCTGAATGGTAATGGTGGGCGGAATTGTCACATCCCGAAACACCTTAGCTGCCTGGCTTTCCACCGCTTTCATTTTTTTGCGGCCACCACCGAACCTGCGACCTCGGCGCTGTTCAGGGGCATCATCCCCATCAGATCCTGCATACAGTCGGGTGAGAGACGTCCGATTCACACTCTCTTTAGCAACCACCGCTGGAGATCTCCGCACCTCTGGACGATTTGATGACCGCTTGCGGTGATCACGGGCGGCCTCCGCCTCATCTTCGGTCTCTCCCCTCCCCCCAGAGTCCGCTTTCTTGCGAGGCTCTACCCTGGAAGGCCCAGACCGCTCCGAAACTGCAGCAGCAGGAGCCATCGCCACAGGCGACAGACCCACCACAGGCTCTTGCAGAGCTTCCATGGGCGTGGGGAGAAGAGCCAAACGCTCTGCTTCCTCAAGGGCTTTTTGAGCCGCTTCCGCTGCTTCACGCTCTGCCTGAAGGCGCGCTTCTTCTGCCTCACGCTCTGCGAGCGCTTTCTCCGTTGCCGCCGTTTGAAGGGCGTCTTTCACTGCCTTGAAACGGGTGTCCTGTTCTTCTGTTGTCAATCGGGCCGCTTTTCCAGAGAGATTTTCTTTGGAGGTCTGGCCCGTTGACTGAATAACCCGCTTGCGCTTCACCTCTACGGTGACCGCCTTCGACCGACCATGAGAAAAGCTTTGGACCACTTGAGCGTCAGACTTCTTAGTCGCAGAAGGACGAGAAAGCGTTAATGGCACAACGCCTGAAGACGCCGCCTGACCTTTTAAAGAATCGTTTTCATCCATCCCGACCGCACCCCTTAAATACTGCTATTATACCGCAAGCCCCGAAAGGTGCTCGCGTGCACCCATAATCCACTGGTCAGCTTGCTCTTGTGTGAGTGTCGCTTCGCCCATTTCCAAAAGCTCATCTCTAGAAAGATCGGCCAAATCCTGAATCGTATGGACACCTTTCTGGGCCAATTTGACGAGAAAAGGAAGAGGAATGCCCCCAAAATCCGCTAAATCAGGTTTACCACCGGCTTCCTCAAATTGAGACCTAAGCCCAGAATCCCGGGTTTCAAGATAGACAATCGCCCTTTTTTGAAGCTCAGAAGCTAACTCTTCTGTAAAACCCTCAATCGACAAAAAATCATCCATCGGGACGAAGGCAACCTCTTCCAAAGTCTCAAAACCTTCCGCGACCAAAAGACGCGCCATCACGTCATCAATCGTTAAGGCCTGCTGAAAAACTTCCGAGCGCTGGATGACGTCCGCAGAACGTCTCTGGGATTCTGCTGTTTCCGTTAAAATATCAATTGAGACATTGGTCAGCTCGCAAGCAAGACGCACGTTTTGGCCCTTACGACCAATCGCAAGGCTCAGCTGAGCATCGGGAACAACCACTTCAAGCCGACGTTCATCCTCCCCCATCACAACTTTCGTCACCTCAGCAGGCGTCAAAGCGTTCACCACAAATGTCACCAGATCTGAGGACCAGTTGACGATGTCAATTTTCTCACCGCCAAGTTCACCGCTGACCGCTTGCACACGACTTCCCCGAACGCCGACACAGGAGCCCACCGGATCAATGGAAGAATCTTTGGAGATCACCCCCATCTTCGCGCGACTTCCAGGATCGCGGGCAATCGCCTTAATCTCAATCAACCCGTCATAGACCTCTGGAACCTCTTGCATAAACAGCTTCGCCATAAACTGAGGATGGGTTCGAGACAGTAAAATTTGAGCGGCCCGAGGATCCTGGCGCACATCCTTAATATAGGCACGAACCCGGTCACCAGGCCTAAAGGTTTCTCTCTGGATCAGCTCGTCGCGCCGCAAGAATCCTTCCGCCCGCCCCAGATCTAAAATGACATTTCCAAAATCAACGCTTTTAACAACACCACTGATGATGTCCCCCACACGTTCTTTGTACTCTTCGTACTCATGAAGGCGCACCGCATCCCGCAGAAGCCCAGAGATCACCTGGCGCACCACCTGAACAGACATCCGCCCGAAATCAATAGGAGGCAAGGGCTCAATCAAATAATCCTCTAAGTTGAGAGAGGGATCTTCCCGTTGTGCCTCGCGGACCGTCAGTTCTCGCGCAGGATTTTCAATGGCCTCTACGACCTTGCGACGGCGCACAAGAACAATTTTTCCCGTTTTACGGTCAATCGTGGCTTTAAGATCGCTCTCTTCCCCATATTTCAAACGCGCCGCCCTCTCAAACGCTTGCTCCATGGCGCATAAGACTTCTTCCTTATCGACACCCTTCTCACGTGCAACAGCATCCGCAACGAAGAGCACCTCATGTCTGACCAACGATTCCGTCATAAAAAGAAACAACCCTTTCAGAAAGTCATGCAAAAATTTTCCATGAAACCATGGTTATTTTATAGATTCAGTAACAATTTACAATGATAAACTTCCGAAAACGGAACCGTGAGTTCCTTTCCTTCCGTTGTTTGGGTCGCCTCTGTTTGAAAAACAATCCATGAGCCCTCAACGCGCTCAATGGTTCCTTTAAAACGTTTTTGACCTTCCACCGCTGTGTGAAGCTCAAATTTAACCATTTGATTTAAAAAACGGGGATAATGCTTCAGCTGTGTGAGAGGTCGGTCCAGGCCGGGAGAGCTCACCTCTAAAAGATAGGCCTCCGGAATGGGATCATCCACATCCAGCTGAACAGAGATCAAACGGCTCGCAGCCGCACAGTCCCCCATAGTGACCGCTTCTTCATCTAAGCGATCAATGAGGAACTGCAGAATGGGGCGCCCCGTTTTGATATAGCGGAGCTGAAGAATTTCATAGCCCTTCTCTGCAAGAGGGGCCGCCAAAAGAGTTTCAATACGTGTCAGTTTTTGCATTCCTCTTTATAGACGATTTCGAGAAAGACATCCAGACAAATTATAAGATCATCAGGCCAGAATCTTTGAAAAGCCGGCACAACGCCTCTGGACCTGACTGTCTGATCCAGTGTAATGTCTGGAAGTAATAATACGAATGAGGACTGTCTTTTATGGTGCCCGAAGCGATCCCTCCAAAACGGTACTTTATAACAAGTGCTTTGCCCTACATTAATGGGATGAAACACCTGGGAAATCTTGTCGGATCTTTGCTTCCGGCAGATGTCTATGCGCGCTTTTTAAGGGCTCAGGGACAAGAAGTATTGTTCATTTGTGGAACGGACGAACATGGGACGCCAGCAGAACTGGGTGCCCTCAAGGCGAAACAAGATATCCGCACTTATTGTGACACCCAATACGTGGCACAAGTGATTGCCTACAATCAGTTTGCCCTGTCTTTTGATTACTTCGGACGGACGTCTTCCTCCTTGCATGCAACTTTAACCCAACATTTTGCTGAGGCTCTTGATCGGCGGGGATTCCTTGAGGAGCGTACAATTCACCAGCTCTACTCAAAGACAGATCAACGCTTTCTCCCAGACCGTTACGTTCTAGGAACGTGCCCCCATTGCGGCTACGAAGAGGCCCGGGGCGATCAGTGTGATAAATGCTGCAGCACGTTAGACCCCCAAGAATTGATCAATCCTTATTCCGCCATCTCGGGAAGCCGGGACTTGGAGCTTCGGGAAACGAAACATCTCTTCCTTAAACAAAGCACCCAGACTGAAGAATTGTCCGCCTGGATCCATCAAGCATCCCCCTCTTGGCCTAAGCTTGTGAGCAGTATCGCCCAAAAATGGCTGACGGAGGGTCTGCGGGATCGCTGTATCACCCGGGATCTCAGCTGGGGGGTTCCGGTCTCTCAACCGGGATTTGAAGGGAAGGTTTTTTACGTTTGGTTTGATGCCCCCATCGGCTATTTGTCTGCAGTTCAAGAGTGGGCCCAAGGAGGCCCCAACCGGGTTTGGGAAGATTTTTGCTACGAGGGTCGGGGCACCTATCACGTTCAATTCATGGCCAAAGACAACGTGGCTTTTCACACCATTAGCTACCCTGCAACCCTTCTGGGCAGCGGAGAGCCTTGGAAAAAGGTGGATATGCTCAAAGGCCTCAACTGGTTGAACTATTATGGAGATAAATTTTCCACAAGCCGCAATTACGGGATTTTCTTGGATCAGGCACTAGAGACTTTTCCGGCAGATTATTGGCGCTACGCTCTCATGGCCAATGCGCCAGAAAACCATGACGTGAGCTTCACCTGGGAGAGCTTTGCGACGACCGTCAATAAAGAGCTCGCAGATCTTTTGGGGAATTTTCTCCAACGGGTTGGAAAACTGGTGGACAAATACTGCGGTGGCGCTGTCCCCACACCTAGCCTTTGGCAAGAGCCGGAAACCACCCTGATGGCCACTGTGCACCAAGAGTTCTCTACCTACAAACAAGCGCTGACGGATCTACAATTTCGTAAAGCGACACAATCATTACGCTCCCTTTGGAAAATGGCGAATGAATATTTTACCGCCAACGAACCCTGGACCTTGGTGACAACAGATCCTGAACGGGCTGCCACTGTTTTGAATGTCTCCGTCAACCTGATTGCGTTCTTTAGTGTGATCAGCGATCCCTTTATCCCTTTTTCGGCTGCCCTTTTACGGAAGGCTTTCAATCTCCCGTCACAAACATCTTGGGATCTCTTTTCCCCAAAAGGCTATGATTGTCTTCCTCCTCATCAAGCCCTCACGTTTCCGCAACGTTTATTCACCAAAATAACAGGTGAAAAAATCGCACGCCTCAAAAATCAATTTGGTGGAAATCCTGCCTAGTTTATACGCTTATTTGAGAGAGTGGAAATGATGCAGCCTTCCTTTATAGTGTGTTCGTTGGTCTTTTTGGCCACCTGTGACCCTACATCAAGCTGGGCAGAAGGGGAGAGCACGCCTACTCCTTCTATTGAGACTGTCCTCTCTCCCTCTCCAGAAAGGACAGACGCAGAGCTTACGCCCCAGACCTGGTTTAGGGAGGGTGAACTGACCCCTTGTGGTGCGTCTCTTATTTCCTTGCTTGAACGCGCAGATGAAGAAGGCCTAGACTCTCATCTCTATCACCCCATCCTCACTGCTGTCAGAAACCGAACAGCTGAAACATCCCTGAGTCTTTTAGCAAATGTTCTCACCCGCGCATTGACTCACTATCTGTCTTGGATTCAGGGGGTGCGTCCCAACCTGAGAGCTTTTGACAGCACAACCCATATTGACCCCCAGACCCCTGATATGAACAGGCTTGTTAACCAAGTGATTTGTGGAAATCTGCCTGAAGGCGTCTACCTGGGCCCTCAGAACCCCCAATACGGACTTCTCAAAAGGGCTTTAGGCCGCTTTCTTCAAGAAAAAGCTCAGGGAGGATGGCCCACGAATTTGCCTGAGTCCCTGTCTGTGAAAGAGGGGGAAAGCCATCCGGCACTCATCACCCTGAGGGCCCAGCTCCAAGGACAAGGATACCCCCTTGATGCACCTCTGGACCCGAGGCGCTTTGACCAGGGTGTTCGCCAGGCCTTGCGCCTTTTTCAATTGGACCACGACCTGGATCCCTCAGGTCGCCTGAACCCCAACACCATCAAAGAACTGAATACACCCGTCGACAAACGGATTGAAACGCTTCGTGCGAATCTTGAGCGTTGGCGCTGGCTGCCGTCCTTCTCTTCAGGGCGGATGATTGTTGTCAATATTCCCACCTATCAACTTTGGATGTTTGACAGCAATCAGCCGGTCGGGTCATCTCCCATTGTCGTTGGAAAAACAACCCGCCAAACCCCTTCGTTTGCAACATCTTTTTCTTTTTTGACCCTGAATCCGAGCTGGACAGCGCCCCGCAGCCTTGCACTGGCCAAACAGTTCCCCACATTCTTGAAAACACCTGAAAAGGCGGCTGCCTACCAGGTGATTTCCAATCAAACAAAAGAAGTGATCCCGTCTGAACAGATCAACTGGAAAACAGCCGAATCCCAAGGATTTCCTTATATTCTGCGTCTCAAACCAGGGGTAGGAAATCCTCTCGGAAGCATTCGGTTTACCATCCCCAATGGCTTTTCCATCTATATGCACGGCAGCCCAGATGTCCAACTGTTCAGACAGCAAAAACGGGCTTTCAGCTGGGGATGTATCCGCATTTATGATCCCTTGATGGTGGCGGCTTTTGCCCTGGATAACACGCAGTGGACGAAAGACTCTTTAGACCAATCCATCAAAACCCAGAAAACGAAAACCATCCGTCCCAAAGAAAAAATCCCCGTGGTTGTCGGCTATTGGACCGCCTGGGGATCAACGGATGGCCGAATCCATTTTCCTGTAGATATTTACCAAAAAGATGCCCAGGTCCTGAGAGCGCTGAAAACCCACCTAAAGACTTCAGCCCAGATCCTGCCCGAGAACAGCCGGGATGCCTTTCCAGAATAGAGACGGCCTGGAAATTTTTCTGTTTTTATCTATTGTGAGCTTTTTTAGATTAATCTCAGAGACATCTCTCCTCTCTCAAAAATTAAAATAATTTATCTATATGGGGCATTTTTAAGGCGCTCAAAAATCTCGCACCTGGGTTCGCAATATACTTTCTAAGATCAGGCTTGCCGCAACAGAATCGATGGATCGACTCCGACGGCTACGAGACAAATCCGCTTCATCTCTTAAAATACGCGTGGCGGCCACTGTCGATAAACGCTCATCCCAAAAGACCACAGGGCAGTCCCAAAGACCCATCAAATTAACTACAAAATGACGGGTCGCATGACAACGAGGACCGACACCTCCGTCCAGGAGAAGGGGCCAACCGACCACAAGACCCACCACCTCATGGGCCTTGAGAACTTCCACAAGAAGCGGCCCATCCTGTGTCCATTTCTTACGGGGCAATGTTTTAAAGGGGCTTGCAATAATACGCATACCATCAGAGAGCGCGATGCCAATTGTTTTACTTCCGACATCAAGGCACGCCAGCCTTCCCGCGGGGCAACACTGCCAAAACGCGGGAACCGTTTCTAAAAGAGGCACGCCCATCCTTCCTGAATCTGCACTAAAACATTCCGAGGACAGAAAGATGTCTCCCTCAGACCCTAGTCTTGAATCACTTTTTGGTAAAAGCGATACACAACCCACGCCGTAACCCCGAGACCCAAAACTCCGGTGAACGGTTCGATTGTTTTGGGCACCAAACGAAAGACATGAGACGATTGGTAGAATGCAAAAGGGCCGGCTAAAATTACACCCAACAAAGATTCCCCCGCAATAAAACCTGCACAGATCAAGACGGAGCGCCTTTGAATAATGTCCCCTGGAACCCTGGTCTTTTTCAGTGACTGGGCCCTTTCCACAGCGTACGACAAAAATCCTCCAATCACAAATGGAACAGTCACCTCAAGAGGCATATAAATTCCAACAGCCACCCCCAAGACAGGTAAACGCCACCCTGAATTTTGTCTTTTAAGCCAATGATCCAAAAAAATGACCACAAGGGCAATCGAAGCGCCAACAAAAAAAACAGACCATTTCATAGACAGCATAAAGATGGATTGAGACAAGGTTGCCATCATAGCAGCCTTGGGAGCCGCGAGCGCGTGCATGGGGTCCATGCCAATGCGCGGCATCATTTTCCCAATTCCATAAGCCTGGAAGAGTAACTCCATCACCGGCGCCATCGTGATAGACCCTGCAACAACACCCACCATTAAAGCGACCTGCTGCTTCCAAGGTGTCGAGCCAACCAATTGCCCAGATTTAAGATCTTGAAGATTATCTCCACTGACAGCGGCTGCACAGGCAACAACGCACCCAATCAAGACAACAGTCCCTGCTGCTTGGAGGGCACGTGCCGGGTTATGACTGAAGTTCAGAGAGCTATCAAGCAAGAACAGCAAGACTCCTGAGAAGATTAAAATACTAATCAGGGTCACGCCAGAAATGGGGTTGTTGGATGATCCAATAATTCCTGTCATATAGCCAGAAATGCAAGAACACAAAAAACCAACCAAAAGAACAAGCACTGTCACAATGAGAACAGACAGCCCCATTAAGCCACCGGAAACTTCTAAAGCGTGGGTGTGAAAAATATGATAAATCACCCCCATCATCAAAAAACCCAGAATCAGTGTGCCCCCAAACACATAAGGAAACGGAATGTCTCTATCCGTCCTCGTAATGGTGGACCGTTTGGCCACAGTCGCCTTTTGAAACGCCTTTAAAGATGAATAAATGGCACTGCGAATCGGCTCAATCAAAGAAACGATCGTCCAAATTCCTCCCACAACCATGGCACCCACCCCCATCATTCGGATGTCGGAACCCCAAATCGTGGAAGCAATCTGGGCAGGGGAATCCCCCTCCGGAAGGCCATTCATAAGTCCATAGAGAGGCACCCCAATCAACCACGCGAGCGATCCCCCCAAGGCGATTCCAATACAGCTTCGGAGACCGACGATATACCCACTCCCAATAATGGCGAGAGAATATCCCCCCCCCACACCGATCACAGTCGACCCTGCATGAGTCCAGCAATGAAAGCTTTCCGAACAAATTTGCATCCCTGTCTGGAGAAATTTAATGAAAGCAGACCAAACGCCCCCCCAGAGAAGGTTTTGCATATGGGCTTCTGAAGTTTCTTTGTGTTCTCCTGCCTGGAGAACTTCAGCCGTGGCAACCCCTTCAGGAAATCGAAGGGGATTTTCAATAATCAGAGCGCGCCTCAAAGGGACCGAAATCATCACACCTAAAAGACCCCCAAGGGTCGTCAAACAAGTTGTGAGGAGTAAAGAAAAATGATCCCAGTAGCCAATCATCACAAGGGCTGGCAATGTAAAAATTGTCCCCATTGCGATGACTTCCCCACCGGAAGCAATGGTTTGCACAATATTGTTTTCAAGAATATTGGATTGCTTAAAAAGTCTTAAAACGGCCATTGAAATAACTGCCGCCGGAATGCAGGCTGACACTGTTGACCCAACTTTGAGGCCCAAATAAGCATTTGCCCCTCCCATAATCATGGCAAGAACAATCCCCAAAAGAACGCCCTTGACCGTTATTTCTGGCAAAGATCGCACAGAGGAAATATAAGGATGAATAGACGTGGCTTCGATTTGTTGCATGGAACGCACCTATAAATCGTTGGTGAAAGCAACGGGATCCTGTGCCTATTTTTAAAAAAAATCAAGAGTTATTTACAAAGAATGACAAAATGAAATTTTTGAAAGCACGAATAATGACAATGCTTCACTCGCAAGCCAATATTTTTCAATTACGATATATTTACAAAAAATAATTTTCAGGGAAAGATTTGACTTATTGACATGACAATCAAAAGATAACTTTTAAATCAAACGCTTGAGCCGCCTTGAGAAGTTTTTTGGTGTACGGATGACAAGGAGATTGAAAGAGAGCCTCCGTCTCATTCTGTTCCACAAGAGCGCCCTGATGCATCACCAAAATCCGATGACTCATCGCGCGAATGACCTTAAGATCATGGCTAATAAATAGATAAGACAGGCCGTTCTGAGCTTGCAAACTTCTTAAAAGATTTAAAACATCAGCTTGAATCGAAAGATCCAGAGAAGAAGTTGGCTCATCCAAAATCAAAAGATGGGGCTTGAGAATCAACGCCCGGGCGATCGCAATGCGCTGCCGTTGGCCTCCAGAAAACTCATGGGGATACCGATGACGATCTCTCGGCTCCAGACCGACATCCTCAAGAGCCCGCTCAACACGCTGGTCACGCTCTCCAGGGGTTGCAGCCATTTTGTGCACCTCCAACCCTTCTGAGACGATTTGCCCAACAGACAACCTGGGGTTGAGGGACGCAAAGGGATCTTGAAAAATCAGCTGAAAAAAACGACGGCGTTTTCGAAATTCCGAAGCTTTGAGAAGAAACAAATCAGAGCCATCCTCTGCCAGAAGTGACCCTTGTGCAGGAATAAGTCTCAGAAGCGCAAGCGCCAGAGTTGTTTTCCCCGAACCGCTTTCCCCAACAATTCCAACAGTTTCGCCAGGGTGGACCGTTAAACTGATACCTTGTAAAATAGGCCGTTCAATTTTCTTAAACCACGTGGAGGCCTCTGCATCCTCATAACCAGCCCGAATGGTCTGAGCAGAAAGAATCGGGGAAAGAGAAGGGAGGGAGTGAGGAGACCCATGGGGCTCACTGTGCAAAAGCCTCAGGGTATAAGGGTCCCCTGGGCTTTGAAAAACATCGCGCGCCGATCCTTGTTCAACAATCTTGCCTTGGTAAAGTAAACAAACCTCATCTGCCATACGGGCCGCAATCCCCAAGTGATGGGTAATCAAGAGAATGGCCATTCCTGTTTGCTTCTGGATCGTTTGTAGTCTCGTCAACAACTCCTCCTGGAGAGTCACATCCAGGGCCGTTGTGGGCTCATCCGCAATCAAAAGAGCGGGGCCACAGGATAGCGCAATCGCCATCATAATCCGCTGACGCTGGCCCCCAGAGAGTTGATGAGGGTATGCATTTAAGCGCTTTCTGGCCTCCGGAAACCCCACCCAATCCAAAAGCTCTTCCAAACGCTTCCGCAAAGAGAGGCCCGTCAGATTCTGATGGAGAATCAGGCTCTCCGTCATTTGGCGTTCAATGGTTTGCAGAGGATTTAAAGACGTCATGGGCTCTTGAAAGACAATCCCTATACGCGCACCCCGGATCCGCTGAAGCTCAGATAAAGGAGCTTTCAACATAGACGTCCCCTCAAACAGAATCTCGCCAGAACATCGCGTATCAGAAAAAGAGGGGAACAAACGCAAAATAGCGTGGGCAATCGTGGATTTCCCAGACCCGCTCTCCCCAAGGAGCGCAAGGGTTTTACCGGGGGAAATATCAAGAGAAACCCCACGGACAGCCTGAAAAACCCGGGCTCCACTGCAAAAAGTGACACACAAGTCAGCGACAGTGAGAAGAGAGCTCGAGAGGCTCATAAACCCGAACCCTTGAGGATCAAAATATTTTGGAAAGGCTCGCCCAAAAACTTATTATCCAAAAGGCATATCATACAAAAAAGAGACACTCTTTTGCCAAGCAGGGAGATATAATTCTCTTATTTAATTTTGGTTTCCTTGAAAATAACATGCTTGCGGGCGCGGCGATCATACTTCCGAACCTCCATTTTCTCAGGCTTCGTCCGCGGATTACGCTTAGCAACATAAAAAACACCCGTACCTTCGGTGCTCAAAAGCTTCACAACAATGGTACCACGTTTTTTTGCCACGACGGACTCTCCTTCAAACAATTAAACAGGCAGGAGGTTCAAACCCAGCCCTTAAAGGTCACACAAACACAAAAGCATTTTCATGGAAAAGCTTCTGTCAATCAAATCCGAGAATACCATCAAATCCCTTCAGGTCAAGAGCTTCTTCACAGGAAAAAAGGGCTTACGGAGGACAAGGCACCCGTTATTTTCAAAAGCTTCCTCTTCCAAAGGTGTAAGATTTTCAGGAGGGATTTTTGGGGCAGGCCTCTCCGAATCCCAGAGTCCAACCCAGAAAAACCTGTGAGACCCTCAAAGAGCCCACAGGTTGGGAAAAAGAATCATTCCATCAGATTTATTTGGTTTCCAGGGCCTGAATACGCTCTGTAATATACTGGACAGCACTGCCGAAATTCTGAATTTTTTCAGCATCTTCTTCCGGGATTTCAATGCCAAATTCTTCTTCCATAGCCATCACAAGCTCAACCTGGTCTAAGCTATCGGCCCCTAGATCGTTTGCGAAGTTGCTCTCTAAGGTGATCTTTAATTCTTCGGCGTCTAAATTCTCAACTACGAGTTTCTTAACACGCTCTGCAACGTTGCTCATCCGTTAACTATTCCTTTATTTTCACAGAAACTTGATCCCATCTACCATACTTTAAAACACTTTTCTATGGGGTTGAAGGGATTTGATGCAAGAACTCACCGTTCATTTTTCAAGTCTTTTTCAGGCAAAAAACCATCCAAAAACCTTTATCCGCTTGGATTATCTGCCCTTGACACGCGGGGAAAACCACCATCCACCTCAAAACAATTTTTGTATTGTATTCTGAGGGTTCAGCAGAGTAAGATTCTCTTATGAAGCGCTCTTTTTCCCGCATCCGCCCGACCCTCATTTCTGTTTTAGATGTCGGAACGCATAAAACCTGTTGCTGGGTTGCCCAAGCGGACGGGAGCGGTTTTCGTATTGTCGGCGCAGGGCACCAAGCCACAAAGGGCTATCAAGGAGGGCATGTCAAAGACATGGCTGCGCTTGAAGCTTCCATTGCAGGCGCTGTCCATGAGGCGGAGCGGGCTTGTGGCGAAACCATCAGTCGTGTTTTTTTAAACCTGGGCGGTAGCGCCCTCAAGTCCTCCATGCGGAGTGGACAAATTTCAGTCTTAGGCAAAACTGTCACAGAGGAGGACTTACAGCGGCTTTTCCTGGAAGCACGACTTCAAACAGACCCAGAAAATTACCGAACACTTCATGCGCTCCCTCTCCAATACACTCTTGATGGGGAAAAAGGGATCGAAAATCCCCTCGGCATGATTGGACGCACCCTTTCAGGCTCATTTCACTGTGTGAGCATTCCTGTCTCTGCGATCCAAAACATGCTCCTTGCTGTTGAAAAGGCGCCTCTCGAGCCCCATGCCCTTGTGGCAAGCGCCTATGCAGCAGGGTTGTCTGTCTTAACACAAGATGAGCGCACTCTAGGGGTCACCGTTGTTGACATCGGCGCAGGGGGAAGCGCCATTGGTGTGTTCTGGGGGGGGCAAATTGTCTATACAGATTTTGTGCCGATGGGCGGTCAGCATATCACCCTGGATCTTGCCCAAGGGCTCGAGACCTCCATTATGCATGCGGAACGACTTAAGGTATTGTATGGGGCCTGTTATGGATCTCCTAAGGATAGCGGAGATATGATTCAAGTCCTGTCTCTCACAGAAGGGGCACGCTCTGTTCCAAGATCTGTGCTTGTGGAGATCATTGCCCCGCGGGTGGAAGAGATTTTGCAAAACATTTACAAGAAACTTCAAAACTGTCACCTCGCACCTCTCTTGTCCCAGCGGATGGTTCTCACAGGGGGAACGAGCCAACTTCCTGGCCTGAGGGAATTGGCACAGGAACGCTTTCATTTGACAGTCCGTCTTGGAAAACCTCAGGCAATCCCAGGAGCTTCTGGAAGCGATCGACCGGAATTTTCAGCTCTTTCAGGGATGCTGAAATATACTCAAAACGAAGAATTCCAACGAATGGCTGGGTTTTTAGGGGGCAAAAAGCACACCCTGCCATTTTTTCGTCAAATGACCTCTTGGTTCAAAGAAAATTTATGATATCGTTCTCCACAGAATTGTAGAATAAGGACTGAACCTGAAACACCCTTAGGTCTACACATTAACTTTGGCCCGCGTTTTAAAAGGGATGCGCAATGCATAAGACAAATGAAGAAGATCTCAGGCCACGGCTCACTGTAATTGGTGTGGGGGGTGCAGGCGGAAACGCGGTCAATAATATGATTCGCTCAGGTCTTGAGGGTGTGGAATTCATTGTCTGCAATACGGATGCCCAGGCTCTTGCCCAGTCTCTGACCAACGTCCGAATTCAGCTGGGGCTTAAAGTGACACAAGGATTGGGAGCAGGTTCAAGTCCTGAGGTTGGGCATGCAGCCGCTGAGGAAAGCCTTGACGAAGTCATGTCTCACCTTAAAAATACCAATATGCTTTTTATTACGGCAGGAATGGGCGGAGGCACAGGAACGGGTGGCGCTCCTGTCATTGCAAAAGCGGCTCGAGAAGCGGGCATCCTGACCGTTGGCGTTGTCACAAAGCCTTTCCAATTTGAGGGGCACAAAAGGATTCGCTCTGCAGAAATGGGCATTGAAAAGATGCACCAGTGTGTTGACACCCTTCTGGTGATTCCCAACCAAAATCTTTTTCGGCTTGCCAATGAGGACACAACCTTTGCAGATGCGTTTGCCATGGCAGATGATGTCTTGTACTCAGGAGTCCGCACCTTTACAGACTTAATGATTAAACACGGCTTGATTAATCTTGATTTTGCAGACATCTGTGCCGTTATGCGTCAGATGATGGGCAAAGCGATGATGGGGACAGGCCAGGCCACAGGCGAAAGAAGAGCCATCGAGGCGGCTGAGCAGGCTATTTCTTGCCCTCTCTTGGACAATGATGTGTCTATGCGGGGTGCACGGGCTGTCTTGATTAATATCACAGGTGGCTTGGATATGACCTTGTTTGAGGTGGATGAAGCGGCCAATCGGATTCGAGAAGAAGTAGATGCCAACGCCAACATTATTTTTGGTGCGACCTTTGACGATACGATGAGTGGTCAGATTCGGGTCGCCGTTGTTGCCACGGGGATTGACGCAAAAGACATGCTTGATACCAACACCTCAGAAGGAACATTTAAAAACACACCCCGATCTGTGTTTAGACTGGGCGGAGGAAGGGGTCGTGAGGATCTTCCCGAAGAATCGGCCTCCGTGGAAGAGCCCTCCCCTTCCGTTGGGGAGGAAATGGCCCCTCCCTCAGAAGATTTACGGAAGACCTATGACAAGCCTTTTGGCAGACGTCATGACCTCTTTTCCATGGATTATGGGGATTCTGAAGACGACGCAGTGCGCCCTTACGATCCCAGAGAGGCTACCCATGCCCCCTCTCCAGAGGATCATTTTGTTCCAGAGCCTCAAAAGAAAAAGGCGTCTATGACGTTTTTGGAGCGCCTCGGAGTCAGTCGGCGCTCGACGCCTGCCGCCCCTCCTCCCGAGAGAAAACCAGCGCGCCAAGAGCAGCGCCCTTTGAGGGACCCTTTCGAAGAGTTGCCTGAACCACCAGAGAATGGTCCTGGCGTGACGCTTGACCGTGATCCCATGGAAGTTCCTGCGTTTATCCGGAATCAAAGACGCAAACCATAATCTCTTTGTTCAGCTCAACGGATCAAATCCGCTCGAGCTGAACTTTGGAGCCACTGAGGTTTTACCGGTGTCACAGGTTTGATTCAGATCGATGCGTATATCCCAGCTGGTATCTTGAATGCGAGATTATAAATGGTAAAAACGCGACAGAGGGCCTTTCTTGTTAATTTTGGGCCATCCATAAACAGCCAGATGCTTGGATATTATCTCAGGCTCTTACCATTTGGATTGTGAAAAGAGGGAGGCTTTCAATGTCTTTTTATGATGAAAATAATATTTTTGCACGTATTCTGAGAGGCGAAGTCCCGTGTCAAAAATTCTATGAAGACGATGATACCCTGGCGTTTCATGATATTTCTCCTAAGGCGCCGGTTCATCTGCTGGTCATTCCTAAAGGCTCTTACCGGTCGTCTTTTGATTTTTATGGACAGGCGCCTGACCACCTGATTACAGCATTTCATCGGTTTTTAGGTTTGGTCATTGAGAAGACTGGGTTGAAAGACACAGGTTACCGCTTGATTAGCAACCATGGCATCGATGGAAACCAAGAAGTTCCCCATTTTCACGTCCATGTTTTAGGAGGACGCCCTTTAGGGGGCATACTGGCCCCCCGATGAACGGAGGAGGAATTTGGGCGGCGACCCCCCTCTCAAAACATCTTCTCCAGGAACAGTTAGGCACACCCATTTCTTTTTATGAAAATTTAGATGAGTTTAACAGGGCGCTTACCTTAGGACAGAATACCTGGTTTTTACGGGAAGAACAGGATGCCTTCTCCCTGAAGATACGGGAGCGAGATATAACGCTTCCAAAACCTCTGAAACTCGCCTCTTTTTTTGGGTTTCTTGACCGCGTCTCTCAAACCTACTCCCTAGGAATGTATGTGTTTGATCCTGTCCAACGAACCCTTTCCCCTATAGCCCAGGACTCGAAAGCGGTGTCTGTTTTTCTTCGAGAGAAGGAAAGCCAACTCCTTCTGGCTTTTTTGGAAACACCAGATGGATTCCTGACGCGCGAAAGTTTGCTTGAGGCGGTCTGGGGGGTTTCTCCTGACGCACTGATCGAGACGCGCACCCTCGAAAGCCACATTTATCAATTACGGCAAAAGCTTGAATCCAATGCGCGTGAACCGAAAATTCTACTCAGCCAAGAGGGCGGATACCGCTTGGTTTTCCAATCTTTATAGACTCAAACTTCTGCCATCTCTCAAAAGACCCCTGAACTTGAGACACAATCTCTGGAGCGAACAGCGTCCCTTGGCCCCTCCCTCCCCTTCGGTTTGGTTTCTCCTCACCCTAAGTCTCTCCAACCCAGTCGATTCGGTCTCTCCTCCATCGCCCCTTTGCGTCTTCTCTCTCCTCAACCTAAGTCTCTCCGACCTAGGCCTCGTGTAGGAAAAGGTGGGGGCTTCTTGCCCCTCAGGCAGCATGTGCAGGCCAGAGACGTCTCTCTCTGAATCTCCGCTCTCCCAAATATCTCCTCAGCTTCTGGTGTTTGTTTCATTTTCTATGCCCAGAGCGGCCCTTCAGGACCTCTCCCAGCAGGTGAGCCGTGTGGGAGAAGCACCTAAAAATCGGTGGGTAGGTGGTGCCGTCACGCTCTTAAGCCATCCCTGAAAACGTCGTCGGCAGGCGGCTTCGCAGCGAACGCTCCTTGGTTGCCTGCTTTGAGGCGCAACGGGTCCGGGGGCTGGCGTAGAAGCACGGCTGTCGGACGAAACCCGAAGGACGGCTGAGGCCTCACAGACGGCGATGGCGAATGAATCTCCTGCGAATGGGCCAGGGGCCTGACTGATGATGCCTTCAAAAACCTGATCGTTGGCCCTTTGGCCTCCAGCACATTCCCCATCAAACTCAGCATTGCCGGCTGCCTCAAAAATACCCGAAATGTTGACATAAAGAATCCAATATCTTGACAAAACAAAAACAATGTGACAATAAACATGTCATAATTTGATAAAATGGAGTTTCTGTTGTGGCATCTGTATCTTCGCCCAAGTTTTCATCATGGCTGTTGAGCTTTTTAATAACGCTGACAGTTTCCACAAGCATCTCGGCGATAGAGCGCCCAGACGATGCCCCACAATCAACAGCCAGTGCCGCCCCTGAGGCAGACTCGGCACGGGCACAGCCCAAGTGTCCTCAGCCTCACACATTCAACCTGCCTTCACTGGACTTGCAAAAAAAAGCCCTAGGGTTTCTTACGCTCCCTGAAATGTTAAACGCAAAAACCGTTTCTAAAGCTTGGCATCAGATGATAACAGGCGTGGTTCCCGCCTTTTTACAGAACCATTTTCGCCAAGCCCACGAAGCTTATCAAGCCGTTCTGAAGGCAATCGGCCCCATGGGTCGAACGAAAGCGGACTCTCAACAAGCCTTTGGACAAGGCTTTCTCCGCTATCTTTTGAAATTAGAGGACAAAGACTCTATCGAAGCTATGTGTAATTTGGGATTGACCAAGGGGTTACAGATGCGCTTCTTTGGATATGCCGAAGGTCGCTATGAATATACCCAAGACCCTGAAATGGCTTGGGCCATCAATCAGTATCTCATCGCTCGAGGACATAAAGCGGCGCTCCTGGCACGCATCAATGGACTTGGGTTTGGGGAGTATGGCTACCCCTGCAATCCCGCAAAGGCCTTTAAACTCAATGAGGCTCTCGCCGATCAAGGCGATGTAGAGGCGGGCCTGATACGCGTCGATGGATTCGGGTTTAAGGAGTATGGCTACCCCCTAGATCCCAAAAAGTCCAATGAATTCAATGAGGCTTTCGCCGATCAAGGACATGAAGAGGCGGTCGCGAGACGCATCTTTGGATTCGATTCTGGGGAGCATGGCTACCCCCTAGATCGCAAAAAGGCCCGTGAAGTCAATGACCACCTGGCCGATCTAGGCAATGAAGCGGCGCAGAGGAGACGCATCAATGGATATCTGCAGGGGGTAGGTGGCTACCCCCAAGACTTTGCAATGGTTCAGAAGCTCAGAGAGTCTCTCCAAAATCAAAGGAACCAACAGTCTATCATGAAATGGATCCAGGAATATGGGTCTAGGGGGGAAGACAAATGCCCAGAAAATAGCCCATTTGCACGTGCTCTCGGAGAGAGCCCATGGACTCATCAGCAGATGCAAATGTTGTGTGATCAGCTGATCATAGAATGGCATCTGAACGCCATTGTATTCACATTACAAAATCTCCCAAGTAAGCCTCCTGGGGGCATCTGCGAATTCTCATGTAAATTTCAACAAGAGATGATGTCCCTGAGCGAAACTTACGAAAAGTCTCTCAGACAAAGGATCCAGGAATATGTGTCTATGGAGGGAGACAACTGCCAAGAACATAGCGCATTGTCACTGGGTTGCCCATGGACTCATCAGCAGATGCAAATTTTGTGTGACGCGCTGATCAGCCAAGGGCATCCGGAAGCCATTGCACGCAAATTATACGATCTCACAAGTGAGTCTCCTGGGGCCCTCTACCAATTCTCACCGGAAGTGCAAAAGGATGCGAGGCTCCTGATCAAAACTTTTCTTCCCAAAGAACCGGAGGCTTCTGTACCTGCTTCCGCGGCAGCCGCCATTGGGAAGCATCACTGAATTTTGAGTCTCGTGAGATCAAGACCTTCTGAGCTCCGCTTCTCTCCTCAGGGAAGCAGAGCTTTGATCTTTGTGACCCAGCTGTCAGTTCTGTCAGCTTTGTAGCCTCACCCCAAAGACACTTGGGAGCACCTGTCTCAAAAAGGAACTGACGGCTTGCTCAAGTCTGTGGAGTTAATTGGTTTAATGAATTATGGGATTTGGTGTAATATTTCGCTTGAGTAATGAAAAAGGCTGACTCATCAGCCCAGGGTTGCTTGAAGCGCTGCTTAAGAAACAGTGAGTGTGACGTAGCTGTGGCGGGGACAGGGGTGTGCTGAGATCCATGGGATAGGTCTCTACGCTACGCAAGAAAATCCCCGCCATCTCGCTTTTTCCCAGGAACTCAGCCTTTCGGGAGATGTACGAACGAGGCGCTCAGTGGATTGAGGCGCTGCAGAGAAAACGTGAGCCCCCATCTTTTCCCAGCCGGTGAAACAGGTGAAAGAGGGCAAAACTTCTGGCGCTTAAGCGCAACTCACAAGTCCGCATCAAAAAAAAATGCATCGTCTTTGTTTTCCGAAGGTTCAACAATTGGGGGAGGAATCTTGGCGTGGTAGACCATTGCGGGGTAGTTTTCCGGGGCGCAGGTGGCTCGAGCGAAGAAACTCTCCGCTGGAAATAATGTATTGTCTAGACTAATCCCACGATCCGATTGTTGCTGCCGCATCATCCAATGTTCGAAACTATCACTAGGACACTGGCGGAGCTTGCTGTCATAAGCTTTGTCGTAACCAGCCATAAAAACCATCGGCCTATTCAAGCACGAAGAAACGGCAACAGGCACTGAAGAGAGCTGTTCCGGCTCTGCGGAAGCCGACACTTCTGCAGCGGGTTGGTTACCCTGACCAGCCTGGGAAGCAACAATACCGGAGAGTTCACGATCAATAAGAATTCTAAGAGGGTCCCCACATCCGGGTTTGCGCTCATGTACGAAATCAAGGATGGTCGATTGAGCACACCGAACACACATAACATTGTAGGAATAGATCAGGACAGCATAGCTATGCACGTCAATGCCGGAGGAGGATGCGCTGCCCTCAGAAGAGCGTGCTTTCTCGATCTGAACCATTCGCTGAACGCAACTTTTCAAAAAAACTTCAAAGGCTGTTGGAGCGTCAGGAGCAGGTCTGAACCAAGCTTGAAACAAGGCGTACTGCTCACTGTGAGTAAAGTCCCCTTCGGCATTAGACTCAGGTTGTTCAGACCACTTTGGATACACAAACTTCTCACCGGCCTGAGATCGAATTTCAACCACCGGAAGAGTCAGGGTTTTCTGAAAAGTGCTGCAAACATCTTCTTGCTTAAATCGAGATGCGGCTGGAGATCTTTGATATACACAATCAAAGAAAGGTGTTGCCTTCGCTTTTGCGCAAAGCGCTTCATTGACTGCTAAAGTGTACTCTTTGGTGTGCTGTTCAAGGGACGGAAGTCGCTTATGGAGCGGTTTTGCCACTTCAATATTTAAAACATCCAGGAAATCGCAATCTTCCCCTCCGGGATCTTCTTGCGAAAGTGCTGTCCAGGTGTCCCGATGATCTAGCTGAGAACCCCGCTGACGGCGGCCACTGAAAAAAAAGAAGGAATCCTCAATATTTTCTGGCGTTGAGCCTGGACGGAAGTGGAACGGGCTGATGTTGATGGGGCTCCCAGACTTATCAAAAAACAGGAAACCAAAAGAGGCGACATTTCGACCGCTCGAGGCCACTTCCTTATTTTTTTTCTTCTCTCTTTTTTCCTGTTCACCTTGATTCCCCCATTTTTTAATTTTGTTCTCAGAGTCAAAAACTCCTTTCGAGATGAGATTCTCCCGCAACAAACGTCCTTCCTTCGAGATTTCCTGAAAATACTCTTTACAATCAATTATGTACTCATGCGTCTCAATGGAAAGATTTTCAAGGAAGGCACGCCGGTGGCCAAATTTCCAGGCGTCACACGTCTGGCCATCCCTACAGGACAACGCGACATTTTGACAAAGCCCCACAAAGATGAGCAAACGCAAAATAAGCCAGATCCTCGTCACGGGGTAGTCGCCCTATCTGGAGAGCTACTTTCGTTCCTGGGAGAAGATGGTTGATCTGACCTGTTCGGTCCACCCCCCGGCACGCTCGTTGTCAGGGGGCTTTCGGAAAGAGGAGACAGCTGAAGAGAGGAGCCCCCCATTTTTTCCAAGGGCACCGACGCTCCGTCGGAAGGGACAGAAGGCTCAGTCGGTTCTGTCGGAAGATCGTTCAAAAAGGCCAGATAGCTCTCAAACACCCAGAATGACCGGTGGGCCTGTTGTTCCTGGGAACTCAGCGCTTCGAACTCAGAACTTTGCTCATCTTCTGAGAACAGATGAATGAACCTGGGAAGTACGTGATGGAGGTTATGTTGCTGGAGGAACGGACGCAAGCTCGTCACTTTTTCCCTCCCCTGGAAGGCGGAGCGCACATCCACGAACCGCAAAGCATTTCCGTCTGGTCTCGAGGCGTCCGAGACCACCGCAGCCCCCCCTTCTTCAGGAGGTGGCATCAGCTCTAGAAAATCAGGTGCGTGGCAGATCGAATTCCGGATCACAAGGCACCTCAACCCGCGCATCTTGCGACAAATATCAAGGATTTTTCTCATATCGCCTGAGAAAGCGCCTTCTACAATCAGAACGAGAGGGGTAAAGTCTTCGATGTGTGCGAGATCTTTAGCATGCCGACACACCACTTGATTCGGACGCTCAAGTCCGAGAGGCGCTTCGGGATTCTCGCCAAGCTCTCGCCAGCGAGACTCAAAGAATTCAACACGCGTCGTGAGCTCTCCATAAGTAACGACTTCGCTCAGAATGTCAGTCGGTTGACTGGTTGCTGGGAAAACATGGTCTTTCGCGAGCTTCAGGGGCCTCTGAGGGTGAATCTCCGTCAGAAAACAGCCAGGGGCCATCACGGGAGAAACACGCTCAGCAAGCTTCTTGAGGACCGCTATGCTTAGAATGTCATCAAACGCTTGTTGTTCGACATGTGCATGGTTCCCCCGGGGAGACAGAACTCCTTCTTTAAATGAATCCCGGGTGAGAAGCTGAAGAGCCTTGCGGGCAGCTGCAGGAGTTTGAGTGCCTGTCTGATGGTAGCTCACAACTGCATGAGGCGTACGCTCAAAAAAAACCCGGACCCCAGGGAGCAAGTGATTAAATTTGTAGCTCGTTCCATTCTCGAGGGTTAGGACGGGCACGCGTCCTCCAACGTCGGGACTCTGTGCGATGAAGCACAAGAGTTCCGAAAGGTCATGAACCTGACCGGTGATAAACCCCCGCAAGTCCACAGAAAGTTTGTATCGTCTATCTGGGTCAGCGAACGATTCCTTGACGAAGCTTGCGTGATGCTGCGGAGGCAGCAACGACGTATTCGACGTGATGCGAACGGGTGAGAGGGGAGAAAACCCGGCCGCCCGCTCTAGCAAATTGTCCTTTGAGATCACAAAAGAGCGTCCCGTCCCGTGCCCAGGGCCTGAAGGCACAACCAAAAGAGCCAAAAACAGAGGGAGGATTTTGTGAAAAAGGCGGTTCATGCTCCGTACTCCACAGCATCATTTGAACGTGCACTGTAGAATATTTGTAACAAACTGTCAATAAATTGACAATTAATGTACGGGTTCATACCCTATGGGAGTCAGAAGCCTCACACAGATCGTCCTGAGTATAATTTGAGGCCATCTGCCAGCATCTGGAGGCGGTCCGGGCGCGTTATCCCAAGGCGCCTCCCATCCACCAGATTCTCGATGGGGCTGGCTATCACAAGACAGATGAGGTTCCAGAAAAGGCGGAGGGCCTTGGGATGATCCTGCATAATCTGAAGCCCTACAGCCCGAATTTGAATCCGATTGAGCGGGCTTGGAAGGTCATGAACGAACAGGCCCGAAATAATGTTCATTTCAGATTGAAAGACGCACTCATTCAGGCGATCCGAGGATTTTTCCAGGACACCTGGAAGCGCCTTGCCCCTTCCCTCATTGACAGAATCAATGACATCTTCCAGACAATCGGGGAGATTAACCTAGGTTAACCTGGGGGCTTAAAGGGGCCCGAAAGCTCGGCCTCCAGTTGCTCTTCCGTTCTGATAAAGCCGGCTTGGAGCTGGAGTGCTCGCTCGTGAGAGGGGAGGTCAGGCACAGTGTCGGCAGCCAGACGCCTGCAAACGGGCCGGAACGAACCTGGTCCCAAATCAAGTAGGAGGCTCCCGAAGGGCTTGCAGGAACCAGGGACTTGAGCTGCCCCTCCTCGCACTGGCAGCCATCCGTGTGCCTTCTGCTAGGAGTCCTTCTCAAAACCTGGGCAGGAAGGCTTCCCGCCCGACCATAGGCGCGGCCGATTCACAAACAGCCGCTTCCCAGGGCCCAAGGCTCTGGGCACAGGTACGAATCTTTTCAAATTTCGTGGATCTTTTGAACTAACTAGTAGGCTTGATGCAACTTGTGGATTAATCAGGATGGATTTAAATTCAATTGCTTCCCCAAAAGAAATTTTCTTCAAACTGTGAAGTTTGCTTAAATCCAAAATTTCCTGAATAATGTAAAAGCTGCGAACGAAGTCGAGATGTGTGACATCACCCGTGAGCTTGGGGAAGAGATCTTTTCCATATGCGCCAATTTCTTTGACTGAGGCCGGGAGTTTTGCAGTTTTAATCCTGGAGTCAGAAAATGAAATTGTTTCTAAATCTGATAAATCACTCAGGTCTAGATCTGATGTGCAGTTCCCATACAGCTCTAGTTCTTTAAGTCCCTTTGCTCTGATTTTCGGAAGAGAACTGTAAAGAATTTTAAGTTTTTCTGTGCCAGAGGAGAGAATCACCTCTTTGAGTTGGCGGGCAGGTCCGTCATTATAAACCCAGACCTCCACAATGGGACAAGAGGAAAAATCCAAGACCTCTCGGGAAGTATGCGATCTAACCATTCTGTTATTGCTAAAAGTGTCCCAAAAGCTTGAGGGGAGCTGAGTTGGATCGACATCCATAAGATTTACGCTTACGAATCCCACTATCGATAAACTCTCCTGAAACTCAGAGTAACTTAGAAGATTTTCGAACGCTTGAACATCAGTAGAGCGAACATTCAAATACAAAGAAAATTTTTTTTCGATCCATTTCTTGGCATGGGATACCAGAGCTCTTTTGACTTCCGAAGAATGATCTCCCCAGAACTCTGAATTGTTATGATGACGCGAGAAAAATTTACCGATTTCTTTGAACTTTCCTGTGTAGCTACTGATGTTAGCCACAGCCTTCGGCGAAATTTTACAATATTCAAGTAAGCCTTCAATGTTTCCAGATTGTAAGAGAATAGGCAACGCGTCCTCTGAGACAGACATTTGATAGTCGCCTCCCTGAACATCCGTCAAAACCTGCCGTGCGAGAAGAAAGAGTGGCGGTAGATTGTTCGGCCCGTAGTCGTTTTCCAGATTTTGGGCAAGGCCTGAGTCTTTGTGCGCTAATCCGCCTCGGGGGAAAATTTTTTGAGACATAATCCAGTCTACTCCTATCTGGGTCAAAGCCTTTGATATCTGACGATGTGACTCAAGCGTTGGAATTCGGGCGCCATAAATAGAAGTTGTGGGATTGTGGGTGTTCCAAGATGCAGGAGAGAAACGGATCTGGTGTGCATTTCTGAAGGAACTTTGTCCTTGGCGAATCTGTTCAGCCATTGTCTGCGGCAAGAAATTTCCTTGGTTTGTTAATTCAACAGAGATAGGTTTTGCCTTCAATCCTCCATCCGATGTGTAGCCTAATGACGATGTTAGTGGCACAAGAATTTGAACAAGCCCCCCCAAAGAAGAGGAAGCTTGTTGGGTCATCGAGGCAATCAGAAGATCTGGAGGGGGAGCACCTAAAAAGGCAAACCCCGTTTGGCAAATACTGAGGAGATCTTGGGGGCTATAGGAAGGAATTTCGCCTGTAAACACTGAAAGACAGCGCCCGAATTGACCCCCCCAGATGCCCAAAGACGTAGAAAAATTTTGGCTTTCTGTTGATAATGTATTTCCGCTCTCCAGAAGCCAGCGGACTAATCCCTCTGTTGTACGGGGGAAATTTGAACCAAAATAGGCGTCTGTCGCTCTGAGTCCTGCATGAGGGCTTGTGGGGTCTGTATACAGAATTTCTCGGAGACGGGCCATTGTATAATAAAAATCCTCAAAAGACTTTTGGGTTCCGTGGTAGAGGGGAAGATAATTCGGATTGGCAATTTCCCTCTTAATATAACCGACAAGAACATCCAAAAGCGCATCCGAGATATTTTTTGGGAAAAGAATGGGCCTCTCACGTTGCCCCATCTCCCACTCCCAAGTTTGATTTTTTGTGAGGAATTTATGAATGTTCCTTCGTAAAGTTTCTTCATTCAAAGCCTTTATTGTACCAATAGGCTCCCACTCTTTTCCTAATTCCTTCTTTGCAATGGTCAGAGACAGAGAGGCTTTGACTGGATTTAGAAGTTGTTGGTTTTGGGGACGGGCTTTCTCCCTAATTCTTTTGAGCCATTCTTCCTTCAGAGAAAGGTCGTTTTCCAGGAATTGAAACAGATCTTGCCTAGACAACCTATTTTCAAGAAGAGAACCGTACTGCTTGATCAGTAGGTTTGCTTGTACTTTAAGTACAATCGATTGAGCCAGTTGGGTTGCAGATTTGCGTTGTGTCTCCTCATCACTCATTTGAGCCATCTCTCTGTCCGCAGTATGTAACCATCCCCGTCCGTTTTCTAAGACGGATGGAAATCGAAGAAGTTGTTTGTTGTCTCTCACGTACTCTAAAATATTCTGGACAGGTTTTTCTTGGAGCATTTTTTGGAAGGGGCCATAAAGGGGGATTTTTTCATTGTCAACTGTGATAGCTGAACCGTCATAGTTCAAAAGGTCCGACACGGGGACCCAGTAAAACGATGTGTATTCTTTGGAACATCCTGTTGCTTGTTTAAGCGCATCGTTAAGCATCTGCGTATCTATAAATGGCACGAACGAAAAGTACATACGGTAGAATAGGCCCTTGCTTGTCTCCGCCATGTGACTAAAGGAGCGATGGAGCTCTAAAGGCGTGATTCCATAAAAACGGATAGATTCCTCTAAAACCTCACGTGACGCTGTTTTCGCCAGGTCAAGATCTTCCGGATCGGCGCGCCCCCCAGCGTGCATAATCCTTGTTCGCGTGTGCGGTTTCCGACGAGGACAACAGGACGAGACTCATAGGACGAGATCAAAAAAATTCCTGCAGCTGTGGTAGCTGGATCAGCTTTTTGGTATGAATCAACGCGAAAATAATTTTTGGTTGCCTGAGATTGATCAGGGGCTCCAACACCTTACTGCTCAAAATTTCTTTTACTTGAAAAACCGTGACTTGAAAAAATAGCAGTTGTTAGGCACAAGTACTGAAAAAAATGATTCATAGTCTAAAAAACCCCTATAGAAAATATAAATGATGTTTTTTAAATATAAAATATAAAAATATCAATTATTATATTTTATATTTATTTGATTGGAAAGCCTTAAATACTGAAGTCTCGTTTTTGTCACTTCAGCAGGAAGATCGATTGGCGTCTGTTTGAAGAACTGTTGAAGGCGGGACTCTCTCCGGCGCACCTGGAGGTTTTGCCCTACGAGGCTCAAAAAAGTCAACTCATGGATGCCAGCATCCAAGAAGTCCGCAAACCAAGGAGTTTGGATCCGGAAGACTCCGAGACAGAGGCTGCCAAGCGTTAGCACGACACAGACATTAGAATTCTTGCGCCAGCCCCCTTAAATCAATCTCAAAAGGGTATAAAATTCCCAAATAAAGGGGGATTTCCACCCTTTTTTGCACATTTTTAGACCCCCTTTGTAGCTAAAAACTCAGAATCACGGATTAATCGAGCTGCCCTTTAGACTCTTAATTTGAGAATACAATAGTTTAAAGATTTAATCTTGCATCTTGTCATTTTATGAATATTAGTCAATATTCATTTATTGGTTTTTTTGATTGGAGTTATTTTATGGCAAGAAAAAAAATATTTATTTATTTGTCTTTGGTCGTTTCCGCAATCACTTTTTTGACGAGCACAGGAAGGGCTGTAAAAACTGTAGAATTTGGAGATCTGATGCTTAATGCAGCTCAACGGCAGACAGGGGCGTTCTCTCTGCAGAAAAGCGATGGGTTCGACAAAACAGATATGGAGAAGGCGATCAGGCGCAGTCGGGAAGAACAGGCACAGAAACAGGAACAAGACCTAAATCAGGCGATCAAGCGCAGTCGGGAAGACACAGAACTACAGCAGGCGATCGCGCTCAGTCGGGAAGACACAGAACTACAGCAGGCGATCGCGCGCAGTTTGGCAGCACAAGCTCAGCTAAACACAGGGGCTGTCCCTCTGCGGCAGGCAGACGGTGGGTTCGACCAAAAACAGATGCAGAAGGCGATCGCGCTCAGTCGGGAAGACACAGAACTACAGCAGGCGATCGCGCTCAGTTTGAAAGAACAGGAACTACAGAAGGCGAGGGAGAGTCAGTTAGGGTTTATACCAAAAACTGGACTGACAAACAAGGATTTTAAGGAGCGACTTAGTGAAATTGAGAAAAGAAGAACCACTGGAACATCTTTAAAGACTGTTGGAAATTACAACGTATTAATCACAAAAGGAGATGGCTTTTGCGGCCTCCATTGTCTCGGCATCGTACCTCATGATGCGCTTGCACTGATTAATCAGGCTTGCAATCAAAGAAATCTAGACGGTAATCAAATAGCATCGCTCACAAATGCGCAGAATGCTATTACACAATTGCACGGCAACAAAAAAAGTGATAATTGGCTTGAACTTAACCATGTGAAAACGATGGCCAATCTTGTCCTTCAGAAACAAATCAGATTTCATTATGATGGGGCAGATATTGGACATCAAGACACAGTTAAGCGTTTCAATGATGACACTGATCCTTACAATGGAACCATTTGGGTCCATTTTAGTGGAAATCATTACAGCAAAATGGTTGAAAAATAATCAATAATTGACATATCCATGAGGCCCTACCGGCCCGGATGAGCAGCTATTTTTATAGCTGATGGGAACTTTGAGCCAGCATCCCTTTCTAGACCGACTTACATTGGCGGGGGATTCAGGATAAAAGGGGTCTCAGACCCCCCATTGATTTGACCGTCCTGAGAGCCGCCATGTTTTCTTCCCCCCCCCTCCTCCTTCCCACCCTTGATGAGACGGAACGCCTGGCCAGGCTTCTTGCCTGTGCCCTTGCGCCAGGGGATGTTCTTCTTCTCCAAGGGCCTCTGGGGGCTGGGAAAACAGCATTATCGCAAGCTTTGATCAAAGCCCTTGTAGGAGCCGATGTGGTGGTTCCAAGCCCCACGTTCACCCTTGTGAATCCTTATGAGACAACGCAAGGTCCTCTTTGGCATGCAGATTTATATCGGCTGACCTCAGAGGAGGTCCCAACCCTTGGTCTTGAGGAGCACTGGTGGACGGGGCTGACTCTCATTGAATGGCCAGAACGTCTCCCGTATTTACCAGAGGCCCCTCTCTGGATTAGTCTGGCCCACGATCGCCTCTCCCAAGAGCGCACAGCCCATCTTACAGGAAACACCCTATGGTCCAAACGTCTCTCCTTCCTGAACACTTTCTAGGCCAACCCTTTGAAGATTTTTTAAAAGACAGCGGACTTCCCCCTGGAAGTCGTGTGACCTTTTTGGCGGGAGATTGTTCCCCACGGACTTATTACCGGATTGTCCCCCAGCAGCCCTGGTGGAGGGATCGTGTGATTCTGATGAACGCTCCTCCAGAGGCCGAAGACATCGGGCCCTTCCTAGAGATTGGGGCGTTCTTAAAAGGAGCTGGCCTCCGGGTTCCTGAAATTTATGCCGTGGACCGTGATGCAGGATTGATCCTCCTGGAAGATTTTGGAGATCAGACCTACAACAGAGTGCTCGCGGGTCAGGAGACCCAAACCCGTTCCGCCTTGTATCAAGAAATGCTGGACGTTTTGATCTACACCGCCACCCTGACCAAAGAAGAGGTTCTGAAAGATTTTGGTGTCTCGGACCTGATTGACGAACTCAACAGCTTTCTCTATTGGGGAACCCCCACACCCCTCACGGATTTGGACCGGGAAGACGCCCGAACCCTTTGGCGAGAGGTGCTGGCCCCTTTAGACGCTTGCACCCAGAGAGGCCTTGCCCTCAGAGATTATCATGTGGACAATCTGATGCGCCTTCCTGCGCCAGGACTCCAGGGCTGCGGGCTCCTCGATTTCCAAGATGCCCGATGGGGGCTGCCCGCCTATGACGTGGTCTCTCTCCTCCAGGATGCCCGTGTGGACGTGGGGGAGCCCTTAGAAAAAGAAATGTTGAGCTCTTACATCCGGTCTCTGAACCCTCCGGACCGTGATTCTTTCGAGAACACGTATGGGCTTCTAGGCCTCCAAAGAGCCACCAAAATTCTGGGGA
This sequence comes from Holosporales bacterium, assembly GCA_044361745.1. GTDB lineage: Bacteria > Pseudomonadota > Alphaproteobacteria > Holosporales > CAZGKG01 > JBIKIF01. The sequence continues at coordinate 101,999 of JBIKIF010000002.1, read as the reverse complement.
TTTTTTTGAGGCGGGCCCGCAAAGATGGCCGCCCGGAAATGCTGGCCCATTGTCCCCGGGTTTGGCGCTTTATTCAAAAAGGATTGAAGCTCCCGCAGGCAAAACCTCTGGTTCCGTTGTTTCGCCAGCAGGGATTTGTCCTGGAAGCCCCGTTTCAGTTTTCAGATTTTGGAGTAGCTTCAGGAAGCCCAAGCTTTCTCCCCCCCCTCCCACAGGACGGCGAAAGCTGATAGTGTATTTTTTATGAAACATGAAACCTTGAAAAAAGTTTATATCAAAACCTACGGCTGCCAAAGCAATGCCTACGATTCTGACCGAATGATGGATGTGGTCAGCGCCCTCGGCTATCAGGCCACAGAAACCCCGGAGGATGCAGACCTGGCAATCCTGAACACCTGCCATATTCGAGAAAAGGCAGAAGACAAGGTGTTTTCTGATCTGGGCCGCCTGAACCTCCACAAGCGGAAACGTCTGGACGGAGGCCAGGATATGCTGATCGGAGTGGCCGGATGTGTGGCTCAAGGCGCCGGGTCTGAGATTTTAAGACGGGCCCCTTATGTGGATTTGGTCTTTGGGCCTCAGACTTATCATCGACTGCCCCAGATGCTGGCCCAAGCCCAGCGGGAAAGAGACCGGAAGTCTGAGCCTCAGAAAAAAGGGCCCGGCAGAGGAATTTTAAATCTAGACTTCCCCGTGGAATCCAAGTTCGATTTTCTTCCGGAAGAGCACGCCCCCCGCGGCCCTTCCGCTTTTGTGGCCATCCAAGAGGGCTGTGACAAATTTTGCACCTACTGCGTGGTTCCCTACACCCGAGGCATTGAATTTTCTAGGCCCGTTCCCCAAGTGTTAGACGAGGCAGAGCGTCTGGTCCGCCAAGGAAGCCAAGAGATCACCCTGTTGGGGCAAAATGTAAATTCTTACCACGGGGAAGATGGTGGCGAGGAGCGGGCCTTGGGCCATCTGATTCGCCGAATCGCGGATCGTCTAGAGCCTCTCGGCCTGAGGCGCCTGAGGTATACCACTTCTTACCCCCGGGATGTGGCAGATGATTTAATTGAGGCCCACCGCGATGTGTCCGTTCTCATGCCCTTTCTTCACCTTCCTGTACAAAGCGGATCGGACGGAATTTTGAAGGCGATGAACCGGAAACATACTGTGGATTTTTACCTGCGCTGCTTAGAGCGCTTCCAAGAGGCACGGCCGGATATTGTCTTCTCCTCTGATTTTATCGTGGGCTTTCCCGGAGAGACGGACGCTGATTTTGACGCCACCTTACGCTTGGTGGAGACGGTTGGGTTCGCCCAGGCTTATTCCTTTAAATACAGTCCCCGCCCTGGTACACCAGCGGCTCACGCCCCCCATCAAATTCCGGAGGACATCAAGGACGACCGTCTCCAAGCCCTTCAAGCCCTCATCAACAGGAAGCAGCTGGCGTTTAATGAGTCGTGCGTGGGCCAAAGAATGGAGATTCTGCTGGAACGCCCCGGCAGCAAGCCTGGACAATGGATTGGCCGGAGTCCTTGGATGCAATCGGTTCACATCACCGCCCCTGAACTGCGCCTGGGGGATTGGGCTACCGTGACCATTGAGGCCGGACTGGGGAACAGCTTAAGAGGCCACCTGGAATCCCACGTAGGATAATGCGATGACCATCAGCCAATTGTTTCTTCAAAGTATTCTGACGCCCTCCGTGTTGTTTTTTATCTTAGGGGGTGTGGCGGGGCTCATTCGATCTGACCTTAAAATCCCGGAAAGCATCAGCCGCTTTCTCTCTCTTTACCTGATGATAGCCATTGGATTTAAGGGGGGCGTCGCCCTGGCAGACACCCCATGCATCGATGGACAGATCCTCTTGACACTTTTTTGTGGCGTAGGGATTGGATTTCTCCAGCCCTTTATCGCCTTTGCTTGTTTGAAGGCCACCACCCCGTTAGACCGCGCCACAGCAGCCGCTGTTGCAGCCCATTATGGCTCTATCAGTGTGGTGACGTTTGTGGCCGCCGTAAGCTTTCTCATGGAAAGCCATGTATTATACGCAGGTTACATGGTCGCTGTCTTGGCCCTGATGGAGGCGCCCGCCATCCTTTCCGGCCTTTTGATCGCCCAGCAGGGACAGGGGGAACGTCATCGGACGCACCATCTCAGGGAGATTTTCACCAGCGGACCCATTGTTCTGTTAATGGGGGCGTTGATCATTGGGGCTCTGACAGGTCAGGACGGACTGAAGAGAATGAATGGCTTTCTGATCGAACCTTTTCAGGGGTTTCTGGCTCTGTTTCTGTTAGATATGGGTCTTTTGGTGGCAAGGCATGCCCCGGAAATGAAAGCGTTTCGTCTCAGTGTCTTTGCTTTTGGTCTGTATATGCCGCTCATCGGGGCCACTCTGGGTCTGGGGCTCAGCACCCTCTTAAGCTTAGATGTGGGGACAGGAATGCTTTTTATGGTGCTGTGTGCTAGCGCTTCCTATATCGCGGTTCCAGCCGCCATGATAACGGCCCTCCCAGAAGCCAAGACCGCCATTTACATTCCCCTGACTTTAGGCGTGACTTTTCCGTTCAACATCACCTTGGGCATCCCCTTCTATTTTTGGCTTGCGAACCAAGTTCTCTCTTAGGTATCGCCCCGCGCAGATCTATGGTCTATTATAGATAGAATGCACTCAAGATAACGTCTCAAGCTTCCTTTCCAAGCAAAGCTTGGACTCATCTAGACCGGCATGACATAAAGATGAACACAACAGGATTAGGCCTCCCAGTCAGGCGCCCCGAGATCTTGTAAAAGACGGGCATGGGCAGCGGTCTCCCCAGAGCCCACAGGAAAGGAACGGGGAGCCCTCATGGGCCGCCTCCCCCTCAAGGCTTCCGCAACCCCCACCTCTCCCCTTTCCTGGGACGGGGAAAATTCTAAATTTGGCTGCACACCCCCCGCAAGCTCAAGGTATACTTGCGACAAAAGATGGGCATCTAACAAGGCACCATGTTTTTCACGGTGTGTGTTGTTGATTTGAAAACGACGACACAGCATATCAAGGCTTGCAGGTGCGCCTGGGAATTTTTCCCGAGCAATCAGCAAGGTATCAACCACCGGATTTGAAAGGGCCGACAATTCGGCCAAACGCAGTTCCGCCTGAAGAAATTTCATATCAAAGGACGCATTGTGAATCACCAAAGGGCGATCCTGGATGAAATCCAAAAATTCCGATGCCACCTCTGAAAACTTGGGAAATCCTGAGAGGAAGTCTGCACTGAGTCCATGCACCCGAAACGCACCGATCGGCATATCCCGCTCTGGATTGATGTAGACTTGGAAGGTCCGACCTGTGGGCAAATAATTGACGATCTCAACACAGCCGACTTCAACGAGCCGGTGCCCTTGAGATGGCTCAAATCCAGTGGTTTCTGTATCTAGAACAATCGCTGATTTGGGAAGCTCTTCCTGGGCAGACGAAGAGTTTTTCATGATTTCTGACTCCCCACCCCAACAGGCTTCGATGTCCAACTCATTGTTTTGTCTGAAAAAGATAGGTTTTCTGGCAGCATGTTGAGACCGCTCAAATCAACAGAGCCTAATTGAGCCCCCCTGTTCGTGATTAAATTTCCAAACACCACTCCAAAGGCATAGTTTCGGTAAGTGAGTTCACAGTATTCATCTTTCAGAAGAGTTGGAATCAAACCCATCAAATCTGTCAAAGATGCCACAGGATACCCTTGAATCGATTCAATGACAGCAACTGAGCGCGCCTCACTCCCCCACCACATCCCTGGGAATATATTTGCGAAGGGGCTTCCCGGCAATGCGTACGATACCACCACCGCCCCTTCCGGGACATTAAATTGCAAGGCCAATTGCTTATCGGCCTGATAAAAAGTCGCCCCGCCAAATAAAACCATCTGACGAATGGGGAAGGGATCTAAATCCTCCAGAGGCGCTTCCACCTCGATTTTCTTTCCCCGACGAAACAGACCCACCTTGACTGTCCTGCCTGACACTTTATTCAAATGGGACTCAAGAGTGTACAGGCTGGGGCCTACGTCTTTCCCATCGACACTCACCAAGACATCTCCGGGCATGAACGGAGAGTCCTCCGTTGTTTTTAAACGGCAAACTAAGCCCTGAAGAAGGGCCTCCGGATACTTGGCCATAAAGGCCTTCAACTCTTCTTTCGGAAATTTTGAATACCGAACCGCATCTGCCAGAGGTTCGGAATAGAACAGTCCTCCCACAATCCGCCGACGAACCGGTTTTTTCTCCGCCTTGAGATCCGCAAGCGCATCCTGTATGAAACTCCCCCGCAAAACAGAGACGAATGTTTGGTCCTGAGAAATCACAAGGCCTAACACCTGACCCTTTTCATTGACCACAAATCCCCCTAAAGCACGGCCTCCCGAGGCATTCAAGCTAATACGAATGGCTTCCTGGGGAGTGCCCGAGACGGACTCATACAATGCAGATACAAGGCCTTGTTGCACGATATCCTGTTCGCCCGCTTTCGCAAGCAAAAGAACCTCTGCACTCAAAGACGAGGATTCTGCAAACTGTACCATCTCTGAAACTTCAACAATCAATTTTTTAGGATCGAACTTGAGAATCGCAAAATTCTTCGAAGGATCCGCGTACACCAGCTGTGCCTCAAGTTTTTGACCACCGGAAAAGGTCACTTCATAGGTGGCAACCACGCCACCATATCCCACAACATCATGGGTTGTGACAATCCACCCCCGCTTGAGGTCACAAATGAATCCACCGCTGCAATGGCGGCCCAATGGCTCATACGCAGCCCGGCTCACGGTGGCATACACCGTCACAACCGCTTTTTTCCAAGGAGTCGCCTTTGTGAGATTGAATGCGACGCAAGGCATTGTCGAGACAATAACAGCGAGAACCGCAAGACTTTTGACCCCAAACGCCCAGAATTTTAAAAAATATCTCATGATTCATTCACCTTTATTAGAGGAAGCCACAGGGCAAGAAAGATAGGTCAAGACCCACCGATGATCTTGAGGAGACCAGGTGAGTTGGGCAGGAGGCATATTCTGAGAAGGCACATGACGAATATTGAGCGGCAGATCTCTTTGTTGATTGAAAAAGGAAATCCCGCTCCACCCAGAATATAGAGGCGTCAATATTTTGAAATTCAGAGAGAGCCAATCTGACTCCCCCCACCCAGAAATTTTATGGCACAACACATCTAATCCCTTGACGCCCTTCAGAACGGCTATTTGATCAGCTAAAAACTCCCCAAAATTTAAAGCGAGGGCGCTGCCTGGAACCACATTCCCAAAGTGAATCATCACTTCATGGGGGCGCAAACCAAATTGCCAGCGCATGGAATCGTCCGCCTCAAAAAAAATGCCCCCTCCAAAAAGGGTCATCTGGCGAATCACCTGGTCATGTAGATTATAAAGCGGGATCGTTTTTTCCAACTTCTGACCGTTTCGGTAAACCCCAATCATCACTTTGTCTTGAGGAGCCTCATCCATAAGACGCTCCAGCAGATACAAACTTGGACCCACCGGTTTCCCGTCCACAGAGACCACCAGATCCCCCACCTCAAGAATCCCTTCAGCAGGAGATCCAGGCAAGACACCTTTAACCTCAAGGATGCGGAAAGACGATTCTGGAAACTCTTTTTGATACTTCTGTGCCAGCTCTAAAGGAAAATGACGTGCATTGATCTGGGCTTGCAAAGAAGCAGGCATGATCATCGCCCCTATATGGCGACGCTTCGGAATCTCCCCCTTCTGAAGGGCCACAAGAGCGTTTTGAATACAGGACGCATAAATCCCGAAATTTGATCCCATGCCCCCGACCCCAAATTGAAGGCCCACCACCACAAGATCTTTGTTGACCAAAGGGGAGCCACTGCTGCCCCCCACTGCGTTCATGGAAAACCCAAACGTAATTTCCGGCATAAAATAAGAGTTTTCGTAGAGAGAAGACACCCGACCTGCTTGAAAAGAAAAAGCCTTAACCTGATTATTCCCAGCCATAAAAAGAGATTCTCCAAGAACCGGACTCCCAAACTGAGAAAGTTCTTTGGTATCTTCAGGAATTTGATCTTTGTGAACAATTTGGAGAAAAGCAAAGTCGTGCCAAGGATCTGCATAAAGCAAACGGGCTTCCAGTTTTTGCCCGTTGGAAAAAGTTACATCATAATTGGCAACAACTGCCCCCTGCCCAACCACATGATGGTTCGTACAAATGATCCCCCGCTTCTTATCACAGACAAATCCTGTCCCTTTCCAGGGCAACACCATCCCATAAGCAGAGCAAGTGGGCCGTACATCAATACTGCAGACAGAAGACCGAAAGCTTTTAAGCTTCTCCGGAGACAGCCCTTGTTCATACAGCTCGGAAATCGTCGCCACCACATCAACACCCGGAGGAGGACCATCAATGAATTTTGAGGAATTTTCCTGAAAACCTGGAATAGGCGGCGCACCCGCAGGCATCCCTTCCGCAGAGACAAGAGAGGTGAGGAAGAGGCTCACAGCAACGACACGGCTCAAAAACACAGACATCCTCTTTCCCTTCCACACATTCAATTTCTTAATTATTACAAAAAAAGTCAACGAACAACCCCAAAAATAATTCCTCTGTTTCGTAACGTTTCCTCAATATTTCTTAATTATTACAAAAAAAGTCAACGAACAACCCCAAAAATAATTCCTCTGTTTCGTAACGTTTCCTCAATCATTTCCGGCAAGCGTGCCTCAAACGCGAAAGGGACATCACCCCTAGAAAGATTCAGCTGCAAAGATCGTGCGTGCAAATGCAGGCCTTCTCGCCCCTGAGGAAGGGCTTTTTGCCCCCCATATTTAAAGTCCCCTAAAATAGGACAGCCCAACAGAGCCATTTGAAGGCGCAACTGGTGGGTCCTGCCGGTTTCAGGGATCAATTCAACGAGACTCAGCCCCTCTCCCTGCCCTAAAACGCGATAAGAACAGTGCGCCTCAAGAGCCCCAGGCGTTTCCTTGGAGACAGCCCCCATTTTTTCCTTCAAAATACCACGCTGCTTCATCATCCACGTGTGGCACTTCCCTGCCAATTCTGGAGGCGACCCCACAACCACCGCCAAATAAGTCTTGCGAACCAGACGCTCTCGAAACAATCGAGTCAACTCCGTCGCCATTGCCTGAGTCAGGGCAACAATCAAAAGGCCGCTCGTATCCTTATCAAGGCGATGGACCAGAAAAGCCTTCAAGCCCTGGGGGGCGAGCCACAGATTCAGGGCCTCATCCAAAGAGGCCTGAATTCCCGTCCCTCCTTGGGTAGCAACCCCGCGGGGCTTGTTAAGAACTAAAAAACCATCCCCCCTGAATTCTAAAAAATTTTGAATCTCATTTGCAAGTTTTTGAAGAGCCGGAGACGACAAACGGGGCAAGGGCTTTTGGGTCACCAAGCCCTCAAGAGCTTTCAAAATCTGTGGGCGGACAATCACCTCATCCCCCGCCTGCAAACGGAGAGACGCCTCTGCTTTTCTGCCGTTCACAGAAATCCCACGAAGGCGCAAATTTTTCTGGATTATCCCTTGAGTCAGGTCAGGGATTTCACGCCGAAGCCAGCGATCCAAGCGGACCCCCTCGTCTTCCCGTTCCACACGACGGCTCCAGATAGGCTGCTCAGACACAGATGATTATCTCCCCTCGAACACATACAGATTATCTCTAGCGATTCAAAAATCTAGGCAATCCTCTCAAGAAGATAACAAACCCAGGTCATGCCCCCCCATAAAAGGAGGACAAACACAGCTGCAGATCCACAATCTTTTGCCACACGAAAAGCAGGCCGAATGGCCCCTTTCCCCAGCTCATTAATCGTTTGCTCGATGGCTGTATTGACAAGCTCAAAAGCTAAAGCCAAAACAAATGGAAACAATAAAATCAGTAAATCCAGAGGCTTCTGGACCACCAAAATTGCTGCCCCTAAGAGGGCCAAAACAAGAAGAGTCTGAGCACGAAAGGAAAATTCATAGAAAAACGCCCAGGCCACCCCCGCACACGAATATTTTGTAGCTGCCTTAAGACGCCGCAATAGTTGAATCAATGTGCCCCCTGTTTATTCTCAAGATTCTTTTTTCTGAAGCGCAGAGTCAAACTGGTAAGGAACCCCTTGCGCGTCAAATCGGTAAGACAGAATAGACCCTCCAACGATTCCGTTCGTTGCATAATATGTTCCGGAAGCATCTTCATTCGGGTTTTTCAAGTCAACCCCCAGAAGCTTTAACACAATCTTGGACACTTGAAATCCCGAAAGAGCAGGATGGCCTAACATTTTCTGCAGACTCTTATCTTTGACACCGTTTGTTCCGTAGAGCAAAAAAGGGGCCTCAAGACACGGAAGCGTCAAATGACCATGTCCCCATAAATTTTCTCCCGTCTTCGGGTTCTCTTCTCCAAATAGCTCACCATGATCCGCAATCAAGAGAAAAAAATTATTCTGGCCTTTTCCAAAGCGCCTTTCAAATTCCCCAAAGAGAGATCTCAGAATATCGTCCGTCAACAACACGGCATTATCATAGGAGTTCATTAGGTCTTGGCCATCGTTTTGATTGTCAGGATAGACTGCAAACTGAGGGACCTCTTGATAACGTTTTTTATAATCACTATGAGGGGTACACATATGAATGATGATGAAATTTTTGTCTGGCGCCAACGCAAGAGAGGCAAAAACCTCCACAAGGCCCAAATCCCGTTGGCCCTTCAGGCGATCCATCATCAGGGCCTCTGGATGGGTATCAATTCGGATCCCCGTGTACATCTGATCAATCTCAGACCCCAGACTCCACGTCCCACCATTGACCGTAATCACGGTGATCTTGAATCCTTGTTTCTGAGCCATACGGCACAGATGATTTTCAGGATGACTGATCAGATCATAGTTGCGGGGCTCTCGGAGGGCATTAAATAAATACGTCAAAGACACATGTGTGCTGGGGGCGGCCGCATAATATTTCTTGAAAAAAGTGCGGGAGGAATCGACCCCAAGGCTTTCCAAAAACGGAGTGGTGGGTCTTTCATAGCCAAAAAGAGACATATGAGATGGCGTCAGACTTTCCCCGAGAACAAGGACAATATTTTGAGCCTGCGGCTTTCCGAAGGTCCGTTCATAAGGGAGATAAAACTCTTTTGAACATTTAAAAGCGGAAAATACCGTGGCGCATGAGAGGGCGCAGATCGAAGACTTCAAAGAATGGGCTGGTGTCTTTCCCGACAATTGATGGGTTACCGTTTCGACAAACTCGCCGCCCAATATTCTTTGGACATCCCTGTGGGTGGGCATCAACGCCCCATCTGTGGCACACAAAAGAACCCCATAGCAAACCAGAAAGACCGATTTGAGACCCATCGTCTTTTTCCGTTGAGAGAGCTTCAAAAACACCAGAGCGCCAAAGCCATAAATGACCCCCACCAAGGGAAAAACAAACCAAACAAATTGGAAATACACAGGCTCTAAAACATCACGGATCTCATAGACCAAAAGTAATACGGCCGCCGGAGAGAAGGTTGATCCAAAATAGGCGATATGCATCAACTGAAGAGTCTCAAGGAGGGCAAACAAAGACCAAGAAAAAAAGAAGAATCTTCTGCTCGAATAGGAGAGACCCATACTCAGGACCACCAAAAACCCGAACGAATACCAATTCCAAAAATACCGATTGGTTTTCTGAATCATATTGATCAAAGGATCAGGCAATAGAAAACAAAACAGCAGGGCGCCCATCAAAATTAAATTGACTTTGTGCTCTCTAAAAAAATGACTCAATTTAGCAAACATACGCACCCCATCAAATCTAACAATGAACCCATCCTTGAGCCCGGATAAGAATCGTTCTGTAGACTTCCTAGAAAAAAGAGAATCGTTCTCTCTGTCAACTCAAAAAACAGCCTCTTCCCTTGAATAGCTCGACCCCAAGGGATTAGGAAGCCCCAAATGGTAGTCCGATTTTGACAGTGTGAGTTGCCCCCAAAGACAATACATGCTAAAATTGAACTTGTTAACACCTTGGTCACCAGATAGGCCTAATACTGTTGATAAAGAAATGGGGAGGTCCCGATGCCAGAGACAGAAGCTGAAATGGGAAAAAAGCGCACACATTCACAGGATGAGGGGCCTCGCGAAGGAGCCGCCTCAGGGATCCCATTTGAATTTATGGGAATGGATCGGATCCTCAATGATTGGGCGTCTGCGATGGACCCTGCACACTTGAACAAGCAATGGAAGACCTCTCCACCCGTTGATTTTGATCTTCTGCTGACAAGCCACCGCCGAAACCTTGAGACGATTCGCCAGGCCCAACAAACCGCTTCTGAGCTTGTGCAAAACCTGGCCAACCTCAGCAATCACTACGTACGAACCTCTTTTGATGAACTGGGCACCCAGGCTCGCTGTTTTGCTTCACAGCCACCAGCCCCCTCCCCGGCCCTGAAATCCTCTTTAGACCGCGCAATTACCCAATGTCGCCAGGTGACTGACCTCTTTGCTGAGTCAACGGCAAAAGTTTTCAATGTTTACCGGAAGCGCTTTGACGAAGGGATGGAAGAGGCCCGCATGACCATAAAAACGGCCTAAACAAAGGAGCTTTAAAAAAGAAAGTTCTCACCCCCCTCCGGGGGATAGAGTCGGGGATTTTCTGAAGTTATCACGCGCAAGATCCTACCCTGAACGGGCACCTTCGGAGCCGACAGGGTTGGGCATCAAAATCCTGCACAGACCTAGAGGGTCTCCAGAACTTGCTTGAGACTCTGAAGGTCCTGTGGGATAGACGACTGAAAATCCATCTGCTCCCCAGACGCTGGATGGACAAAAGACAGCTCTTGTGCATGGAGCGCCTGCCGGTCCTGTGTCCAATCTTTTAAATACAGAGAGAGCGCCTCCGGAAGACGCGCAGGAGCCTTTCCGTAAAGTGGGTCCCCCAGAACAGGGTGCCGAATCGCCTGCATATGAACACGGATTTGATGGGTCCGGCCTGTTTCGAGGCGACATTCAATGAGACTCACAAGCCCGCCTCCATAAATTTTGAGAACGCGATAATGGGTGACCGCCTCCCGCCCCCTTGGAACCACAGCCTGCTTTTGACGATGGGCCGGGTGACGACCGAGGGGAAGGTTGACCAGACCTTCTGTGGGTTTGGGCATCCCCCACACAAAGGCCTGATACACCCGAAACAGACTTTTATCTGCAAATTGCTGACTGAGACCCAAGTGCGCCTCGTCATTCTTTGCAACCACCAAAAGACCGCTGGTTCCTTTATCCAGACGGTGAACAATGCCCGGACGTTTCATTCCCCCAATCCCCGATAAAGTCTCCCCACAACGGGCTAGAAGTCCATGAACAAGGGTTCCTTGGGCATGACCCGGACCCGGATGAACCACCACACCCGCTGGCTTATCCACAACCACCAAATGGTCATCCTCAAAAATCACCTGGAAGGGGACGTCGTCTTGAGGAACCAGATGGAGCTCTTGGGCTTCTGGAATAGTCAATTGAACCATGTCTCCTGAGTGCACCCTGAGAGAAGGTGAAGTGCACACTTGGTTTTGGTAGCTCACCATCCCCTCTGTGAGAAGCGCCTGTATACGGGTGCGACTGATGCCCGTCAAAAAAGCAAGGGCTTGATCCAGACGTTGGCCCACTTGGGAGTCATCGATTTCAACGGTTAGAATTTCTGAGGAAGACAGCATGGGCGTTTCAATCCATTGTAAAAATTATCTTGGTAAACCAGAGGCTCATTGCTAATCTACAGGACAGGATTCTTATTGGACAGGCCCCACAAATGAAAAAGACACCGTTACATCCAGAGTTCGTGGCTCTTCTGGTGTGCCCGATTACAAAAAAATCTCTCCAATACAGGGCAGAAACGGATGAGCTGATCAGCGTTGACGCGGGTCTCATTTATCCTATTCGGGATGGAATCCCCATTCTAATCCCAGAAGAAGCCCGTACGATTGAGGGGCAGCCTTGACGCTGCTTCATCAAGGCTTGTCCCTAGGCTCCGTGAACAAAAATTATCTGAGCCCAATGATGGTTGATGGGATAGCGATGAAGGCTGCATAGGCGTCTTTTATTTTGTCGAAACGCGCGAAGACCCGCCTGAAGTGTTTGCGTTTTCCGAAGAATTTTGTCGAAACGCGCGAAGACCCGCCTGAGGTGTTTGCGTTTTCCGAAGAGGGTTTCGATGAGGTGCCGTTCCTTGTAGACATGCGTGTCGTATTCTCTGGGCATTTTCCGGTTTTTTCCTTATCGAATAACTTCTGCCAGGACCCAATGATCAAGGGATCTTCTAGAGGCTGGGCCAAGAACTCCTCAACAGTTGGAATGCCCCGATTTGACCATGCCTTTTCGATGTAGCCCCGGGAAAAAATTGCTGCTACATCCTCGGGGCACCAACTCATTGCACATACAGAACGGTCTGGCCCCTGCAATACGCGAAATTTTTCTGCATGAGATTCACAGATTTTGAATAATAGGCCTGAACCTGTTCGATCGATAATACAGTTCATAAAATTTATGACGTCTAGCGATAGTATCATTTTAAATGGATCATCCATAAATGTCATGTTATTTCCTGCAAGGAGATTTTTGTATAATTTTAAAGGAAATTTCACAATATTAAATTTATCTCGACCGGAGTAATTTAAGTCCTTCAAATTGTCAAGGACATGGCACACAAACGTTTCATATTGCTTCTGGCCTTGAAAGGGAAATTCAATCCCAATTAGAGCATTGTGGGGCTTATCGCCTGCCAAAGGATTGAAAAAATCTGTGCTCTTTAATTCTGAATCCCCAGGATCCCAGTATTTTGGAATGTAAAGGGTTACATCTTTGCTTCTTGTCTTGTAATGTTTGGAGAGCCAGAAGGGCAGAGTTTTTGACTCAGAGAGCCCCCTCACAAAAGTATCAATATCTAGATAGAGATAGCGTGTTTTTTGAGTGACATCTAGATTCCTTTTGTCCGCGTAGGGCATTGCAATCAGGCGGTAGATATCACTTGTGATGACTGGCATCCCACCTGTGGCGTTCTGTGTGACATCTGTCAGAACTTCTTTGTATTGAGGAAATTTTTCAATAAGCTGCGCGCCCAGTTCCTCTATATCTGTCAGGACAAATCGCTCTCCAAATTTTTCTTGCAAACGATCCAAATCTGGTTTGTTGGTTATCCTCGTCATTTGATCTAGCATCAAGTGATAAGAATAATTATCAGGCAGCGCCTCTAAAAATGTCTCAACGGAACTGAAAAACTGTGGGCCATCTTCAGATCCTCCAATTTGTACTTTGGGTAGTTGATCGTAAGTTAAGGACGAATCCCCAGGTTTCATTCCTGTGCCCCAAATACAACACACTTTGAATGGCGTCTTCAAATTTTAGGAATCATGTTTCTGTCTGCGTGTTCAGGATCAAAAACATGAGGGGCAAAACCATTGCATCCTATTGAGAAAGAGGCAACCAGCTCTCTTTCTCAGGCGAAGCCAGAAGCCCTTCTTCAAAGATCAGAAAAAATGGGGAGACGGAAACAGACTCAGACACCGCGCCTCCCTATCAGTCCTGAAACTAAACAAGCACTGTTAGAAAAATTAAAGAAAAATATGAGTGATAAAAAAATAAAAGAACTCGAATCCACCTTCAATCAATTTAAAATCTCAACCCAGTGAGACACCCCAGCATCAAATACTCCGATGATTCAAATCTCTTCCTGAATGCGGAGAGGACACAGACATTGAGAGGGGCATTGCCCCCTCCTCTCACACTACCGAAGAGGGAGTGTTAAAGCCCCAGCATTAAACGCTCCGGTGATTCAATGGCGTCCTTGATGCGGACGAGGAAGGTGACCGCCTCTCGTCCGTCTACGATCCGGTGATCATAGGACAGAGCGATGTACATCATGGGACGGATCTGGACCGTGTCACCGATGGCAACCGGGCGCTTTTGAATACTGTGCATCCCCAGAATACCGGATTGGGGAGGATTCAGAATCGGGGTGGACAGGAGAGATCCATACACCCCTCCGTTGGAGATGGTGAATGTCCCGCCAGAGAGATCCTCAAGGGTCAGCTTCCCGTCTTTCGCCTTTGCGCCCAGCCGTCCGATTTCTTTTTCGATGTCTGAAAACCCGAGGGATTCCGCATTGCGGACAATGGGAACCACCAGCCCCTGGGGCGTTCCAACCGCCACCCCAATGTCATAATAATTTTTGTAGAGAATGCTATCCCCTTGGATTTCCCCGTTCACTGCTGGAAGCTCTTGAAGGGCCGCCACGCACGCCTTCACAAAAAAGGACATGAACCCCAGCTTCACCCCATGCTTTTTCTCAAAATCCTGTTTGAAGCGATCGCGCAGAGCCATCACACCGCTCATATCGATCTCATTGATCGTTGTCAGAATGGCCGCTGTATTTTGTGCTTCCTTGAGACGCTGGGCAATCCGTTGCCGCAGGCGGCTCATCGGAACCCGCTCTTCCTCCCGAGACGGGGTTAACAGCTGTTGCGAAACGGAGGCCACAGGGGACGGCGCAGGGGCAGGTTTGGCGAGGGTTCGCAAGACGTCTTCCTTCAAGACTCGCCCCCCTTTGCCAGTCCCCGCCACCTGATCTGGCCTCAGCCCCGCTTCTGCCATTTTCTTCGCAGCCGCCGGCATGAGCAAGGGGCCTTCCGATGCGGGAGAAGGCGTTGGGGGGGACAGAGGCGTTGGTTCCGCTTGAGGGATGGAAGTCGCCACCGCCCCTTCTTGAATCAGCCCGAGGATCGACCCTACCGTCACCGTCTCCCCCTCGGGAACTTGAATCTTGCTCAGCACCCCAGTCGCCGGAGACGGCACCTCCAGGGTAATCTTGTCCGTTTCCAGCTCAACCAACAACTCATCCGCTTGGACCGCACTCCCTTCTGGCTTTAGCCAACGGGCCAAGGTAGCCTCTGTGATAGACTCGCCCATGGGTGGCACTAGAATGTGTGTCTCGTTCCCTGTCATGAATTCTTACACTCCTAAAGCGTCTGCAATCAATTGAGCCTGCTCTTGCCCATGGCGCGCCCCATAACCGGTGGCAGGCGCTGCCGCTGCCGGGCGCCCTGCATAGACCAATTCCTGAAACCCCAGCTCAGGGACCAGATCCTCCAAGCGCTCCCGCACAAAAGACCAAGCCCCATAATTGTAAGCCTCTTCCTGAGCCCACACAAGAGAGGCCTGAGCCCCCCCATAAGGGGCCAAACAAGACCGAAGTTCCTGCTCTGGAAAGGGGTAAAGCCTCTCCAAGCGCAGGATCGGGACCGGGGCTTTGAGGGCGTCCCGCTGGGCCAGAAGATCGTAGAACACTTTCCCACTACAGAGGACAACCCGGCCAGGCTTTGGGGGCACAGGAGAAGCCTCCCCCATCACCGGCTGGAAAGAGGACCCAGGAACAAAATCCGCCAGAGGGCTGACGACTTTGGGATGACGCAGCAACGATTTCGGAGACATCACAATCAAAGGTTTTTTGAGAGGGGTTTTTGCCTGAGCCCGCAGGATATGAAAATAATTGGCCGGCGTCGTGCAATTCACAACCCGCATATTGTCTTCCGCACACAATTGCAGGAACCGCTCTAGGCGAGCGGAAGAGTGCTCAGGCCCCTGCCCTTCCTGACCGTGGGGCAGCAGAAGGACCAGGCCAGACGTTTCCCCCCATTTGGTTTCAGCAGAAGACAAATATTGGTCGATCATCACCTGGGCGCCGTTGGCGAAATCCCCAAACTGGGCTTCCCAAAGAGTCAAGGTCTCCGGATCTCCCCAGGTATAGCCAAACTCAAACCCCAGCACCGCCACTTCTGAGAGAGGGCTGTTCAGCAGGGCCGCACGGGTCTGCCCCAAGGCCTCAAACGGATTGTAGGGCACCCCCGTTTCTTGATCATAAAAAAAGCCATGGCGGCTGGTGAATGTCCCCCGAATGGAATCCTGACCACTGAGGCGCACTGGTCTCCCATCCTTTAGAAGCGCCCCAAAAGCCAGGGCTTCGGCGAAACTCCAGTCCACAGGCTTCTCGCCACGGGTCATCCCGCGCCGGCCATCTAAAAAGCGAACCAGCTTCGGATGGAGGTGGAACCCCGGAGGCAACGTGGTCAAAGTGGCTCCAATCTCCTGAAGACGCTCCAGAGAGACACCGGTCTCTGGACCCTTAGAAGAAGGAATGGGGGGCAGAGGTGGAGGCGTGAAGGCAGGGGTTTGGTCAAAGGCGTCTGACAGACGCCGGTGAATGGCCTCTGTGAGAGAGGCGATCTCCCCCTTAGGGAACTGCTCCCGCCGCTCCAAAGAAGCTTGGTACAGAGTGCCCGGGGATGGGTGGGCGTGGATCGCCCGGTACATCTGAGGCTGGGTAAAAGTAGGCTCATCCGTTTCATTGTGGCCGTTGCGACGATAACACCAGAAATCAATCACAATATCTCGGCCGAAACGTTCATGAAACGCCAAAGCGATCTGGAACGCCTGATCCGCCGCCTCCAAATCATCCCCATTCACATGCAAGACCGGGATCCCTGCCCCTTTGACACTGTCTGAGGGATAGACGGTGGAGCGCGCGTCCTCAGGATTTGCCGTAAAACCCACCTGGTTGTTGATGATAATGTGAAGGGTGCCATGGGTTGTATACCCAGACAAATCCTGAAACGTCAGGCATTCCGCCACAATCCCCTGCCCTACAAACGCCGCATCCCCGTGAATCAAGACCCCCAAAATGGTGCGGGGATCGTGAATCAAGTCTGCATCTTGACGGGCCTTGACGTATCCCATCACCAAGGGATTCACCACCTCTAAATGGGAAGGATTAGGAAGCAGGGTGATGCCGTTGCTGCGCCCCCCCAGGTGATACTTCACGTCCCCAGACCCAGGCGTTCCCTCTGGAAAGGGGGAGAGGCCCTGAAACTGGCGGAAAATCCAAGGTAGCGGCAGCCCCATCACAGTGGCCATCACATTGAGGCGCCCCCGGTGGGCCATCCCCAGAATAATAGTCTTCACACCATCCTTTTGGGCTTTTTGAAAGGCGCGCCTCAGAACGGGAATCAATCCCTCCCCCCCGTCCAGCCCAAAACGTTTAGCCCCCACAAACTTGAGGCCCAAGAAGGCCTCAAACGCCTCCGCCTCCAAAACCCCTGAGAGCAATTCCTTCCGGTCATCTGCAGAAAGGATCCCATCTGGCCACGCCTCAAAGGTGTGACGAAGCCAATCCTGGGCTTCTCCGGGCTCCATCGCAGCGGACTCCAAAGTCAGAGAGCCGCAATAGCAGCGCTCTAAATGAGCCAGCAAATCCCCCACAGAACGCCCTTCAAACCCCGACACCCCTATGGCGGGTGCCCCTGCCTCTTCCGCAGTGAGGACAGGCCAAGATAACCCTGGAGGCGTCTCTCTCTCCACAAGCCCCAAGGGATCAAGACGGGCTTTTCGGTGCCCCCAGGTTCGGTACAGCGTCAAAAGATCCTGAGCCCGGGATGACAACGCCACGTCGCCTGGAAAAGGTATAGACGATTTGGGGGAGGCCTGACGGGGGGCGGATTCCGGAGGTGCCCCCTCCCCTTTCGGAGCCCAACGCGGGGCCGGCTCAGGCGCACTCCCCAGATCTCTCAAAAGCCCATGCCAGTCCGCGGGGACAGCGCTCGGGTTTTCCTGAAATCGCTTCAGGAGCCCATCAATAAAATCTTTGTTTAGGGTGGAGAGGCCCAAAAGATGGGAGACATCAGCAGGAGACATGAAACAACACCGCTCTCTTTCGCAGGTTTATCCGCAAGGAAAATGCAAGGCCGGCTCAGTTTTAGCCACTCCTCAACATAACCTCCCTAATCATACCCTAATCCTAACCTCAGTTCGATGTAAACAACCCAGTGTGCAAAACCTGATGCTGACCAATCCCCCACCCAATGGGGTTCCAATGTCCAGGCTTTTAATCAAAATTTAAATGATCACCTTTTTGCACTTCACCTTTAAATGCGCCGGGAATATTTCTATTGGATCCACAAGAGTCCGGCGGCGATGGTGATGAAGGCTGCGTAGGCAAAAATCACTTTGACGAACGGAGGAAGAGTGTGGGACCCTGGCAACAGGGCTTCCCTCAATGGGGGGCAGACATTCGTGAAAAGGTGTGCCCATAGATGACAGTCCCCCGTTTTTCGGCTTTTGACTGGATCTTGCATCCGGATATCCAAAGTTTTTTGAACCTGTTTGCGCAGGCGGGCTCAGAGGCCCGTTTTGTCGGAAGCGCCCCCAGGGACAGTCTTCTGGGAAGGCCGGTGCATGATTTGGATGTGGCAACTCCTTTGTTCCCTGCCGAAGGAATGGCTTTGCTTGAGCACAACGGATACACTGTCAAGCCTACAGGCGTGGCCTTTGGAACATTCACCGCCTTCCGAGGCAAGCGTGTTTATGAAGTCACAACGTTGCGAGAGGACATCGAGACAGACGGACGGCACGCCATTGTCCGCTACACAGAGAACTGGGATCATGATGCCCAGAGACGGGATCTCACAATCAATGCGCTTTATCTGGACAGAGAGGGGCAGCTCTATGATCCCCAGGGAGGACTCTCTGACCTTCTGAACGGTCACGTGCGGTTTATTGGGGATCCAGAAGCCCGTATCCAAGAGGATTATCTCCGGATCCTCAGGTTCTTCAGATTTAGCGCTCATTATGGTCGCGGCCCCCTCGATCCTCAAGGCCTGGAGGCCTGCCGTCTGCACAAGCAGGGCCTGAGGGGGCTCCCAGCTGAGCGGATCACCCACGAGCTTTTCCGTCTTCTCGATGCGCCGGATCCCTGGCCCACCCTGAGTCGGATGGAGAACGCAGGTATCCTAGGATTCATTGGAGAAGATCCCGCCCCGTCCCAACGCTATCCCGCTTACAGAGTCCTCGAGAGTGCCTGGGGTCAGGCAGCCCCCCCTTTGGAGCGCCTCAGGGCCCTCTTTCCTGTGTGCCCCACCCTTGCCCGTCTGCGCTTGACGCGAGCGCAAGCAAAAGCTTGGGTCCGCTTTGCCAGGACGCCCCCTCTGTTTGTGACCTTGGGCGCCCTGATTGCAGAGGACGCCCTGAGCCCCCAAGACGGAGCAGATCAACTGGCGGCGGAAGCCCAAACCTTAGACAAAGAAGGGCGCTTTCCTCTGTCAGGATCCCATCTTTTGGACCTCGGCCTCTCCCCTGGCCCCGAACTGGGAGATCTGCTGTCAGAAGCTCGCCGTTGGTGGATGTCCCAAACCCCTTCCCCAGACCTTGAGGCGTGCCTTGAATGGGTGCGAACCTATCGTAAAGACCCCTAGGGCTTGTCATCCATTGAGGCAAAAGATCGATGGGGCGCCGTAGAGAATGCCGAGAAAATTTGCCGAAGTTTTGTTTGCAATGGCTCCGTATTGCTTAAACTGAGGGAAAAAATTTCGATAAGATGGAGTGATATACCATCCTGGGAGTCAGGAAAACACAAGGATTCCCTCACTTCAAATAATCAAACAGGATGCGACCGCTTGGGAGCTCAAGGTCTGCAATGAGATGCAAGCCATCGACTACATAACGGACAGGAAGATCCGCAACGGGAGCGTTGACGTGGGGGACCAGGTGTAAGCGTGCCACGCCACGCCACCCCCCCTTGAGTTGGATATTCTGGAGGTTGTAGGCAACCAACTGTAAAACGTCGTAGCCTCCAGAAACCCCGGGAATCATCTTAAGGTTGACCTGGGTCTTGCTCATTTTTTGGGTCAGGGCCTTTCGTTTGTCTTCGGTGTCTGACAAGCATTCTTGCTTGTACGCCATGGTTCCAAGAACAATACTCTGGCCCGCATATTCCAGAGTGCCCGTCAGGGTGTCTTGAATAACCGAGAGGTGCGGGCACCCCAGTTTCTTCGGAAAGCCCCAGATTTCCCGTCCGCCAACAATAGGTGGATCACAGTCCAGATACATCTGGGCGGTATAGTTTACAGGCTCGCCCTCGTAAAGGCAGGGGATCACCACACCGGTTTCCGTATAGTCTCCAAAGCCTTTGTCGCTATCGGGCATTTTGATAAATTCATAGAGGATGGTGTTGCTTCCATCGGGCTCGAGAGGCTCCGGAACTGCAGCCCTAATCAGCTCCGGATCAGAAACGTAGGAGATAATCAGGTATTCCCGGTTCACAAATTGAAACGGGGGGAGACCGTAACTCGGGCTCGACAGGGGCATGGATGGAAGTTTTGTCACGTCAGAGCGTTTCATGAATGCCTCACTGTCTTGAATACGTCAGGATTATCATCTCTTTCTTTTGTTAAAATAGTCTTCATGGATTTTACAAGTTTTTTAAAAATATTGTATTTATTCGATTTTTTCTGTAAAATTTCACATAGACTATGAAAAAATCATGATTTTTTATTGTCACGAAAGCCAGGCCCAATTAACCCTCAATTCGACCTCAGCGTCCATTAAAAAAACAATACGACTCAGTTCTTTTTTCTCTATTTTTCAAAAAATCAAGAGTTTTAATAAAAATTAAATCTAAAATATTATTTTTTTATAGATAGTTATATTCCATAATATTTCCTATGTTTTTGATCTCTGGAGAAACCTGTGAAATTTTTAAATTTAATTTTTTCGTTTTTTTTAGTCAGCATCATCCGCTCAGCCGTCGCTGATGAGTTTTTGCCGCCTGTCTATATTTATCTGACCATTGATGATGGCCCGCTGGGGGGGATGTCAGAGATTTTGGAAGCTGTGGATTCCGAAAGCGTCGAAGTCACTCTGTTTCTTGTGGGCAGTCATTTGTACGGAAAAGATCAGCGGCAGTCTGTGGAACGAGGAGAAAAAAATCCGCTTGTTTTGATTGGAAATCATAGCTTTTCCCATGCCAATAACCACTATATTCGTTATTATCAAGACCCACAGAATGTTTTAAAAGATTTTAATAAGAATCAAAAAATTTTAGGGATTTCCTCAAAAATTGCCCGCCTTCCTGGACGGAATATGTGGGAAGTGGGCTCTCGGTCAAAGTACGACATTCCAAGTGGAAAAACTTCTTCCCAGCTTTTGAAGGAGAACGGTTACACTGTTTTTGGTTGGGATATTGAATGGAGCCATCATTCAAAAACGAGGGATTCCAATGAATCCGTGACGCGCTTAGTGCAACAGATTGACGGTGAAGTGAAAAAATCTTTTACGCCAGGCCATGTGGTTATTTTAGCCCACGATCAGATGTTCAGAACGGCTCCGGATGGTGCGGAGCTCCGCCTTCTCATCAGGACCCTCAAAAACAAAGGATATATTTTTCGCACCCTGGAACATTACCCATCTCAGGGCTAGAGATGCATTGAGCAAAACATCCATGGCCTGGACATGGATACCGCTCAAGGCTCGTGGCCAAGAAAAGCTTGGGCATCATCTCCCGGCCGGCACAAAAACCATTGAATAAACGGATGAATGACTAACCACGTCCCCAAGGATGGCACTGAGACAGCTGCCTCAAACCGCACACGATTCCCTTCATCAGACCATGGCGAAGGATTTGCTCCCTAGTATAGATAGAACAGCTGGGGGTGAAGCGACAGCCCCCGGTCAAGTGTCCCCTCAGAACGATTTGATAAAACCCGATTGCAAATACCCCTAGCCACCGCCCACAAAAGGACAGCAAAGACCCCAGCCTCCCCATCATCGGGCAAGCTCGCGGTGAAGGGTTTGAACCGTGTAGCCCGCCGCCTTCAGCCAACGGCTGGTCCATTCAGCCATGGCAACAGAGCGATGCTGGCCGCCAGTGCAGCCAAAAGCAATCGTGAAATAATTCCGACCCTCGTCTTCAATCCGAGGGAGCATCAGCCGTAACATTCCCATCAGATGTTCCCAAAAATTTTGAAAAACTGGATCTTGGGCGATATAGGCCCGCACTTGCTCCACTTCCCCTGTGAGGGTTTTAAGGGCTGGATCATAGTGGGGATTTTTTAAGAAACGCAGGTCAAAAAGCATATCCGCCTCCCTTGGAATCCCTTCCCGAAATGCAAAGGAGAGCACATGAATCACGAGTGTTTTCTGAAATTCAAAAGTAAATTGCTCACGGACCCGCGCCTTCACTTCCGGTGGCGTGAGAAGGGACGTATCCCAAATCTGATCTGCGCACTCTCTGAGACTCTCCAGAAGCAACCGTTCCTCTTGGATCCCTTTTGCCAAAGTGGAGTCCCCCACAAGCGGATGGTGCCGGCGGGTTTCTCGGTACCTGCGCTCTAAAATCGCATCATCGCTCTCCAGAAAGAGCAAAGTGACCGCAATCCCAGAAGTTCTGAGATCTGACAAAATACGCCTCAGCTCCTCCCCAGAAAAATGACGAGACCGAACATCGATCCCAAAAGCGATGGGACGGCCCTGAACCCTCTCCTCCCGCGCAGCGGTGAGCAACAAGGAGAGAGGAAGGTTATCAATGACCTCATAACCTAAATCTTCGAGAGATCTTAAAAGAAGAGACTTGCCAGCACCTGAAAGACCCGTAACAATCACAAATGGTGTCATGGTTGGATACCTTATGAAGACGCCTTTAAGAATGAAACGCTTCTGGTGACCTGTCAATCAAGAGACGCCCCAGAATTTATTTTTTATTTGAAAATAGATGAGACTGAGGATTGAATCATGAGTTCAGAGCATTCCCTTGCCACTCCCTGTATCATTCTCTGTGCGGGAGGAACAGGAGGCCACCTTTTTCCAGCGGTTTCTGTTGCCCAAAAATTGAAAGCCAAGGGATGCGCTGTTCATCTAATGACAGATGTGCGGGGGACTACCTACGTCCCGCAAGATTTATTCGAATCAGTTTTTGTCCTGCCGACAGCCCATTTAAGCATCAACCTTTGGCGCACAGGAAAAACACTCCAAGAGCAAGGGATGTCTGCCCTTAAAATCCTGCGAATTCTCAAACGCATCCAACCCAAAGTGCTTTGGGGGTTTGGGGGCAAGATGACTTTGCTTCCTCTCTTAGTCGCACGCATAGCCCGCATTCCCATCGGTTTATATCAGGCAGATGCAATCTTGGGACAGGCCAATCGTTTTTTGCTCCGCTTTGCAAAGATCATCAACACCAGCGTTCGAAAAACTTGGGGGCTGTTTCCTTCTGAAAAAGTGAAATGGGTCGGTATTCCTGTGCGAGAAGGCATTGTCCCGGTTCCCTACACCCCTCCTACACCGAAGGGAGACATTCGTCTTTTAGTCATTGGTGGAAGTCAAGGCGCCCGGATTTTTTCAACAGCCCTCCCCACTGTTTTGAAAGGGCTCCCCAAGGAGCTGCAAACACGCCTCTTTCTCCATCAGCAATGTCGCCCTGATCTTCTCGGAGCAACGCACGAAGCCTACAAAAACACAGGCATTCGTTTCAAGGGAGAGCCATTCATTGAGGACATAGGAGCAGCCCTAGCCCAAGCCCATTTGGTTGTGGCACGTTCAGGCGCTTCAACCCTGGGAGAGCTGATGGAAGTGGGGCGCCCCGCCCTCTTTATTCCCTATCCCCATGCGAAACAAAACCATCAAATGGCCAACTGCCAAACGGTTGTGACCAAGGGTGGAGGGTGGTGCGCTTCTGAATCCGCACTTACCTCTGACCCTAGCTCTGTCGTGGATCTTCTGACAGGTATTTTAGAAGATCCAAATATCCTGACTCAAGCCGCAGCGCACATGAACCACCTGAGAACCCCTGATGCCAGTGAAAAAATTTCTGAATGCATCTTAGGGTGTGTATAATCAAACCGACGTTCCAAAGCCGGTTTGAAAGTCCACACCCTCAGCTGCCCAGAAAAACAAGCTGATTATCCCCCTCTTTGACGCGTTTTTCTTTGAAGCGTTTCTATATCCCTCTCAATATCAGAAATCTGTTGTTCTAAACTCTCGATGAGGGCCATCTCCCTAGCACGCCACTTCTGAAAAGCGGCTTTTTTGCCTCCCCAAATACTATCTAAAGCGCTTGCGAAACCCCACCCCCCCTGAACAGAGGCCATTTCAGCTTGTTTGACTGCATCCTCAGCTTGAAAGGCCGCCCGCTTAGCTTGCAATTGTTTTTGCAACGCGCGCCGTTGGTTGATCAGGTCCGCTCCTGCCAAAATACCTTCCTGAAAACCTCTAGCGATGACATTAATCTGGTCTGGAGACAATTCCGACGCAGATCGAATGGGTTTTCTCTCAGAGGTTGCAGATCCTTGTTCAAACATTCGCACTTGATCCCGTGACAATTCCGCCGCAGATCGCATGGGTTTTTCCTCAGAGGTTGCAGGTCCTTGTTCAAACATTCGCACTCGATCCCGTACACTCAGCCTTGCTGGAGCAGCAGCAGCGGCCCCTTCAGATGGATCCACGGGTTCATCAGGAACATCCTCTTCTGAAGAAGACGAATCTGAAAAATCCTCCTCTGAAGAAGACCACTCTGAATCCTCAGCCTGTTTTGAGGGGGCCTGTTTTGAGGGGTTCTGACCTGCTTGAAGAGCGCCCGTCACACCAACGGTGGACAAACACAACCCTAAAAACCAAAATATCTTATTCATAGAAACATTCCTTTCACTATTCTTATCCATAGAGAGATTCCTTTCACTATAGCTATGACTATTATAGATAAAAAATATGGATCATATCTTAACACTTTGTTTTAATTGGAAAATGGAAGCCCTTGACCTCAAGGCAGTCTATGCTACCCTGCCCTCATGCGTGGTTTTTGCTCTCAAGCTATTGCCTTTCAAGGATATCTGGCCCTTGGGTTGTTGGGGGCCTCCAGTCAACTATGGGCAAACCAACCGGTCCCCTGGCAAATGGGGATGCAACCGGCCGCCACACCTGTCATGGAAAAAATCACCGCATTTCACACCCTCGTCACCAGCGTTGGATTTGGAATTGTTTGTGTTGTTTTTATCGCATTGGCCTACATTCTTTGGCGCTTTCGTGCGTCTCGCCAAAAAGAGCCCCAAGAGTTCCGGGAAAACCCATGGCTTGAAGTCGCCTGGACCCTGGTCCCTGTCCTGATCCTGGTGTGTTTGGCAGTCCCTTCCTTAAAACTGCTCTTTTATATGGACCGATCAGTGGACGCGGATCTGACGGTCAAAGTCACAGGACACCAGTGGTACTGGACCTACGAATATCCAGACCATGATGTTGGGTTTGACAGCCTTCTTGAAACGAAACCTGGCCCCCGGGAGCTGCGCCTCCTCGCCGTGGATCACCCCCTTGTAGTGCCAGAAAAGACAACAATCCGGGTGATCCTGACCTCCTCAGATGTCATCCACAGTTGGGCTGTCCCCGCCTTTGGCATCAAAACCGATACGATTCCAGGGCGCCTGACGGAAACCTGGTTCCGCGCCACCCGCACAGGCACTTACTATGGACAATGTTCTGAACTCTGTGGGATCAATCATGGGCTCATGCCCATTGCCGTGAAAGTGGTTCCCAAACCAGAGTTTGCCCGTTGGTTAGCGGCAGAAAAGGGGAAAGGCGGGTCCTGAAGAGCGAATACCCCTTGTAATTGTAGCCCAAAAATGCTACAATTTTCCCAAGAATTGAGGAGAACTGGACAATGAGCAAGACAGAAACTGTACGTGCACGTATTGATCCCCATCTCAAGACGGAGGTGGAGACTTTACTCGGAACGTTGGGGCTTTCCATGTCAGACGCTATACAGCTTTTTCTTCACCAAGTCCGGCTCCATCATGGTCTTCCCTTTGATGTTAAAATTCCGAATTCTCTGACCCGAAAAACCTTTGAAACCACGGATCAAGAGAAGGATCTCTCTCGCGGTGAAACAGTCCAAGATTTTTTGAAGACTCTTTAACAATGTTTGATTTTGTTTACACTGGACAATTTAAAAGGGATATGAAACTCGCTCAGAAACACGGCAAAGATTTAACAAAAATTCAAAAGGTGATGGAGCGGATTCTGAGCGCGCAACCGCTTCCGGTGAAACACAAAGACCATGGGCTTTCCGGATCCTATGGAGGGCGCCGCGAATGCCATGTTGAACCGGATTGGCTGCTCATTTACAAACCCATAGAGGGTTGTATCATTTGTGAAAGAACAGGCACCCATGCAGATTTATTTATCTAAGCAAATAAAGGAAGTCCTCAGGTGACCCATGATGCCCCCCCCCACGGCTGGCGCCGCTGGATTCTCTCAACGAACCACAAAGACATTGGAACCCTTTATTTGATTTTTGGGATCATCGGAGGGATTTTGGGGGGCACTTTGTCTGGCGTCATCCGGCTGCAGCTGGCCCACCCAGGCGGCTTTTTGCTCGGAGATAACCACCAACTCTACAACGTCATCATTACAGCCCATGGGCTTCTGATGATCTTTTTTATGGTGATGCCGGCCCTCATTGGGGGCTTTGGCAATTGGTTCGTTCCCATTCTGATTGGGGCACCGGATATGGCTTTCCCAAGGCTCAACAATGTAAGCTTTTGGTTGATGCCCGCATCCCTCGTTCTCTTGATCCTCTCCGTTGTGATGGATGGGGGCGCCGGCACAGGTTGGACCTTTTACCCCCCTCTCAGCTCGACTCTGGGCCATCCTGGACCTGCGGTGTCTTTTTTGCTCCTCAGTCTTCACTTGGCGGGCGCTTCCTCCATTCTTGGCGCTATTAATTTTATCACCACCATTTTCAACATGCGACGGCCAGGCATGGGCCTCTATCAAATGCCTTTGTTTGTTTGGGCCATGCTGGTGACATCTTTTTTGCTTCTGTTGTCAGTCCCTGTCCTTGCAGGCGCCATTACCATGCTCATCACAGACAGAGGCTTTGGCACCAGTTTTTTTGATCCCAGCGGTGGCGGAGACCCCATCTTGTTCCAGCATTTGTTCTGGTTTTTTGGCCACCCAGAAGTCTACATCATGATTTTGCCTGCCTTTGGAATTGTCAGCCAAGTGGTCTCGACCTTTTCCCGTAAGCCAGTATTTGGCTACTTAGGCATGGTGTACGCCATGGTGTCTATTGGATTCCTCGGCTTTGTGGTCTGGGCCCACCACATGTTTACCGTGGGCCTTGACGTCCATACCCGAGCCTATTTTACCATCGCCACCATGATTATTGCCGTTCCTACAGGGATTAAAGTCTTCAGTTGGTTGGCCACCATGTGGGGAGGCTCCCTCCGGTTTCCAACCCCCATGCTCTTCGCCATTGGGTTTATTTTTGTCTTTACGGTGGGAGGACTCACCGGCGTTGTTCTCTCCAACGGAGGCCTTGATATTGCCCTGCATGATACCTATTACGTGGTGGCCCATTTCCATTATGTCTTGTCCATGGGATCCCTCTTTGGACTCTTTGCGGGATTCTATTATTGGCTTCCTAAAATGTCAGGATTCATGTACCCAGAACGTCTCGGGAAGATCCATTTTTGGTGGACACTGATCGGGGTCAACATTCTCTTTTTCCCGATGCATTTCCTGGGCCTTGCTGGCATGCCCCGACGAATCCCAGACTACCCAGATGCCTATAAAGGTTGGAATCAAGTGTCCTCCCTAGGCGCCCTGATCACCCTCGGAGCCTCTCTGTTCTTTTTCTATGTTTTGTTCGCCACCTTTCGGAGACGCGCGCCAGCCCCCGAAAACCCCTGGGGTGTGGGCGCGACCACTCTCGAATGGACCCTCCCCTCCCCTCCGCCTTATCACACGTTTGAAACCTGGGGCGAAGAGCCTCCGTCAGATGACGAATCTGACCGCATAAAGCCTTAGACTCAGTGTGCCCAGGTCAACGATGGCACCTATTGATTGAATGGGGTACTAACGTGTACCCAACTGAATATGGGGATGGTGGCCGGCGGTGGAGTGGACATGAGGCCTGGGATCATTTGATAGAGGGTTTTTATAGCGAAACGCCCCTTTAAATTTGCATTTGGCCTTCGTTGTTTGGTAAAGTAAAATCATCCCTGACATTCCCAAAAAGAGCTCTTTTGTGAGGATTTTTTTCTCCCCCCCAGAAAACGCCACTAAACATCCTGAAACCCTTAGACATCAATTCTTACAAGGACATAAAACCCTGTCAAAACTATACCACTCCCCCCCTCAAACCACCCCCAAACCCGCCACGCTGGAACGGCCGATAGCAGGTTCAGGAGGTCGCTCTCATGGATAAATATTTTGGAAGCGCGGAAGACGCACCGGACCTCCAGGATTTCCCCAGTCGACCAGAATTTTCTGTGGGAGATTTGTCGAGGATTTTGAAGCGCTCTGTGGAAGAAGGATTTCGGGACATTTGTGTCCGGGGAGAGGTGGTGGCCCCAAAAAAGCACACCTCCGGTCACCTCTATTTTGCCCTCAAAGATGACACTGCGGTTCTGGATGCGGTGTGCTGGCGTGGGAACGCGGGGCGGGCAGAACACTGCCTTCAAGAGGGGGCAGAAGTTGTGTGCAGAGGGAGGATCACCACTTACCCTTTACGCTCTAAGTACCAGCTGGTGGTAGATCATGTGTCTCTGACCGGGGAAGGGGCTCTCCTCAAGCTTCTGGAACAGCTAAAAGCAAAACTCCGGGCGGAAGGTCTGTTTGAACTCGCCCATAAAAAGACGCTGCCCCTTCTGCCCCTCCGCATTGGGGTGATCACGTCTGCCACTGGTGCCGTCATTCAAGATATCCTCCACCGCCTGCGAGAGCGCCTCCCTTCCCGGGTGATCTTATGGCCTGTGAATGTACAAGGTGACTCGGCCATCTCTGAAATCTGCCTGGCCCTCGACGGGATGAACCGCTGGTCTGAGGCCTTGGGTCCCAGGCCTGATGTAATCATTCTCGCCCGTGGGGGAGGCAGCAGCGAAGACCTCATGGTCTTTAACAGCGAACAGATTGTCCGTGCCGTATTCGCCAGTCAGATTCCGGTGGTCTCTGCTATCGGCCATGAAACAGACACCACCCTGGTCGATTATGTGGCCGACGTGCGTGCACCAACGCCCACAGCGGCCGCAGAAATGGTTGTGCCGGTTCGGGAGAGGCTTTTGGAAACCTTAAGCGCCCTTGAAGGGCGCGCTCAAAACACCCTTTACCGCACGCTAGAGCGCCTGTCTTTGCGCCTACAGCTGTTCGCCCGAACTTTTGGATCTGCGGACGCCTTGCTTGGGCTTCGAGACCAACAGCTGGATGACCTCAGTGCACGCCTCCTCAGGGCCTCAGACCCTCTCTGGCGCCGTTTCCAACAAAGAGCAGACCTTCTGTTCAGTCGCCTTCAAACCCCTGAATGGGCTTGCGAACGGGCCCGCTTGCGGCTGGACACCCTCACCCACCGGCTCACCCAAAGCCTTCAGGCTTTTTTCATAGCGGAGAAACGGCGCTTTCAAACCGCCAGTCAACTGCTTGAAAGCCTCTCCTACAAACGCACCCTAGACCGGGGGTTTTGTGCCGTCCGCCTGGATGAGGGCGGTCTGCTCACGTCTTCCCAAAATGTCCCACCCCAAACCCCACTCCAACTCCATTTTGCCGATGGAGTCCTGAGGGCGGTGACACCTTAAAGAGCTGCCCTACCAGCCCCTTATCGATGTCATGACGGCCTGAGAGGATGCCCAAGCTTTTCTTGGAGGCGAACCTTGAGCCACTATCCATTTCCAGGCCTCGCTATCCATTTCAAGGCGGATTATGATGTGCAAATAGATCCCGGATGGGAGCTTCAATCGCCGCTGCGATCGCTTGAGAGGCTTGAGAGATTTTGCTGAGCAGGTGGATGGCCTTGGAGCCAAGTATAGATCCAGCGGGCGAGGTTATCGAGTCGTCGGAACAGCGCAACCTGTTTGAAGGTGGCGTCCGGGACCCCGTTCTTCCCAGAAGGCCGTAAAACATCTCCCAGATCATAGCCCACACACTCGATGGTGATCTCTGTCTCTGAGAGGCCATGCTTTTTGAGCACATTCCAAAAATCCTCTCTCTGACGAGAGATGAATGGATTGTCTGTAATCACAAGGATTTTTTTCCCCCGAAGGATTGGAACCCCCTCATGACTGATCCAGCGTTCAATGGTGTCTTGGGTGTTGGCCCTCGACCCATCTGAACGCTTCCCCACCACCAACTCAGAAGGACTTTTGATGCGGTTCTGCAATGCTTTGGGGAGGCCCCAAATGGATAACTGAGCTGCATCCTCTTCCGTTTGGATAGTTTGGGGATCGATCTTAAGCTTCTGGCAAAATAGATCCACATCTTGGCGTTCATGGGTGCGGGTGTGCCGACTTGTGGGGTCCGTGTAGAGAGGTCGTTCGCTGGTCAGGGGATAAACATCCCCCATTTCAATCTCCTGATCCCACACCTTCTTTTCAAGAAATGCAAACCGAGATGCGTTCATGACCTCAAAAGTGGCCCCTAAAACGAGCGTCTGATCGTAAGATTTCTCTGTCGGACTCAAAGAACCTACCAGCCCCAGCTGTTTGAGGACGGCTGTGATCTCAGATTCTCTATCCGCAAAACGACCCCCAAGAGCAAAATCTTCTTGGAGCTTCTGTGTTCCTGGTTGATCTAAAATGAAATGGGTTTGGGAGAAATCATTGAAGGCCTTCAGAGTGGTGTATGGATCGGCCCCCTGGGGAGGTTCAAAACCCACAGCGTTAGAGAGCTTCAGGAGTGCTGGGTGAACCTGATTCTCTGGCATCAAAAGGGTGGCTTGAGGCAACCCCAGTCTCACAAGGCGAAGGATTTTGAGCCCAGTGCCCCAAAAACAAAGCCCCCATGAAAGCCAGGATTTTTCTGGATTTCTTGAGCTAAGCCATGGAGCCCGTCCTCCTGCAATTCTTCCTGCTTAAGCGGAAGGCCTGTCAACAAACTCAATGACAGCCATAGGAGCCCGATCTCCATACCTAAAACCTGTTTTCACAATGCGAAGATATCCCCCGGGACGTTCCCGGTAGCGCTCTGCAAACTCACCACAGAGTTTTTGATGGAGAGGCGATCCTTCCAAATAGGCCAGAATCTGACGACGACTCGCAAGGGTATTTTTTTTGGCCATGGTCACCAAACGCTCCACAATTGGACGAAGCTCTTTCGCCTTCGGCAAAGTGGTTTGAATCTTTTCATGGGTCAAAAGAGATGTCGCGAGGCTGACAAACAAACCACGACGTTGCCCTTGATTTCGCCCTAATTTACGACCAGCGATGCGATGACGCATATATACTCCCTTTCATCCATGAGCTTTTATCCTTAAGGGAAACCACACCAAAAGGCAAGCCCCTCCCTAAGGATTTTTTATTGAATCCCTCTGAGAAAACGCACTCTCAACCAAAATTCTGAGAGGAGACTCCTCAAATAAGCGTCTCCCCGAAGGGAGACACAACACACGCCATTGATCCCTGACGACGGCCAGCTACAGAGGCTACCGCCGAAGTCTGATTCTGAGCAGCTGCAGAGGGCTGGATCCTAGGAGGCAGCCAGACCCGTCTCTTGAGGCGGAAGCTTGATTCAAAGAGCTGGAAATTTGATAAGTACGCAACTTAGACACCAGAAGGCGTTGGTTCTTCACATACCGCACAACCTCTTGACCCAAATTGCGCCCATCAATTTCTGAACGGGGGATAATGGTGAAAAAACAAGGGTTCACAGACAGAAAAGCCGCTGACAAAGCACAAACATTAAGATCTAGGTAGCGGTGATCAACGCTTCCGTCTGATCTGTGAGCAAAGTCACCACTGCCGGGAATGGTAAGAATTAAAAGACCATTTTTGTTGTGATGCTGCAAAGAATGGGTATGGAACATCTCAAAGCACCCCTTATAGAGGTGGAACATATCCCAAAACAATCTCTTCTGATTCAGTTTCTTAATCTTTTTTCGTCGAGGTGCTGCCATTGAAAAAACGCTAAAGCGTGATTTTGATTGCATCGATCCTGGTGTTAAAAAAACAGAAGACGGATTCTTCCGATACTGATTGACAACCTGTTCGCTCAAGAATTTTTTAGAGTCGAGCTTAGGCACCCGGATTATTGGGCTAACGTTGCGAGTCCACAAAAACCCCCTTTGGCCCCTCCCCCTTAAGGGATAAAACTTTTTTTTTCCACTTTCCAATGACGGTAAGAGATTTGTCATCGTGCAAAGCACTTCCTCCTGAACGAAACCATTCGTTCGAACCCCCCCTCCTGGATTCTCCGCATTCGCGGCATTCACAATCGCTGTATTGGGGATTTTTGAAGACAAAAACAAGGCCAGAGAATCCAAATTGCTTAATTGAATTTCTCTACGTGGGCTCGGAAAAGAGAGAGGAATCTCATTCTGTGGCACACAAATTTTTTCGGTTTTTCCCGCTGGTTGTATCGAAGCGCGCTTCAATGCAACATGTTTAAAAGCTTTGATGGCACTTTTGTCCCCTATGCAAGGACTCATCCACAAAGCACTGAACACGCCGAGAACGACCCTGACATTTCTCATGCGGATTCTTTCATCCAAAACCACCACATATCTCCCAAAAAAACAATCTCAAAAAGAATATTTTTACACTGATTGAGGTGAAAAATATTTCGCTTAATAATATTGCTATCAGGCAATTAAAATGTCAATTTTTAGAATTTTCGGAATTTTATGGGAGCTCAAAGTCATATCGCAGGCTTGCTTTTCCTTTTCCTGCAACAAAAAGACAAAAAAGATGAAGCAATCTATTCACCCTCCATCCTTTGTGCGACCAATAGAAAAACTACGTAATTTTTATTTTTTGATTGTGCCCATATTTTTTATCCTGATTGAATGGTCCACGAGTCAACCATTCCTGATGACGCTTTTGGAAATCTGATCCCCCTTATTGAAGAACGCGCCATCATCCAAAACCCGAGGTCTGCCAATCTCCACAGACAAAAGCATCACCAAAAACATGAAACGAAAAGATGATGCAAGACTCTTCAACTCACAGAGTCTCTAGAATGACTTCCTTCATAATTTCTGGGGTTAACCCATAGCTTGGTTTCACTTGAACCACTTGAGACATTCCTGTTGTCTCTTCCCGCGCTGTGACTGTAAGCAATCCATCCGTATCAATGGCAAAGGTGACTTGGATACGGGCCTGCCCTGCGGGCAATGGAGGAATCCCCCGAAGCTCAAACTGGGCCAGAGACCGGCAGCCGGATACCCGAGATTTTTCTCCTTGAAGCACATGAAGGCGCAGAGCATTTTGACCGTCCACTTGGGTGGTAAACATCTGGGTCTGAGAGACGGGAATGCGGGTGTTCCTTGGAATCAGAACCTCCACCTGCTCTCCATCCACCTCAAGACCTAAGGAGAGGGGCGTGACATCCAACAACAGATGCTGCGCTCCATAAGTTAAGGCTTCCGCCTGAAGGGCTGCCCCAAGGGCAACCACCTGATCTGGATCCAGGGACGCCAAGGGCTCCTTCCCAAAAAACGAAGCCACCGCTTGACGAATCAGCGGCGTTCGGGTCGCCCCGCCCACCAGAATCACACCACACATTTGGGAAACGTCCACCCGTGCTTCTTTCAAAACCCGGGCCACACAGCGAAGCATGGACTGAACGGCGGGCTGAATCAGGCCTTCGAAGGTTTCGCAGGTCACGCCATCCTGAACAGGCTCTGTGGATAACGCCTCCCGCAGACGGCGGGCTTTCTTCAGAGCCTCCCCACGCTCCTGAGAGGTCAGGGTAGGCCATCCCTCTCCCGCCTGGTGGCGCGCCAAGACTTCATCGAAATCATCCCCACCGAGGGCAACATCCCCCCCTGTGCCCATCACTTGGAAAACCCCCTGGGTCATTTTCAGCAGAGAGAAATCGAACGTCCCGCCGCCGAGATCAAAAACCCCCCAAAGACCTTGAATCCCCTGGTCCAGACCATAGGCCAATGCTGCAGCAGTCGGTTCACTCAGCACCCGTAGAACGTCAAATCCCGCCTCCATCCCTGCTTTGCGGGTGGCATGCCTTGCCGCCTCATCAAAATAGGCCGGCACGGTGATCACCGCCTGGGTTACCTCATAGCCCAAAGCCTCACAGGCCTTCTCTTTTAAGTGAGTGAGCACACATGCGGAGAGGACCACGGGAGAGATCTCTCTCCCCGCAATCTCCACTAAAGGACCCTGTTCCGGATCAAGACGCACCGGATGTGGAAAGGGAGAGAGGTCTCGTACGGCAAACCAAGCCCCCAGAGGGGTGTCTCCGTTCCCCCCCATCAGACGCTTAAAGGAGCCCAAGACGGGCACTCCCGCCGCCTCAAGGGCAGCCACCTCCTGGCCCACTACCAGACGCTCTTCCGTCACCGCCACCCGAGAGGGAAGCAACAAAGCCCCCCCCAAATCAAGAATCCTGACACATCCCTCATCAGAGACTGCCACCAAAGAATGGGTGGTTCCGAGATCAATTCCCAAAGCCAGAATGGGGGCGCTGGAGCCCGCCTGTTCGGGCTCCTGAATTTGGATCAAAGCCTCTCCCCTTCATCACTGTCGAACAAACGCCCGTAGAGGGCCACCAAAGGCCTGACCCTGCCATACACAATGGCCGCCCCTTCCCAATCCTCCTGCTGCATCAGCGCTTTTAATAGATTCAGACTTTCTTGAATCGATTCATGAAGATCGGCGCCAATGACGTTTGCTGCCTCCAGATCTGCCTTTAAATCCAAACACTCAAAGGCTTCTTGAAGCTCCAAAAGTTCCTCTAAGATTTCTGGATCTTGAGGCGCAGGCCAGGCCCCTTTGATTTTTAAAATGTGTTCAATCCGGTTCAAAGGATTCTGAATTTCCCCGTAGGCCCACACAACCTGTGCAAATTTTTTCTCCGCTGTCAGACGATCTTCCCCTGAGGCATGAATGAACCGGTCCGGATGAAGCTCTGTTTGAAGGGAAAGAAAACGGTCTTCCAGCTCTGGGAGAGACACCACTGGCGGAACACCTAAAATTTCAAAAGGATTGGAAGAGGCCTGCGCCACAAATGCCTCCTGCTTATTGTCATCCAACACACCCATCTCTGACGCCTTTCTTTCCATCGGCCTAACTCTGAACACTTTTTTTGAGCAAACGCTCCCGATCCCGCTTCCAGTCTGCTTCTTTGATGCTGTCTCGCTTGTCCACCTGGCTTTTCCCTTCTGCAAGACCCAGAGACACCTTAATTAATCCCCTGGAATTCAGATAAAAACTGAGAGGAATAAGGGTCATCCCTTTGCGCCTGATTTGCGCCAATAATTTTCTGACTTCTTTTTTGTGCAGCAGAAGTTTCCGAGGCCGCTTAGGCTCATGATTCTCATGGGTCGCCTCTTTGTAAGGGGGAATAAACGCTTGCAGAAGCATCATTTCATCCCCTGTTTCTTGGGCAAAAGCCTCCAGCAAACTTCCTTCTCCACGACGAAGCGACTTCACCTCACTCCCCTCAAGTACAATCCCAGCCTCAAGGGTCGACACAATGGTGTAGTTGTGTCGAGCCTTCCTGTTTTGCACGAGTGTTCTTGATTTATTCTGCGCAGTCATCTCACAATCACCCTTGACAGGCATGGTCCCATTTCGCCTAGGCTCCTAGACGAAGCCTGAGTATAAGAGCACATCGATTCTTTTGTGAACACCAGAAGTGGTAGAGAGAGTAAAAATGTTTGAAACGTTGAGCAACCGCCTCACCAGCATCTTCGATAAAATCCGCGGCAAAGGAGCCCTTACCGAAGCAGATGTGGCCCTGACGCTTCGGGAAGTCCGGGTCGCCCTTCTGGAGGCAGATGTCGCCCTGCCCGTTGCGAAAGATTTTATCGCCCAAGTTCAAGAAAAAGCCACTGGCCAAGATATTCTCCGCAGCATTACCCCCGGTCAAATGGTCATTAAGATTGTCCATGACACCCTGGTGGATCTTCTCGGTCATCCGGATGGCAGCGCTCTGAACCTTCGGGCCCAAGCGCCCGCCGTCATTCTCATGGTCGGTTTACAGGGCAGCGGAAAAACCACCACTGCTGCAAAAATTGCCCACTTCCTCAAGACGCGGGAAAACAAGAAGGTCATGATGGCCTCCTGTGACATTTACCGCCCGGCAGCCCAAGAGCAGCTGGTCATCCTTGGGGGCCAGATTGAAGCGCCGGTTTTAGACCCCATCCCAGGGGAAAAACCCCTGGCCATCGCCGCCCGTGCCCTAGATTACGCCAAAAAATCTGGTATGGACGTTTTGGTGATTGATACCGCAGGTCGCCTCCATGTGGACGATACTCTGATGGAGGAACTCCAAGCCCTCCATCAGCGCCTCAACCCAGTGGAAACTCTGTTGGTGATGGACGCCATGATGGGGAAAGACGCCCTCCAGACCGCCACCGCCTTTCACGAGAAAATCGGCGTGACCGGATGCGTTCTCTCCCGCGTCGATGGGGACGCCCGAGGAGGCTCGGCCCTCTCTCTGCGGTTTGTCACGGGCAAACCCCTCAAATTCCTTGGCGTTGGTGAAAAGCCCACCCAAATCGAAGTCTTCCATCCGGAACGGATCGCCGGACGCATCCTCGGCATGGGGGATGTGGTCAGCCTGGTGGAAAAAGTGGCCAGCTCCATCGCCCAAGAAGACCTGGAGGCGATGACCACGTCCATGCAGACCGGTGTGTTTACCCTGAACGATCTTTCCAAATCCCTCACCCAAATGGAAAAAATGGGAGGCATGGGGGCGTTGATGGGGATGCTTCCAGGCATGGGGAAACTGGCCCCGAAGCTGGGGGAGGACGCCCCAGACAAAGCCAGCCGGATGATCCGCAAGCAGCAAGCCATGATCTCCTCCATGACACCGAAAGAGCGCCTGAATCCAAAAATTCTCGGGGCGTCTCGCAAGAAAAGGATCGCCCGTGGGAGCGGTACCACCGTTCCTGAGCTCAACCGGTTGCTGAAACAATTTGAAGACATGAGCACCTTGATGAAGCGCATGAGTAAAGTGGGCAAGAAGGGACTGTTGCGCCAAGGGTTGAAGGGGCTTCTTGGACAATGATCCGCAGCCGCGCTTTTTGGTGTTTAGCCATTCTTTGGGGGCTCCAGGGGTGTGCGTGCGACATCCCTGAGGAAGAGATTCTCAGCAGCGGAACCCTCGCGCCTGTCCGGGCCACAAGCCGCCCCTACAAAATCAAAGGCAATTGGTACTTCCCCAAACAGTATTATGAGCATGAGGAAACGGGAGAATCTTCCTGGTATGGAGGGCGGGATGGCTGCCATGGCCTGCCCACAGCCACGGGGGAAAAATTTGATATGTTCGCCTATACGGCCGCCCACAAAACCCTGCCCCTTCCCTGCGTGGTGCGGGTGACCAATCTGGCGAATGGCCGCCAGATTGACGTCAAGGTGAATGACCGGGGACCTTTTAAAATTGACCGCTCTCACACCAAAGAACGCATTTTAGATGTCAGCGTTGGCGTGGCCCAGGAACTTGGGTTCTACAGCAATGGGATCGCGCCTGTTCATATTCGGACCCTCATCCCAGAAACCCTCGCCCTGCCTGAAAACCAAAGAGCCCGGGAGCGTGCTGCCCTCAAAGGCACCCCTCCCCAATCCCCAGAAGTGTCCTTGGATGCGGTGCTGTGTGGGATCAGCACCGGCACCCCTTTAGGCGCTCGGACCCCTTCTCGTGATCAGACCTCCATTGAAGACCTTCTCAAAGACTTTTAGCGCCTTGAAAAGTCCTCCGCAGACGGCAATCGCTTTTTGTTTAGTAGGCTTCAATGGTGCCGATAATTTTATACACCGCTTTAATATCTTCTTTTTCCATGGATTGAACATCTTGAGCACTTTCGATCCCCGTGAAAAGAGACAGCAAGATTGTATTGTGCCCCCAACCATGGAACTGGCGGACCAGCGCGCGATCATCTTTTGTTAAGACCATGACAGACGACCTGGGAAGCAAAGGTCTGGCAGGATGCACAAAAAGGGTATCTCCGGACATATACTTCGGCGCATACCCATCATCTCCCACATAGAGCCCAAACGCTTTGGAAACTCCAAGAAGCTGAGGAGGTCGGATAGACCAATCAGCGGGTGTTGTAAAGTCAACCATCGATGCTTGTGCATCTCCGCTTGGCAAAATACCAAGAGCTGTTGAAAGGGTGTACACTGGAAGATCTTTTTGGGGCAGAATCATTTCACCTGGGTTTTCGGACCTTAGCCCCCCTTCCATCCCAGAGACACGGCCTCCAGCGCGCGGTGCACTTCCGAATGTCCCTCCTGAAGCAGGGGTTCCTTGGTTCAAAAGATCGCCTGGCTGACAGCCTAAAACAGATGACAATCTTTCCAGGAGATCTGTGTTCAGTCTTCGTGCCCCCCCTTCAAGGCGAGACAAATAGGAGGGAGAAATGCCTGTCAATTCAGAGAGTGCCTCAAGGGTCAGGCGCCGTGAGCGGCGCAATATCTTCAGGTTGCTTTGCTTTGAACGCTT
This sequence comes from Holosporales bacterium, assembly GCA_044361745.1. Lineage (GTDB taxonomy): Bacteria > Pseudomonadota > Alphaproteobacteria > Holosporales > CAZGKG01 > JBIKIF01. The sequence continues at coordinate 63,779 of JBIKIF010000002.1, read as the reverse complement.
TATGCTGACGTACGATTCCGATCCCCCTGGGAATTGAGGAAATGAAGAGGATTCATTCCCGTACTCTGCATCTGTGTTATACCTTGGCGCTGCAAACCCTCTACCAAACTTACCATTCATACCAAATACTCCTATTTTTTTTTAATAATTTTTATTTGCTTATGGTGTTAATTTTTACCAAAAAACATTTTTTGTCTACAAAAATTATTAATTCGTTGATTTAATTCGAAAAATAAAAAATAAAAATTTCCATATTTCGCTCCCTGGCGACAAAATTAATTTTACATTTTTTTAGCTAAAAAAAATATAAAAATCAACAATTTTCAATCAAAAAAACACATTTAGGCAGGGGCTTTTGTTAAAAAAAGTGCCATTTTGAGATAAAATAGGGGGTTTACCTGGCAGGCTTGATGTCCCGTCACTGAAAATACAAGAGTCCCTAGTCCTTAAGCCCCAAAATCGTCTTCATCATATTCTCCTCAATTTTTCGTGTCACAAGGAGCTGCCCATACTGCGCTTGCAAATTGGCAGATTGCTCCTTGAGCTCTTTCTTTTTTTTATCCGATTCTTTTTGAATCAACTCAAGGCCTGCAAGAGTTTTTTTCAGGCCGACATCAGTGCATTCCCTCTCTTTGTTCATTTTTTGAAAATGAGCGTCCAGAAAACGATCAAAAAAATCAAGAAAACCCTCTCCTAGAGTGACAATCGCAACGATTGGGTCTCCCTCTTTGAGAGAATCACGAACGCTGGGACCCACTACAATTTCAAGTTTTTCAAGGGGATGCCCCCTAGGGCCATATAAAATCGTGCCCTCCATCCGCCCTTCAATGGGCGAGAGACCCTCTTTCCCACAGGAAAGAAACCCTTTGATGTGTCCAGCTGTTTTGCTTAATTGTACCTGAATCTCCCCGACAAATGCCTTGGGTGCCTTTATCAATAACATATCTGGCAGGTCAACCTCTTCTGTGCGTCTAAAAAAATTTTTGACTTGGGCAGGGTTGTCCTGAACTGCTTGATCAAATAGATGGTGCTGAAACAAAAGGACGCCCCCCTGCCGGTCAATACCCATTGTTCTTGCTGGAATGCTTGCTCCAAAAGAACGATCACTGGAAAGACCAAGCTCTCTCGATAAATCAAGAAGAAAACGACAGTGCTTAATAGAGCTTTCTCCATCTATCGGGAGAGACTGAGCCACCATTCGTTGAATGACGCGAAACGATTCCAAGAGGTCGGACATCAGTTGTTTAATGTTTTCTACAGCGGGCGCACTTGAAATTTTCAGAACGGCCCCGCCCGTTGGGCTCAAAAGCTTCAAGGATAAGCCAGGAAAAATGTTTTCGATTTTGTTCAAGGACCGGGTCATCTGCATTCCATCAACTTTAAAAACAGCATCTCCGGAGGCCAGTGGAACTCTTTCGTCAGAGAGCCCGAGACATCGAAGAACCTCTCCAGCACTCTCGTCACGGAAAACAATGGGCTTGCTTGGATTCATGGGCTTCACACTGAGCTTGTATAGACCAGGTCTTCCTGAGGCAGAGGCGCTCGCTGGGCTCTCTTCGGCCATGGGCTCTTGGAGGGTGAGGCAGTGAACGTGAGCGACCCCCCTTAAATGCTGCCCTAAAAGAAACGTGAGTCTCCTCAAGGTCATCCCTTGGCCTAAAGGGAGAGGTTTTTCATTCACATAAAGGGTTTGTCCATCGGTGAAGCCAAGAGGGGCCTCCAGACTGAGAGCTTCAATGGGCGCAGCTGAAGGATTGCCCATCGTCTGTTCTGGAGCAAGCGTGAGAATCTCCAAAGTAAACGGTGGGAATAAAATGCCTCCATGAGGCTCGATTCGCACATATTTTTCGCCAGAGTTTCCCGTGTCTTCACAGATCACTTGGGTATGGATTCGTCCTGTTTCGATCCTCAAGCGCTCTAAGGTTTGCCGCGTTTCATGGATTATGTTTTGAAAATCATACAGCAGTTGATCCTGCGTCTTTGCCAGATCTATTTTGGTGACTAAAGGATCAATACGCCCTTGCCATCCCTGGTTGACATGCGCACAATAGGTTTCAGGGTCAACTCCCATCTCTTCTTGCGCTTTTTGAGAAACGACGAAATCTTTTTTTGTCAAAAGGCTGACCTTAGGAGCGACCGGCGTCAGGGGAGGTTTGATGAAAAAAGAATGGGCTCTCAGCATGTCTGCTCCTTTGATGGAAGATCACTTCGACGTCATGTCCCTCAAAAGAGAGCAAAAGAAATGCCAAAACGTCCAAAGTTTCGTGAGGCTTTTGTGCGCAACTGCGCCTCAGTGTTTCAAGGGTCTATACAAAAGCTTTAAAAAGGGAGCCCTCAAATGGGCTTGAGGAAGCGTTACGAGGCCATCCCAGACATCGAGAAAGATCCGGCACAAGAGGGACTCCTGGAGCCCTTAGAAGAATTTTGTCAAATAGTCTCTCTCCATCACCACAAGAAACGTTTTTGGTTTAAGCCGAAACCCCCGCAGGGGATTTATCTTTGGGGAGATGTGGGGAGAGGGAAAACATTTTTGATGAATTTGGTGTGTGACGAGCTCTCGTCGACCCTGAAAATCCACAGAACCCATACACACCATTGGATAAAAAATCTATCTGAGGGAGGGCTTCCCTCGGAAAGACGGGCGTGGGCCAAGCAATTTGTGCGCGCCACACCGCTTCTTTTTTTAGATGAAATAGAAATCACCCACATCGCTGATGGCATTCTGTTTCAAAACGCTTTGGATGCCCTCTTTCACGCGGGGATCATTCTCCTTGCAACGTCGAATACACCTCCAGAGGGTCTCTACCGGAAGGGCCTGAACCGTGAACTTCTGGGGCCTTTGTGGGAAAAATTGCGGTCTCATCTGACGGTGATCCCTTTTTCTGGTGGGTTTGACCATCGCCACAAAATCTCCAGCTCTCGAGATCATCCCTTCAGTTTCTCAGGGGAGATCACACCTCAGGCGCTCACAGACATTTGGAACCAACTCACGGGGGGCGCTCCGTTCTGCCCTGATGTCCTAAGGATCGGGTCTCGCAAACTCTCTTTGAAACGAACCCATCCCAAGGTAGTCTGGCTGACCTTTGATGAAGCGTGCAGGCAACCTCTCGGAATTGCAGATTACCAAAAGATTCTGGCGACCTTCCCCAACATCATTTTATCGGGATTTTCTCGAGAAAACTTGGCTGAGCGAGACGGAATCCGTCGTTTGATCATCTTCATAGACCAACTGTACGATCGGCGGCGGCCTCTCCTTTTCGCATCAGATCTCTCCTTAGAGGCCATGGGAGAAGCCAGAGGAGACAGCCCAGCTTTTGCCCGAACCCTATCCCGTCTTGCAGAGATGCAAACGTGGCCTCTGGATCTCACAAGCAGCTTTCATCCCTAAGTCGGCGCCCAAACATTTTTGTAAAATACAAGTCAACAAAACACTGTATTCTTGACATAAAACGAACTGACGAGAGCCTCCAGAAAGGGTGTCTTGAGGCGCCCACAGAAAGGTCCTATGATGGCCCTCTCTGTCCTCATACAAGGTTCCGTCTTTTGTGATTCCGACCCTTCCTGTGAGCGATGAAGAGTTTGATGGTTTGATGAACCGGATCCCTTGGGAAGGGTGTCCATCGCGATTGGCTGTTGGCGTCTCAGGCGGGGCAGATAGTCTATGTCTGGCATGGTTGCTTCATCGGTGGGGGAAGAAAACAGGGCGGAAGATTTGTGCTCTGACGGTCCATCACGAGCTTGCCTGTTTCCCGGAAGAAGCCGTGTTCAGTGCTTCGTTGACGCAGACCTGGGGACTGGACTCCATCTGTTTGCCCCTTGCTTCCTCACTTCCTAAGACCGGCTTTCAAGAAGCGGCCCGCCTCGGGCGCTATGAAGCCTTGGCAACGTGGTGTCACGGGGAGAGCGTTCCGGCATTGCTTGTCGCGCATCATCTGGATGACCAGAGGGAAACTTTTTGTTTGCGACTGGGAGAAAATAGTGGCGCTCTGGGGTTAGCAGGGATGCAGATGCGTCAGGAAATATGGGGCCTACAGGTCGTTCGCCCCCTTCTATCGGTGCCCAAAGACCGACTGGAAGCGACCCTCCAGGCGGCTCAGATTCCCTGGATCTCAGACCCCAGCAATCAATCTTCTGCCTACGCCCGCAACCGTATTCGCCAGAAGCTTGCAAACCTTCCCAAAGACGTTCTCTGGTTTTGGGATCAGGAAATAAAACGTCTGGGCCGCCACAGGGCCTCTTTTGACCAGGCGGTCGCCCAGCTTTTCAGAGATAGCAGTGGTGTGCTGATGTTTCCTGGGTACGCCCTCCTCCACTGGGAAGCTTTTGAGGCCGCCTCCCATGAGCTTCAGCGTGGCCTTCTCCAACAACTTCTGTTTCGCGTGGGCGGTGTTTCCAAACATCCTTCCCGCAGGGAGTCTTTCGACCGTGCTCTTTCTGTACTTTCGAGGCCCACCAGCGGTCGCCTGACTTTAGGGGGCTGTCTCCTGGAAAAACGCAGACCCCGAGACCGGGGCAAACATTCTTGGGATTTGTGGGTCTTTCGGGAGTGGCAACGCATCTCCCCTCAGATATGGCCTGCAGACCACAAGCACCTTCTGTGGGACGGCCGCTTTCTGCTGGAGCGCACGAACCCTGAGAAGGCCCGCTGGGTGAACCCTCAGGGGGGGGCTGCAAGTGGCTCCCCTCAGGCGTATGCCGCACTCCCCATTGTGCATCCAGAAGAGCAGGTCCGATGGATTCACCAACAGTCAGATTTCGTTACCCAAAAAAAAATTTTACAAACATTTTTACCTCCTTAAGATTTCTTTAGGAATCCTCTGTCACAAAAAGGTCAGTGTCTGACGTTTGTAACAGACAGCTGAAAACAATTGGTTTTTGAATGATGACACCTGAGACTGTGACAGCTGAGACAATCCCCGTACAGGTTTTCTGGGGACAAAAAGTCTCGCAAGAGCTGAGAAAACCGTCCCTGGTGTCAGCCTACTCAAAGGGATTTTCTATGCCAGCCCCCCTTCCCTATGTCTCCCCCCATGTGCCGCCCCCAAATGCAGCCAATCACCAACCAAAACCAACTCCCAAGACTCCTGAGGCGACCTCTCCAAAACCCCTCAAGACCATGACTCTTGTATGGCTTGCGTTAGGGCTCATCACCTTAAGCGGCACTTTCTTTGGCGCAGGTATCGCCTTTTATCGCTGGAAAGAGACAGCGCATCAGATGGCTGCCCATCCTACTCTTGCCCCGCCCTTAATAGGAGCCCCCCCTGCCCCCAACTTAAGGGCAAACTTAAAGTCACTCCCTCCAGGAACTCCCGCCGCCTCTGCCCCCTCCTCCCCCCAGCCCGCTTCGAATGATCCGAAGGCTCAGGCTTCACCTGACGCTCCTAAAGACGCACAAAATCAGAAATACGGCGTTGAGTTAGGTGTTTTTTTTGCACAGGAAAATGCCGTCGATCTGATGGATAAGCTGAACGTGCGCCAAATTCAAACAGTTGTGAAACCGCAAAAAAATAGAGCGGGTGTCACAGTTTTTAGTGTTCAAAGCGCGGATGAATTTCCAAGCCAGAGAGCGGCAGAGGTGGCCGCCCGCATCCTTTCGTCTCAAAACCACCTATCAGCAGTCGCGATTCTCTTGCCAGAAGAAGCCCAAGCACAACCTTCTGGAGAGCAAAAATGAACCCTCAAAAAATTCTTTTCTTAGGGGCGCTCGGTGCCCTTCTTCTCACAGGATGCAGCAGTGGCCCCACACCCCCTGGCATTAATCTTCAAACCCTGTCTCTGACCGGGCTCGACACTTTGAATCAGAATGCCCCAATCACTGTCGATCTTGTCATGGTTTACGATGATACGATGATGAAAAAATTGGAGGCCCTCACAGCAAATGCTTACTTTAGCAGCATTGATCAGCTGCGCCGAAACAACATGTCCGCTTTTGATATTTGGCGTTGGGAGGTTGTTCCCGGACAAGTGTTACAAAATTTTGCACCAGTGATGCGCAGCGAAAAAGGCTGGGGAAGCTTTATCTTTATGGATTACCAGGCCCCTGGGGAACACAGAATTGGTCTTGGAAAATCAGCCACAGTCAACATCGTTATGGGTGAGAAAGAAGTGCAGGCAGTCACAAGCGACAGCACAGCAGGGGGGGAACAACTCCAAGTCTATCCCGTCTCTGAAACCATTCTTCTGAATACCCACACCCCCACCGCAGGCATGACCCAACAAACCGCAGATCAAGCCAACCAATCAGGAAGCACCCAAGAGCCTCCCCAGGCCCCTCCCCCGCCTCCCACTGCGTCTGCTGGAAACGAGGCAGAAAAATAGGTCGTCGTCAGTCCCGCTCTGTGATCAGAGTTTGCAGGCGAATCAATTTTTTGAATGCATCAAAAACATTGTTTTGCCCCTTATGGTTTTTTTGCGGCAGAGAGTAGAGAACCTTAAGGGACACCAAGAAATCTTCAAATAATCTTTTTCAGGCTTGAAATGTCAAATATCCCGGAGGGGTTTTGAACATCAAAAAAGCGCTCTCTTTTTAAAAGAGAGCGCTTTTGAACAACAGGCTTTGGGACCCTGAAGGATCAAAACACAAGAAAACTATGCTTCAGTTTTGTCTTTTTCAGATTCATCAAGACCAGAAGGAACGACGATGGTGGCCAACGTATTGTCCCGCTCTGGGTGAAGAACCCGAAGTTCTTTAGACAGATTGAGGTCGCTCAAATGCACCGCATCTCCAACGTTCAGGCCATCCAGATCAATCGTAATTTGCTCAGGAATCGCTTGAGCAGGCACGGACATTTCAATAGCGTGAATGACCACGTTGAGAAGCCCTCCCCGCTTGAGACCTGGAGATTTGTCTGAGTTCACAAACTTAACCGGAACAAAAACGGTGACCCGGGCATCTGCAGAGACACGCATAAAATCAATATGAATGGGCATATCCGATACGGGGTGGAAATGAACATCTCGCGCCAACACAGGAACTGTCTTGCCGTGACATTCAAGATCAAACAAGTGGTTAAAGAACCCAGGCTTACGAAGCTCTTTCATAACATCTTTCAGATCCAAAGAAATAGATTCAGGGATCGTAGGGCCGCCATAGACAACACCCGGCACACGACCCGCGAGCCGAAGCTCTCTTACATGACTTTTAGGCCCTCCACTTGTACGACCCTCTGCCTTCAAAACGACTGCCATTGTGTTGAGCTCTCCTCGATTGTCATCTTAAAATTTCCTACAAGATAAATCTCTCCCCTGCAAAAGTCAAACAGGAGCCTGCAAAATAACCGCAAAAGAAAATTTGAGAGAATCTGGAAAATTTTTGACGGTAAAAGTTGCAAAAGGACGAAAAAAAATTTATATTAGCGGGATAGCCTGGATCTGGACGGAGAGGATTGTTTTTATGAAAGTTTCAAACTCAATTAAGACCTTAAAATCGCGCCACAAAGCCTGCGTGGTTGTGCGTCGCCGGGGTCGACTCTACGTCATTAACAAAATTAATCCTCGGTTCAAAGCGCGTCAGGGGTAATCTGCCATGGCACGTATTACCGTTGAAGATTGCGTCCGCAGAACGGATCGCTTTTCCCTTGTTCTTTACGCGGCCCAGAGAGTCCGGGAAATTGAGAATGGGGCCCCTCTGACCATCCCACAGGGGCGGGATAAAAATCCTGTGATTGCTCTGCGAGAAATTGGTGTAGGTCATCTGTCTCTGGAAGGCCTCGGCCAAGCGTTCATTCGGACACTTCAGAAAAACCAGGTCAATGAAACATGGACGGAACCCACGCTTGATGAAGATCCTCTGATTGTTCCGAGTGATTTTTCGGATGGTGTGAGTATTGTGTCCGATGATGAGTTAGAGGACTCCTCTGACGAGTCCGATGAAGATATCGACTAGAAGACCCCCCTCCTCTGTAGGATAAAGACTCTCACGTCAACTACGGAGACCACCTCAGGCGCCATAACGTAGGCCGAAGATCTTCTACCGTCATCATGAGTTGGTTCCCAAAGCCGACGTGGTCATCCGGAAATTTCTTAAAAGAAAGCTGACCCCGACGCCCCCTGTGGGGGCTGAGGGACGAAGAGAGCCGGGCGGAGGCATGGGGTTAAATGATTTCCTTGAACATAACCCGCTCTCAGACCAAACCCCAGATTCAACAGGACCAGAAAGGAGAAGCGACGTGTATGTGAATACACGAGCTCCGAACTGATGCCGTCAGGGTTAAAAATGGGACTCGGTCTCAAACCCCTCCTTCACAATGAGTACGAAGTCTTAAGATTTCTGGGGAAATCCAACCTGTTGACCTTTTAATTTTTCTGTTTCTTTGTTCGCTGCTTGTTGATCGACGCGCTTTTTTCTAAGCCGCAATTTATTCGCAGTACCCTTCGCAAGGTTTCTGCTCCCCACCCTTACAGCCCTGAACGGCGCCAAGGCCACTTTTCTAACAATCTCTAATTTTCCCATACGAGAGGCCACTGCAGAAACCTCATTCATCCCTAATCCACCGAGGAAGAGGACAAAGAGGGCTGACTTCAAAATGATTTTTTTAAAAAAAGGGTGAACCATGGTCGTTTCCTTTCATGAGTGTCTTTCAATCAATGGACGCAAAAAAAGGTCCAACCTCGAAATTTTGAGGGGATACAGAGACCTAGAGTTAACCTTTGATCAAATGACCCTAAAATTTTGACAAGATCACGTCATCCCGAGGCCTAGAGTTTCTGAAGGCTTGCGCGCTTTTAAAACGCTCCATCCAGGATCCATTGGCAGAACGTAGGCGGCAGACCATAGACGGCGTGGAAATGGATAGCGGCTCAAGGGTCTCCCCCAAGCAAAGCTTGGGCATCATCTTAGGCCGGCAGGACAACTCCAACTGTACGCAACTGAGTATGAGACCTAAAAAATCCCCTCACACTCCTGCGCCTGAGGCCATGGGCCTACAGACGCTTGGACGGAGGGGCTTTGAGAAAAATTTAAAACACCCTGGAGATTTGAACAATCTCCAGATAGAATGTCTTCTTATTTTTAAAGTTTGTTAATTATCTTATTTTGGACGCCCTGCTTTGAAAGCTTCTACCGCAGCTCTTTTCTCCGTTTCATAATCACTTTTATCTTTTTTTCTTTTTAAACTCGTGTCGCTTTGAAATTTTCCACCCATTCTATTTCCTATAAATCCCTTAAGACCACGACCACCACCACCAGCAGGCGGTGCACCCCATCCATCTGTGGACACAGCCCCCGCACCCGCTAGCAAAACAACCCCTAGGGACAAAGATTTCAAAATTTTTAAATTCAAAGAACGATTAGACATGAGACAATCCTCCACGTATTTTTTAACAAAAAGTATCCGTTAAGAACTTTGCAAAATACGGACCAACAGAGAACTTTGGAAGGTTTACAGATCGATCACCATGCCGTCATAGGCGGCCTCGACCCCGGGGGGGAGCTGGCGTGAGAGGGTGTCGTAGTCCAAGAGCCGGCTCATGTGGATCAGGACGGCCCGTTCGGGCTGAACCCGTTCGATCCAGCGGAGAGTTTGCTCGAGGTGGCTATGGGACGGCTTCGGTTTATAGTCAATGCAATCCACAAGCCAAAGGCGAATGCCGTGCAGCGCCTCAAAAGCGGCTTCATCCAAATGGACCACATCGGTGGAATAAGCCCAGTCCTTAAAGCGGTAACCCAGACTGTGGCTGTACCCATGATCTTGATGAAACGGTACAATGGTTTGATCAAGCCAGGGAAAGGGACCCGCCACTTCATGGGAGACCAGAAACTGAGGATAGAGGGCCGGAGGCTTGGGGGAGAGATCGTTCTGAAACAAATAGCCAAAGAACTGGCGAAGGGCCCCAAGGGTGGGGGCATCTCCGTAAATAGGAATCATCTTTTTGGAGGCAAAATGGAGCACCCGCGTCTCATCCAGCCCCAAAATATGGTCCGCATGGGCATGGGTAAACAGAATGCCGTCCACCGTCTCCAAACCGGTGCGCAACATTTGGGCCCTGAGATCGGGGGACGTATCAATGAGCCAGGTTTCCCCCAGGTGCTCCACAGCCACCGACGTGCGGGTGCGGTTGTTCCGCGGGTTGGAGGGCTCACAGGCTCCCCAATCGTTCCCGACCCGGGGAACCCCCCCTGAATCTCCACACCCTAGGATGCGGATGCGCATGGCGTTGCCTTTTGAAACAGAGAGAAGAAGTTACGGCTGGTGGCCTGGATCAGATCAGCAAGAGGGATGCCTCTCAGGTCCGCAATGGCTTGGGCCGTGTGGGCCACAAAAGAGGGTTCATTGCGCTTTCCCCGGTGGGGGTTAGGGGCCAGAAAGGGGGCGTCCGTTTCCACCAACAGGCGGTCCAGGGGAATCTCCCGCGCAAGGTCATGAACAGTGTGGGCATTCTTGAAGGTCACAATCCCAGAGAGGGAAATGTAAAATCCCAGATCCAGAAGGCGTCTTGCAAAAGGCAGACTGCCGGTAAAGCAATGCATCACCGCAGGGATTGGATTGTCTTTTTGGGTGCGGACAAGAAAGGTTTCCGTTTCTGCTTCCGAATCCCGCGTATGGATAATCAGCGGCAACCCGGTCATGCGGGAGGCATCTACGTGGGCCTGAAAGGAGGCCTCTTGGATATCCAGGGTATCCTGCGCGTGATAAAGATCGATGCCCGTTTCCCCAAATCCGATGATTTTAGGGTGGGAACTTCTCTCCATCAGGTCTTGAGCCAAATGGGGTAGAACGTCTTCTGTGACATCCGTCGGATGAATGCCCACAGAGCCCCAAACATTCCGGTGGGTTTCTGTGAGGGATCTGATCCCATCCCACCCCTCCTTCCGGGTGGCAATAGTGAATAGGGTGGAAATTCCCGAAGCATGAGCACGGGCAATGATCGCCTCCCTGTCAGCATCAAAATCAGGATAATCAAGATGACAGTGGCTATCTACAAGGCCCATGGTCCGGGTCTTTCTCAGGGTCAAAAACGATCCTAACTATAACTGCGGACAAGGCTTCCTGCAAGGAGTGACCAGCCATCAATCAGCACAAAGAAAATAATCTTAAACGGTAAAGACAGCATGACCGGGGGAAGCATCATCATCCCCATAGACATTAAAATAGAGGCCACTACCAAATCAATAATCAGAAAGGGGATAAAGATCAGGAAACCGATTTCAAACGCACGACGAAGTTCACTGAGCATAAAGGCGGGAATCAGGGCGCGATAGGGTGTTTCCTCGGGGGTTTTGAGTTTGGGAGTATTGCTGATGGTGAGAAGCATTTCCAAATCTTTAGGCCGTGTATGCTGGAGCATAAAGGTTTGAAAAGGCTCGGACGTTTTCCGAAGGGCCTCTTCCTCAGAAATGTCCTCAGATAAATACGGATGAAGCCCTTGCTCATACGCCTTTTCAAACGTGGGTTGCATCACAAAGAGCGTGAGAAAAAGAGACAAGCTAATGATAATGGATTGGGGGGGCGATTGCCCAAGACCCAAAGCATGCCTGAGCAGAGACATGACAACGACAATCCGCGTAAAAGAGGTCACCATCATGAGAATGGAGGGGGCCAAACTGAGAACGCTGATCAAGGCCATCAGTTGTAAAAGCTTAGCCGAAAGGGACCCTTCCCCCAGATCAAGAGAAAATTGTGCTGCCTGACAAGGGTCGCTGATAAAGAACAGACAGACAATCAAAAGGAGAATGGTCCAACGACTGAGCCAGGGAGGAGAGGAATTCATCCGAGAGAATCCTCAAGGACTGGAGTCTGGGCGAACATCACAACTTGATCGCCCCTTGGGGAGAGAAGAATCAGCCCTTGTCCAAAGGGGGATGAAAAAACCATGAGTTTGCGCTGGGTATCCAGTGTTTGGGTCTCAAGAATGCGGGTCAGAGATGTGACTTTCTGGCGGGACCTGAAAACGGAAAACTTTCGCAAAAGAAAGCCACCGACCCAGAGCAAAATAAGAGTACAGCCAAGACTTAAAAACGCCTTCAAAAGAAGGGGCACAGAAATTTCATCCATTGCATACCTTTCTACAATTTGTTCCAATGTTCTTGATTTTTAACTCTGCGTAGATTTTTCTAAATTTGTGTAGGTTTTTCCAATATGGTGCGTCAGTCTCTCCCAAAGATTTTGCAGCCTTGAGAGATCGTCAGGTGTGACAGTGTCCTGGTTTTCAAGTTCCTCCAGAAGGGTTTCATTCTCCTCAAAAAGGTCTTTCAGACCTTCTGTCAGATGAACGCCTAAATGAGTACGCATTTCCTGGGAAACCATTTTTTGATGCTCAAATATGCTTTTGAGAAGATTGCTTTTTGTCATTCCAAAACTCTTTCATCATGAAAAGTGGGATTAGAGATCCCTGAAAAAGTTTTACATTTTCTTAATCCCGCTGCCATAAGGTCAAGAAAAAAATCACATAGGCATTTGCTCAAATGAATATTGTCCAAATGGCGGCCCATCGTATGGCGTTTGATTCCCAAGCGCTCAAGGTTGCCTCTCAAAACATGGCTTTTCTGAATGTGCCCAAATACCAGGCGGTCCGTCTGGCGCCTCTGCGTTTTGACGATTCTCTGCAGCCGCAAGACATGCGCAGAACAGATCCAAAGCACCTCTCTTTCAAGGGGGAAACATGGGGAGGTTTTGCAGTCAAAACGGCAGTAACAGGAGAAAAAACCCTCAATGGCAACACCGTTTCCTATAGGGAAGAATTGCGTGAAGCCAATGAAGCGAATCTCAGCCACCTTCAAATGACCAACATTATCCAATCTCAAGTGCAAATGCTTGAATTGGTGCTCAAAAAATAAAGAAAGGAATCGGAAATGCTGACATCGGTTCAAGGGCCCGTTGCCTTGGCCCAAGCACTTCTTGCACGAGGCATGGAAAACGAAGCCCTTCGGTCCAAGGTGGCCGTCCAGAATATGGTGAACGCCCAGACCACCTCTGTCACCCCCGGGGGAAAGCCTTACCAAAGACGTACCGTTGCGTTTGAGGATCATCTGGTGCGAGAGGCCGGTATTCGCATGCCAGTGGTTCGATCCGTTGGACGGGACCCAACCCCCTTTATCAAAGTGTATGACCCAAGCCATCCCGCAGCCGATAGCAGTGGCATTGTTTTAAAACCAAACGTGAATCCTTACATGGAGGCGGTAGATGCCCAAGATGCCCATGTGGCAACCCTCATGATGGGGCGGACCGTTGAGGTCCTCAGCGGAATGCAACAACGTATCCACAACCTGATGATGGCGAGGCTTTCATGACCCCAATCCCCCCCCTCTCTTTCCCCTTAGTGCTCCCTGATCTGCAGGGAAGCCTTCCGGGGTCTCAAAAGGCCTCCTCCGCCCTTTATGGAGAAAGCTTTTCTACCCTTCTTGAAGGCGTTGGCAAAAAAACACGAGATTTGTTAAAATCTTCGGAAGCCCATGGAAAGGCTGCAGCTGCGGGTGAAGCAGATCCCCAAATCGTCTCTTTGGAAGTGTTACGTGCGAAGGAAGCACTCCACCAACTGAGCGTTCTTGTAAACACCAGCCTACAAGCCTATCAAGAAGTGATGCACATGGCGGTCTAGACGCTCAGACCCATTAAAATATTTTTATTGGCCAAAATATGGGGTCGGATCCGATCCCTTGAGGAACCACTCCTCTATCACTTTCAGCCCTTGACTCCCCCGGCGCATTCAAGGGCGAAGTGCAACAGGCTGCCCAAGCCATCATGGGCTCAATCAACCGATTGGAATCCTAATCTTTTTTCTTAAAGGTCAGCTCATCGCCTTTGATGAGGCGCTTGATATTACTTCGATGGGTCCAAAGCATCAAAACACTTAAAACCCAGGACCCCCAGACCACCGGCATAGGTGCCAGCAGCAAAAAGACAAACGGCATTCCACAGAGAGTCGCAAGGGACGCCAGGGATGACATGCGGGTCCGCCAGAAAATCCCTCCCCAGAAAGACATCAAAATAAGGCTGCCCAAAGGAGACAAAGGGATGAGAACCCCAAGACTGGTCGCCACCCCTTTGCCCCCACGAAACCCCAGAAAACAGGAAAACACATGTCCAAAGACAGCCGCCAACGCAAGCAAAACCCAGATCTCTGGGGACTCTGGCCATATTTTTTGGCCTAAAACAACAGGCAGGAGGCCCTTCAGTGCGTCACACACCAAAGTCAGAACCGCAGGAAGACGGCCACAGGTGCGCAACACATTGGTCGCCCCAATATTGCCTGAGCCTTCCTGACGGACGTCCCGTCCCGCCCCAAAATATTTTCCAAACCAAAAACCGAAGGGAAGACTCCCCGCCAGGTAGGTAGCGCCAAAGGCACAGACCCATGGGACATCCAAAAAGAAACGCATCACTCCCATCCTCTGCTGCTTAAGAGCTTGAAAATATTATCATTGAGTCTACTCAAATTTTTGATGAGGTGCAAAAAATGCCCTCTCAGATGCCCAAACTCTCGCGCTAGACAACCCGGGCCAAGGTCAAAACCGAAACCTCCCGCGCCCCTGATTGGAGAAGGGCCTGGGCGCAAGCCGTCAAGGTGGCCCCGGTAGTATACACATCATCCACAAGCAAAACCCCCACCCCTTCGATCAATGGCTTCTTTGCAGGAGGCACGGTAAAGGCACCCTTTACATTAAGGATGCGCTGGGCCGCTCTGAGGTGTCCTTGGGAAGGTGTGCGTCGCGTACGCTTCAGGACCAGTGGATCATAAAAAAGCCCTTCCTTGCGAGCAAACGCCTGAGCCAGAAGAGCGGATTGATTAAAACGACGCTTCACCAAACGGGTCCAATGAAGGGGAACCGGCACCACCACATCCACCTCCGATCGCACCTTCGATCCTTTGGCCCCCAACCAACGGGAAAAGAGGGGCACGAGGGTCAAGTCTCCTCCATGCTTGAAACGGGTGATCAACGGGCGACTGACATCATCATAAGCAAACACAGACAATGCCACCTGAAACGGAGGCTTCTGTGCGATGCACCCACCACACAGAAGGGGCGTCACCTCCCCGTCCTCCAGATCCCCCTCAAAAGACTGAACCGGGAGGGGGAGCCCACAAGATCTACAGGTCCCATCCCCCAGAAAAGTCAGCTGAGAAAAACAGTCTCCACACACCCCCCGTTCCATCAGAATGGAGCGACACACCCCGCATTGATAGGGCAGAAGAATCTGAAGACTTTTTCTTATGAAACGGGAAAAGAAATTGCGCATCTCTGAAAGGCCGCAAGCAAAGTGTTATGCATCAAACCCAGGACAGTTAAGGGCCCCACCCCTCCGGGAACAGGAGAAATGGCTCCTCCCCGTAAAACATCCGAATCTATCAGCTCCGCATAATCCACATCCCCCACTAAGCCAGTGTTGATACGATGGATCCCAATATCCAAGACGACAGCACCCCGTTTGACGTGCTGCGGCTCAATGAGCAATTTTTGTCCCGCGGCAACAAAAAGAAAATCTGCCTGAGACGTGACACTTGCCAAATCTTTCGTGTGGCTATGCGCCAGGGTGACCGTCGCGTTTTCTCGAATTAACAAAGCCGCAAGAGGGCGTCCCACCAAAATCGAACGCCCTACAACCACCGCAGATTTTCCCTCAAAAGTATAACCATAATGGCGAAGCAGCTCGAGGCACCCCCACGGGGTACACGGAACAAACCCCAAAGCATTTTGCGAGTATAAAAGCCCCCGGTTTAAAGGATGCAAACCATCCACATCCTTCACGGGATCAATCATCGCCAAGTAAGGGCTTGGATCATGATCTCCTGGCAAAGGAAGCTGCAGAATAATTCCATCAATCAAATGGGACTCATTTAAAGAGGCTATTTTTTGAGAGAGCTCCCGAGGTGTAATTCGACCGCTTAAAACGTGCTCCTCGAAAAAAAAACCTAAGGTCTCTGTCATTTTCTTTTTACGGCTGACATAAATAACGCTGGCAGGGTCTGAGCCAACACGAATAACAGCCAAACCAGGCGGGCGACTTTGGTGATCCGTAAAAACGCGTGTCCAGGTCAAAAGTCGATCCTTCCACCTCTCAAGCACTGGTGCACTTTCTAGAATTCTTGGCGTTTCCAGCACTTCATCTCTCCCGTGAATCCATTCACCCATGTGCCCCCCCCTAGGAAGAAAGATACAAACCTTCCTGAAGTTTATTCTATTTTGACATTATTTTAAATGTGGTCAATGGTCTTTTAATGTCAAATTTATCTAAAAGAAATTTTTTATCTTTTTTGTGAAAGAAGGGAGGCCTTCTTGTCAATGGGAAGAAGAAATTTCTTAAAAATAACAATCATTAACATAGACAAAAAAACAAAATAAAGGGGCATAGCCAACAAACTCCCGTTATGGATTTTACCCATTCCAAATGTAATTAAAGCTGTTCCTGCATAATAGGAACATCCCACCAAACTCGATGCGGTTCCAAGACACCACTGATATTCAATCAGAGACAAGCTCAGTGCGTTCGTAATCACCAGCACAAACCCCATCATCACAAAAAGTTGAGATGTCACAATAACCAACGCCTGGGCGTCTCCTGACAAGGGAGCAAGCCACAGACACAGGAACGACAGAACTGGACTGATCAACATCATCCAGAGGCCCATTTCAAGAATCTCATGGGACTGATAAAAACGCTGAAGGCGCGCAGCAATGACCCCCCCAAGCATAATAGAGACTGAAATTCCTGTGAATGTCATTCCATACTGGGTTGGCGTTAAACCAAGAATCTGAATAAGGCAAAAAGGACTTTCGGCAAAATAGGTAAATCGGATTCCGCTGCAAATCGCAATCACTGCAATAAACCCCAGAACGCGCTTATCTTTTCGAAAAGCTGACAGAACTTTTTTCACAGACACAGGCGCTCTTTTTTCCGGCGCATGGGTTTCAGGAAGTAAAAAAATAACGAGCGTTGCCACCAAAGCGCCGCACACCATAAGGGCCCAGAAAATACGATTCCACCCTGTGTACTGCACAACAATGCCCCCAAAAACAGGCCCAATCGCTGGAAATAAAGCCCCCGCACTGGCAATCATCGCATAGGTACGAGACAAGCTTTTGCCATGAAAAACATCCCGACAAATCGTCTGGGTCAAGACGCTTCCTGCACTTCCTCCAAAGGCCTGAATCAATCGACCCGCCATTAAAAAAAGAACCTGTTCTGACAAAGCACAGACCAAACACCCCAACGTATAAACAATAAACCCTAAGATCACGCACGGCTTCCGACCCAAACGATCAGACAAGGTGCCCCAAAAAAATGTCCCCATTGCAAAGCCGAATAAATAAATGGTGAGCGTATACTCTGCAACCGATTCCGTTATTTGAAAGACTTTTCTAATTTCTGGCAAAGAAGGAGCGTAGGCTGTCTCTGAAAAAAGAGGCAACCCCGTCATTAAGACAATAAGCCAGAGGGCAATCGGCATGATTTGGTTCACTACACACAACGTTGGCCAAGGGAACATTGTAACATAGACAAACATTTTTTTTATGAAGAAAAAAGTGTTTTCTAGGTTCTGTGGAAGAATTTTTTTGCAAAAACTTGTTTGTAAGCCCACTCAACCCAAGGCAGCGCACGACGCAAATCTTCTGGCTCAACAGTGGGACCACACCAAAATCGAACACTTGGCGTGGACAGAGTATGATTCACGCAATCGAATGCAACCTGTTCGTTTGCGAGTTCAGCACCAATCTCTTGCATAAAAACCCACTGCTCTGACCCGGGAAGAGAAACAAACAAGGGATCCACAATTGTCAAACATACGGATGTGGGGGCCCGAATCTCTGGCTTCTGCGCCAGAAATTTAACCCACGGGGTTTCTGTCACCCAAGCTTCCATCACCCGATTGTTTTCAGCCATACGGGCTTGAAGCGCCGGCAACCCCCCCAAATTTTTTGCCCAATGCAAAGCGTACAGACAATCGGCAACGGCAAGCATCGACGGTGTATTATGGGTACACCCTTTGAATAAACTTCCGGGCTGCTTGTTTTCATGAATAAACGCAGCATCTTGAAGATCCAACAACCGAGGAACAGGCCAAGGCGGTTGATACGCCTTCAAATAGGCCAGAGCCCGTGGTGAGAGCACAATCATGCCGTGCCCCGCCTCAGACCCGAGGGCCTTTTGCCAAGAAAATGCCGTCACATCAAGACTGGACCACGGCAGATTGGCCGCGAAGACCGCGGATGTGGCATCACATAAAACCAAGCCTTGACGGCTTTCCAGGGGCGGCTCCAACCCAACAGATTCAAGCCAAACGCCAGCTGTGGTCCCACACCAGGTGAGCACCTGATCTCTCTCTGGATCAAGGGCAGAAAAATCTGGAAGATCCCCTGGGGCTGCCTCAAAAAAACGGGCATCCTGAAGACGGAGCCGATCCCTAATATCCTCCAGCCAACGGCCACTGAAGACATCATACCCCCAAGCGTCCACCCCGCGAGATCCCAGAAAATTCCATAACGCCATTTCCATGGCCCCCGTTGCGGATCCGGGAACCATCGCTATCTGATAATCATCTGGAAGCCTGAGGATATCCCGCGTCAGGTCTAATAATTCCCGAATCTGGCTGAGACCTGGCGCAGATCTATGGGACCGCCCCGCCAGAAAAATGTCCTCCAAGCCCCCCAAAGACCAACCCGGAGGCTTCGCACACGGACCGGAGGAAAAGAAAGGGCGGTCTGGTCGAAGAGAAGATGGGGAAGGAAAAAGGTCTGGAGTGGATGACATGGAGAAACCTCTAATCTCGGAAAGGATTCTCTGGGGTTCGAAGCAATAAACGCAAGGGCACCCCCTTAAACCCAAGCTTTTCTCTCAGCCCATTCAGCAAATACGTCCGGTAAGCTTCAGGCAGAGAATCGGTCTGATTCCCAAACAACACAAAAGTGGGCGGGCACGCCTTGACCTGGGTCAGATATTTCAGCTTAATTCGCCGGCCATTGACCATGGGTGGCTGGTGTGTCGCCAAAGCAGCCTCCAGAAATCGGTTCAATTGAGCGGTCGACGTTCGGGCGCGCCAGTTTTCCTCCATCGCGAAAATCGCCTTCATGAGAGTTTTTGTACCCTTCCCTGTCAGCGCACACATGGGAACCAGAGGAATCCCTTTCACCTGAGGCAACACCCTCTCCACCTTGTACTGAATCTCTTGTAAGGTTTTCACGGGATCCGCCACCTGATCCCATTTGTTCAAAGCCAAAACAACAATGCGACCCTCTTCAACCGCGCGAGCCGCAATGATACAATCCTGGCGCTCAAGAGCTTGAAGTGCGTCCAAAACCACCACCACCACTTGGGCAAGATTGATGGTTCGAATGGTGTCAGACGCTGCCATTTTCTCAAGAGCGTCCGAAATATTCCGGGCCTTACGGAGTCCCGCTGTATCCACCAAGACCAACGAACGGTCCCCGTACCTCCAAGGAACCTCCACCGCATCTCGCGTCAACCCTGCTTCAGGACCTGCAAGCATGCGGGCGGATCCGATGAAGTGATTCACAAGGGTGGATTTCCCCACATTGGGACGTCCCACAAATCCAATTTTAAGGGGGGGAAGCGCCTCCCAGACCCGCTCCTCAAGCGCCTCGGGAAACGTGAGGCGTTCTGCCAGAGCGTCCGCCAACTCGACAAACCCTTCCCCATGGGCTGCAGACAGGGGCATGGGGTCCCCAAACCCTAATTCAGAAGCCTCCCAAAGCCCTGCAAAGCCACTCTTGCCTTCACATTTGTTCGCCAAGACCAAGATGGGTTTCCCTGTTTTCCGTGCCAACTGGGCCAGAGCTTTGTCCTCCGGCAGAAAGCCCATACGGGCATCCACCACAAACAATAATAAATCCGCCATCTGCAAAGCGGTCCACGTATGCTCCCAAATGGATTTCGCAAGAGGCTCAGAGCCTTCCAAAAGACCCGGCGTATCCATCAGACGGAAGGACAGCCCAAAAAATGTCACTGTGGCATCTTGCCAATCCCGCGTCACCCCAGGCTCATCACGAACCAAAGCCAACGGGCGACCCGCCAGTCTGTTAAAAAGCGTGGATTTCCCCACATTGGGACGCCCTAAAATGGCAACACACGGGAGAGGCGTAGAAGGATGAGACATTCAAAAAAGCCTTATTGAATCGCAGAGAAGGAACCGCCCTCAGACAAAGCGTACAGCCTGTCTTGAACCACAATAGGAGGGAGGGAAAAGCGATCGGAAAGGCCCAATATTTGCCCAGGCATCTGAGTCCCGTCTTTGGGATTGAGCCCCATCAAGACACCTTCTGAGCTGAGCACATAGAGGACGCCTCCCGCCAGAAGAGGACCGGACCAAGAGCCGCCCCCTTGAGCACCTCCAGACAGATCTGAGAGTCGAGATACCCAAAGAACCTGCCCTGTCCCTTTTTCAAGGGCTACAAGCTCCTGAGTTCCCGAAAGAACAAAGACAGTCTCTCCCGCAATGACCGGCGTCTGAGTCCCCCCAATAGGAGCCTCCCAAAGACGCCGACCATTTTGCAAATTAAATGCAACCATCTGGCCGTTGTAGGTCAAAACATAAAGAACCCCCTCCACAATCACAGGATTCGCCCGAATATGAGCCATGTTTTGCGCCTCCCCTAGGCGCCTTGGACCTGAAAGAATCTCCGACCAAACGCTGTGGCCTGTTTGGGCCCGAAGCACATAAATCTCCCCAGAGGTATAAGCAACAGCAAGAAGACCTTGATCCACCGCCGGCGCTGCAAGCCCTAAAATGCCTAGGCCCTCCGGCATGCCCGCATGGGTCCACGCCAGTGTGCCTTTGTCTTGTTCAAAAGCCTGGAGTTGATTTTGCAAAGTCACAACATACACAAGACCGTCCGCAAGGGTCAAAGCATTCCGCGCAGGGCTGGAAAGCTCTTTCCGCCAGAGAATTTCACCCGTTTTCGGAGACAAGGCGAGCAGCTCTCCATAGGGGCTCGCAACAAATACCCGATCCCCCTGAAATGCACAGGCACCGCTCAACACAGGACAGCTTTGTTTCTCTGAAGGCGCAATCGGTGTTTGCCACCGCGTCTCCCCCGTTTGGGCGTCAGAGCAGATCACCTCTCCCCTATGACCCATCAAAATGATCCCTCCGTCAGAGGTCAGAATCGGGGTCGCGAGAAGGCGCGCGTCACAATCTGAGGAGCTGAGAGAACGGGACCACACAACAGAGCGCTGTTTCAGGGCGTTTGCAAAAGCAAGGGATCCCTTATGATGGCTTGGATGAAGATCTGTTTGGGTCCACGCAGGCACAGAACTCCCCAGCGGAACCACAACTGACCCTCCTCCTTTCTGCGCTTTCAAAATGGAGGTATCCAGTGCAGAAATGACCTTGCGCTCCCCCTTCAGAGGAATCTTTTCTTTTTCAAAAAGAGAGCACCCTGCTAAAAAAAAAGCCACTAAACCAAGCAAAGAGACAGAAGACAGCCCCCTATTCAAACGTTTTCCCATGATCATGTTCTCCATTGTTACCGAGAGGAAAGAGGAAGAGAGAGATGGGCGCCAATCACCTCAAGTCCTGCCCTTGTATGCACACCCTGGATCACATCCGTTGACGTTAAGAGGGTATTATAGATTTTCTGTGCTTGGTCTAACTGCTTGTTTTGAACGGCCTCCAAAGCTTGAACCTCTAAGGCCAATCCTTTCCAAGGGTTTTGTGGCATCTCAAACAGTTTGAGAGAGTCACGCACGACAGCGGGAAGCTCTCTGCCACCATCAATGGCCCTATACGCAAGATTCAAAACAATAGCCCCCTCAAAACCCGACTCCCGGCTCCCACGAACCTTGGCCAAAAGAGCTTCCCCTTCAGAATCAATTTGGGGGTCGTTTGAGCCACCACTCGCAATCCGGTAAAGCTGAATCTGGGCCAGAAGAGGGTACCCTCCCCTCCCCTTGGACACGAGATCTTGAAAGGATTTTTGAACAGACGGTGAGGGGCCGGAGTGGAGCATTTCACTCAGAATGGATTCATAGCGGGCAGAGTCTGCCTCCAGCGCTGCCTGTTCACTGGAACGCCACCACAGGTAACCGCCTGCAGCAAGCAATGTCGCCAAAACGACTCCGCCAATCACCAGGCCATAATTTTTCCAAAACTGGATCCACTCCTCCCGATGAATATCTTCTTCAACCTCTTTCAGGAATTCTACTGACATCACTGGTCCCCGCATTCGTCTTCGTCTCTTAGTGGCATACTCTTTGCACACTTAAAAAGCAAGTGCAGGGCAATGTTTACCTAGCTTTTCTATGAAAACAACGAATGGAAGACCCTTGAATTTTTTCCTATTCATCTTTTCCCTAGGATTCATCTTTGAAGCCTCCTCAGGAGAGACCTCCCCCTATCGAAACATGGAAAACGCTGAATCCCGCAAAGATTCATGCGGCCCAAAAGACCAAACGAAATGTAAGGAATTCTGTAAAGAAGAGTGCGCGGAGATCGACTTTAGACCCCATGTGGAGGTCCCGGGAATGCTCCGCGTCTCCTACAAAGATTGTTTAAACACTTGCGATTCCCACTGTACCATGTCAGACGACCGCCTGCGAGAAGAAGCGATCGGTACCGCCCGAGATATCTCACAATTCGTTTTATTTTTCCGTGAGGAACATAACTGCGAAACCACGCCAGAAGAAGAGGAAGGCTGGATAAAAAATATTTGGACATGGATCCAAAACTTGTTCAAATCTTCTCGAGACAGGCGGCAAAAAAACCATCCGTTCCCGTCTGGTCAGGGCGCATCACAAGGAAGCCCTCAGGGGTCAGAGGCAAGGGTTTATCAGGAAGTCCCTGGCTCTGGAGGTCGGCAA
The DNA here is from genome assembly GCA_044361745.1 of Holosporales bacterium. Taxonomy (GTDB): domain Bacteria; phylum Pseudomonadota; class Alphaproteobacteria; order Holosporales; family CAZGKG01; genus JBIKIF01. Next base: position 41,028 of record JBIKIF010000002.1, on the reverse strand, counting down.
TGTAAGATGGTCCTTCACTTCGGGGGGCCCCATGGGGGCGAATCTTGAAGTCCGGATGGGCCTCTAAAAAAAGGTGAACTTGCTTCTGGTTTTCCAGCTCCAAAAGAGAACAAGTTCCATAAAGAAGCCTCCCCCCTTTCCGCACCATGCGCGCACCCAAAGTTAATATGTCCTGTTGCTGCTTGAGTAACGGTTCCAAAAAGGACGGATCACAGTGCCATTTCTGCTCCGGATGCCTGCGCCACGTCCCAGTCCCACTGCAAGGAACATCCAGAAGGACACGGTCAAAATATCCCTCATGCTTGACTAACCAAGAATCCTCAAGGCCCTCGAGTGCCCGGTACTGCACATTAAACAATCCGGCCCTCTTGGCCCGAACCCGTGTACGCTCAAGCCGCCATTTCGCCACATCTGTCGCCCAAATCTGCCCACGGTTCTCCATCATCATCCCCAAAGCAAGGGTTTTCCCCCCCGCTCCGGCGCACAAATCGAGCACACGATCCCCCTGGCGGGCAGAGAGAAGAGAAGCCATCACCTGGGATCCTTCATCTTGGATCTCAAACAATCCCTCTACAAACTCAGGCAATCCTGTCAAAGCGTGACGTGCGGTTAAACGAATCCCCCAAGGAGAATAGGGAGTCTGTGCATTTTCAATGCCCCGAAGCTTGAGGCGCTCCATCACTTGCAGACGATTTGTTTTTAAAAGATTCACCCTCAAATCTGTGGGCGCTGATTCCGAAAGCCCCGTCAAAACAGCAAAGGCCTCTTCTCCAAATTGACGCTCAAAGCATGCAAACCAAGCGTCTGAGACTCCTGCTTGCACCCAGCGTGGAAGGGATGTGTCCGCAGGGAATGGCCCCTTCAGCCACCTTTTCTCGGAAGCTGTCAAACTCTCTGGATGATAGAGATCCCCCGACCAAAGAAGCTCAATATCCCGAAGAGGAATTTTTTGGACCCCGGCCAAATAGGTCAACAAAGCGAAACGGGCTGACCCCTCAGGCGCCCGGCCTTTCCAAAAATGGGAAAGGTCCCGCCCCTGAGACGCGCCATAAAAAAGAATCTGCGCCCAACTGCGGGCCACCCCATAGACAAAAGAGGCAATCGCAGAGCGGTCTTTAGATCCGATATAGCGCCTCTTTCGAAAGAAATCCGCACACACTGCTTCCAAAGGACGCGGGACCCCTGAAGTCCGATCGCAGACCTCAGACAAGACCTCAAGAACCGCCTGATAGCGCGCGCCAGGCGTCATAGAGAAATCCCAGCCCGACTAACGTCGCGCTGGTAGAGTTGGGTCAACGGAATAAGAGCTTCCGTTGACCTGACAGGATCCAGAAAGAGACGCCCCTCACAGTTAGTCACTCTGGGAAGCCCCATCCTTTAAGGCCAACTCTTCAGCAAGAGCCATGCCCCGAAAACGGTTGACAACCCAACCGGTTCCAGCCGGAACCAACCGTCCCACGATGACATTCTCCTTCAGGCCTTCCAGGCGATCGGATTTCCCCCAAACAGCTGCTTCCGTGAGAACCCGCGTTGTCTCTTGGAAGGAAGCTGCAGAGATAAAGGATTCCGTTTGCAAAGACGCCTTTGTAATCCCCTGAAGAATGGGGTAGGCCCGCAGTTCAGGGCGCCCTTCTTTTTGAAGCTGATGATTCTGGCTTTCAAATTCTTTGCGGCTAATCTGATCCCCCACAAGATGAAGCGTATCCCCTGCATCCGTGATCTCAACTTTCTGAAGCATCTGACGAATGATCACCTCAAGGTGTTTGTCGTTAATCTTCACACCCTGGAGACGATAGACTTCCTGGACTTCATTGGTCAAATAATAAACCAAAGCTTCCACACCCAAAATCCGCAGAATATCCTGAGGAACCAAGCTGCCGTCCACCAAAAGCTCACCCTTGCGAACCACATCCCCTTCCTGAACCACAATATGCTTGCCTTTGGGGACAAAATAATCTACTGGGCTGAGGGCCGGATCTTCTGGAACAACAATCAGGCAACGCTTTGCTTTATAGTCCTTTCCAAACTCAACGCGCCCATTGTGCTCAGAGACAATGGCTGGATCCTTCGGTCTCCGCGCTTCAAAGAGCTCTGCAATCCGCAAGAGACCCCCTGTGATGTCGCGCATTTTAGAGGATTCCCGAGGCAAACGGGCCAAGATATCCCCCGCCTGAACTTGGGACCCATTCTCAATTTCCAAAATTGCTTCAACGGACAAGGTATAACGGGCCTCAAGTCCATTAGCAAACGTCAGCGCTTTCCCCTGCCCATCTCTCAGAGTAATGCGCGGCTTAAGATCCATGTTCCGGGACGCCTGACGCCAATCAGAGACCACCCGCTTGGAAATTCCCGTGGTTTCGTCAATCACCTCCCGTAAAGAGACCCCCTCAGTCAAGTCAACGAAATGGGCAATCCCATCACATTCCGTAATCACAGGGATGGTGTAAGGATCCCACTCCACAAGACGCATACCCTTCGTCACCTGAACCCCATCATCCACATGAACAATCGCTCCATAAGGAATGCGGTGGCGGGCCCGCTCACGACCCTGACTGTCTTGAATGGCGAGCTCCATATGGCGCCCCATCGCAAGGGCCACGCCGTCACGGTTGACCAAAATATTCCGGTTCTTCAGAATGACCACACCATCAATGGTTGCATCAATCGTCGATTCTTCCGTCGCCTTCTGGGCCGCCCCCCCTAAGTGGAACGTCCGCATGGTTAGCTGAGTCCCCGGCTCACCGATAGACTGGGCTGCAATCACACCCACCGCTTCCCCAACGTTGACCAAAATACCCCGGGCTAAATCTCGACCATAGCACTTGGCACACAGGCCGGTCACAGCTTCGCACGTCAACACAGACCGAATCCGCACTTCCTCGATACCGGTTTTTTGAATGGCATCCACCATCCGTTCGTCAAGAAGGTCACCTTCGCGCGCTAACACATCCCCTGAGAGAAGATCCACCACATCTTCCGCAGCCGTTCGACCCAGAATCCGCTCCCCGAGAGATGCAATCAATTCACCCCCTTCCACGACAGGGCGCATGGAAAGACCTTTTCCTGTTCCGCAATCCTCGATACTCACAATGCAGTCCTGGGCCACGTCGACCAAACGACGGGTCAGATAACCCGAGTTCGCAGTTTTCAAAGCGGTGTCAGAAAGCCCCTTCCGGGATCCGTGGGTCGAGTTGAAGTATTCAAGAACCTGAAGGCCCTCTTTAAAGTTTGAAATAATAGGCTGCTCAATAATTTCACCAGAGTGTCGCTGGATCAAACCACGCATCGCCGCCAACTGACGCATCTGAGTAGGCGAACCACGAGCACCAGAATGGGCCATCATATAAACCGCATTCAGATGTTCCGCATTGGCCTTCGCCATCCCGTCCAACATCGCAGACACCACTTTTTCCGTACACTTAGTCCAAGCGTCCGTCACTTTGTTATAGCGCTCCCCCTGAGTGATCAGACCGTCCAAATATTGCTGACGATACTCGTTCACCAGGCCCCAGGTTTCATCAACCAAAAACCGCTTCTCCTGAGGAACAATCAGATCGTCTTTTCCAAAAGAAATGCCTGAAAGGGTGGCGTACTTAAAGCCCAGGGCCATAATTTTGTCAGCAAAAATGACTGTTTCTTTTTGGCCACAGTGCAGATAAACCGCGTCCACAAGGCCCGCAATGTCCACAGACGTTAAGAGCTGATTGACCAATGCAAACGGAAGATTGGGGTGCTTAGGTAATAAAGACGCCAGAATGACACGGCCGGGGGTTGTCTCGACAATGCGACTCTCCAGATTGCCTTCTTCCGTCATCTCCAGAACGCGCGCTTTAATCCGGGCATGGAGGGAGACAACTTGATGGAACAAAGCCTGCTCAATTTCGCTCAGGTCCTTAAACACCATCCCCGAACCAACCACCCCATCCCGCATCAAAGTCAGGTAATAAATCCCCAAAACGACGTCTTTTGAGGGCACAATAATGGGGGCGCCGTTTGCAGGGCTCAAGATGTTATTGGTGGACATCATCAAGACACGGGCTTCCAGCTGCGCTTCAATAGAAAGAGGCACGTGAACCGCCATCTGGTCTCCGTCAAAGTCTGCGTTAAAGGCAGTACAGACCAGGGGATGCAGCTGAATCGCTTTCCCTTCAATTAAGACCGGCTCAAACGCTTGGATCCCCAGCCTGTGCAAAGTGGGGGCACGGTTGAGGAGAACCGGGTGTTCCCAAATCACCTCCTCCAAAATGTCCCAAACCTCTGGACGCTCTTTCTCGACCATCCGCTTGGCCGCCTTCAACGTCGGCGCAAGCCCATACCGCTCGAGGCGGGCGTACACAAAAGGACGGAACAGCTCAAGGGCCATCCGCTTCGGAAGACCACACTGATGAAGCTTCAGCTCTGGACCCACAACAATGACGGAACGGCCAGAATAATCGACCCGTTTCCCCAAAAGATTTTGTCTGAAACGCCCCTGCTTCCCCTTCAAAGTGTCTGAAAGAGACTTGAGAGGTCGCTTGTTAGTCCCCGTAATCGGCCGACCTCGACGGCTGTTGTCCAAAAGGGCATCCACAATTTCTTGGAGCATACGCTCCTCATTTCGGATGATAATCCCCGGTGCCCGAAGTTCATAAAGCCGCTTCAAACGGTTGTTTCTATTAATAAGACGGCGATAAAGATCATTCAAATCAGCTGTCGCAAAGCGCCCCCCATCCAAAGGCACCAAAGGGCGAAGCTCTGGGGGAATCACGGGCACTACATCCAGAATCATCCACTCGGGTCGCGTATCTGAATGAACAAACGCTTTGAGAAGTTTCAGGCGACGAATAATTTTCTTGCGCTTCATCTCTGAAGTGGTGCCAATCAATTCCTCCCGAAGGCTTGCTTCCTCTTGGCGCAAGTCAATGGCCATCAGCATTTCCTTCAGAGCTCTCGCACCAATTTGAGCCCGGAAGGCATCTTCACCATAATCATCCTGGGCGTCAATGTATTCCTCTTCCGTCAGCAACTGATGGAGACGCAAGGGGGTCAGTCCCGGCTCGGTCACAATGTAGCTCTCGAAATAGAGAACTTTTTCCAGGTCTTTGTTCGTCAAATCTAAGAGGGTCCCAATACGGCTGGGGAGTGACTTCGTAAACCAAATGTGGGCCACAGGAGCCGCCAGCTCAATATGCCCCATCCGCTCCCGGCGAACCTTTGATAAGGTGACCTCTACGCCACACTTTTCACACACGACACCACGGAATTTCATCCGTTTGTATTTACCGCACAAACACTCGTAATCTTTGATAGGGCCGAAGATGCGCGCACAAAAGAGACCATCCTTTTCAGGCTTGAAGGTCCGGTAGTTAATGGTTTCCGGCTTCTTCACCTCCCCAAAAGACCAGGCCCGAATTTGCTCTGGATTGGCAATAGAAATTTGAACGCGATCGAACGCCTGCGCGCCCGATGGTGAGAACAATTGGCTCAATTTGTCTCGTTCATGTTGACGCATATCGACAGACCCCTTTATTTCTCTTCGTCATGTTTCGCCTAAAGACCCCGTCCCTGAGACACGGGGCCTTTTTAAAATTTCCTTTAAAGCATTCGCTTTTTTACAAAGGCTCTTCCAGCAGAGGCGGCACGATCTCCTGGGCACACTCCATGTTTAAGCCCAAGGACCGCAGCTCTTTCACCAAAACGTTAAACGATTCAGGAATCCCGCACTCAAAATGGTTGTCCCCTCGAATAATCGATTCGTAAGCGAGCGTACGACCAACGATATCATCCGATTTGACCGTCAACATTTCTTGCAAGGTATAGGCAGCTCCGTAAGCCTCCAAAGCCCAGACCTCCATTTCCCCTAACCGTTGACCCCCGAACTGTGCCTTACCCCCCAAAGGTTGCTGGGTAATCAAACTGTAAGGCCCCACAGAACGCGCGTGAATTTTTTCATCCACCAAATGGTGCAATTTGAGCATATAAATCACACCCACGGTCACTTGACGATCGAAGGGCTCCCCCGAACGGCCATCATAAAGGGTCACCTGACCAGAGGCATTCTGTCCTGCTTTTTCAAGAGCTTCCGCAATCTCAGATTCACGGGCCCCTTCAAAAACAGGAGTGGCCATGGGAAGGCCATCCTCAAGATGGGCAGCCATGGAGATCAGCTCCGCGTCAGATAGGCTGTTCAGCGCCTGAATAGCATCTGCTCTCTGGCCATAAAGCTCCGCAAAAGACGCCCGAAGATCCCCGACTGTCTTTCCGTCCGCAACGTCCATGAGCATCTGGGACACCTGACGCCCAAGGCTTTTTGCAGCCCAGCCCAGATGGGTCTCAAGAATCTGACCCATGTTCATCCGAGAGGGAAGCCCCAGAGGATTGAGAACGATATCTACAGGCGTTCCATCCGCGAGATAGGGCATATCCTCAACAGGAACAATGCGGGACACCACACCTTTGTTCCCATGTCGCCCCGCCATCTTATCGCCCGGCTGAAGCTTCCGCTTCACCGCCACATACACCTTCACTTTTTTCAAGACACCCGCTTGCAAGTCATCCCCACGACGAACCCGCTCAACCTTGTTCTCAAAACGTTTTGTGAGCGCCGTCAAGGCGTTTTGAAGCTGATCCCGAAGGGCTTCTAACTTGGAGGAGACATCCTCATCCACAACAGTCACATGGCGCCATTCATGGGCAGGCATCGCCTGCAAGACATCTGCTGACAAGACCGTCTTTGCCTTGACACCCGCATGCCCAGAAGCCAATGTTTGCCCCACAAGAAGAGCCTGCAAACGGGCCCGGTAATTCCGCTCAAGAATATTTTTCTCAGCATCCCGGTCCTTCACGAGACGGGCAATCTCTGCCCGTTCAATGGCAATAGACCGCTCGTCTTTATCAACACCACGCCTGGAAAACACCCGAACGTCCACAACCGTTCCGGAAAATCCCGGAGGCAGGCGCAAGGACGTATCCCGCATATCCGCCGCTTTTTCACCAAAAATGGCACGGAGAAGTTTCTCCTCAGGCGTCACCGGGTTATCCCCTTTGGGCGTGACTTTCCCCACTAAAACGTCCCCAGGCTTGACGGATGCCCCAATGTAAACGATCCCCGATTCATCCAGACGGCTGGCCGCCCCTTCACTGATACCAGGAATATCCCCTGTGATTTCTTCACTGCCTAATTTGGTATCCCGGGCCTCAACCTCAAACTCTTCAATATGGATTGAAGTGTAGGCATCCTGTTGAACCAACCGCTCTGAGATCACAATCGAATCTTCGAAACAACAGCCATTCCATGCCAAAAACGCAACCGTCACATTGCGGCCTAGCGCAAGCTCCCCCAATTCAGTGGCTGGCCCGTCTCCAATGACCTGACCTTGGGTGACAATGTCCCCCACATGGACGAGCGGCTTTTGGTTAATACAGGTGCTTGCATTGGATTTCTGGAACTTCATTAGATTGTAAATATCAACGCCGGAATTTTCGGACGAAGGCTCTCCATCCGTTCGAATCACAATCCGCGTCGCATCCACCTGATCCACCACCCCGCCCCTCTGGGCAATGACCAGAGCGCCGGAATCCCGAGCCACAGACAGCTCCATTCCTGTTCCAATCAAAGGGGCCTGGGGATGAATCAACGGAACTGCTTGTCTTTGCATGTTCGCACCCATCAAGGCGCGGGAAGCGTCATCGTTTTCAACGAAAGGAATCAGAGCCGCCGCAACAGACAAAATCTGCTTTGGGGAGACGTCAATCAGATCCACTTCTTCCGGTGCCGCCAAGACATAATCCCCTGCCTTTCGACAGCTAATCATATCCCCAACAAGATTTTTGTTCTCATCAAGGGTTGCATTCCCTTGTGCAATTGCATAGTCCCCTTCTTGCATCGCAGAAAGATAAACCACTTCATTCGTGACATGGCCTTTTTCGACGCGCCGATACGGGGTTTCGATAAACCCATAAGGATTCACAAGGGCATAGGTCGCCAAGGAATTGATCAAACCAATGTTGGGACCTTCCGGTGTTTCCACAGGACAAATTCTCCCGTAATGGGTGGGGTGCACATCCCGCACCTCCAGGCCTGCGCGATCACGGGTCAACCCCCCCGGACCCAAGGCAGAAATCCGCCGCTTATGGGTGATTTCTGACAGAGGATTGGTCTGATCCATAAATTGAGACAACTGGGAGGTCCCAAAGAACTCCCTCAAAACCGCAGCCACGGGCTTGGCGTTTAAAATATCTTGAGGCAACGCTGTGTCCAAATCAATTGACCCCATACGCTCCCGTGTCAATCTCTCCACCCGTGTCAGACCGGCGCGATACTGGTTCTCCATGAGCTCACCGACAGCTCGCACACGACGATTAGACAAACTATCGATGTCGTCAATCGCATTGCGCCCATCCCGCAACTCCAGCAAAACCCTGACGATCCCCAGAATGTCTTCTTTACGCAAAGTCCTCAAGGAATCAGGCGTCTCTTCCCCTAAACGGGCGTTCATTTTGACGCGGCCCACGGTGGAAAGATCGTATTTTTCAGGATCAAAAAACAAGCCCCAGAACAGCGATTCTGCCGCATCAACCGTTGGCGGCTCCCCAGGACGTAAAATCCGAAAAATATCCAACAAAGCTTCGTCTCGGGTGCTATTCTTGTCTGCAAGAAGGGTATCCCGCAAATAACTGCCCACCGTCACGTGATCAATATTCAAGACGGACAGAGTCTCCATTCCTTGGGCCAACAGAGTGGAGAGCACCTGAGGGGTGATCTCATCCCCCGCCTCAGCGTAAATTTCGCCGGTCTCCAAATTCACACAATCAAGGGCTAAATAACGGCCAATGATCTCTTCCTGGGGGACAAAGATGCGCTTCAGATTCTCCCGCTGAAACTGAGCCAAAAGTCGGGCCACCACTTTTGTTCCCACTTCAGCCACAACAGCCCCAGTCTCCGCATTCACCAAAGGACGCACCAGCTTGACACCCCGCCAGGCAGACGGAATAAAATCTGTCTCCCACTGATCTCCTCGAGAGACATAAGTCACCGTCTCATAAAACCGGTGAAGCATTTCTTCCCGGTCCATACCACGCGCTTCCCCCACACCGAAGTGATGGCCTTCTGCTCGCTTTTGGGCCGTCTCTGCACTGTCCAAAGCCATCAATAATGTGGAGACTGGAAACTTACGCTTCCTGTCAATCCGAACAAACAACAAATCCTTGGCATCAAACTCAAGGTCCAACCAAGACCCCCGGTAAGGGATCACCCGAGCGGCAAATAAAAACTTACCAGACGCATGAACGCGCCCTTTGTCATGGTCAAAAAAGACACCAGGAGAGCGATGCATCTGGGACACAATCACCCGCTCAATCCCGTTGATCATAAAGGTTCCGTTGACTGTCATGAGGGGCATATCCCCCATGTACACATCCTGCTCTTTGATATGGCGAATCGAACGGGCCCCCGTCTCCTCATCCACATCCCAAACCACAAGACGGAATGTCACCCGCAAAGCAGAGGCGTAAGTCCCCCCTTTTTGACGGGCTTCTATTAAATCATATTTGGGCTCCTCCAAAACGTACTGCACATACTCTAATTGAGAGCGACCACTTGTATCCTGAATAGGAAAAATTCCCCGCAAAATTCCTTCAAGACCCGTCGCTTCGCGCTTCGCAGGATCCACCTTCTGCTGAAGGAACAAATCATAAGACGTCTTTTGGAGCTCAATCAAATTGGGAACGGGCGCCACATCGGAAATACGTGAATAACTGCGCCGCAAGCGTTGATAATCTCCACTAGATTGGCTCATTCGAACCCCTTTCATTCCTCAAAACAGACAGATTTTTAAAGATAGAGAGCCGACAGTTCCAAGAGACGGGGACCCCCTCCCGGACGAGACGGCTAAAAAATTGGACGCGCAGACAAGCTCTATAAACAAGACAAGATAAAGCAACGGACAACTTGTCTCGCGCCTCTAAAAAAATCAAATTTATCACACGTGTTGTCCCCACGGTCCCGAGACACCCTCCTAAGAGGTTCAAAACTTAACACGAAAAAAAGGAATAGAACAGAGATAATTTACAGTTTTTACCAGAAAACTAATCCCCGTCAAAAAAAAGAAAAACCACCCTCCTTAAACGGAAGGTGGATTCTTGTCAATCAGATTTCGCAAGACTTAAAAATCAGACGAACACATTCTTAGAAATGATAGTGCCAGCCTGCCATCACAGAGAAGGATTTCATTTTAACGCGGATGTAGTCCGCATCTGCGATGGGTGTTTTGGTGATGCGGTAGTCGAGGTTCAAGCTGAGAGAGGTTTTTTCACTCAGCTTATAAGCCCCAAAAAGGCCCCCTGTAAACCCCCACACAGAGGCGTTTTGGGAATGAGCTTCCTCATTTTTGAGATGCTGTTTTGTCTGATAAAGAGAAAGCGTCGGCCCCACCTTTACACCGAAAAGAATTTTATTATTCCAGACATACCCAAACTTAACGCCGAAATCAAAAAATGCTCTTTGCTTAGCGGAAAATTCAACAATATAATCTTCCAGCTCAGCGCCGTTAAATATTTGCTGGATCTCAAGCGCAGCGTCTTCTTCAATCCTCTCGAGAACATTTTCAGCCAGAGCAAAGAAATACTCTTTGAGATCTGTCTTGCGGCCGGAGAGAAGAATGTTTAAATCCACGCCCATGTAGAGATTTTTCAGCTGGTGCCCATACCCCAGGTTCAACCCTCCCAGCATTCCATGATGGCTTATCTTTGGAAGAGGCCTCCCTGCAATGCCCTGAAGAAATTGATTGGCGCCGTCGGCCAACTTCCCCTCAATACTGTCAGATCCCCAAGATCCCCCCACGACACCTCCAAGAGAAAACCCGCCGAAACCCTTTCCTGCGGGAACCTCTAAAGGGGCTTGAACACCTGAATTTGCAAACACTGGAAGTGCCACAGAACACAGAACCATTGAAAACAACATATTTTTCATTTAAAATTCCCAAAATAAAAACAACAATAACATGTGTAATATTGTTTTTTAAAAAAAAAAATAGCAACATAAAATTTTCTATTACACTTTTTTTTAGAACAAGTATTGCAAAAAAGACACTCATTTTTTAATCGTATCTATTTTTTAATTGAATTTATTCGGGAATAGTCGCCCTTCCCTCTGATCAACCCAGGGAAGAGCGAAATAGTTTATAAAATGCCTCCAGACAAAATTTTCTGTGTTTTTCCTTACAAAAAACACGCTCCTCAAAAAGACCACTTGCGAGAGTGTTCCCCTTTTCGTAGTGTGGAGGAGGAAATTTTGTGAGCTAAAAGAGGGTATTTGTGGATGACAGCTTCTTTGACAAGACTGACGTTGACTCAGGCTCGTGATGGCCTTCGAAAACGTTCTTTCTCAGCACGTGAGCTCACACAAGCCTATTTAGACGCCTGCGCCCAGGGGCAAGATCTGAACGCTTATATTACTTTGACCCCTGAAAAAGCGCTGGCTCAGGCGGATGCCAGTGATAAACGACTTTCCCAAGGGCAAGGCCTGCCCCTTGACGGTCTTCCGCTCGGGATTAAAGATTTATTTTGCACCCAAGGCGTACGTACCACTGCTGCCTCCAAAATGCTGGCGCACTTTGTGCCCCCTTATGAATCTGCGATCACAGAGCGCCTTTGGAACGGCGGGGCGGTCATGCTGGGAAAAACTAACTTGGATGAATTCGCAATGGGGTCGGCTAACCTGACCAGCGCATTTGGACCTGTCAAGAATCCGTGGACCACAACTGACCACAACAAAACTCTTGTCCCAGGCGGATCCTCAGGAGGCTCCGCTGCCGTTGTTGCCGGAGGCCTTGCCGTTGCCTCTTTAGGGACAGATACGGGAGGATCGATCCGCCAGCCCGCAGCTTTCTGCGGCATCGTTGGTTTGAAGCCAACCTACGGTCGTTGCCCACGCAGAGGAACCGTTGCTTTTGCCTCTTCTCTTGATCAAGCAGGCCCCATGACCCGAACGGTGGCAGACGCAGCCGCCCTTCTTGAAGTGATCGCAGGACATGACCCTGCCGAAGCAACGTCTTCGAGACATCCTGTCCCCCCTTTTTCCCAGGCCCTTGGAAAAAGCATCCGTGGCCTTAAAATTGGCGTCCCAAAGGAATACCAGGTGGATGGTATGTCTGGCGAATTGACCGCCCTTTGGGAGCAAGGGTGTGCATGGCTCAAGGCAGCGGGGGCTGAAATTGTCACCGTCACTCTTCCCCATACGCCATACGCTCTGCCCATTTATCACATTGTTGCATCTGCGGAAGCCTCCTCCAACCTGGCCCGCTATGATGGTGTCCGCTATGGCGAACGGGCTCAAGCGGAGACCTTAGAACAGATGTACGCCCTGACCCGAGATGAAGGGTTTGGTGCAGAAGTGAAGCGACGCATCATGATGGGGACCTATGCTCTCTCCCATGGGTATTATGATGCCTATTTTTTAAAGGCTCAGCGTGTGCGCCGCCTTGTTCGAGAAGACTTTGACCACGCGTTTTCTGAGGTAGACGTTCTGCTGACCCCTACGGCTCCCACCGGTGCCTTTGCAATCGGGGAAGAACCGCAGGATCCTGTGACCATGTATCTCAACGATGTTCTCACGGTCCCTGCAAGCCTCGCAGGTATACCAGCCATTTCTGTCCCTGCTGCTCTTTCAGAGGACGGGCGCCCCCTGGGGCTCCAAATCATTGGGCGCGCTTGGTGCGAGGAAACCGTCCTCCAAGTCGCTGAAATTCTTGAACAGTCCGCTTCTTTTCCTCCGCTGCCATTCACTCAGAAGGAATAAAACCTGTGGCCGATGAACGCATTTTTCGCTATGAAGACTCTCAATATCCGGGAGGAACAGGGTTTTGGGAGATTGTGATCGGACTTGAAGTTCATGCCCAAATTATCTCCCAGTCCAAATTATTTTCCCGCGCCCCCACCGCGTTCGGAGCCGCCCCGAACACCCAGGTCTCTTATGTAGATGCCGCCTTTCCAGGCCAGCTGCCGGTTCTCAATGGATTTTGTGTCAGGCAAGCTGTGAAAACAGGCCTCGGTTTGTCAGGGCGCATTAATCTGGTCTCCTCATTTGATCGCAAAAATTATTTTTATCCAGACTTGCCCTCTGGCTACCAGATTTCTCAGCTGGAACGCCCGATTGTGGAGGGAGGATTTCTTGACATTGAGCGATCTGATGGAACCTCAAAACGTGTTCACATCACCCGCGTTCATATGGAACAGGACGCGGGCAAAAGCTCCCATGATCTTTACGCCTCCGCCACTGCTATTGACTTAAATCGCGCTGGTGTTGGCCTGATGGAAATTGTCTCAGAACCGGATATGCGCACCATTGAAGAGGCCGCTCTTTATTTCAAAAAATTGCGCGCCCTCCTCAGATGTCTTGAGACCTGCGATGGGAATATGGAGGAAGGAAGCCTTCGCGCAGACGCCAACGTTTCTGTCCGACGACCCGGCGCAGATTTAGGAACACGGGTGGAGATCAAGAACCTCAATTCCATTCGCTTCCTCCAGCAAGCCCTTTCCTACGAGGTCTCTCGTCAAGTCCATGTTCTTGAAAACGGGGGCGAGATCATCCAAGAAACCCGGCTATTTGACGTAGCGAGGGGAGAAACACGGTCTATGAGGAGCAAGGAAGATGCAGCAGACTATCGCTACTTCCCAGACCCAGACCTCCCCCCTTTGGTTTTAACCCAAGCATATGTCGATGAGATTTACGCGGAACTTCCAGAGCTCCCAGATCAAAAGAAAGCCCGCCTCATCAAAGACTTTGGCCTCTCTGTCTACGACGCGGATGTCTTAGTTTCTGAACTTGAAATCGCAGCATTTTTTGAAAAAGGCACCCAAGCACTCACACACGCTTCCCCTAAAATCTTGGCGAATTGGATCCTTGGAGACTTTTTAGGAGCTTTGAATGAGTCGCGCAAAACCGTTGACGAAAGCCCCGTCTCTGCTGAGGCCCTTGCAAAGCTCCTGGACATGATTGCCCATGGGGTGATCTCCGGAAAAATTGCCAAAGATGTTTTTAGCGTTATGTGGGAAACCGGGGACTCTCCTGAAACTATTGTTGCGGAACGAGGACTCCAACAAGTCAGCGATGAAGGGGCTCTTCTCAAAATGCTCCAAGAGATCCTCAACAGCGAACCTGGGAAAGTGGCTGAGTATCGCGCCGGGAAGGACAAACTCTTCGGGTACTTTGTAGGCCTTGCGATGAAAGCCAGTCAAGGCCGGGGAAACCCCGCGCTCCTGAACAAGCTCTTAAAGGAATTATTAGGCTCAGCTTGAGATGGCAAGGTCAGCAGAGGCAGTCTTCGGATGGCTTCTGTGCCCCTTGAATCGTTATCCATTTCCAGGCTGTCTATAGTCTGCAAATAGATCCCGGCTGGAGGATTTCAAAAGCGAGAAAGCTCTCAGAAACTCTAGCCCCGGGATGACGTCGTTCATCTGTCCCCTGCACAAAAATTCATACTGCAATGATATGAGATGAGCTATAAGGATTAGCGAAAATGATTGACCAACATGTTGGACCAAAAGGATTCAAGAATGCGACCTTTGCTGAGCATCATTTGGATTTCTGAATCTTTGAGTCCATTAAATATCAAGCTCTCCACTTGTTTTTGCAAGGTGGTATCAAGCTTATCTAGGACCTTCATTCCTTTGCTTGTCAGGCGCACCTGGCTAGAGCGTCGATCATGCAGAGATTGCTCCTGCAGAAGGTATCCGTTCTCAATCATTTTCTTTAAGTTATAAGAAACATTCGATCCGAGATAATATCCACGATTGCTAATTTCACCAACTGTCAGTTGGGACTTCCCTATATTGTAAAGAATCATTGCTTGAATACTACTCAAATCGCGAATGTTAAATCGATCAAGCTCCGATTTAGCAATTTCTAGAAACAGCCGATGGAGGCGCTCCAGCAACATCACGAGATCAAAATATGCTTCCTTCATGGGTCAAACTTTCCTCTTTTCACAACACCTCTTTAAAGCCCCAAAAAAGACACCATCTTGTTCTTTACCTAAAAACTAACATATCACAGATTAAATTTGACTTAATTTTCAAAAAAATGCTTGTTTGACAAATTTTTTAATACACTGTTTTTATAAGATTTTTTTTGTTGAGTCTAGCTGTTTTATTGTTGTATTTTCTTTTTTTGTCAAAAAAAGAGAAGCTGAGTCAAAAAATATTTTTAACTGAAATGAGCTTTTTGATGTCCTGATGAATTAAGGGCTATGGAACCCCAAAGAACGGAATAGGCACTCTTTACTCTTTTGAAACTTGCTCAAGAATCTCCTGCCCGTCATTTTGCCGATTCCAGAGGTGGGCGTACAGACCTTTCTGAGCAAGCAGTTCGCCATGGTTACCCCGTTCAACCAAAGTCCCTTGATCCATCACGAGAATGAGGTCTGCATTCACAACCGTTGACAACCTATGGGCGACCACAAGCGTTGTGCGCCCTTCCGCAAGGGACTCTAAGTTCCCCTGAATTTCTTTTTCTGTATGGGAATCGAGAGAAGAGGTTGCCTCATCAAAAATCAAAATTTTAGGCTTTTTCAAAAAAGCACGGGCGATGGCAACGCGCTGTTTTTCCCCACCAGATAACTTAAGCCCGCGCTCTCCGACCCGCGTCTCATATCCTTCCGGAAGCTTTTTGACAAACGAATCAAGCGCAGCATGACGGGAGGCCTCATAAACAGCGGATGGTTCAGCAGAAAAATCTCCATAGGCAATGTTGTAAAACAGTGTGTCGTTAAACAAAACCGTATCTTGCGGAACCACCCCAATCAAACGGATGAGGCTTTCCCGAGACACATTCCGCAAATTTTGCCCATCAATGGAGATCTCACCGGAGACTGGGTCAAAAAAGCGAAGCAGCAAAGATACGAGGGTCGATTTTCCAGACCCTGATGGCCCCACAATCGCCACCTTCTGAAGAGGCTCTACCGTAAAGGAGATATCTTTGAGAATCGTTCTCTCTGGTGTGTAACCGAATGTCACGTTTTCAAAAACAATACGCCCTTTTTCAAACACCAGAGGCGGCAGCTGCGTGTGCCCCTCTTCCAGCGGCTCATGGAGCAGATGAAACAAATCCCCCATATCCACAACCGATTGTCGCGTTTCTCGGTAGGTGAACCCAAGGGCATGGAGAGGTAAATACACTTGCAACAAGAACGTTGTAATCAGAACAAAATCCCCTGGTGTCAGAAGACCCTGGGCAATTTTTTCTCCACAGACAAACATAATCCCAACCAAGCCCACGGTTAAAACAACCGCCTGTGACACATTTAAAAGACTCAACCCCCACTTGCTCTGAATGGCGTATCGCTCATACAAGGCAAGAGATTCATCGTACCGTTCACCTTCTTTCTCGCTGTTCCCAAAATACTTGACTGTTGCAAAATTCAGAAGGCTATCGATCGCCTTGCCTCCCCCTGCATTTTGGGCGCTATTCATGCTCCGCATGACCCGCAAACGCCAACTTGAAATTTTGAAAGTCACAAAAATGTAAGCAGCCATTGTCATCGTCAAAATAACGCCCAAAAATCCTGGGTACACATAGGCCACAATGACAACCACCAACAGAAGTTCCAACAATGTCGGGAACAAACCAAACACAAAAAAGCGGAAAAACATTTCAATCGCTCGGGTCCCCCGTTCAATGACTTGCGCAAGGCTTCCCGTTTTCCGATTCAGGTGAAAATGAAAACTCAAGAGATGAAGATGTTTAAAAATGTGAAGAGCGATGGTCCGAATGGCCCTTTGTTCCACAGGCACAAACAACACATCCCGGGCTTCTGAAAGGACCACTCCTAGCAACCGAACCGACCCATAGCTCAACAGCAGACCCACAAAAACAGCCCACTCAAAACCAGGCTTTGTGACTGTATTGACAAGATCTTTATAAAAAAAGGGGACCATTAAGACCCCAAGCTTACTTAAAATCATAAAAACAAGCCCCACACAAATACGCAAAGGCGCATCTTTGCGTGCGGACCATAGAAATGTGAGCAAAGTACGCAAGGGATTGGGAGGCTGAATCATGACTGAAGATACCTTGTATTTGAGAAGTTTGTTTAGGCTCTGTTGAGAGAATTTACTTTAAAAAAATTTAATTTCACACCTGAAAATCCCCCCATCACGAAAGAAGGCCCAAGCTTCGTTGAGGATCCCTCAGACGCCGCTAGGGTGCCGCCCTCTCCTTTAAAGGAGATTTCGAGGGGTTTTCTGGGGGCGTATTTTCTTGGAACAGACCCGAGTGCGATAGTGCCACCCCAGGAGCAATGGGACAATCGTGGTAAAGGCCACACCAACAGTCGCGGGAACAATAGTATCATTGTAAAAATAACCCACGACCCCCACCAGACCAGCTGTGATGAGCAAGCGAAAACTGGTCAGAAGGCTTGAGGCGATCCCCTTGATATCCGGAAGGATAGACATCAAAGCGGTTAAATAAGGCAGCTGCACCCAAGCGGCTCCAAAAGAATACATTGCCACAGGAAGGGTTAACAGGAGAGCATTTTCAGATTGCAACACCGTGATGGCCACCAGTCCAAAGCCACCGATGGCAATCGCCCAAAAACCAATCGTTTGAAGAGTGCCGACAGAAAACCGTCTAGAGACGCTGGGTGCAGTGAGGTTGCCACAAATATAGGAGCTCAAAATCAGAAGCTGATAAAAGGGGAATTGAGGCTTGGGGACTCCTAAACGGGTGACAAAAAAAATCGCTGCATTGGAGAGGAAGATCAGATAGCCAGAAAACAGAAGACTGACCATAAGAGTGAGGTGCCAAAATGCGTTGTTTGTTAGGGCCCTCCCAAAGCCTTCAAAGATAATTTTGCTGGAAAAAGGGGTCCGCTTGGCAGGAGGCAGGCTTTCTTTAAAAAAAATGAGTATGGCAAAGAAACTGAAAAAAACGATCAGAGCGATGGCAATGAAATTAGACCGAAATCCGTAAGTATTTGTGAGGAATCCACCGATGAGGGGGGCACAAGCCATCAAAAAAGGGACGATGATGTTTATTTTTGCCGTGGCCAGGAGGGCTTGCTTTTTGTTAAAGATGTCGAAAACGATTGCCGTTCTCAGGGTAAAACAGCCGCCGCTCCCCAGACCCTGCAGAAACCTGCCCCCCAAGAGAACTTCAAAATTTTCTCCAAAAACAGTGAACAGACTTCCCATAAAAAAAATCCCGAAAGACATCAGGAGAGGTTTTTTCCGACCGAACGCATCTGAGATAGGTCCATAAAAGGGGCCTGCGATACAGAGCCCTAGAAAATTCCAGGTGAGCGTACTTTGGATGGCCTCTTCACTTTTTTGGAAATAAACCATCATGTCATGAAAGGCTGGAAGATACATGTCCGTTTCCATGCACGCCGCCAATACGGTGATTATTAAGAGCAAGAGTCGCGCCCATTCATTCCTTAAAAAATGCTTGGAACCTTTGCTCATCCAACACCTGTGTCTTTCAAAAAAGTGTTTTTTTAAAATGCCAGAAAGGGCACAAAAAATGATTGACAAAAAAAGCAGCCCAGAGTCCGGCATCAGGGTATGGACCCACTCAATTGAAATCACTGGATCACCACGTCAGCTCTGAGGCGCTCTTTTAGGGCGGGGCCGACGCGTGAGGCTGAAATTCCAGGGGCAAATGATTTAAAATTGACTCTCACACCTCAAATCTCTTCAAGATGGAGGGTCCATCCGTCGATACCGACATCAAATCCTGTCACCCGCATGTGCAGGCGCGGGCGGTAGGACAGGATCCCGTTTGAGGCATCTTTCGGGAGAACAAACGGAGCCTCCGCAGGGCCATCGGGGACCAGGCTCTTTCTGCCCTCTTTTTCCAGGAGGAGAGAGCCTGGCACAGGGGGGCGACTCAGCTTCAGGGCACACAGGTTGTCTTCAGGAACAACCCTACTGAGGCGTGACACACAATCCACCCACAGAGCGCTGCCGATCCAGAGATTTTCCAAAGGAGCGGTGTGGGGATTGTCGCATCTCAAAGTGCTGATATAGCGCCTGGAATCTGGAGAGCTGAGATTGTGTAGATGACCGTCCGTGGTCCGCCTCAAGACACCGCTTGTCTCCAGGGGACTGAGGCTTTGGGTGCAATTGACCAGGGAGCAGAGCGGCAGACTCTCGAACGGTCGCCCTTCCCCGATGCGCAATACCAAAGGAACGCTGTCTCTTCCCTCGCTTGAAAGCTGGGGGATGGCCTGGAAACGTACGTATCCGGGGCGGTCACTCTTCTGGGGAGAGGACAAGGGAACCAGAACCCTGCGCCCCCAAAGGAGTTTCACAATCTGGCCGGTCGGCGGGAGCGCCCGCATCTGCACCTCGTAACGCTCCCACAGTGCCCCTGATCCCTTGCCTTCTGGGGATGCCGCAGACCGTTTGCGGGTTTGCCTGACAGGCGGTAGCGGCCTAATATCTGCCCATCTTTGGGTGGTGCGCTCCTCCCAAATCAGGGCGTCCACTCCATCGGGAAACCCCCGTTCTTCCACCAATGTGAGGGGGGTTTTCAAGAATTTGAGAGGCGCTGATAGGGGGGTTTTTAGGGTTTTCATAACAAGTCTCCTGCGTTGAGAAGGTGCAATCTAAGAGTGTGTTTTGTTCGCTTGAAAAAGCGGGATCCTCACGCCTGCTACGCGGGCTGAAGGATGACGGCTGACGGGAGGTCGTCGTGACATCGACGGGAGGTCAACTCTGTGTTCAACGGGGACATAAAGGTCTAAGCCAAATGAACGCGGCGGTGATACTGAATCCATGGCTCGATCGATGGAACGCCCCACCCTGGGCCTTCCGGGGTCGGTCGATTCTCATAGAGGTAGGCCAAAGTGGTGAGGACCGCATAGCGCAAAGTGGGAGGCACATCTTCCGGCGTATCGCCAAAGCCTGCCCGATAGGTGATGGTGAGGGTGCGGATCCCCCAGAAGAAAGGGGTTTCCAGAACCACCGTATCCCTGTGACGCCTCCAGAGGTATTCTTTAGGCTCAAGGATGCCCCGTTTGCTTTTCACCTCCAGAATCTCCAGAACCGGTGGGCAGGGGAGAATAATCCGGGTCTGTTCATGGCTATAGGCAAAGGTTTTGGTGAGAAGAGTTTTCCCGGTGGCCTGCTCTACCCAAAGGGTGGCCACCTGGATGAAGGTTAAAATGAGGGGATCCTCCAGATCATGATCAATACGGAGGTAGGCTTTGGCCTCCTCCAAGGGGATGAGGGGGACGTCAGATTTCTCAAGAATAACGATGGACATGGGGGAATCTCCTGCCTGAGAAGGGATGGGGATGAAGGGCCTTTATCTGCCGAACGCCAAGATTTTGATCGCTTCAAAATTCACCACATCTCCCCCCACCCGTTTGGTTGTGTAGAATTCGACGTACGGTTTGGCGCTGTAGGGATCCCGCAAGATGTGCATCCCCTGGCGGTCCACAATTTGGTAGGCCTCCTTGAAATTCCCAAACGCAATGCTGGGGGTGGACTCCCCCTCTTTGGGGCTGGGCATGTGGTCTGTGACGTAGACAGGGTAGCCCATCAAGGTGGGCAGCTGACTGGCAGAAAGACTGGGCTGCCACAGAAAAGCCGTATCGCTGGGATCTTTAAGCTTCCGGACAAAGGCTTGGGTGGTGCGGCTCATCAGCCAGACCGCATCCTTCAGGTAGGCGGGCTTGAGGGCGTGGAACAGATCGATCAAGCAGTTTTCTGGGCTGTCTTCTGGAAACCCGCCCGGCACACCGGTTTTGAGTGTTTGGATTTTCCCCCATTCTTTGGGGTCTTCTGTGTCGGGATAGGCCAGGAATCCCTTGGGCTTTCCTTCCCCGTCCCCCGAAATAAACGCCAGTGTTTCCTTCGTGCCCATCTGCTCTGTGATTTTTTCTGCGATCCATTGTTCCAGGTTCACAAACGCATCATCCAGCAGGCGTTGGGTGGCACGGGGACGGGCGTAGAGCTCGTGAACCGGAATGTGGATTTTCGCCAGCTCCGGCAGGGCGGTTTCCTCCCGGGCGTCTTTTTCTTGGGCCCAGCCAACGGCCGCCTCCCCCTGGTCCATCAATAATTCCAAGGCGTCGGTCGAGATGCTGGTGACGCGGGCAATCTGGCGAAAGAAGGAAGCTTCCTGGAGGCGGCTTTGAATCGTGTGGGTGATCTGTTGCGGGACCAAATAGCCCCCTTCCGAATCTTCGCTCCCATTCATGCTTTTGAGGACAAAATCATGGCCTTTGCGGACGTAGGCCATAAAATCCTGCATCTGTCTTGCGTCTGGAGAGGAGGATGGCGACATCCGATCCGACTCCGGGCGGGCTGACACTGTCTGCATTTTGTGGACGGGATCTCGCGGGTGGATCTGGGCGGTCTCCAGAGCAATCAATCGTTCCTCGAGGGAGGGGGTACTTTGGCTCTTCAAGGCCACCGCCTCTTTCAGAGCCAACAGATCTTTCGCAACATAATCTAATTTCTCTTGCTGAATCTGGAGGGGGGAGAGATCAGGGGATTGAAAAGGGTTCATGGGTCTTTCCTTTCAAGTTAAATCACGGAAGTGGGTTTGGGGATAAGGGTGAGGTTTTTCCATTCAAGGATGGGCCTGATGAAGCCGCACCCGGGCCCCCTCATTGGCGGGAAGGCTGACCAGGGACACTTCCACCAGGTCCACCTGATAAATCTTACGGACGCGGGTTTGGGGACAGACCCGTGCAGTGACAAGCCTGAACCCAATGGAGAGACCGTCTAAAGCGCCCGCCTTGATCAGGGCGTAGGCAGTCTTCGCCATGGGCAGATCCATCAGCAAAACGCCCTGTGCTTTGAGCCCCTGGCTGTCTTCTTCCAGGTGAGTCCACAGGCCAATGGGCTGATCCAGATGGTGTTGCCAAAGCAACAAAGGCCATCGGTTTCGTTGCTTCCAGTGGCTCAGTGTATGGCGGAAAGCCCCTGGGACAATTTGATCCCGCTCACTGTCCACTTGGTAAGTGCTGGCATAGCCTTCAAAGGACCCATCGACTCCAAGACTTTTGATCTGGAGAGGGTGGGAGGAAGAGGTGTGTCGCATCAGGGATCTCCTCAAGCAAAAATCTTTTTTGTCTTTTGTGGGCATTGACAGATCTTTTTTCATTGACATAATAAATAATAATTAGGAGTTTTTTCCTCTTCTGTTTTTTACAATAGCCTCTCTCAAAAAAATGGGTTCTCCCCAAGACCCAAGCCCGCGGATAGAAAGTCTGCACCATGGGTTCAGGGGTATGACCAAGCCTTTATGATTTCTTTATTTTTTCATAATGCGTTGCTCGTGCTCTCATTTAAGGTGACAATATTTCGCTCCTCATGCCTAAACTCAAATTCAATACTTTAGTTCCCAACGGGCCGTCTCTAAAGCCAGTTTTAAGATGGTATTCAGACCGATGTTGAATCGATAAATTTTATTGATATGGGACGTTTCAGCGCATTTTTTGAATTCCTATATCAGGTTGATAGAGAGTGACGGGGGTGCTTTCTGTCAGGTACGAATGGAGTCTTTTCCTCTGAAAATTTTAGAATTCACCCGCCAGGAAGCTCCGAGGTGTTTCCCTCTTTGGATCGGCCTGTCCCTCCCCTATCACCAAAAAGCTTTGACTTGTATGAGAGCTGTTGATTGACCATTTGGCCTGTTCCTGTCCCTCATGACCAAGGCTGAGTCCGTTGGCTGATCCCTCGCGGAAGCTCATCGACCCTTTGCAGGGTACTGAATTCAAAGACTTAAAGTCAAATTTTTTTTGTCCAAAAAAAAATAAATTTTTCTCTTCAAGCCACAAAATTTCATTTGAGGCAACCCCCTCCCCTCAACCCAGGGGAACTTTTCTTCTGAACCTCCAGCCTCAGCCGTGAGACTGTCTCTCTCTTTTGAGGGGAGCCGGCCCGCGATGGACAGTTCCCACCAACCACAAGCCTGTCAAATTTGACAGGAATTGCCAGAGTTCAATTTAAATATAAACAATCAAAGACCATTGGCTCATTTTTTGCTCCCTGACTTGCCACTCGCAAAAGAAAATTTTAGGAGACTTTTCAATGGGTCGTTTAAAGCTTGCATCTCTTCTGGCCCCTGTTTTAGGAGTCTGTTCCCTCTGTTTATGGGTGTGCTCCTCCTACGGAGCAGTCCCCAGCAATCCAAAAGTCTCTCGGGGATCCTATGATTCCAGTTTGCGGTCCTCAAAAAAATCTAAGTCCAAGTACGTGACGACACAAAGAGAAATTGACTACAAAAAACAACAGCTCAAAGGGCTGCTCAAAAGTTATCGCCAGGACATCAAACGACTTGGGAAAGAAATTGATATTCTGAAGATTTTTCAAGAACGAGCCCAAAGCAACCGCAAAAAAACCCTGACTGAACTGAAAAAATTGGGGGCTTTAGACAAAAAAATCTCTTCTCCGCAAACAAAAGGAAAGAAGACAGGT
This sequence comes from Holosporales bacterium, assembly GCA_044361745.1. Classification (GTDB taxonomy): domain Bacteria; phylum Pseudomonadota; class Alphaproteobacteria; order Holosporales; family CAZGKG01; genus JBIKIF01. Next base: position 17,619 of record JBIKIF010000002.1, on the reverse strand, counting down.
CAGACCGCCCCAGCCAAACGCCCCAGCGCCCCCAAAAATCCCTGAAGACGACTGAGACCTTTGGAAGACAGAGTGTCTTCCAAGAGGCGAAGTTTGTGATCAGAACTCAAGCGGCACGGAAAAGGTCCTTTGCTGATCAGGTCCAGAAGGTGGGACGGATGGGGGAAGGTGTTCTTGTAAAAGGTCAAGACTGCCCCCTTAGGGCCAAGGTCCAGGCGTTCAACCCAGGCTTTTTGGCAGAGTTTTTTCAGATGCATGAGCGTAAGAAGATTCTGGCATTCCAGCGGCAGGGGACCGAAGCGGTCAATCAGCTCAGCGCCGAAGGACTCTAACTCTTCTGTTGTTTTCAGGCTTGTGAGTCGCCGATAGAGGCCGAGGCGCAGGTTAAGATCAGTGATATAATTTTCCGGCAAAGAGACAGCCCCTGGGAATTGAATACGGGGAGTCCAGGCGTCTCCCGTGTTTGGACTATCCTCCAAGGAATCTGTGGATTTTGTTTGTTTTGTTTTGAGATCCTCTACCGCCTCCGCCAGCATCTGCTGGTACAATTCAATACCGACTTCCCGAATGTGACCCGATTGTTCTTCCCCCACCAGGTTGCCGACACCCCGAATGTCTGCATCATGACTGGCGACAGAAAAGCCCGCACCGAGATAATCCAGGGAATGGATAACCTCCAGGCGCTTGAGGGCCGTCTCAGAGATCTGGCCATCATGGGGAATCGTCAGATAGGCATAGCCTTGGGTGCGTCCGCGTCCGACCCGACCCCGTAATTGATAAAGTTGGGCAAGACCGAAAAGGTCAGCGCGGTGGACGATCAGAGTATTCGCGCTCTGGATATCGATCCCTGACTCGACAATGTTCGTGCTCAACAGAACGTCAAAGCGCCCTCCCTCAAAAGCGCTCATGACATCCTCAAGAGCGGTGGGAGCCATCTGGCCGTGAGCCAAGGTGATCCGGGCTTCTGGCACCAGCTCCCGAATCAGGGGCTCCATTTTTTGGAGATGCTCCAGGCGGGGGCAAACATAAAACACCTGGCCACCCCGCGTGAGCTCCCGCACAATCGCTTCCCGAATCACCACAGAATCGAAAGGCAGGAGAAACGTTTGCACCGCCAGGCGATCAACTGGGGGCGTGGTGATCAGGCTCATGGTGCGGACACCGGCGAGGGCCATTTGAAGCGTGCGGGGAATGGGGGTAGCCGACAAGGTGAGAACGTGAATATTGGCCTTAAGGCCCTTGAGTTTTTCTTTCTGGGCGACCCCAAAATGCTGCTCTTCATCGACGATCAGAAGGCCAAGATTCGCCAAGCGGAGATCTTTTCTGAGAAGAGCATGAGTGGCAATCACCACTGAAATCTCTCCCGAAGCCAGGCCCTTAAGGGCGCTCTCCCGTTCTTTCGGGGTGACAAGGCGGGACAATTGGGTGACCCGATAGGGGGTGCTTGCAAAGCGCTTGGAAAAAGTCTGAAAATGCTGGCGGGCGAGCAGCGTGGTGGGCACAATAAGAGCCACCTGATATCCAGCACTCGCGGCAAGAAAAGCGGCCCTGAGGGCGACTTCCGTTTTACCAAAACCAACGTCTCCACAGATCAGGCGATCCATAGGGGCTGGTTGGGTCAGATCCAGAAGAGTGTCTTCGATCGCTTGAAGCTGGTCTTCTGTTTCGGCATAGGGAAATTTCTCGCAAAAAGCCAGGAAATCGTCAGAGAAATTACTGGCAAGCGCCGGGCCTTCCACGTTCTGGCGCTCCGCCGCCACCTTGATCAAGTAATGGGCGATTTCCGTAATGCGGTTCTTGATTTTTGCCTTCCGTGCTTGCCACTGGGGGAGCCCGAGCTTGTCCAGGGTGGCCGAACTGTCTCCGCTGGCGTAGCGGGAAATCAGATTCATATTCTCGATGGGGACATATAACTTGTCACCATCCCGGTAACAGAGGAACAAGCAATCATGGCTCACCCCGTTGACCACAACACCCTCCAGACCTTTGTACTGGCCGATTCCGTGGTCTTCGTGGACCACATAATCTTCAACGGAAAACGCCGGAAGTTCGCTGAGGATTTTATCTGAACTGCGGCGGCCTGTGCGGGGAGGACGAGCGCGACTTCCAAACAGATCCATTTCCGTCCGTAAAGACCAGTCCGATTGGGAGAATCCTTTGTCAACAGGCAAGACGCCCAACCCCCAAACTTCTCGGGAAAGGGCTTGGAATTGGGGAAGAGATGTCACCTCTTGGAAGCGGCCATTTTTTGCCTCCACCCATTTCTTCAGGCGCTCCAGACCCCCCTTTGTGGCACTGCACAAAAGGGTCTTTCCCTCAAAAGTCTCCGAGTTTTGAGCTTCAAGGCCAGACGTCAGAACCTGTCCTTTTAAAATGGTTTTGGCTTCGGAAGGATGAAGATAGAGAGCTTCAGGGGGCAAAGGGGCGTAGGCTTCTTTCCGATCAAAGAAGGATTTGCGGGTTTTATAACAATCCTCAATTTGGGTCCATGTCTCATCCAAGCGACGCAAAGCCTCGCTTTCCGCGCTGCTGGCCTTTGGAGGAAAGCGCTTCCAGAGAGGAACCATATCTGCAAATAGGGGCAGCCAATGCTCCATCCCTGGATAGGTATGGCCACGGCCGAGCGCCCTGAAGAGCGGATCTTCCCGTAAGTTGAGAGAGGGGAATGCCTCTTTGTAGCCGGCCTGAAACCGGGACACCGTTGAACGGGTGAGCCGCAACTCGCTCAGAGGAGCCAGCGTCAGACAGGGAACCGGTGTGGGGTCCGTCATCTGGGTGAAGGGGTCAAAGGCTTTCAGGCTTTCAAGGGTATCACCGAAAAAATCAAGACGGACCGGCAGCGGATGGGTACTGGAAAAAACATCCACCAGGCTCCCCCTCACCGCAAAATCCCCGAGCTCCCGGACCACGTCTTGGCGGGTGAAGCCGAACGACTGCAAATGATCGAGAAGGGCACTGCGAGAGAGGGTTGTTCCCTGCAAAAGAGTAAGGCCCTGGGCGTCTTCAGAGTCCGGAATTTTTTGCAAAAGACCTGCAGGGCTGACCAACAGAAGCCCAGGCCATGACTCTGGATGATGGGCGAGATCATGAGCGACCTGAACCCGACTCCCAAGGATGTCTTTGGACGGAGACAAGCGATCGTAAGGCAAGCAGTTCCAAGCAGGGAAATGAAAAATCGCCAATTCCGGTGCGGCAAAACGGACCACCTCTTTGAGGGGGGCCGCATCTTCCTCTCGGCTGCAGAGATGAATCCAAAGGCCTTTTGTCGCAGATGCCTTTTCCGCAAGCCAGAAGCCAATACGGGAAGGAGAAAGAGCAAGGCTCATGAAGATCTCAGTCACACATAAAGATTAGAACATCCTTTCATATAACGACAGTCGCTCTCTTTTTCCAGAGGGAAGGATTACCTCCTTCGGCAGTCGATTGTGGCTATCACTCTAAACTCTAGATCCGCTCGAGGGCGATCGCCATCGCTTCCCCGCCCCCAATACAAATCGTTGCAATCCCCCGTTTGAGAGATTTCTGGGTCATAGCATTCAGCAACGTCACCACAATCCGAGCCCCAGAAACCCCCAACGGATGGCCGAGAGAACACGCGCCCCCAAAAACATTGACTTTTTGCGCAGGAATGTTCAGCGCATGCATAAACGCCAGAGGCACCACAGCAAAGGCTTCGTTGACTTCAAATAAATCAACTTCACCGAGGAACCACCCAATCCGACTGGAAAGCTTTGAAACTGCTTGAATCGGAGCCGTTGTAAACCACTGGGGCTCCTGTGCATGGACAGAGATCCCACGAATCACCGCCAGCGGTTGCATTCCCATTTTTTCTGCCGTACTCAGGCGTGTCATGGCGATGACAGCGGCCCCATCCGCGAGAGAGCTGGCAGTGGCGGCTGTGATGGTTCCGTTCTCCCCAAAAGCAGGCTTGAGGGTTTTAATTTTTTCAAGTTTCACACGCACGGGAGGTTCGTCTGTGGCAAATATCTCCCCCGTTTTCAAAGTGACAGGAATCAACTCTGGTTTCAAAGACTCCAAACGGAGAGCCTCAAGAGCGCGCCCTGCACTTTGGATCACATAATCATCCTGAATATCTCGAGAAAAATTGTATTTTCGCGCGGTTTCCTCCGCAAACAAACCCATCACCTTATGCTGATAAGCATCCTCAAGACCGTCATAAAAAAGCCCATCAAGAATGGATTGATGCCCTAAGTGCGATCCCCCCCGCATGTGCGGCAGGAGATAGGGTACATTTGACATGCTTTCCATTCCACCCGCCAGAACGATAGCATCTTGATTTTCAGTCATCAAATGCTGAAACCCGCTCAAAATGGCCTGCATGGCAGAACCACAGACCTTGTTAATATGGGTCGCCGGAATCGATGGGGGAAGATTCGCCCCCAGAACAACCTGACGGGCAGGCCCCTGTCCAAGACCCGACGAGAGAACGCAGCCCATGAACAGACCACTCATCAGATCAACGGGGAGAGACGTCGCCTCTAAAGCCCCCCGAACGGCAAGCGCCCCTAATTGAACTGCCGAAAACGATGCCAACGCCCCACGGAAACTTCCTAAAGGTGTCCTTTTGGCACAAATAATAACGATCGGATCTTCTGATGCCATACTCAATCCCGAAATTCCTGATGGTGGATAGTCCAAATCCTTCGTGTGTCGGACCCATCTTAAAAAAAGAACCTTAAGAAAAGTCCCCTCTGAGATCAAAATGTGGAGAAGTTTATATGATTTGAGTATGAATTCTGATGTCTATTGGCCTCAGATGATGCCCAAGCTTTGCTTGGGGGCAAACCTTGAGCGATCCTCATTTCCAGGCTGTCTACAGTCTGCGTCTCTGGTCTGCCAATGGATCCCAGATGGAGAGTTTCAAAAGCGAACCGGCTCTCAGAAACTTGAGCCCCGGGATGACAGAGTTGAGAGGTATAGGTATTTTGATCGCCCCTAAGTCACAAACGCAGTGGGCAAGTTTGAATCCCATGCCAAATATTGATCATGACAAGCCCTTCTCATCAGATCGGGCATAGTCTCAAATCAACATTTTGATATCGATTTTGAGTTAAACATGATGACTTGCAAGAATCCAAGCGGTTTTTTCGTGAGAGCGTAGGCGATCCGTTAAAAGATCCAAGGTTCCCTGATCCTCACTGTCCTTCAGACGTTCCAGCGCCTGCCGCAAAAACCCAACCATTTTTTGGTGATCTTTTAGAAGCGCCTCAAGAATGCCATGCCCAGACGTAACCGTCATGTCTTCCTGTAGGGAACTCACCTTCAAAAATTCTGCGAATGTCGCAAGGGGTCGAGCATCAAGCATCCGAATACGTTCCGCCACCTCATCAATGCCCTCTAAAAGTTCATCAGACTGGCAATCAAATAAAGAGTGCAATTGGGAAAATCGGGGATCTTGAACATTCCAGTGACCGTTTTTCGTTTTCATCTGAAGAATGGCCGTGTTTGCCAAAACTTTTGACAAAACCTGCACGGACTCTTCAATTGTTTGGCTCTTAAATGTCATGTTTTTCTCCTGATCAGACTTTAATTCAAGTGCCCCCCCTAAAAGATACCATAAAAACACTCAAAAAAACAGTCATCCAGTCTTGATCCGCGCCCCAAAACGATCTGATTCAAAAATTCAAAAGGGGGACGACTCAAATAATCCCTTGACCCTGGCTCCGATCCTTTCTAGGCTCAATGAATGAATGGCGGGTGTAGCTCAATTGGTTAGAGCGCCAGGTTGTGGTTCTGGAGGCCACCGGTTCGATTCCGGTCACTCGCCCCATTTGTTTTGGAGACGCCTCAGCGTCTGAGATGTATGATTCCCCGTTCTGGCCTCTTCCTTGTCCATAAGCCATCTGGTTGTACCTCTACGACCGTTTGCCGGACCCTCAAACGCCTCTTGCGGGAAGCGGGCGGAGAAAAAAAACCGAAAATCGGTCATATCGGAACGTTGGATCCCTTTGCGGAAGGGCTTTTGCCGGTTGCCACCGGAGAAGGAACAAAACTTATCCCCCACCTGAACACCCAGACAAAGGACTATCAATTCACTCTTGCGTGGGGTTTTGAAACAGAGACAGGGGATTTCTTGGGCGCCCCAGGAGAGACTTCCCCACACCGCCCCACAACGACGGAGATTGAGGGCACTCTTCCCCAATTTCGAGGGGCCATCCTTCAAATACCCCCCCGTTTCTCCGCCCTCAAAATAGACGGTAAACGCGCCTACACCCTGGCCCGGGCAGGAGAGACGTTTGAACTCCAGCCGCGCCCTCAAACAATCTTTTCCCTGGATCTCATTGAGGCGTCAACCACACACGCCATCTTAAACGTGCGCTGCAATACTGGAACCTATGTGCGCACCCTCGCCCAGGATTTGGCCCGGGCTTTAGGAACGCGTGGACATCTGACCGCCCTCTGCCGGACAGCAGTGGGAGAGTGGCCGCTTGCCCGTGCAACACCTCTTTATTCTTTGGAAGAAATCGTGCATGGTGAGGAATCTTTGCGGTCTTTTTGGTTGTCACCGCGAGAGATGCTGGACGACATCCCGGCACTCTTCCTTGACACAGAACAGATTCAAAAAGTCTGCCGCGGGCAGTCGATCCCTGTTCCGGAAACGATCAGGGAGGTGTCATACGACACCGTGGTCTCCTGTCTTGATGTCGGGGGATCTGTTCGAGCGCTTGGGCATGTGAGGGAAGGAATGGTCTATCCATTCCGTGTGTTGTTACAAGAATAAAGGAGAGTCCCGATGTCGATGACGAAAGAACGTAAAGAAGAGATTATCAAAGAATTTGCCACCAAAGAGGGGGATACAGGGTCTCCTGAAGTTCAGGTGGCCGTGGCCACAGAGCACATTAAAAATGTCACCGAGCACCTGGGAACCCACAAAAAAGATTTTCACTCCCGGCGTGGTTTGATTCACATGGTGAACAAGCGCCGCAGTTTGCTCGCCTATCTCAAGGGGAAAGATTTCAAGCGGTACGAATCTTTGATTCAGCGCTTGGGTCTCCGCCGCTAGATTTGATGTGACATGACTCCTGAGGCGGTTCTCAAGTCCATTGACCTGCCACCACCGTCTGCTTGCGGGCGCGTGGTGGTGGCCATGTCAGGAGGTGTCGATAGCTCTGTCGTTGCAGCCCTCCTAGCCCATGGGGGGTACGACGTCGTGGGAATCACGTTACAGCTCTATGATCAAGGCGCGCGCGCTGCTCGCAAGGGGGCGTGCTGTGCGGGTCAGGACATCTATGATGCCAAGACTGTGGCGGAGACCATCGGGTTTCCCCATTACGTTTTGGATTATGAATCTCGGTTTCGGGAAACCGTTATAGATGATTTCGCAGACAGTTATCTTCGGGGAGAAACCCCCGTCCCGTGTGTCCAGTGCAACCGAGAAGTCAAATTCAAAGACCTTCTTCAAACCGCCCGTGATCTCGGGGCCCAAGCTCTTGCCACGGGCCATTACGTCCGTCGTATCCAGACAAACGAAGGGGCACAACTGCACCAAGCGGTAGATCTCAACCGGGACCAAAGCTATTTTCTGTTTGGCACCACCCAGGAGCAGCTGGATTTTCTGCGATTCCCCTTAGGCGGTCTTCCCAAATCTGACACCCGAGACTTGGCGGCCTTTTTTGGGCTTGGGGTGTCCGAGAAACCGGACAGCCAAGATATTTGTTTTGTGGCAGGGGGATCCTACGCCGATGTGGTGGCGCGTCTGCGCCCGGAAAGCCTCACCCCTGGAGACATTGTGCATGAAGATGGCCGGATCCTAGGCACCCACCAGGGCATCATTCAGTTTACTGTGGGGCAACGCCGAGGCCTTGGCATCTCATCCCCTGAACCCTTGTTCGTCATCCGCTTGGACCCACGGACCCACCAGGTCATCGTCGGTCCCCAGAGCGCCCTCGCGCGGACAATCCTCTCCCTGAGAGCTGTCAATTGGATCGGCCCTCAAGAGTTTCCTGACTCCCAAGAGGTCACCGTCAAGATCCGCTCCTCCCAAAAGGGGGGAGCTGCAAGCCTGACCCTCAGCCCTCAAGGAAAAGCACAGGTCACCTTGAACGCTCCTGAATATGGTATCGCCAGCGGCCAAGCGTGCGTTTTCTATGACGGCACCCGCGTCCTCGGTGGCGGATGGATTGAGGGGACGGCTTAACCCAGGAATAATCTCTCACCTACCGGCCAGTAGGAGCGCCATCTGGGATGGCTGATGGAAACCTTGAGCCGGTCTACAACATATCCACTCCACTGCCAGCAGTGGAGTGATGCTCCTGTCATCAAATGATTGAAACCTGGCTCTATACGGTCAAATGCGCTCAGCAAACTGTCATCACAGGAACCAATCCCCCTCTCTCAAAAGTATGCCATATTGACATTTTATGACAAGCCATTGATAGTTAAGGGATCGTTTTCTTCTGAAGCGGTTAGAATCAGGAGAAAACCCTTAATCCTATGGAGATCTAAAACGATGAAAAACGCTTATAAGTTTGTCACAATGTCATTATTTGTTGCATTGTCCTGTTCTTCAACCCTGCAGGCAGTCTTTTGGGAGTTTGGGCCCGATGAGGTGATTGCCCATGCAAACACCTTTCCAGACAATTACGATATGAATTTTCTGACCTCTGCCAACGGAAGGGCTGAAATTCGGAGGCTCATTGACGATGTCAATGGCGTGGACGCAGCACTAGCGCCGGGCGGGCTGAAACTCATTCCTGGCCAGTATTTTCCACGCCTTCCTTCTGGTCATCCGCTCCAGGGAATAAATCTCTCAGTTCCCGATGATTCTTACAATAAATCCCGCATTGCCACAGTCGCAGAACAAGCCCGTTCTCCTGCAGAAAAAGCAGAAGCGCTCCTGAAAAGGGCAGCGTACGAAGCAGAGAAAGCACAAGTCCAGCATCTCGTGAAGCCAGCCGCCGGTCCATTCGACCTTCCACGGGAAGCTGATGATTTTAGAACACAAATTGAAATCATGCGAGCTGCGGCGGCTGCCGTGCCTGCTGCGGCTGCCGTGCCTGCTGCGGTCTCAGACGATGAGGAAAGAGATTAGTGCATTAAAATAATGATCATCATTGCTCACCCTCCGCGCTCAGCGGAGGAATCCACATATTTTGGTGCGACTCAAAGCCAATAAACAGCGGACACTTGAGCCACTGTTGCGGTGGATATGGCTCCAAGAAAAGAACACACGGCTTGGGCGAGGTCTGCGCGGGAATCGTAGACCTTGTTCCTGACCGTTTCCTGTGTGACCTGAAGGCAACGCCGCTTCATAGGGGTGCGTTCAGGGCAATTGGATCGGTCCTCCAGAGTTTCCTGACTCCCAAGAGGTCACCGTCAAGATCCGCTCCTCCCAAAAGGGGGGAGCTTCAAGCCTGACCCTCAGCCCTCAAGGAAAAGCACAGGTCACCTTGAACGCTCCTGAATATGGTATCGCCAGCGGCCAAGCGTGCGTTTTCTATGACGGCACCCGCGTCCTCGGTGGCGGATGGATTGAGGGGACGGCTTAACCCAGGAATAATCTCTCACCTACCGGCCAGTAGGAGCGCCATCTGGGATGGCTGATGGAAACCTTGAGCCGGTCTACAACAGATCCACTCCACTGCCGGCAGTGGAGTGATGCTCCTGTCATCAAATGATTGAAACCTGGCTCTATGGGGTCAAATGAGCTCAGCAAACTGTCATCACAGGAACCAATCCCCCTCTCTCTCAGATGTGCACCATATTGACATTTCATTGTACTATATTGACCTTTTATGGCAAACAATTGATAATTAAGGATAGTTTTCTTCTGAAACTTTTGGAACCAGGAGAAAATTCTTAATCTTATGGAGATTTAAAACGATGAAAAACGCTTATAAATTTATCATAATGTCATTATTTTTTGCATTGTCCTGTTCTTCAACCCTTCAGGCAGTCTTTTTTGATTTTGGGCCCGATGAGGTGATTGCCCATGCAAACACCCTTCCAGCAAATTACGATATGGCTTTTCTGACCTCTGCCAACGGAAGGGCTGAAATTCAGAGGCTCATTGACGATGTCAATAGATTGGACGCAGCACTGCCGCGCGGGCTGAGAATCATTCCTGGCCAGTATGTTCCACGCCTTCCTGATGGTCATCCGCTCTATGGAATAAATCTCTCAGATCCCGATGCTCCTTACAATAAATCCCGCATTGCCGTGATCGCAGAACAAGCCCGAGCTGCGCCGGCTGCCGTGCCTGCTGCGGCTGCCATGCCCGCTGCGGCTGCCGTGCCTGCTGCGGCTGCCGTGCCTGCTGCGGTCTCAGACGATGAGGAAAGAGATTAGTGCATTAAAATAATGATCATCATTGCTCACCCTCCGCGCTCAGCGGAGGAATCCACATATTTTGGTGCGACTCAAAGCCAATAAACAGCGGACACTTGAGCCACTGTTGCGGTGGATATGGCTCCAAGAAAAGAACACACGGCTTGGGCGAGGTCTGCGCGGGAATCGTAGACCTTGTTCCTGACCGTTTCCTGTGTGACCTGAAGGCAACGCCGCTTCATAGGGGTGCGTTCAGGGCAATAGGGAGGCACCAAGAGACTCTGAATGTTCTCCAGCCTCTCGAGAGTTTTTGAGTGATGCCACCAAGCCCCATCCATGAGGAGACTCAGCTGTTCTGTCCATACATTTCAGAAAACTTCTTGAGAAGAGGGGCATTCTGGCGGTGCTCCCCTTGGGAAGGCGCAGACTCACCGTTTCACCTGTCTTGGGTTCTACAGCTCTGTAGACGTAGAAGTTCTTGAAGACTCGATGGTCTGGAAGGTGTCATTGCTTTTGTCGATGAGGGAAGAGGCAGGGCGCTTCCAGGTGTCCTGGAAAAACCCTCGGATTGCCTGAATGAATTTAAAATAGACATTTTTTCGATCTTGTTCGTTCATGACCCTCCCAACCCGCTCGATGGGGTTGAGATTGGGACTGTAGGGCGGCAAATCATAGAGGGTGATCCCAAGGCTTTCCGGCCTCATTCGCACCTCCGCCACATGGGCCTGGATATCTTCCATCTTCAAGTCAAGGGGGGCCTCCAGATGCTGAATCAGCGCAGCCTCTTGACCTGATCCAGCCGCGACTTCGTCAATAGCCTTGATGCGATCACGATACCGTCCATGCTTCGCCTCAGGGTGCATCACCTCAATCTGGGCCTTCTTCTCCAATAAATAAATATTGACTCAATCACAACCCATTTTAATCAGATCGCGTATACCAGAATCAAAATGAGGTGAAGGACCTTTTCTAGTCCAGGAGGGCAGCCCCTCTGAAGTTCAGATCAAAGTCTTGCGTTTCCCGGGGCCACACTCAATTTTTTTAAAATTAAACGTTCGGGGGGATAGACAGAGGAACCTTTTTTACTTACAAAGTTTATATGCCCGAATAGCTCAGTTGGTAGAGCAACGGACTGAAAATCCGTGTGTCGCTGGTTCAAGTCCGGCTTCGGGCACCAGCATTTGCGAGGACACGTCCTCCTAAGAAGCTTCTGAACGTGTAGGGGAGGTTTTCTGTGCGTGTACGCTCTCGCTCAAATCCTTTAAACATCTGGCCTGGATTTGTGGACGCTTTGGCAGCCCTTGTGTTGGTGATGCTTTTTGCTTTCATGATTTTTGTGATCACCCAGTCTTACCTCAGTAACGCCCTCAACACGCAGGAGAAATCCCTCCAGGGCCTGCATGAAATCATTGCAAGCCTCAGGAAGACCTTGGCCCTCACCCAAAAGGAAAAAGCCGAACTCCAGGGGCGCACCCAAATTCTTACCAAAGAACAGGCCCAGGTCAAAGCCCTCTTGGACGCAGAAACCAAAACCCGCGCCCATGCGGCGTCCTCTCTCGAAGCCCACAAAGAGACCGTGGCGCAGCTCCGCCTGCAGCTTGAGGAGCTCAACGCCCAATTGCGGAGCCTCATGGAGGCCCTGGCCACATCGGAAGAGAAGAGCGCCAAAAAGGAGACAGAGGTTGAAGAACTGACCCTCAAGCTGAACAAAGCGCTAGCGGCTAAAATGAAAGAGCTGTCTACCTATCGGTCCGTCTTTTTTGGCAAGCTACGGCAGGTTCTCGGGAAGCGGGAGGATATGCGGATCGTTGGGGACCGGTTTGTCTTTCAATCAGAGGTTTTGTTTGCAGTTGGCTCGGCCACTGTTGGGGAGGAGGGCCGCAAGAAGCTCCGCCAACTGGCCAAAGCGCTGAAGGAGATCCAAACCCAAATCCCCTCTCAGGTGGATTGGATTTTGCGAATCGACGGCCATACAGATATGACCCCCATTAAAAACAGCACCCTGTTTGCCTCCAACTGGGAACTCTCCATGAGTCGGGCCCTGGCGGTTGTCCACGCCCTGATCCAGGAAGGGATTCCGGCAAAACACTTGGTGGCTGCAGCTTTTGGAGAATTCCACCCCATTGATTCCGGCACCACTCCCGCAAACTTTGCCAAAAACCGCAGAATCGAATTTAAGCTAGATCAGAGGTAACCCATTTCATGTCAGACATCCCTTCCCCTCCCCCTGGGACTTTGGACAAAACCTACGCACCGGACGCATGCGCCCAGCGCTGGCAAGAGGACCTCACAGCCCCTGCCCCTTCAGAACCTGGAAGCAGCAAGCCCCCGTTTTGTTTGATCATGCCTCCCCCCAACGTCACCGGAAGTCTCCATTTGGGCCATGCCCTAACGTTTACCCTTCAGGATGTCTGGGGCAGATTCTGGAAGGCCCGCGGGGGAGATGGGTGGATGCAACCCGGCCTGGATCACGCCGGCATCGCCACCCAGATGGTGGTGGAGCGCCAGCTGGCTTCCAGCGGACAGACCCGTCACGATCTCGGCAAGGAGGCCTTTCAAAAGAAGGTCTGGGCGTGGAAAGAAGAATCCGGCGGGACCATTCTAAGCCAGCTTGCCCGTCTTGGGGTTTCCGCCCAATGGGGCCACACCCATTTTACCCTGGATGCCCCGGTGGTAGCCGCGGTCCGGAAAGTTTTCTGTGACCTGTGGAAGGACGGTCTGATTGCGAAGGACAAGCGCCTTGTCAACTGGGATACCAAATTAAAGACGGCCCTGTCAGACCTGGAGGTGGTGACGAAGGAAGTTCCAGGATCTCTCTGGCGCATCCGCTATCCCCTGGTGTCTGAGGCAGGAAAGCCGGACGGTTTTATTGACGTCGCCACCACAAGGCCAGAGACCCTTTTTGGAGACCAAGCCGTCGCGGTTCACCCGGAAGATCTACGGTATCAAACCCTTGTGGGTCGCAGAGCCCATCTGCCCCTCACGGATCGAACGATCCCTGTGGTGGCGGACGACCGGGTGGCCCAAGACAAGGGAACCGGTGCGGTGAAAATCACCCCCGCCCACGATTTTAATGACTTCGAGATGGGGCGCACCCACGGTCTCGCCATGCTCACCATTCTAGACGAGAGCGGCCGGCTGAATGGAGAGGTTCCTCCCCCCTACCAAGGTCTTGACCGCTTTGTGGCCCGCACGAAGGTGCTGGAAGATCTCACGGCCCAAGGGCTGCTCATGGACACCACCTCTATCGTCCACGGGGTTCCCCATGGGGACCGCTCTGACACCGTTCTTGAGCCCCGCCTGACGGATCAGTGGTATCTGAATGCGGCGGTTCTAGCAGCGCCGGCCCTCAAGGCTTATGAAGACGGTCGGCTTCGCTTCGTCCCGGAAGGGTATGGAGAGGTCTATGCCAACTGGCTCAGGAACATTCAACCCTGGTGTCTGTCCCGCCAGTTGTGGTGGGGGCACGCCATTCCCGCCTGGTACGGCCCAGACGGCCAGGTCTTCGTTGCGGAATCGGAAGAGCTCGCTCAGACGGAAGCCCGGGCCCATTATGGCTCTGAGGTGTCCCTCACCCCAGATCCGGATGTCCTGGACACTTGGTTTTCTTCAGGGCTCTGGCCCTTCGTCACCCTCGGGTGGCCTGAGCAAACCCCAGCCCTTGCGCGGTTTTATCCCTCGGATGTTCTCGTCACTGGCTTTGATATCATTTTCTTTTGGGTGGCCCGCATGGTCATGATGGGGATCCACTTCATGGGGGATGTGCCCTTCCGAGAAGTCTATATTCACGGCCTCGTACGGGACTCTAGTCGCCAGAAAATGTCAAAAAGTAAAGGGAACGTGGTGGACCCTCTGGAGCTTCTGGAGTCACACGGGGCAGATGCCCTGCGCCTCTCCCTCACCAGCCTCGCAAGCCCTGGACGGGATATTGCCTTTGATCCCGGGCACGTCACCAGTTCCCGCAATTTCATCACCAAGCTTTGGAATGCGGCCCGATTTGCCTTGATGAAAGGGATTCGGATCGAAGACTGTCTCCCTGCGTCTCTTTCAACCGCCACAAACCAGTGGATTGTGGACGAGACCGCCTCTTTGGTCCACAAGGCCACCGCCGCCTTTGAAGCGTATAAATTCTATGAAGCCACCAGCCTGATCTATCATTTTGTCTGGGGAACATACTGCGACTGGTACCTTGAGCTTATTAAAGGAGACCTAGAATCCGAGGCCTCCCCTGCCCTTGCAGCGGAAACCCGGGCGGTTGCCGGATGGGTCTTGGGTGTGAGCCTCCGCCTCCTCCACCCTGTCGCCCCTTTCGTGACCTCTGAGCTGTGGAGCGCCTTGTCGGGAACCGGAACCCTCGCCCAGGCCCCGTGGCCCCTCCTGAAGCCTCTGGCCCACAAGGGAGAGGCCCTCGATGCCGGTCTCTTCGCCCCCTATCAGTTCCCTGAGGCACGGGCCCAGATCCACTGGCTGATTCAATTCATGGGGGCCGTCCGCTCTGTCCGTGCCGCCTCCACCTTGCCTCCCGGAACCCGGGTTCCTTTGGAAATTGACGGCGCCTCTGCGTCCGACCAGGCCCTTCTGACCCTTTATCAAGAAACGGTTCAGAGGATCCTCAAGCTCAGCGGCCTGACATTTCTGCCCCATCTCCCGGCAGGCGGTCTGCTGGGGGTTCTCGGAGCCCTGACATTCCGTATCCCGCTGGAGGAAGACCCAGCCCTCGAGCGGGCCAAGCAGGAGAAAGCCCTGGCCAAACTCGAGGCGGAGCTAGCCCCTCTCCAAGCCCGTTTGGCTTCTCCAGATTTTATGGGGAAGGCCAGCCCGGAGGTGGTTGAAAAGGCCCAGGCCCGCCTGGCTCTTCTAGAGACGGAGCGGTCAAAAATGACAGAGATGCTGGGATGACCCCACGCCACACACACACCTCAGGGGACCCATGACCCGTTCCTCTCCCTTTCCTGTTCTCGGCCTGAGTCCTTGGCCTTTCCTCGGGGGTGCTGCGTCGCTTGTACTGGGGATTGGGCTCGTGCTGTTCATGCATGACTGGGGGCCTGAAGTCTTGATTTTGGGTGTGGGGGCCCTTCTCTGGGTTTTTGGTGGATGGTGGCGGGACATGCTGAGGGAGGCGAAAGGCCCCTACCCTGCCGTTGTAGCCCAAGGCTTGAGGATTGGATTTGGCCTGTTTATCGCCTCTGAGGTCATGTTCTTTGCGGGATTTTTCTGGGGATTTTTGGATGCGAGCCTCACCAGCCCCAAGTGGCCACCCCCGACCATTCACCCCATTGATCCTTTTGACTGGCCCTATCTGAACACCTTGATTCTCCTGCTCTCCGGGACCACCCTCACCAGCGCTTACCAGGGAATGCTGGAGGGCTGCCGGAAGGAGTTTCTCCAAGGCCTAGGCCTCACCATTGGCCTTGGGATTCTATTCACCATCGTGCAGGCATACGAATACGGACATGCCACCTTCGGATTGCGGGACGGCATTTACCCGTCCGTCTTTTATATGGCCACCGGTTTTCATGGTCTCCATGTCTTAATCGGGGTGGCATTCTTGAGCTTCTGCTGGATCCGCGCCTGGCGCCATGGCATCAACCCGAAGCAACATGTGGGCTTTGAAGCCGCTTGCTGGTACTGGCAGTTCGTGGACGTGGTCTGGCTTCTTCTTTTTGTGGTGGTGTATTGGTGGGGCGGTCAGTAAAGTCTTTACGGGTTCTGTGCGGCCTGTGCGCCCTTCTTTGCGGGGGCCTCAGTGTCTGGCAATACCAACGCAGCCTTTGGAAAACCCAACTCCTCCAGCAAATCCAAGAACGGGGACGCCACACGCTCTCCCTCCCCCAGCTCCAGGACGACCCGTCCCAAGCCTTCTATCGCTTTCGCCTGCGGGGCACTTATGACCACAGCCATGAAGCCGTTCTCCAGGGACGCACCTGGCGAGGCCGTCTCGGGGTCCACATCCTCACCCCCCTTCAACTGGAAGACGGACGGACGATCCTCATAGACCGAGGCTGGACAAGCCGTGACACTCTCCACACATGTCCCAGACCGGACGGAAGAGTCACCGTGGAAGGCCTTTTCTATCCCAGTGCCAAACCGAATTTTTGGACCCCGGAAAACACCCCCTCTCAAGGCCTCTGGTACTGGGTTGAGCTTCCCGCCCTTTTGAAATCATCCGGTGCTTTCCACCATCTCTACGGCCTTGCGCGCTTAGAAAACACCCAGGCCGCCGCACCCCATTCCAATGCATCTCCCAGCCTTCCGAACAACCATTTCAGCTATATGCTGACCTGGGGAGCTCTTGGCATCGCTCTCCTTGTGATTTTTTGTTTGATCTAAATACCCCCAATCGACGTCACAACATCCCGTTGAATCTCGGAATACTTATGTAGTGTATGGAGGCAAGCCGCTCAACGGGCATCAAAAGCGCGCCAACACATTGAGGTACAAAGTTCGGGGGAAGGGAGAACCTGTTTTTTTATGGCGCAAAAACAGGGGAGAACGGTTCCAGATTTGCAGGATTGACCTTGTGGGTGCGGGATTTGCCATTGGCATGAATCACTTGATTGATCACATGGGCCGGCTGGCTTTATTATTTTTTTGAGTTATTTATTGGAATCCTTACGCCAGAACCCCCTTCAATCAAAATAAGCCCCCACAAAGGGGAAATTCATCCCCTTTGTTTTTTAACGGGTCGTCAGGGTCTCACCTAGAGCCTAAAGGGCTTCATAGTCATCATTGTCATCTCCTTCTTCTGCCTGTTGAGCAACTGTAACTTGAGCCTCTCCCACTGCTGCTGCCTGTTGAGCAACTGTAACTTGAGCCCCTCCCACTGCTGCTGCCTGTTGAGCAACTGTAACTTGAGCCCCTCCCACTGCTGCTGCCTGTTGAGCTTCATAGTCATCATTGTCATTCCCTCCTTCTTCTGCCTGTTGAGCAACTATAACTTGAGCCTCTCCCACTGCTGCTGCCTGTTGAGCAACTGTAACTTGAGCCCCTCCCACTGCTGCTGCCTGTTGAGCTTCATAGTCATCATTGTCATTCCCTCCTTCTTCTGCCTGTTGAGCAACTATAACTTGAGCCTCTCCCACTGCTGCTGCCTGTTGAGCAACTGTAACTTGAGCCCCTCCCACTGCTGCTGCCTGTTGAGCTTCATAGTCATCATTGTCATTCCCTCCTTCTGCTGCCTGTTGAGCAACTGTAACTTGAGCCCCTCCCACTGCTGCTGCCTGTTGAGCAACTGTAACTTGAGCCCCTCCCACTGCTGCTGCCTGTTGAGCAACTGTAACTTGAGACCCTCCCACTGCTGCTGCCTGTTGAGCAACTGGAACTTGAGACCCT
>JBIKIF010000013.1:0-17470 GCA_044361745.1 Holosporales bacterium | reverse complement strand
CGCTTCTGGAGCTTGGAGATCCTTGGGCGTATGGGTCTGCCCGTAGCGCGGCTCAGGCGCTTTTTAAAAGCGCTCCCTCTGTAAGGGATCTGAGCCCCAGCCTAGTGCCGGGATTTGGCGGAGACAAACCTCCAGAGCCCAGCCTTCAAGATCCCCCAACAATGGGACACCTGAGAGAGATCTCAGCAGTAGCCTGGACGGCTTGCGGATCGATCTTCTGGGTACAAAACCGTACCCCAAATTGAGAGGACTTGAGGGACGTCGTTGCCGTCCTTGGAGCTTGTCTTCTGTCAGCGACACGCCGCGGCGCGCAACGGGTTCTGAACCACGGCTCTTGTGACGCTCCCGTACGGAACAGATGTGTGGTTTACGAGCCACAGGATCAGCGGCGAGCGCTCAGAGACAGGACCTAAAAATCGGTGGGTAGGTGGTGCCGTCACGCTCTTAAGCCATCCCTGAAAACGTCGTCGGCAGGCGGCTTCGCAGCGAACGCTCTTTGGTTGCCTGCTTTGAGGCGCAACGGGTCCGGGGGCTGGCGTAGAAGCACGGCTGTCGGACGAAACCCGAAGGACGGCTGAGGCCTCACAGACGGCGATAGCGAATGAAACTCCTGCGAATGGGCCAGGGGCCTGACTGATGATGCCTTCAAAAACCTGATCGTTGGCCCTTTGGCCTCCAGCACATCCCCCATCAAACCCAGCATTGCCGGCTACCTCAAAGAGACCCGAAATGTTGACATAAATCATCCAAAATCTTGACAAAACAAAAGCAATGTGAGAATAAAAATGTCATAATTTGATAAAATAGAGTTTCTGTTGTGGCATCTGTATCTTCCCCCAAGTTTTCATCATGGCTGTTGAGCTTTTTAATGACGCTGACAGTTTCCACAAGCATCTTGGCGATGAAGCGCTCAGAGTTTACCTTGGATGACCCACGATCAACAGCCAGTACGCTGACAGTTTCCACAAGCATCTTGGCGATGAAGCGCCCAGAGTTTACCTTGGATGACCCACGATCAACAGCTTGCGCCGCCAGTGCCGCCCCTGAGGCACACTCGGCACGGACAAAGCCCAAGTGTCCTCCGCTTCACACATTCAAACTGCTTCCACTGGAATTGCAAGCAAAAATCCTAGGGTTGCTTCCACTGGAATTGCAAGCAAAAATCCTAGAGTTTCTTGATCTCACTTCAATCTTAGAAGCAGCAACCGTTTGTAAAGCTTGGCATCAGATGACAACAAACGTAGTTGCCGCCTTTTTACAGAACCATTTTCGCCAAGCCCCCGAAGCTTATGAAACCGTTCTGACGGCAATCGGCCCCATGGGTCGAACGCCAGTGGACTCTCAACAAGCCTTTGGACAAGGCTTTCTCCGGTATCTTTCGACATCAGAGGACAAACACTCTATCGACGCTATGTGTACTTTGGGATTGACCAAGGGGTTCCAGATGCGCTTCTTTGGATATGGCAAAGGTCGCTATGAATATCCCCAAGACTCTGAAAGGGCTTGGGCCCTCAATGAGGCTCTCGCCGCTCGAGGAAATACACGGGCGATCAAGAGACGCGTGATTGGATATAGCGATGGGCTCTATGGATACCCCCAAAATCCCGAAATGGCCTTTAAACTCAATGAGGCTCTCGCCGATCAAGGCAATGAATGGGCGATCCAGAGACGCATCGATGGATATGTGTTTGGGTCCTATGGCTATCCCCGCAAGCCCGAAAAGGCCCGTGAACTCAATGAGGCTCTCGCCGATCAAGGCAATGAAGGGGCGATGAGTAGACGCATCAAGGGATATGCGTATGGGGACTATGGCTACCCCAAAAATCTCGAAAAGGCCTTTAAGCTCAATGAGGCTCTCGCCGCTCAAGGAAATACACAGGCGATCAAGAGAAGCATCGATGGATATAGTTTTGGGTACTATGGCTACCCCTACGTTCCCGGAAAGGAGCGTGAGCTCACTGACACCTTGGCCGATCAAGGAGATGAATGGGCGATCAATAGCCGCATCATGGGATATAAGCATGGGGTATTTGGCTACCCCCGAGACTCTGAAATGTTTGAGAAGCTCAATGCGTCTCGCCAAGATCAAAGGACCCAAACGTCTCTCAGACAATGGATCCAGGGGTCTATGGGGGGAGACAACTGCCAAGAACATAGCGCATTGTCACTGGGTTGCCCATGGACGCATCAGAAGATGCAAATTTTGTGTGATGAGCTGATCAGCACAGGGCATCCGGAAGCCATTGCATTCAAATTAAAAAATCTCACAAGTGAGTCTCCTGGGGACCTCTACCCATTCTTACCGGGATTTGAGGAGGCCATGATGTCCCTGATCAAAACTTTTCTTCCCAAAGAACCGGAGGCTTCTGTACCTGCTTCCGCGGCAGCCGCCATTGATGATAGAGGAGGGTTTGAGTAAGCACTTCTTAGGAATGCCATTGACAGAAGCCTCACTGAATTTTGAGTCTCGTTAGATAAAGACCTTCTGAGCTCCGCTTCTCTCCTCAGGGAAGCAGAGCTTTGATCTTTGTGACCCAGCTGTCAGTTCTGTCAGCTTTGTAGCCTCACCCCAAAGACACTTGGGAGCACCTGTCTCAAAAAGGAACTGACAAAGCTCACACCTATCCGAAACGCTTTGTGTTGGGATCTTTCTCACAAAATGACGGCACCACGAGCCGGACATCGACGGCCAGCGGGGAGCATCTCTTGAACATTTCGAATTCCACCCTCAGGTCAAACCTCCAGCTCTCGGAAAGTCTCAGTCAGAGTTATACGGAACAAACCTAGTCCAAACTCTTCTGGATCTCTTGGGTACACAAATCTTCTTCCGCAACACAGACCCCACCACAACGGCGTGGATCTCGAAGGTTCTCGGAGAATGTGAGCTTACGGAACCTATGGAAAATCTCTCCTATGGTGCCAATACCATGAGGGACGGCGTCAGCCTTGCGAGCCAAACCCGGACCAAACCCTTGGTCTTGCCTTCAGAGATCCGTACTCTCAAAGACTGCGAAGCCTACATCAAACTCCCATGGGCTTTCCCGGTGACGAAAATCCAGATGAGATACAAAAAAATTGAGAGTCTCTCTTCAGAGAAAAATGAGGTTTTCATTTTTTCTCCCCTTTTGCGCCCCTGGGGATTTTTAAACCAAGAAAGATTTTCTGAAACCCGCGGAAACCCTGGTGCCGGATGTCGGATTCGAACCAACGACCCCCTGATTACAAATCAGGTGCTCTACCAGCTGAGCTAATCCGGCATTTCTAAGACATGTTTGTAATATGAATATGAAAAATTTGAAAGTTCAAAATTGAAAATTCACAAAGAAGACCTCTGCGTAACGCCCATGACTGTCTGGGGGGTTTTTAACTATTGTCCGTATCAAACTGCCAAAAATCCCCGGACAATCTTGGAGATAAAGGAGTCCAAGGCTTCCCCTGGGCGCACCTCAGGCCAGCGGGCGACGTCCCTGTGCTCACTTGTACGCAACTGAGTCTGAATTTCCCGGGAGAGCTTTTGTCTCAGATCAATAGGGATTTTTCGTCGGATTCCATAGGACCTAAGGAATTCTATAGCCTTCCTTCCCTTGCTTTCTAAAAATCAGTAGGATGAGACTCGGAGTTGCTGTGTTTCCCTGTTTGTGAGGGGGGGCGGATGGTGAGGGTTCTGAGGCTAAGGGGGTGTCTGCTCATGAAAATTCTTTCGGGAACGAGTCATCCTGGTTTGGCAGAGGAGATCAGTCAAATTCTTAGGATTCCTTTGACCCATGCGACCATTACGCGTTTTGCGGATGAAGAGGTTTTTGTTGAGATTCATGAGAGCATCCGGGGTGAGGATGTCTTCGTTTTACAGTCCACCTGTTTTCCCACAAATGATAATTTGATGGAACTTTTGGTGATTTTGGATGCGTTGAAGCGGGGATCTGCCGGCAGAATTACCGCTTGCATTCCTTATTTTGGATACGCACGCCAGGATCGCAAATCCGGCCCAAGAACCCCCATTTCTGCAAAGCTTGTTGCGGATTTGTTGACAGTTGCTGGAGTCAATCGGGTCTTGGCTCTTGACCTCCACACCGGTCAAATTCAAGGGTTTTTTGATGTTCCTGTGGATAATTTATATGTGACTCCCTTCTTTGCAAAGCATATTCAAGAGACTTTTCAGGATCAAAAAGTTTTGATCGTGTCTCCCGATGTTGGAGGTGTGGTGCGTGCACGTTCTTTAGCGAAACGGATCAATGCGGAGCTTGCGATTATCGATAAACGTCGGGAGCGTCCTGGAGAAAGCGAAGTCATGCATGTCATTGGGGATGTGGCCGGTCGTCTGGCGATCTTGATAGATGATATTGTGGATTCCGCTGGAACTCTGTGTCAGGCTGCCGAAGCCCTGATTGTTCATGGCGTTGCGGAGGTTCATGGGTATGCGACCCACGGGGTTCTTTCGAGCCGTTCATTTGAACGCATCCGGAACTCTTCCCTCAAAAAATTGACGGTGACGAACAGTATTCCTTTGAAAAACTCTGAAAGCGCTGAGAAAATTCAAATTCTCTCGATCGCTCCCTTGCTGGCTGAGGCGATCCGACGAACTCACCATGAATTATCCATTTCATGTCTTTTTGATTAATTCTTTTGAATTGATGGGGATGCACAAGAAGACATCCCCGAGAGCTATCTGGGGTTACAAGGCGTTCTGTTGTTTTTGGGTGGAGGATCGTTTATGGTTCAAGGCTGAATTAAGGCAAGATCCGAGGCGGCGCGTTTCAGAGGGAGGATATCCAATGTCAGGGATCGGGCCCCTAGTATCCTGGTATCACGAATGGGGTGTGGATGAGGTGTGGGGATCATCTCCTCGGCCTTTTGCTTTTGAGGGAGGACGACCGCTACCAGTGACCCAAACCGTCTTGAAGTCTCATGGACAAGAAGGACCGTTCCTGGGTGTTGGGACAGGGGCTGCTTCTCAAGACGTATCGCACCCTAAGCATTTGGCTTCCCTTGGAACGCTTGCTGATCTCCGTCGTGCCCTTGAGCAGTTTACAGGTTGTGCCTTAAAAGACACGGCGACCACAACGGTTTTTTCTGATGGGAATCCAAAAGCTCGTGTGATGGTGATCGGAGAGGCTCCCGGGGCAGACGAAGATCTTCAAGGCAAACCATTTGTGGGTCTTAGCGGTCAACTTTTGGACAAGATGCTTGCAGCCATCGGCTTGACCCGGGAAACCGTCTACATTAGTAACATTGTTCCTTGGCGGCCTCCAGGCAATCGTCAGCCCTCTTCCAGTGAGATTGCCCTCTGTTTGCCTTTCATCCAAAAGCACATCAGCTTGATCGCACCGGAGGTCATTTTGGTTGTTGGCGGGGTCGCTGCCAAATCTTTGCTGGGCCGCACAGAAGGAATTACCCGTTTGCGGGGTCTTTGGACGGATCACACGAGCCCTTATTTGGAGAGCTCAATCCCTGTTCTTGCAACGTTTCACCCTGCTTATTTGTTGCGATCCCCCGGACAAAAGAGGGAGGCTTGGAAAGATATGCGCATCTTAAAAGCCCGTTTGAATCGAAAGACTTGATTCCCCTTTTAAATAGTTTTAATCCGATAGAGAGATCAAGTGGCGCAGGCCTCTGTCCCCATTTGAAGGGATCACCGATCAACGGTGGCCCTCAATAGAAAAACGCTCCCGCGCTGAGGGGGCAAAAATAGAAAACAGGGAATGCTTATGTCAGAAAATTTTGATTTAAAAAAAGGCCCGAAAGCACAGCCGCCGGAGCCGTCCTCTTCTGAAAAAAATTACGATAGGGTTGGGTTTTTTTGGTCTTGGGGATGGCGAATGGCTCTCGAATGGGGGGCTGCTGTGACTTTAGGGGGATTCTTGGGGGCGTCTTTAGATAAGTTTATAGAAACGAGTCCCTGGGGATTCGTATCCGGGCTTTTTTGGGGGAGCATTACAGGGCTTTGGAATATTTATTTTTCTTGCCAGAATCACTTTCGCAAGACAGGATCGTCACCTAAAATTCATCAAATCACTTCGGCGCGATTCAAGCATCGCGCTGAGTAAAGATTTGGTCATGCTTGAGGAGTTTACACAATCTCAATCACGAGGGCGTGTAGGATCCCTGTGTCCATTTGGAGGGTTTCGTAAATGAGGCGGTGCTGGGCGACTCTTGAAAGCCCCTCAAGGCCCTGAGCTGATATGCGAATACGGAAATGGCTTTCCCCGCTCTGAGGGGCGCCTGCGTGTCCCGCATGAAGGGGGGACTCGTCAATCACTTCTAACGCTGTGGGGTTCAGCTGCGATTGCAGGTGGTCTGCAATCCACTCTGCCCGGGTTTGCTGAGAGATGCTCATCGGGGGCGTCCTTTAGGTTGTGTGGTTTGAGAGACTGTTCGTTTTCTTCAATGGGATGTCAAGGGATTCGGGCGAAAGAAGTTCCGATCATCAGAGATAGGCTCACTCCCAAGCCGATCCATTGATTCGAGTGGAAGAGTCTCAAACACTGGCCTGGGTTTGTTAGGCACAGGGTGCGGTTCTGCCAGAAGAGATGGCCGAGCAGAGGAAGAAGGCTGAGATAATAGACGAAAGAAAAAGATTCAGAAAAGCCAACCCCTAGGAGACCCAGAATCATTCCAAGCCAACAAACCTGGAGAAATCGGTGGCCTTGTCCAGCCCAGAAAACGGCCGTTGATTTGAGGCCGAGATCCCGATCATCTGACTGGTCTTGATAGGCGTAAATCGTGTCATAGGCCAGTGTCCAAAAAATCCCTACTCCATAGAGAAGGGACAGGGTGATCCAAGGAAAAGAGTTTTTCCCTTGGGCCGCTAGAGACCCCACCCAAACTCCTCCGGAGAACAGGATTCCCAAATAAATTTGTGGCCAAAAAGTGATGCGCTTGAGCCATGGGTAGGGAAGCACCAAGACAGCCAACAGGCACGAAAGTCCCTGAGCCTTCGGAGGAAGACACAAGCAAAGAGCCAGGGCAGAAGCAGCACAGAATAGGAGGAGAGACAACGCATGGATAGATCCCAGTTTGCCGGAGGCAAGGGGGCGATTTCGGGTCCGCGTGACACAGCGATCAATATCTCGGTCAACCCAGTCATTGTAAACGCATCCACCCCCACGGGCAAGAAGGGCGCCTAGGGCAAAAACCCAAAGCATTTCCCAAGGGGGAGGCCACTCTGATGCCACGGTGAGGCCCCACATACAGGGCCAGAACAAAAGCCCGGCTCCGAAGGGAGCCTGAAAGCGGCCCAGCTGAAAGAGAGAGATCCAGAGTGATGTTTTGCTTGGATTCATCGGTATGCAGGGGTCCTGACTAAAGAAGGCTCATGAAACTCCTAAACGATTTCAGGGCGGGTTGAAAATAAAAAATGACCTGTTTAAAAAAAATCTAGGTCAGCAATTGACTTTTGGGAGGGGTTTGGTTAGAAGGAAGATCAGGATTGCCTGCGTTTGGAGGAGTTGTGAGGAAGAACCTATGAAGACTTATGCATTAAAAGCTGGCGATATCCAGAAAAAATGGTGGTTAGTTGATGCTGAGGATCTGGTTCTTGGCCGTTTAGCCAGTCAAGTGGCGATGCGTTTGCGCGGGAAACACAAGCCAACCTTCTCTCCCCATCTTGATTGTGGTGATTTTGTTGTCATTATCAACGCAGATAAAATTAAGTTGACGGGTCACAAGCGGGAAAATGAAAAATTTTTCTGGCACACGGGATATCCGGGTGGAATCAAAGAAAGAACTTTGGGGGCCATTTTAGACGGTAAATTCCCAGAGCGCGTCGTAACAAAAGCTGTAGAGCGGATGATTACCCGGGGTCCTTTGGGGCGCAAACAAATGGGAAACCTGAAAGTCTACGCAGGGGGTGATCATCCCCATGCTGCTCAGAATCCGGAAATCTTGGATATCGCCTCTCTTAACCCTAAAAACAAACGCTAAGGAGCATCAGGGAATGGAAAACATTCAGCTGGAAGATCTGAAAGAGGTGCTCGCCGATGTGATGGTGGGTCCGCAGCCTGAGCAAAAAGTTTATGAACGCCAGGTCGATGCTCAGGGGCGTGCTTATGGGACAGGCAAACGAAAGAATGCTATTGCCCGTGTTTGGGTGCGTCAAGGATCTGGTAAAGTGGTTGTAAACGGTCGGGAAGGGTCTGCGTATTTTGCCCGTCCCGTTCTTCAAATGATGGTGGCTCAGCCTTTTGGCGCTGTGGGTCGTCAGGGTCATTTTGATGTGTGGTGCACTGTTGTGGGTGGTGGTCTTTCGGGCCAAGCAGGCGCTGTACGCCACGGCATTAGTAAAGCCCTCGTGTCTTTTGATCCTGTTTTAAGAACCTCCCTGAAAAGTCAAGGATTTTTGACCCGCGACTCCCGTGTTGTTGAGCGTAAAAAATACGGTCAACCCAAAGCACGTAAACGTTTCCAATTCTCCAAACGTTAAAAAATTTACTTTCTGGGGGCCTTTCCTACAGGTTTGGGCCCTTGGCACTCTTTTCAGGTATTTTTTGAATTATCACAAATCAAATCGTTCTTCCGTTTTTATGCGGGCGCTTAGCTCAGTTGGTAGAGCAGCTGACTCTTAATCAGCGGGTCGTGGGTTCGAACCCCCCAGCGCCCACCAGACTTTCCGCGGGTTTCAGGAAATCTTGGCTGGTTTAAAAAACCACGGGGGAGCAAAAGGGGAGCAAAATTAAAAATCTCGCTCTTTCCTCAAAATCAGCTTTCAAAAATTTTTATATCTCATTTGGATTTTTGTCACTGGGAGAGCGCCTGGGAGTTTGATGTAGGCTTCACAGTCTTTGAGGGCGCCGATTTCTGACGGTAGCACGAGGGGTTTGGTCCGGGTCTGTTGGGCGAGGTTGACCCCGTCGCGCATGGTGTTGGCGCCGTAAGAAAGGTTTTCGATAGGTTCGGTGAGCTCGCACTCTCCCAGAACCTTCGAGATCCAGGCTGTGGTGGTGGGGTCTGTGTTTCGGAAGAAGATCTTTGTATTAAGGAGATCCAGAAGGGTTTGGGCTAAGTTTGTTCCGTAAGTGCTTGAGATCTGAGAAATGCTCTGCACCCCTGCCATCACGCATCCGCCGTATTTCCGGGCTTCAGCAAGGCCCAGGGCAAGGGAGGGAAGCTCATCCAGGATAAACCACAGGCGCCGGTTTGGACTTGGTGGAAGGGTCATCAGACTTGAGATGGACGTATCGATCCAGCAGCTTAAAAGAGGCCGAAGCGTTTCCCTCTGGTCGGGTCTGGCATTCAAGAACAGCCACTGGTCTGGAATTTCTTCCTCTTGAATCCACCTTCGAATCGCAAACCCTTGTCCCTCTACAGGTTCCGCCAGATACCGAAACCCTTGAAGGGCGTTTGCAAGGGTGGCCCGGATGGACAGCGTCATCTTCTCTCCGTCGGGATGGGCGTAGCTTGAGGCTTCTGTGCCTCGGAAGAATTTTGCAAAAACGCCCAAGTCTTCCTTAATGAGAATGTCATAAAGACGGCCCACGCTGCGCACGCCTTGCCGTGCGAGTTCTTTCAGAGCTGTTGAGAGCAGAGCCTTGGCCGCCTCTTCCCAGAACGGTTCCGATGTGTCGGACTTGGTAATGACAGCGGCGGCTAAGGCATCATAGTGGGGCTCTTCTAAACATTCTCCCCAAGGACTCCAGAGAGCCGTTCGCCCGTCAAAAGGATTGAGCAGAATATCGTGCCCCTCGCGGTAGTAGCGATTCACAAAGTCCCCTGTCAGATCCACCACAAGGGCACGGTTGCCGCGTTTTCGGATTTGAGGCAAAAGCGTATGGAATGCATTGGTTTTTCCGGCTCCTGTGGTGCCGGTCAGAAGGATATGACTGGTTTCTTTGTTCTTCAGAAGGGGAAGGCCGTCCAAGGTCAAATCAGACGCTTGACGTTTTCTTCGGATGAGACTTTTCAGCGTCTTAGGCGGGAGGATTACAGCTCCCCGCTCGCGCTTTTTTTGAAGGGTTCTCTGGCCCCTCAGAATAAAAAAGCACAAGATGAGAAGGAAAGAAGCCCCAAAGACGCCCAGCATCTGGTGGAGGATGCGGGCTATTTCTGTGTCCACCAAGCGCATCTGTTGTTTGACCCAAGGATTTTTGAGGAAGGAAAGGGTGGACATTTTCTGAACATGTCGGCTTCCGAGTCTCACCTCTTGGGTTAATTTTGTGGGATCGCCCAAAGTTGTCCCCACACGAAACGAAGCCATCCAAAAATCTTTGGCGAGGGACCAAGGAATCACGTCCGAATGTCGCAAAGCCGAGACCAAACCCCAGCTGATTCCGCTTGCCAGGGACAGTGCAAGAGTCACCATGCAGATCTGCTTGAGCATGCGCACTTGATGGACAGCGAGTTGTCCCCCACGGGTGAATAGATGAAAGGGACGCATCACAACCCCTTTCGGTTAGGATTTGAAACAGTCGCTAAACGGATGATAGAAGACCCACAGAAAGGCGGACCCCATGAGAGATTCTTCTTCACGCCATGGTTGCGGGCGTTGCTCTTGCAGGCGTGGGCCTGTGAATTATTTCCAGACCCCCTTGATTCCGGGCCATGATCCTTTTGAATCTCGCAAGACTTTGGTGGCCATTGCCGTTGTGTTAGCCATTGGTTTTGGAGTCGTTTTCGGGGATTTCCTTTGGGGTGCTGCCTTTTATGTTGTGTTTGTGACTGTGGGCGATCTTTTAAGCCACCACGTTCTAAAAATAAGGCCTTCTGAGGGATCGGACCCGGAGCTGCTATTGATCTCTGAGAAGGTAACACCTGAACAGTTTGATGCGTATTTTGAGACTCGGCGATGGATTCGGGCGTCCAGCCTGACTGCATCTTTTGTCTCAGGAATGCTGGTTTTTTTGTGTCATCCAGCTCTGTTGTTAGAGTTTTTCTGCGGGATGTATGTGGCGTCCACATGGGCAGGCATCTTTTGGGTCCGATTGGTTTCCAAGATTCCAAGCCCTCAACTGTTTCATCATGATCCACATGCCTGCCTTCCTCCGGGCCCCAAGCCCGGCTTTGTAACACTGAGTCAATACGCTGCCAACAGATCCGCAGGCATTCTGAGCGGTCCGATTGATCCTGAGGCGCGCTAATCGTCATCGGGTCTTCCGTGTCATTTTCTCTTGGCTGACGCGCCCTCTCTTTTGAAGGTCTTCTTTAAAAACTGAAGCGCTTGCTTCTGCGGATGTGATGTGAGCGCCAATGTTCTGAGCAAACCCATCATCGACCTTAAAGTTCTCCCCAAAACCCAAACTCTGTGCTTGGCCTTGAATCGATGCCTCGTTGGGTGGGGGTAATCTATGAAGGTTCTGAGCCTGACGCTCAAAGGTTTGACGTAACGCTTCAGGAGACGATGGAAAGCCCTGCCTTGGATCCTCAGCTACGGCCATCTTCTCGCTCAAGAAGAGCTGCTGATACGCGTGATCCAACTCAGGCCTCGAAGACAGAACCACCTCGGCTTCTGTGATCCCCATTGGCCCCTTAGAATGAGGAAGTTCTTGGGTCTGAAGCCATTCCACGTATTCTTGATTTAAGTTCGCATTGATGCTGCCAGAATTCTGCTTTGTGAATGAGGCCATCTGAGACAGAGACTGGGACTTTTGAAGGTTCGCACTCGCCTCACGACGGTATTGGTTTGATTTCTCAGATGAAGCATTCAGACTTGAGACATAGCGCTTCCCCTCATCACTCAGTTCTGACGTGCGTATGTCATGAGCAGCCTGAGACGCCTTTGAAAACGCTTCTTGGAAGCTCTCCTGCTTGGTGTAATCCTGAGCTGCTGCAAACAATTTTCGGTTGCCTCGCGTTCCCTGCAGTTGTCCCGTAAGGGTTGTGTTCCAAGACCCTTGCAAACTATTGCCTAAAAAATTGAAACCTGCACTCGCGCTCACAGCGGCTGAAGCAGCGGCAAGGATCTGTGTGGCGCTTTCTTTTGAGAGACTCTTTTCTTCTGCAAAACGGTTCACGAGACTGTCCAGCTTTTGGAAGCTTTGGTTGGTGGAGGCCGTCACACCTGCGGAATGGCTTTCGCCCCTGGAGGTTTGCTGGGATTGGTGCTGGCTTAGTTCCAGAAGAGAACGGTTGTGAGAAGCTTGGGCTTCTGTGGCGGCCACCATCTGGCTCTCAGACTGGGCCTTGGCCTTGGACGCTTGTTCCGTATAACTCTGACTGAGACTTTCAGAGAGCTGGAGACCTGATCTCAGCTGAGAGCCTGAGATACTCACAATGTGCCCATCTCCAGCGGTTGTCGTGCGGCTGACGGTGCCGTCATTTTGGGCAAAAGACCCCCCGCTGTAACTAGGGGACCACATCTGTTGACCAAAGGTCGTGTTCTGAGCCTGAACCGTCCCACTGCTCACGTTACCAAAGCTATAGTTCCCGGACATCTGTGATTCGGAAGCCTGACTCGCCGCCGCCGTGGCAGGGCCGCCAAGGTGAGAGGCCAAATGCACAAAACTAGATGCGCCCCCCTTCACCAAGGCGTAGGCCAAAGAGCCCACCGCCATGGTCAAAAACCCTGCTTGGGCCGCCATGTCTGCATGCAGGTTGATAAATCCCACGGCGTTTCCAAGGGTGATACCGCCAGAACTGGCTACAAGGGCGGCTCCTTTGGATCTCAAGGAGACGTTCATGATGAAATTCAAAATGGCGTACAGGGGCGGCCACAACTGCACCCACATCACCAGAGAAATCCATCTGCCAATAAAGGACCAACCTGCCGGCAAAAGAGCAAGCGGCAAGATGAAGATAAAGGCGGCATAAATGAGGGCCTCCATCACATTCTTCATAGCAATGAGTTTGTGAGCGGCAAGACCTCCCAAAGTCTCTTGAGTCGCTCTTTGGCTGAGATAAGCCCGCCTCACGGCAAAGTTTGGCGCATTCCCCAGCGCTGTGGAATGGGTCTCAACGGCGTCCACCACGCTGTAGATCATCATTTGCTGAAGCATCGTCTCTTCCGCGCTCTTGGCCATGCGGGTCATGTAATCAAAAGCGCCTGGCAGATACTGTTTGAGGGCAGCGCCTGCGACGCCAGAAGCTCTCTGGGTATGAGAGCCCAAGACTTTTGATTCAAAAAGGGAGAAAGCTCTTTGTACATCTTGCTTGAGAAGATTCCCGAGAAGGGCGGCTCCACTCTGGCAGGTCACAATTTGTGGAGCCTTCCCACGACCGGGCTCTTTATAAGTGAAACACCGAGCTGGTGATGGATTTGTGGATGCCAGCTTCCAGATATCAGGGCTTTGACGGAGATCATCAAGCGTGTACTTACGGCCCAACAGCGCATCATAAACCACACACTGGGTCATGAAAGACTTACACGTCTCGGCCAAGTCCGCATTCGTCACCTGAAACGTCTTAGCGCCGGCAATCACGTTGGAGGCCATGACAGCCCCTGTCTTGTGGTATTTCAGATCATCGGGAAGAGAGAAGGTCTTCTCAATCTCTCGTGTGAGCGTGTCGCCAATCTGGCTGATGACGCCGGAGACCATCCCCAGACCCCAAGGCACATGGTCCACCGTAAAGTGGACATTTGAAACAGGATCTTGGATATGAAGCCGGCAGGTCGGCCCGAAGAACAGACTGAGGGCTAAAAAGGCAGGCATCGCCCAAGCGTGAAGGAATTTGGCCTTATCCCCGTAGACCATCTGAGCGGTTGCCCAGACCAGGCCGACCACCAGGCTGAGGCGGACCAAAGGTTGATACAGAGTCCCTGTTTGGGAATTTAAAACAGCGGCAATGGCGTTAAAGGTGGTCTGGAGAACCTCACCCGCGCCGTAAGTCACGAGGGTAAAATTCATGCGCCCCCTCCTGCGCTCAAAGCGCCGGCCTTGACCATCAGGTTCTTCTCCAAAAGCTCTGTCTTTGAGACGATACTGATCACTTGTTCAATTTGCTTGAAGCTTGCAGAGCGTCTCTGGGTGACCCGAGAACGGGCCGCCTCTAATGCTTTCTGGAACTTGGTGATTTGTGCATCGTCCACTTGGGAGATCTCCAGGTGATTCACGCTTTCCTGGATCACGTCCAATATTTCTGAGAGGTACTGAAACAGAATATCAATGGCCCCGAGTTCCGCGTAATCCAAAACGTCGATGGGCGCACCCCCTCTGCGGTACGCTGTGGCCACGTTCAGGATCTTGTAGAACGGCAGACGGGTTCCATTGAGGAAGGCGATTTCCGCTTCACTCAAGGGGAGATCGTCGTAAATCTTACTCTGAATGGAAAGCAGTACTTCACGGACTTGCGCCACCAAGGAATGGGCTCTGTCAATCACCAGGGGGGCTTCCAAGACCTGAAGGCATTTCTCAGGATCCCGGCAGCGATAGATGGAGACCTCACCCCCATAGAGAATGGCCGATAGCAGCGCCTCCTTATCGGCGAGAGAGACCTTCGTTTGAAGAGTATAAGCTCCCTCAGCATTTTTGTGAGAGAGGATGGTCCCGGATAGGGACATGAAGAACTCTGCCAAAGCCCGGTTGCCCCTGAGAAAGGCATTTTCTTGAATCGCTTTCCAAGCCAGGTTGAACTCTGTTCCCAGCATGCTTTTAAACCGAGGATCTGCGCTTCCCGCTTGAAGAACGCCTTCCCGTTTTCCGTCCGCGCCGCATCCTTGGCGAGCGGCTGCATAATCAGAGAAGCCGCCGTACTTGTGGTCAGATCCAATCATTTTACAGAGCTGCCCCTGAGCTGCATCCGACTTCGGCCAGACGGCGCCCAAGGTGGTGGCTGCAATCTCGCAACTATTGATGTTGGACTGATTGATTTTCTGGGCCAAATCGTTGAGTTCCGTGAGGATGTTTTTGATCTGAGGACTCATGGTCTCAATAGCCAAAAGAAGCGCGTAACTTCCCACATTCGAGCCAATAGCCTTCAGAGCTTGGATCAGGTTCTCGGAGCTAATATGAGAGAACGCCCCCATAAACATATCAATGCCGCCGCAGCCGGCTCGGTAATCAGGCATCTGAATGGTCGCCAGCTGAGACGTATGCACTTGCGTCCGGGCAAAGAGATTGCCGCCGGTGTAATATCCGGCTGTCTGGTCTTTATAAGCACCAGGGTTGCTGACATTGGCGGCCCCTCCCAGCTTGTTAAAGAAACGCGTCAAATCCTGGCCCACATCAGCCCTGACAGAGACAGAACTGAGAAGAACCAAGGGGGTTAAAAAAATCCACTGTCTCACCAAAAGCCTCACGAATTGTCTCATGATTGTCTCCGAAGAAAGAGAACGCGGATGCGCTCTTCAATATGGTCGTGGGTATTCAGGCCATAGCTCAGGGGAATGACTGCATCTGACTTCGGTTCCACAGCCAGAAGCGCTGGCAGAGCTTTCACGCCTAAACGCATCGCCGCGCCGTTATCCCGAATGGCGTCAGGAAACTCCGGAAGACGGGAGCCGTCCATGCTGATCGCCAAAACCTTCCAGCCGTACTTTCGGGAAAAGCTTTGAACAATGGGGGCGAAGGCCTTGCAGTACTCGCAGGCGCTGGAAAAGAAGAAAAACAGTCCATGGGTTTTCGAAAGCGCCCGAATCCCTGCCGCCACTTCCCGTTGTTTTTGGGCGCTATAGACGTGACGACCTGTTTGAGAAGTCGGGTGCGTGAGAGTGTAGTCCAGCTCAGGCCTCTGGAACACAATTTCCAGCCACTTGTGAGCAAAGCGGGAGGACCTGTCCATGAGCTCTTTCTGGATTTCCATGTAGGCCTTGACGTTTGAGAAGGTGGGGTCCATCACGGCTTTTGCCTTCAGCGCTTCCACCTGTTTTTTAAAAGCCTTCAGTTGTGCTTGAGGCGAAAGCGCAGACCCCTTGGGCTCTTTTTGATGCTTTGGTTGTTCAGGCGCAGGGAGCATCTCATACCAGTGCCATCCCTGGGCGTGCTGATCGTAGAAGGAGGCCTGCCCACCTTGAGGAGCCCAGAGACAGAAGACACCTAAGAAACACAGAAAATTCATGGACATCACAGAGTCTCTCCCTGGGGTTTATTCTTGAAGCCCTCCGTCATTTGAGAGATGCGGGTCTCCAGGTTGCGCTGCACCACCCGCGTCGCCTGAAGGCGCACTTTGGCAGATACCTCGTCAAAGACCTCCCGAAGATCGAGCTGATCAAAATTGAGACGCGCGATCTCAGAGTCCGTGAATCCCCGGCACTCAGGACTGTCTGCCTCTCCCCACTCAAGACCCAGTTGAGCGCGTCCCTGTTCATGAAGGAGGCGGGAGAGCTTGCTGGGAAAACAGCAAAAACTGCGCTTTTTGCGGGTGCAAATCCCCAAAACCCGCTCAGCACAATAGGTTCCCACCTCATGGCAGAAGCCTTTGTTGCGGCGATCGGACAGGTCTTTTTCTTCCCCACTGCAGTCTCCAAGGCCCAGGTCCACGCCCCAGCCACCAGCGCTCCCGCAGCAGTTTTTGAATCCGGCAAAAGCGATCGTGCAACTGCGCCCTTGTCCCTTGAAGATGCTGGGAATCACAGCAGATGCGCCACTGGCCTTTAAGTCTTTTTGGATTTCGCCGAGAATGGAAAGCTTTGAAAGGGCCTCATTCAGATCTTGACCCGCCCCTTCCGTGCTCTCTCCTTGAGGCGTCTCAAAGGACATCCCCCTGCGGCAGATTTTTTGCGGCACTCCTTCCGTTGTTGGGCACTTAAAGCGCTGCTGCCATTCGGCGCACACCTCTCGAACTTTGGTGAGACACATAGAGCCGATTTGATGGCACCCTTGGGCACGCAAAGGGCCACAGGTATCGATGGAGGGATAAGCGCACTGATAGGTCAGCTCACGGCGCCAACAGGGCCGTGTGATCCGGCGGGAGACGGGGTGTCCTGAGGCCGTCCTCCCCATCACGTCTCGGGTTTCCTCGCCCTTGGGGCAGACTTCTCGGATGAGACGGCAGGTGTGTCCGCGAGCTGCCAAGGATTCCAGCTCCCGACAGTCGGAGGTCCAGACTTCCGGCTGTATATGGACCTTCTCAGGCTCATACATACGGGGCACAGGGTAATAGACTTTTGCCGTGCAGCTTGGATTATCTGGCCGATGATTGCCTTCCTTACACCACCAGTTAGAATATTTGGCAGGTGTGATATGGAACTGAGGAGGATTCAGGGTTTTTGAGCAGATGAGTTCTTGAGGTGGCTTGGGCTCCACGCAGGTCCGAATCACGGAATCCCCCTCCGTCACGACCATGTGCTGGCCGCTTAAGACTTGGGCGGGATCTCTTAAGGGAACCTCTGCATTTTGGACGAGAGGATCCTTTGAAGAGAGCCGGAAGTAGGGACGGGTCTCGGCGGACCTCCGGATGAAATCCCCCTCTCCCCCGTCCAGAACGCCTTCCTGAGCAGCGTCTAAATTTTGGGGATCTTGAAGGCTGGATTCTGGAGGCTTGTCTCCGCCAAATCCCGGCACTAGGCTGGGGCTCAGATCCCTTACAGAGGGAGCGCTTTTAAAAAGCGCCTGAGCCGCGCTACGGGCAGACCCATACGCCCAAGGATCTCCAAGCTCCAGAAGCG
>JBIKIF010000012.1:0-17557 GCA_044361745.1 Holosporales bacterium | reverse complement strand
ACGAGATCCACCGTTCGGAAGTGTGTCAAATAGTGTCCAAAATGTCAATTTAAAGATAATTTTAAATTCATAATTGACAATTATTTCTAAATTTGACAAGTTTGCGAATGGTGGGAACCGTCCACCGCGCGCCGACTCTCTTCAAAAAAGACAGAGACAGTGTCAGGAGGAAGCGTTGGGGCTGAGGGTATGGGGCTGAGAGCATGGGGCTGAGTTGGTCCTGAGGGTGTCAGGCTCAGGCTAGAGATGAGGGCATGGGGCTGAAGGGGCAATGGCAGACTTTCTGTTGATCGCAGACCCTCTTGGTGAATCTGGTTCGTCTTATTTCACAATCAATTGATCACGGTTTTGATTCCACAAGAAAACTTTCCGCAGCTGGCTTTTAGATCTTTTATAGACTTTTTATAGACCCTGAACTCGTTTCCATATCCCCTATATGGATATTTGAGACTCAGTTGCGTACAAGTGAGTCTCAGGGAATGGTCCTCAACCTGTTGAAGGGGAACGTTCTCCTACAGAGCGCTGTCGCGACCCTTCAACAATAGAGTTGATGACATTGCTGTGGAGTCAACCTCATCATCAGATGATTTTAAACAGCTCAAGCAAGCTATATGCCCCAGTTGATTGCCCCCTATCACCCACGGACAAGGGTTTGAGAGAATGAGAAAATCATGGTATTTTTGGGATGTAGGATTTAAAAGGGGCCCCATCATTCATGCGCACATCAGACATTCGGCAAAAATTTCTTGCGTTTTTTGAAAGCCAGGGGCATACGGTCGTTCCGTCTGCGCCTCTGATTCCTCAGGATGACCCCACGCTTTTGTTTGTGAATGCGGGGATGGTTCCCTTCAAGAATGTCTTCACAGGCCTTGAGCGGCGGCCGTATAACCGGGCGGCCAGTGCGCAGAAATGTGTCCGGGCTGGGGGTAAACATAACGACCTGGAAAATGTAGGCTTCACAGCACGTCACCACACCTTCTTTGAAATGCTGGGGAACTTTTCCTTCGGAGATTATTTTAAGGAGGAGGCCATCCATTTCGCCTGGACTCTGATGACGAAAGAGTTCGGCATTTCCCCTGCCCGCCTGTGTGTGACTGTCTATGCAGAGGATACGGAGGCCAAAATCTTATGGCAAAAAATTGCCGGACTCCCTGCAGAGAAGATCATCCCAATTGCCACCTCTGACAATTTCTGGTCCATGGGAGAGTCAGGCCCCTGCGGCCCCTGCACAGAGATTTTTTATGACCATGGTGCACATATTCCTGGAGGGCCTCCTGGGAGCGCAGATCAAGACGGTGATCGATTTGTGGAAATCTGGAACCTGGTTTTTATGCAGTATGACCAGCAACCCGGAGGTCGGATTCTCCTGCCCAAACCGTCCATCGATACAGGCATGGGGCTTGAACGCATCGCAGCGGTTCTCCAAGGGGTCTACGATAATTACGACACCGATATCCTGAAGGCGTTGATGGAGCGGGCTTTGGAGCTGATTCAAGTGGAATCCCTACCAACAGTCCGGGCGTCTTTGAAAGTACTTGCGGATCATGTGCGCTCTGCAAGCTTCCTCATTGCAGATGGAACCCTGCCCAGCAACGAAGGGCGTGGATACGTGTTGCGCCGGATTTTGAGGCGGGCAATGCGCCATAGCTATGTTCTCGGTGCACGGGATCCGCTGCTGGTTCATTTGGTGCCTGTTCTGGTGGACACCATGGGGGACGCTTACCCAGAGCTCAGGCGGGCGAAGGCTCTGATCGCGACAACCTTGGACGGAGAAGAGCGGCGCTTTCAGCAGACCCTGGAACACGGTCTCCATCTTCTGGCCTCTGAAACAGGACGGCTTCCGGAGGGGGCCGTCTTGCCAGGCGCTGTTGCTTTTAAACTGTATGATACCTATGGGTTCCCCCTGGACCTGACGGAGGACATCTTGAAGGAACAAGGCCGCGGCGTTGACCTGAAAGGCTTTGAGGCGGCCATGGTGGCTCAGAAGGCGCTGGCCCGTGCCTCTTGGGTGGGCTCTGGTGAACAGGGACCTGACACCCTCTACATGGCCCTTGGGGAGGAACTCTCTCCATCCATCTTTGTCGGTTATGACGGGGAATCCGGGGAAGGGCAGGTTCTGGCGCTCCTGAGGGATGGGGCGCGGACAGACCATATGAAGGCAGGACAAGCAGGGGAAATGATTGTAGACCAGACCCCATTTTATGGAGAGTCTGGGGGGCAGCAGGGAGATACAGGGACCTTTGCAAACGGATCTGTGGAGGGGATCATTCGGGACACCCAAAAACGGGGGGGCCTCTTTGTTCACCAGATTGAAGTCACCTCAGGAGACCTTAGCCTCAAGGACACGGTCACTCTAACGGTGGAGCGCGCCCGTCGAGCCCGCCTGAGGGCACACCATTCCGCCACCCACCTTCTCCATCAGGCCCTGCGCACCCTTCTGGGACCTCATGTGACGCAGCGGGGGTCTTTGGTCACACCGGACAAATTGCGGTTTGACTTTAACCACCCGAGCCGCCTCACAGCGGAAGAGCTCTGGGGCATTGAGAAAGCGGTGAACCAAGAGATTCGGGCAAATCACCCCGTGGTCACCCGCCTGATGACCCAGGAGATGGCCCATGAGGCCGGTGCTCTCGCTTTGTTTGGGGAAAAATATGGGGATGACGTGCGGGTTGTGAGTATGGGGACTCTTGAGGACGCGCGCGCTCCCGTTTCGATTGAGCTATGCGGCGGCACCCATGTGGCCGCCACCGGGGACATCGGTCTGTTCAAAATCATTGGAGAGGCCAGCGTCGCCTCTGGGGTCCGGCGCATTGAAGCCCTGGTGGGGGCTGGCGCAGAAGCCTACGTGCACGATCATCTGGAGGCTTTCGAAGGGGCGGCCCGTTTGCTGAAAACCACCCCCTCCAAACTGGGGGGAAAGATCGAGGACCTTCTCTCTGAGAAGCGCACCCTGTCTCAGGAGCTCCAGACTCTCCGAGCCCAGCAGATCGGGACCCAGGAGGGGGCAACGTGTGAGATTTTGTCTTCAGGCACCCAGCTACTGATCCAAGAAGTCCGGGGGGGGGATCTCTCTTCCCTGAAACGTCTGATGGACCAAAGCAAGCGAACCCTTGGGGATGGAGTCATCTTTCTTGCCTCAGGAGACGGAGAGAAAACAAGTCTTCTGCTGGGGGTTGCGGGAAAGGCCCCCTATGATGCCTGTGTTCTCTTGAATGGGCTTCTCGCCCCCTATCAGCGCAAAGGAGGGGGGCGTTCCGACTTAGCCCAAGGAGGACTTCCCGAAGCCGCCTCCTTTGGAGAAATGGCGGCGGAGCTTAAAAAACGTCTTTGACGGAGGCAGACGGCAATCGTTGATGGCGAAACCAGGTGGTCTGGCGTTTTGCGTACTGGCGGGTTTGTTCAAGGGTTCTTTGGATGGCCTGATCCTTTGAGCATTGTCCGTTCCAAAAATCCACAATCGCCTGGAACCCCAGAGCCCGAGTCACCCCACCGAGATGCGGGACAGACGTCTTCAAATCCCGCACCTCCTCAAAAACCCCTTGTTCAACCTGTTGGTGGAGACGGGCCTCGATTCGCTTCAGCAAAATATCCCTGCTCGGCAGAAAGACTGTGCTTTGAAAGCGGGCAGGAAAGGGAATCCGAGGCTCTGTTTGCCAAGAGCTCAGCGTCCTGCCGGTGGCGCTCCACACAGAAAGCGCCCGAATCAAGCGTCTCCGGTCCTGGGCCTGGATCTCTCTACAGCGTTCAGGATCAACGTCAGAAAGGTGCGCCATCAGCGCCTCCGTTGGCCACGCTTCAAAAGGAACAGAGGCAGCCTGGGGGATCTCGGGAATCGGAGACAGCCCTTGAGTCAAAGCCAATAAATAGAACCCCGTCCCCCCCACAAGAATGGCGGGCGCATCGGTGGTCAGAAGGGTTCTCCCTAAGGCCTCTACCCAAGCGGTGGCGGAATAGGCCGGCGCCGTCTCGTCCAGAATTTCGTAGAGACGATGGGGGACAACGGAGCGGTCTTCTTCTGATGGCTGCGCCGTCAAGAGAGGCAGGCCTTTGTAAAGCTGGATGCTGTCGGCGTTCAAAATAACGCCTCCCATGGCTTGCGCCAAATCGAGCCCATAGGCCGATTTTCCACTGGCTGTGGGGCCTGCGACAATCCAAAGAGTTCTCAGGGCTTTTGCTCCTCAACACCGTTCCATAATGCGCCTTGATGTCCCGTCAGGGTTACGAAATTAATTCTTGCAATGTTTGCGCCTCTTTTTCAATCCGCTTCTATCGTCAATCTTATTGAAAAATTTAACGGTGTGACTCTCCCCCCGCCCCCTTTTCTCTGAGGCCTGGTTTATGGCATGCTGCAAGATAGATTTCGTTTCGATTCAAGGACCCCGCCATGTCTTCTTCTCCCGTGTTTCCCCGTCCCAATGAATACCGAACCCACACCTGTGGGGCTCTCAACATCACGCACGCTGGCCAGACGGTTCGCCTGTCTGGATGGGTCCACCGGAAACGAGACCACGGCAATTTGCTTTTTGTCGATCTGCGAGACCATTATGGCCTCACCCAGTGTGTGGTCGCCCAAGGGAGCCCCGCCTTCGCCAGCATGGAAAGCCTGAAGCCGGAGAGTGTGGTGCGAATCGACGGCCAAGTGGTGGCCCGTACTCCTGAGACCGTGAACTCCAAGATGAGCACCGGCGAGATTGAGGTCCACGTTACACAGGTGGCCGTGCTCTCAGAAGCCGCACCCCTGCCCCTTCAGGTCAACAGCAACGGAGACTTTCCCGAGGACACCCGCCTCACTTACCGCTTTCTTGATCTTCGGCGGGAAAAGATGCACCGCAATATTGTCCTCCGCTCCCAAGTGATTGCCAGTCTTCGTAGACGCATGATGGACCAGGGGTTTTTGGAGTTTCAGACCCCGATTTTGACCTCAAGCTCTCCGGAAGGTGCCAGAGATTTTCTTGTTCCAAGCCGCCTGAACCCCGGCACGTTTTATGCCCTTCCCCAGGCGCCCCAGCAATTCAAGCAATTGTTGATGGTGGCCGGGTTTGACCGGTATTTCCAGATCGCCCCCTGTTTTCGGGACGAAGACAGCCGGGCCGACAGATCCCCAGGTGAGTTTTATCAGCTGGACCTTGAGATGGCCTTTGCCACCCAGGAGGATGTGTTTGCCGCCCTTGAGCCGGTTTTGGAAGGGGTCTTTCAAGAGTTCGCAAATGGCCGGGAGGTGACCCCTGCCCCCTTCCCCCGGATTCCTTATGAGGAAGCCATGGCGGTCTATGGATCGGATAAGCCAGATCTCAGAAACCCTCTGCGGATCCATGACTTGTCTTCCTTTTTTGCCGCCACTGGATTTACGGTTTTCGCCGACACCGTGAAAGATGGCGGTGTGGTGCGGGCGCTGCGTGTGCCCAATGTCTCAGGAAAACCCCGGAGCTTCTTCGAGAAATTGGGAGATTGGGCCAAAACCCAAGGGGCCACAGGCCTGGCCTACCTGATCTACGAAGGGGAGACCCCGAAAGGCCCCCTCGCGAAATTCCTGACCCCAGATGACTCCCAAACTTTGGCCAGAACCGTGGGGGCGGACACGGGGGATGGGGTGTTCTTTATCGCGGGCGCCAAGGGGTTTGTGGAAAAACTGGCGGGCAGTTTGCGGAAAAAACTGGGAGAA
This sequence comes from Holosporales bacterium, assembly GCA_044361745.1. Classification (GTDB taxonomy): domain Bacteria; phylum Pseudomonadota; class Alphaproteobacteria; order Holosporales; family CAZGKG01; genus JBIKIF01. The sequence continues at coordinate 11,895 of JBIKIF010000012.1, read as the reverse complement.
GACCTGGAGCTTCTTGAGCAAAATGTCTTCCGTTTTTGCTGGGTTGTCGATTTCCCCATGTTTGAAAAAGATGAAATCACAGGCCAGATTGGCTTTTCCCACAATCCGTTTTCCATGCCCCAGGGAGGCCTCGAGGCGCTGGAAACCCAAGATCCCCTGACCCTCAAAGCCTACCAATATGATATCGTCTGCAACGGGATCGAACTCTCCAGTGGCGCCATCCGCAACCACTTGCCGGCAGTTATGTTCAAGGCCTTTGAAATCGCTGGGTATTCCCGGGAAACGGTGGAGGCTCAATTTGGTGGACTTCTTCGGGCTTTTCAATACGGAGCCCCTCCCCACGGCGGATCAGCTCCAGGGGTAGACCGTATGGTCATGCTGTTGGCGGATGAGCCCAATTTACGTGAGATTGTGGCTTTTCCTCTGAATCAAAAAGCCCAAGATTTGCTGATGAACGCCCCCGCCCCTGTCCCCCATGCCTTGCTGAAGGACCTGGGTCTCATGCTGGCCCCTCGCCCCCCCAAGCCTTAGGGGGAGCGCTTTTCGAGAAAGACTCAGTTGTCTACACATCAGCCTCAGGGAGTTGCATTTATACGCTCTGAGCCTTGAAAATCAGCGGTGATTTTAGGGTGGCAAGTTCCCCCCCCGTCGTTACAAGACGGGGGCTTCTCAAATCAGGGACTGGACCCCAAAGAAACATTTTGAAGTTCCTTAGAGAACTTTAGGGCGCTTGAGTTGACGCACATAAATAAGGGTCAAAGGAATAGAGAGGCTATAAGCAAGGCCAATAATGCACAAAGTTCCCCATGGGGCGCTGAGAAAACCTGCTGACACCAAGGCGACCCCCAGAAGGGCAGAAGCCATATGCTTGCGAGAAAACTGAACCTTCTTGAGAACAAACGTTGGAATGCGGCTGATCATTAAGAGAGCGCTCAGCGTCATGGAGACCCCAAAAAACCAGACAGGAAGAGACACCTCAAAGGCAAATTCCGCCATGAGAGGCAAAAGACCCAGAAAAGCGCCGGCCGGTGCCGGAACTCCAATGGAAAATTGCCCTCCCCAGGAAATCTTTGTCGCCGCAATCCGGTGAACATTAAAGCGAGCCAACCGGAGAGCCGTACAGGTCGCAAAAAATAAACAAATAGACCAGCCGACCGCCCCCCAGGTGTAAAAGATTGAGGCGTAAAGCAAAATCGCAGGGGTGACTCCAAAGCACATGAAGTCAGACAATGAATCAAGCTCTGCACCGAAGTCTGACTCGCTGCCAAAGAAGCGGGCCAAGCGGCCATCCATTCCATCTAAAATACCCGCCAGAATAATGGCGATGACAGCCTGCTCAAACAGACCATGCCAGGTAAAACGAATCGCCGTGAGACCCGTACAGAGAGAGGCCACTGTGATCATGTTAGGAATAAAATCTGTGACCCGTCGATGGACTGGGGAGACCTTTCGAAAGCTCAGCCGCTTGAATCGCTGCACTGTCATGCAGGTTCTCCAGCGTTTGGCTGCACCCCCGACACAATCACCATGGCAGGACGCAACAGACGTCCTGACAAGGTATATCCCTCCTGCAGAACCTGGAGCACATGACCTGGCGGCTGATCCGGAGAGAAAACCTCCTGGATCGCTTGATGCACGTGAGGATCAAACTTCTCTCCCAGAGCGGGAACAGATTGGATCTGATGACGTGCCAAAAGACCCACCATTTCATCTTGAACCAAAACAACCCCTTCGCGAATGGTTTGAATCGTTGGATCATCAATCGTCTCAGGAAAACATGAAACAGCCCGACCCATATTGTCTAGAACAGACAGGATATCCCGTGCAAACTGAGTCAATGCATATTTCCGGGTCTCCTCCTGCTCACGCAGCGCCCGCTTACGCCCGTTATCAAGTTCAGCCAGTGTCCGGAGCAAATCATCTTCTGCTTTGCGTAAAGCCTCTTGCAGAAGAGAAATCTCAGAAGGTTCCTCGGCTTCAGGCGTTTCGTCTACCAGGGAAAGAGTTTCTGGAGTTGAATCCATGGAAGGTGTCTCAAAAGTCACAAGCAGGTGTCTCCTTTTATTTAACCAACAATACGTCCCAAAAGGCGAGCTGTATAGTCAACCATAGGGGCAATCCGACGATAATTCATATAAGTGGGACCAATCACCCCAATAGCCCCCAACAAGAGACCTTGGCTGTTCCGATAAGGCGCAATAACCATGGAGCACCCACTTTTTTCAAACAAAGGATTTTCTGAACCAATAAAAACCTGAACACCCTCTGCGTCAATTGTTGCGTCGAGCAGACCTAGAAATTCTTGCTGGGTATCTAGGGCAGAAAAGAGAGTTTGGAGCCGTTTCAGCTCATCCACCTCCCGCACATTGCTCAGAAGGTGGACTTGGCCACGGACAATGAGCTCCCCAGATTTCTCCTGGCCATCCCAAGAGGCTAGACCTTTGGCGATTGCCTGATCCGCCAAGTCATTCACCTGCGTTCGCCCGCTTGCAATTTCCTCAAAAATGAGTTTCCGACCATCGTTTAAGCGTTTCCCTACAAGACGATGGTTCAAGTAATTCGAGGCTTCTGTCAGATCAGAAGGGGAGAGATTTTCCGGAACATCAATAATGCGATTCTCCACAAGACTATCAGAGGTAATAAGAATCACCATAGCCTTCCCGGGGCTTAAGAGGACGAACTCCACATGCTTCAAAGGTCCCTCTGATTTAGGGGCAAACACCAGGCCTGCACACTGGGCCAAACCTGATAAGGTCAGAGTCATGTCCTCCAACATCTTCGAAAGACTTTTGCCGGATTGACGGCTTTGTGCGTCTAGGGAAGCCTGCTCATCTGCAGATAAATCACCAAAAGTCAAAAAAGCGTCCAAGCACAAGCGCATTCCCGCCTCTGTGGGAAGACGACCCGCCGATGTGTGGGGAGCGAATAAAAGACCCGCTTCTTCCAAATCAGCCATCACGTTCCGAATAGTGGCGGCAGAGAGGGCCATCCCCAAACGTTTAGAAAGAAAACGGGAACCCACAGGCTCTTGAGTTTCCACGTAGGCATCGACCACGTGGTTCAAGATTGAAAAAGAACGTGTATCCAGAGAAACTGTCATCTCATAATATCAAAAAAACCCCAAGGACCCCATAATACCCCCCCTTGCCTCACGGAGCAAGCTGATCACTCAAAGGAGAGCTCTTCCCAGGGGAAAGGGGAGCGCGCGGAGAAGGATCACCCTTCTTCTCAGTCCCGAGAGTTTTCACCGGCCATTTGTAAGACACTCCCAACTGAAATACGTGACCCCGGGGATTCTCAGGCTTTGTTGGCTCCTTCAAAACAGTGACATCCCGTTGGTAAGAAAAATCCAAGGCCAAATTTTTATTGGGGGAATAACGAAGGCCCCCTCCGAGAGTCATTTTGGGTTTGAATAAAAGGCTTTTAGACGGTGTGACATTGAACCCATCCCCCCAATAATGAAAAGAGGAATCCCTCCTTTGAGCAGAAAAACCGTACCCAACCTCGCCATAGGGAATCCAAGAGCTGACAGGCACACCAATCTGCACCCCCCCTGAACGAAAAGAGACTTTGGGGGGAGGTTGATGAGATTCCAAATGAGCCAGAGGAGAGTCTAAGAACGTATTCACCGGCGGCAGACCTGAGGTTGCCCCGACATAGACCCAACGCCAGGGAAAAAAGCCCGCCACGGCTCGAACCCCAAAGTGATAACCAGAAACATTGTGATTGCGCTGAGAGGGTTTTAATTTTCCTGAAGTTTTGACCTCTCGGGGGGAATTTAAAGCGGGTTGCGCTTTCGATGACGAGATCCCATAGGCATTCTGACAATGCAGAGCAAGCAGTGCTGTGACAGCGAAAAGAGATTTTGTAAAAACCCGTTCCACAGACTTTATCCTACACAAATCATGACTTAAACATTATACGCCTCCCCAGTTTTGCATCAAAGTCTTATTTTTATGTGTCTGACAAAAAAATCCTCAGATCCAAATTGTTAGAGAAAATATGCGTACAAGTTATAGTGAGCCCCCGATCATTTGATGATGAATGGATGTCATGCCGATCGTGAGATTCGACCCTTGAACCGGTATCCATTTCCAGGCTGCCTCTGGTCTGCGTCTATGGTCTGCAAATGGATCTCTGATGGAGAGTTTCAAAAGCGATCAAGCTCTCAGAACCTCTCGCCCCGGGAGGGCTCTTCGTATGAGTTTGATCGCGACTGAGTATGAGGTTGATGTTTTGTGTGGGATCTAGAGCAAAGATTCCTTGAGTTGAGACACAAGAGGGCTTCTCCTTCAAGTCCTTTTGATCTGCCCCCTTAGATTTAAGTCATGTGCTCTGGCCCCCCATTCACCCAAACCATTTGGACATCGTCATTGTCCTCCAAAGCATCGATCAATTTCTCGAGGCTGGCCCAATGGGTTTCTCCCAAAAGGGTGTGGGTCTGAGGGATAAAGGACAAGCGTGCCTCCACAGGATCGCCAAAAGTTTGGATGAGAGCGTCTCTGAGGGATCCAAAAGCTTCGATGGGACACAGGAGGGTATGCCCCTCCCCGTCACTCTCAAGATCTTGGGCACCCTGTTCGAGGGCCACCTCTAACAGAGCGTCCGCCGATAAAGTGGCCGGATACCGGATCGCGCCGAGTCGGTCGAAGAGATAGCTGACGCTTCCGGTTTCTCCAAGGCCTCCTCCATATTTGTTAAAAAGCGACCGCATTTCTGGGGCGGTTCGATTCCGGTTGTCTGTCAAGACCTCTACGATGACTGCAACGCCTCCCGGCCCATAGCCCTCATACCGAATCTCTTGGTAGTTGGTGGTGTCTTCCCCGCCTGCGCCTCGCTTAATGGCGCGCTCCATTGTATCTTTGGGCATATTCGCCCCCCGCGCACTGATGATGGCAGCCCTTAGCCGGGCGTTGATCTCAGGGTCAGCCCCTCCTTGGGCTGCCACGGTGAGCTCTCGGATGATTTTTGTAAAAACCTTGGCGCGCTTCGCATCTTGCGCACCCTTTCGATACATAATGTTTTTAAATTGGGAATGACCTGCCATCGTCTGATCCGCCTTTCTTTTGAACTCAATCAAGTCCTCAGATTGTTACAATTTTCCGTGACAATTTTTAAACCGCTCGCCCGATCCGCAGGGGCACAAAGCATTGCGAGAGGAAGGCGCCACCATCCCCTCCGGCAGAGCCTGAGAAGACTTCGGTCCCGACACCAGAGAAATCCCCATGCCTTCAGGGAATGGATCTGAATCATCCTCGTCCCGATTGTAGGAGATGTGCTCAAAGGCATCGTCATCATCCAGAAAAGCATCCAACAAAGATTGGGCTGATTCGGGTTGAGTCTCAAAGTGGAAAAGGAATTCTGTAATTTTTTCGCTGACCAGAGCCAGCATCATCTCAAACAGTTCAAACGCTTCCCGTTTGTATTCATTCAAAGGATCTTTCTGGGCATAAGAACGTAAATGAACCCCTTGCCGCAAGTGATCGAGGGCGTGGAGGTGGTCTTTCCAGACCTGATCCCAAAAACGCAACAGCATGTTCCGCTCTGCCAGACGCATCACGGATTCTCCGTACAGGCGCTCTTTCTGGGCATACACATCTTCCACCTTTTGAAGGACGCGGTCTCGCAGAACGTCTCGGTTCATGCCGTCTTCCGCGGTCCAATCGACCAAAGGCAGATTCAGATCAAAAATCCGCACCAATTCCTCGTGAAGACCTGCCGTAGCCCATTGGTCTGGGTAGGTATTCTCAGGCGCAGCAGCGCCCACCAAACGGTTTACCAAGTCGGCACGAATGTCCGCACACTCTTTCTGAAGATCGGTTTTGGTCATGAGATAATGGCGCTGGGCATAGGTGGCCTTGCGCTGGTCATTCATCACATCATCATATTTCAACAGGTGTTTTCGGATCTCAAAGTTCCGAGCCTCCACCTTTTGTTGGGCTTTTTCAATGGCCCGGTTGATCCAGGGGTGGGTGATCGCTTCCCCTTCCTCAAGTCCAAGCTTTTTCAACCAGTCATCCAGTTTTTCTGCTCCAAAAATCCGGAGAAGATCATCCTCCAAGCAGAGAAAAAATTGCGATTTCCCAGGGTCCCCTTGGCGTCCTGCCCGACCCCGAAGCTGGTTATCGATGCGACGACTTTCATGTCGCTCTGTCCCAACGACCAGAAGGCCCCCTGAGTCTAGAACGGCCTTCTTGTCCGCATCATACTGCTCTCGAACTTTACGGGTCACCGTTGCCCGTTCGTCCTCATCCTCAAGTCCTTCGAGGGCTTTCTTAAGGCGTATTTTCAGGTTTCCCCCCAACTCAATGTCGGTTCCACGGCCCGCCATGTTCGTCGCAATAGTAATGCTTCCTGGAGCGCCGGCCTCCGCGATAATGAGGGCTTCTTGATCATGATGGCGGGCGTTGAGAACAGAGTGGGGGATCCCGGCAGCCGTCAGCGCCCGGGAGAACACTTCCGATTTTTCAATGCTGGTGGTCCCCACCAAAATGGGTTGCTTGAGATCATGATGTTCTTTGATCAGCTTGAGAACAGCCGTCAGCTTTTCCTGAAAAGTGCGGTAGATTTCGTCGTTTTGGTCTTTCCGCAGCAAAGAATTATTGGTTGGGATCGCAATGACGCGAAGCCCATAAATCTCCTGAAGCTCCACGGCTTCTGTGAGGGCGGTCCCGGTCATCCCAGATAATTTGTCGTACAGGCGAAAAAAGTTTTGGAAGGTGACGGACGCGAGGGTTTGGTTCTCAATCTCAACCTTCACTCCTTCTTTCGCCTCAATCGCTTGGTGCAGGCCATCGGAGTAACGCCGCCCGTCCATCATGCGGCCCGTAAATTCATCAATGAGAATGACTTTTCCGTCCTTGACGATGTAGTCAATATCTTTGGTAAACATTTTCTGGGCCTTCAGCGCTTGATTCAAGTGGTGAACCAGCAGGGTATTTTGGAGATCATAGAGGGCATCGCCCCGCATCAAACCCGTTTCCCGTACGAGGTTTTCAATGTGCTCAAGGCCGACTTCTGTGAAGGTCACAGATTTCGATTTTTCGTCTTTTTCAAAATCTTCTGGGACCAGGTTCAGCATCAAAGCATTCACCGATCCATAGAGCTCAGAGGATTCTTCTGCGGGCCCCGAAATAATCAAAGGGGTGCGTGCTTCGTCAATCAAAATGCTATCGACTTCGTCCACAATCGCATACGAAAAAGGCCTTTGAACCATGTCTGAGGCCCGCAATTTCATGTTGTCCCTGAGATAGTCAAACCCTAGCTCATTGTTGGTTCCATAGGTAATATCCGCATGATAAGCCTGCCGCCTCTCCGTGTCGGAAAGGCCATGGACAATACACCCAGACGTCAGGCCCAAGAATGAATACAGTTGGCCCATCCATTCCGAGTCTCTGGATGCGAGGTAGTCGTTGACCGTGACGACGTGGACCCCCTTGCCCATCAGCGCGTTCAAATACACCGGCAAGGTGGCCACCAGCGTTTTTCCTTCACCGGTCTTCATTTCCGCCACAATACCGCGATGAAGAACCATCCCGCCCATCAGCTGTACATCAAAATGGCGCATCCCCAGAACACGCTTGGACGCTTCCCGTACGGTTGCAAACGCATCCACTAAAATGTGATCTAAGGTCTCTCCTTTTTGGAGGCGCTCTTTCAACCATGGCGTCCGCGCCTGAAGTTCGCTATCAGATAAAGCCGAGACTTCCGTCTCAAGAGCATTTATTTTTGCGACAAGAGGCCGAAGGGTTTGAACATACCGATCATTGGACGACCCGACCACACGATGAAACAGCTTGAGCAGCATTCTCTTCCTCAACACACAAATGATTCAACACCCCCAGGGGGCCCTAGATGCAAGATAGCAGATCTCTTGAGAGATTCCAAAATTTTAACATAGAAATGATGTATCAATTCCTATGCTTTTTTCCAGCCCCTCAGAAAATTCATTCAGATCTCTTACTGTTAAATCATCCGGCTCGTCTGGACAAGAATAAAAAGAATTCCTCTCGGCAGCGTCTTGTGTAGTTTATTTGGGGGGATATACCAAATTCCAGAGAGGACATGACGGCCCTGTCCTGTGAGGGTTTTTTAATCAGATGCCTCAGTCTTCAGAAGGCTTCTCCGAGTTTTCGTCGTCACCCTCCTCTTCCTCTTCCTCATCTTCCTCTTCCTCATCTTCATCATTGTCTGATGCATCGGAGGGATAATCCTCTTCAGGCCCTGAAGAATCTTCCAGGAGTTCGCTGTAAATCTCCTCAACCTTTGCCATCACAGCCCCGCTACAGGAGACAACAGAGATCCAAAAAACCAGCACAAAACGGGCCAATTTTTGTTTGATGTTTCCAATCGCTTGCGCAGGATTCAGGCCCTTAGGGCATGTTTTTGTACAGTTCATAATCGTGTGACAGCGGTAAAGAGAAAAAGAATCGTCCAGAGCCTCCAAACGTTCCTCTGTTGCAGTGTCTCTGCTATCGACAAGCCAACGCTGGGCCTGAAGTAACACTGCGGGACCCAGGTAATTTTGAGGCTCTGCATCTCCATTCCACCAATAACTGGGGCAACTGGTGCTACAGGAAAAACACAAAATACACTCCCAGAGGCCATCCAATTTCCCCCGCTCTTCAGGGGTCTGAAGGCGCTCCTTTAAGGGAGGGGCTTCCGGGGCATGAATCCAAGGCTTGATAGAGGTATACTGCTGAATCTGATGACTGAGATCAGGAACAAGGTCTTTAATCACCGGCAGATGAGGCAAGGGATAAATCCGGACAGGACCCTTGATATCCGCGATAGGTTTTGTGCAAGCTAAGGTATTCGTGCCGTCAATGTTCATGGCACAGGATCCACAGACGCCTTCCCGACACGACCGACGAAAGGTCAGAGTCGAATCCACATGATCTTTCAGATAAATCAAAGCGTCCAAAACCATTGGACCGCAAGAGTGAGGCACTTCGTAGGAATCCAAGGAAGGATTCCGGCCCCCATCAGGATCATAGCGATAGATTTTGAATGAAGTCTTCGCACCCTCACCCAAGGGGCCTTTGAGGGGATGAGAGATCCCCTCTTGGACTCTAGAATTTTGAGGCAGGCGAAGCTGAACCATGGGGACCTCTCACCGTCTCGAGTCTTTCTTTAAGATTCTGTTGCTTCGGGAGCAACCACCTGAGAACTGGGAGCGCTCTGAGGTTGATACCGCATTTTCTCAGCAATACGGGCACTCTTTCCACGACGATCCCGCAGATAATAAAGTTTCGCCCGGCGAACGACGCCTTCACGGACCCGTTCAATGGAAATAAGGGGAGAATACAGGGGAAACACCCGCTCAATCCCCTCCCCGGCTAAAAGCTTACGAACCGTAAATGTGGAGTGAAGGCCACGGTTCTTACGGGCAATGCACAGACCTTCATAAGCCTGAACCCGTTCACGATTGCCCTCTTTAACTTTCACATTCACCCGCACCGTATCACCGGGGCGAAAGGAGGGAACCGGATTGCCCGCGACGAGGGCTTGACGTTGCGTCTCATCAAACTGTTGGAGTAAATTCATCGTCACCTTTCCTTAGGCTCAAGTCTCTGTATAATTCTTCATATCACGAGATTTCCCCCGCGTCCACAGATCTGGTCGACGCTCTTTCGTTAAATTTTCGGATTCCCTCTGACGCCAGGCAGCAATCTGGGCATGGTGGCCTGAGAGCAACACCGAAGGGACCTCTTGCCCCCGCCAAATCCGGGGACGCGTATAATGGGGGTACTCTAACAAATCATCGGTAAAGCTTTCATGGACCAAAGACTCTCTGTTCCCCACCACGCCCCCTAAAAGACGCACGCACCCTTCAATGGCCGCCATGGCTGCCACCTCTCCCCCCATCAAAATAAAGTCGCCCAGGCTGATTTCTTCAGGCTGATAGGTCTCTAAAATGCGCTCATCCACCCCCTCATAGCGCCCACAGAGAAACACCAGGGGGCGGCGGTCTGTACTCCAGGTCACCAGGTGGCTTTGGGTTAAAGGCGCTCCACGGGGAGAGGGAAAGACTAACCGAGGGGTGTCCAAGTCCTTCAAGGTATGGTCCAGGGCCTCCCCCAGCACATCCGGCCTCAGAACCATCCCAGGCCCTCCGCCAAAGCCTTCTGCATCGACGGATTGGTATTTATCAAAGGCAAAATTCCGAATGTTCACCGGGTTCAAAGTCCAAAGACCAGACCGCAGCCCCTCCCCCAATAGGGCCTCCCCCAGGGGGCCGGGAAACATTTGGGGGAACAGGGTGAGGACGGTGACGGAAAAGGGGGCGAAGGGTTCAGTCATCACCATCTCTCCAGACCGGAGGATCGATGATCAAGAACCCCTCTACGCCGTCTTTGGGAAGGCAAACAGTGGGAACATATTCCTTTCGGAAGGGCAGATAAAAAGAGTCTTGAGACCCATCTAAAGGCTGAATTTCCAAAAGATCCCCTGCACCAAAATTTTGGATGGACAAAAGGGTTCCAAGAGACTTTTGGTCAGCCCCCCGAACTGGTAAACCGATTAAATCTGCGTAATAGAAGGTCTCTTCCAAAGCCTCCGGAAGGTCTGCCCTGGGCACATAAAGAAACTGTCCTTTCAAGGCTTCCGCCGCCGTCCGGTCAGGAATCTCTCCAAATTTCAGAACAAAGGTGCGCGGGCCTTCAGAAAAGAGCAACCGCCCCGGACCCAAAAGAGGCTGGGTTGATGCCCCATAGAACTGAGAAAATGCCAGAAGCGCTTCAGGATCTTCCGTTGCACTAGAAACACGCACAGCCCCGTGAAGACCATGGGGGGCACACACTTGCCCCACACACACGAATCCCCCAGGGGATGGACGGTCAGCTTGCACAACAAACCGCCAGACTAAGCGGCGGAAGCGGCTGCTTCTGCTCTGGCTTTCGCCCGCTCAAGAGCTTTTTTCTTAGGCTGAGACTTTGACGGACGATTTCTGATCTCAGGGGCAGGAATGATACCCGCCCGACCTAAGAAGAGAGCCACCCGTTCTGTCGGTTGCGTCCCTACAGAAAGCCAGTACCGAATCCGTTCCTCATTCAAACGAACACGCTCAGCCGTATTTGAGAGCAGCGGATCATAAAATCCCACTTTTTCTACAAATTTACCGTCCCGGGGAGCCGTCGCTTCAGCCACAACAATCTGATAGAAAGGGCGGTTACGGGTGCCGGCACGCGCCAGGCGGATCTTCAAAGCCATGCAGAAAATTCCATATTAAAGGTCAAACACTGCCTCCTTTCTATCAAATCTTTCCCAAAACCCCAAGAGGTAAAATGAAAAAGCATGGAAGCGGAGGGCTCTGGCGACCGCAAGAGATCTTGGGAGGTTTCGAGAGATGCCCCAAGCATCATCCCGAGGCTTACAATCCGGGGGCTAACGGAGTCCAAGGTTTTGCTTTGTGAAAGAATTTCCATTCAGGATCCGTTTGCAGACCATAGAGCCAAACCCCTTGAACTTGAGACGCAATCTCCGGAGGGCCCCTCATATTTCAGACCTTCATCTCTCGGCCCTTTTCCCCCTTTGGTCTCTTTCTCCCCAATGCCAGCCTCTCCAACCCTTTCGGTTCGGTCTCCCCTCCATCCCCAAGCTCCCCATCCCCCCGTTGGTCTGGGTTCTCCTCAATCCTCCCTATTACCCCTTCGGTCTGGTTTCTCTTCAACCCCAGCCTCTTCCCTCCTGTCCTGACTTAGACACGCAGCAGACGGTTTCCACCGTTCGGAAGTGTGTCAAATAGTGTCCAAAATGTCAATTTAAAGATAATTTTAAATTCATAATTGACAATTATTTCTAAATTTGACAAGGTTGTGAACGGTGGGAACCGTCCACAGCGCGCCGGTGCTCTTCAAAAGAGAGGAGACAGCGTCAGTGTTCAGAGGAACCCTG